>NZ_JAWOUO010000007.1:0-354033 GCF_033339435.1 Vibrio sp. 378
AGCCAAACGGTGAACTTCACAGTAGCGCCTGTGGCAGACATCGTGGCAGACAACGCGACGGTTGTGGAAGACACGCCAACCATCATCAAGGTCTTAGGTAACGACACGTTCGAAGGCGACGACAAAGTGGTGTCGCTCGATACCAATAACGGTCCAGCCAACGGCACGGTCTCGGTCAACCCGGACGGTAGCGTAACCTACACGCCAAACGACAACTTCCACGGCACAGACAGCTTCACCTACATCGTCACCTCCGGTGGGGTATCGGAGTCCACCACGGTGAACGTCGATGTCACACCAGTGAATGACAGGCCTGACAGTGAGGACTTTACGCATGTTACTGACAAGCCTTTGACGCAAGTTGTATTTGATACTGATACGAAACCTTTAGGTGATGGCGACTCTCAGGATCATATAGCGGATATTGAAGATGACTTAAATGGCAACGATTTGCATGTGCGGATTACTGAACTACCGACCTCAGGAACATTGTTCTTCAGAGATAACAACGGTGAACTGCATGAAATAAAAGAAGTCAGTGACACTCTTTATGAAAAAGATAGCCTTTACTATGAAGCTGATAATGTGGGTTTCTTATTAGGTATCAAGGATCGCCCAGATACACCAAATAGTTCCGAGTCTACAACAGATTTCAATAATTGGGGGCTAAGTGAGGACGGAGGTCCATCACACTCCCGTACTGAGTATTTAGTTAATGGTTCCTCCATCACTATATCTTCTGATAGTGGTGAACTTGCTCAATACAACCGCCAAGTGTCACATATCGGAAACGGTATTGCTGACAATGATGGGCAGGGTATTGAGAAAGGCGAGACAATTACGATCGATTTGTCTAATAACCCTGTGGGCAGCGTAAACCTTGGCTTAGATGGATTAGGTGGATTGTTTGATTACGGTGATGACAACGCTGCGCTTATTACGGTTACGTATTTAGATTCAAACAATATCGAACAGACTCAAACGTTCGAGTTCTTGAAGCCTGAAGGCAACTTCATGCTATTCCAAGAAACAAGCGTTGGTTTTGGGCAAGAACTAGCTCTTCCTGAAGGTTCGGTCATTACTCAGTTAGATTTTTCTACGAAAAATGAAGGGAACTGGGAGTTACGTTATGTAGAAGGTATTCCTGCCGGAGATAGCTTTGGATATGTGGCAGTCGATTCTGAAAGTGGAGTTAGTGATCCGTCTACGGTCAATATCGTTAACGAAATACTAGATGGTAATGTTGCGGAAAATGGACCTGTGGTGGAGAGCATTGCAGGTGTTACTGTTGTTGAGGGTGACAATGTCACGTTTTCTGTTTCACTAAATAACGCGACAGATCAGACCGTTAAGTATCAAGTGGATTTCTCTGCAGAGGGTTCTAGTGTGAGCTCTCAAGACATTGATTTGTCGAACGCAACTTTTACTAATGGCGTGAAGTATTTGGGCGGATACCTTATTGTCCCAGCCGGAGTGAATGGCTTTGAGATTACCATTCCAAGTATTGATGATCAGTTGGTTGAATCAACAGAGAGTCTTGTGATTAAAGTCGGAGATGTGTCTGGCGTTGGCTATATTGATGATAATGATGTTCCGCCAGCAGTTCAAAGCAACGAAATTTCCGGATTAGAAGACGAAGCTATTGTTATAACACTAGAACATTTAGGCATCGTTGATAGTAGTATAAGTGTTGAGTTTGACACTTCTGCTCTAAATGGCTCACTGCAAGTGAAAGGTTCTGATGGTTGGGAAGCGGTTTCTGGAAGTGTGCTCGCTTCTGATATCGAAAATGGTCTTGTTCGTTATGTTCCTGCTGAACATGAATCTGGTGCAAATGTTTTCGATAAAGACGGTGTTGGGAACGGCTTGGATACTTACGAGCAGATTCATTTCACTGTTAGTGATGGCAATTCTTCTGCTTCAGGTACGTTGAGTATCGACATAGAGCCTGTCGCGGACCCAATTAAGATTGACCTTACTTTCGGTCCAGTAACGTCTGTACCTGTGACACTAGGCGGAAGCTGGTCTACAGACGAAGAACTTAAAGATCTGCTTGAGGCAAGTAATTTACCAGGGCTTGACTTTGAACATGTGGTGACACAAACGTTTAATAACGGACATGTTGGTAATGACTTAATGCTAAGCGGTGACACTGAATCGCCACTGAGCTTTGTCGGAGATCAACAAGCAGGTGCGAACGTTGATGCTCAAGGCAGTGATATCTTTGTGACTGGAGGAGGTAATGATTCTATCTATGGCGGTATTGGTTCATTAGATGATCAAGCGGAGACGGACACAGTTGTTTACTCTGGCAAGTTGTCTGATTACAACTTCAACTATTACCCTGCATCTGACCACTCAGAGGTCCCGTATTGGATTGTCGAAGATAGCCGATTTATTGATACAAAAGATGTTGTTTCGAGCACTCATAAAGAGTCGGGTGACCACCTTTATGAAATTGAACAACTTATCTTCCAAGATGCCATTATCAAGCTAAATAACAACACAGGAGAGTATGTTGTACTTACAGAGCAGCAAGTCTCTTTTGAGCTGAACCTTGATCTTATCGATGTGGATGGCAGTGAGTCATTCATTAACGATAGCGTCACCTTAACGGGAATTCCTTCAGGGCTAACATTAGAGGTGAATGGCAAAACGGTTACTGAAAACAGCGATGGTTCTTACACGGTTGACCTTTCAAGTGCACCAAATCAAACCAGTCATCAACTAAGCGGTACGATTACTGTACCAGCCGATTACAATGGTTCGTTAGATTTTGATGTAACAGCGACGGCAGGAAGTGTTGAAGTTAATAACAATACTCAAATGGGAACGGACACGGCTTCTGTTTCAGTTCGAGATTATGATTTTGTTTCCGGTACGCATGGTGATAACAAGATAGCTGGATCTGATAGCAATGATGTGATTGTTGGCGATGTTCAAGGATTACAGATTGTCGAGGGGCAGGACTACAACATTGCTTTTATGCTCGATACATCAGGCAGCATGGGTTACGACGTTGGTCTAGCGCTAGGTGAGCTAAAAACAGTGCTGAATACTCTTACCGAAAGTGCTAGTGGCCCTCATTCGGGCAAAGTGAACGTTTTATTGACCACATTTGCTACTGGGAGCTCTCAGGTACTTGAATTAGATTTGAGTGCTGACAACGCAACATCGCAAATAGAGTCTACATTGGATGCAATTTTACAAATCGGTGATGGTAATACAAATTATGAAGCCGGGTTCCAATCTGCACTAGACTGGTTTGCTAATGCCGATAGTGGCGCAACAAACCTAAGTTATTTCATATCTGATGGTCAACCAAACCAAGCTACGGATAACAATACGAGTTGGTTTAGTGGTTGGGAGGGTGTCGTACTTGGCGTGTCAGAACAAAAGTTAGTGACGCTAGCGGATGTTTTGCCAAGTGATTACAGGTTTGGTGATACAGTCACATACAACAATAAAACAATCATAGATTTTCGCGGGGCGGTGTATTCGCTCTCTACTGGTGAACAGGTGGGGAGAATGCTTAACTCATATGTCTATGATGATTATGGAAATAATGTTCTATCTCAAGCGAATAATGCATATCAAGCATTGGCTGAATTTAGTGAGGTTCGTTCGATAGGTCTTGGTCGCTACTTAGATGAAGATTCGTTAGAAAACTTCGACTCTGATGGTGTAGTAAGAGCTAACATAGATGTAAACCAACTAGCAGAAGTGATCCTTGGTAAGGAAGTTTCATTGATGCAAGGCAAAGATGAGATTAACAGCCTTGATGGAAATGACATTATTTTTGGTGATGCCATGCGTTTCGACGTCGATGGTGAGCAAGGAGTTTCCGCGCTACAAAACTACGTAGCATCTCAACTAGGTAAGGATGTTTCGTTAGTTACGAAAGAAGAAGTTCATCACTACATTACTGAAAACCAAGCAGAATTTGAACAGTCTCGTTATTACGACCAAGCAGACACCATCTCTGGTGGTTCAGGTGATGATATTTTGTTTGGACAAGGCGGTGACGACAAGCTGTTCGGTGGTGCAGATAATGATATTTTAATTGGTGGTTTCGGCAATGATATTTTGACAGGGGGGGACGGTGAAGACATCTTTAAATGGATTGATGTGTCCAATGAACGCGACACTGTCACTGACTTCAATAAAGATGAAGACACTCTAGACTTCTCTGATCTCTTTGATGACTTATCTAAAGATGAAATTGGAGAGCTTCTTAATGATCTTCAATCAGGTGATCATACCGGTGATGTCGGAGAGTATCACGTAGAAGTGGCACCAGATGGCAGCTCTGAGACAAACCTGAGTATTACAAAAGGTAGCTCGACATTAGACATCCATTTTGACGGTGCAAGCGTTGATGATGTGACTCAAAGCTTGATTGCAAGTTTAGAGGCGCAATACAAAGATATGTAGTGGCGTTACCATTTAGGTAAAATTGAAAATCAAAAAAGGTCTAGCAATTTGCTAGACCTTTTATTTTTACGTTCTGTTTATGGTTGTGTTAGCTTTTTGGAAGTGTAGTGAAAACGGTCCACTCTTTCTTAACTTCGCCCTTGTGACCAATCACTGTTGCGGTTACTCGACGGTTTAGCGCGTGACTCACTTGGTCAGTGCCTTGTGTTGCAAGCACTGTGTCCCCATAGCCCACAATGGTAACTCTATCCCCACTAATACCATTCGTCATGAGTTCTTTTCTAACGTTCTCAGCCCGGCGCTTGGATAAGTCGAGATTGTGTTCTGCAGTACCAGTGCGACTAGCATAGCCCTGAATCTCGATAGACGTATTTGGGTACTCTTTCAAGAAATCGGACAACTCACGAATTTGTTGCGTAAAGATAGGGTTTATAACATCGGAATCGTTCGCAAATAGGACTCGAATTTGCATTTCTTGTGAGGAGTCGACATACGAACCGCAGCCATCGTTATCTATCTCGGCTCCTAAAGGAGTACCCGGACACAAATCGCGCTCGTTAATAACACCGTCTGAGTCATCATCTATATGATCAGCCCACTGATCGGCAATTGGCGTATCGATGTAATCATACTCATCGCCTTTATCGGATGAACTGCATGCCGAAATCATCAATGAGAGTGCAATAAGAGTTATGTGTTTCATAATTAATACTCCACTTCTTCTAGCCATTCTTTAGGCATTTCGACCCTTAATGCACTCAACAGTTGACCTGTTGCGTTCATCACTCGATATTTGGCGTACTGCTCTGCGTATTTAGAATCTAAGTAGTCTTTACGCGCCTCAAAGAGCTCGTTTTCAGTGTTCAATAGATCAAGCAGTGTTCGTTTACCGATGCGATATTGCTTCTCGTAAGCAATTACGGTCTCAGACGCAGAGTCAACATGATCTGACAGAAACTCTTTTTGTTGTAATGTTAAATCAAGCGCACTCCAAGAAAGTCTTAACCCTTCTTCAACATTGCGATAGGCACCTTCACGCAAGTCTTTTGCTTTATTTAGCTGGTAGGCGAAGTTTTCTGAGTTCGCTGCATCACTGCCGCCATTAAACAGGTTGTAGCGTAGACGCAGCATGGCAAGTGTCTCATCACTGCGACCTTTTAAACCATCAGCGTCGTCACGCCATGTTTGCGAAGCTTCAATGGAAATGGTTGGGTAGTTAACACCTTTAGACTGTTTGTATTGAAACTTAGCCGAGTCTACGTCTGCGAGTGCGACTTGAATAACGGGGTGCAGTTCAAATGCCAAGCCTACCGCTTCATCAATTGTGTACGGAATAAAGTTTTGGTCCGCTCTCGGAAAGATTAGCCCTTGCGGTGTTTGACCGACTAAACGAGTGAACATCGTGTGAGAGTCATACAGGTTATTTTGAGCAGCGGCTAAGTTGCCGTGTGCTTTTGCCAAACGTGCTTCTACTTGCGTTAAGTCAGCGGTAGAGCCGATACCCGAGTTGACTCGTTTTTTAATGTCATCGTAGATATCTTTGTGAACAGCCAGGTTGTTTTCAGACAGCTTGAGTATTTCGTAAGCTTTTACAGCGTCTAGATACACTTTGGTGACTTCAAGTGCTTTATCCGATGCGTCGGCCAAAAGTTGAAATCTTACTGATTCAGCATCCGCTGCAGTTCGGTCGATATCATTAAGAGTCGCACTGCCGTCCCAGATAAGTTGGGTTAGTGTCACCGATGCTTCTTTTCGAGTGTAATCTGTATCTCCACGTCCCACCTCGTCAGAAGGGTCTAATCCTTCATACCCAATACCCGCATCTAGATCAATAGAGGGTAAGTAAGCACCCGAAGATGCTTCATTTACGTATTTTCGGCTCGTAAATTCATTAAATGCACTCTTAATGTCAGGGTTGTTTTTTAACGTCAATGCCACGGCTTGCTCTAAAGTTTGACCGAAAACGGGTATAGACACCATTAAACTACAGCAGCAAGCAATATTTAGTCGGTTCCATTTCACGGTATTTCTCCTAAAAATTCGTGTTGCTTTTTGCTATTTCATCTCATAACTGAGACGAAACATCATAAATAACAGTGCTTGAGTAAGGGATTTATCAACCTACTGTTAAAACAAAGCTTTTGTTTCAAAAATCCAAGATTTCGCCTTTTAAAACCTTAGCACATATGTCGAATGTTGCTTAGCAACATAGCAAGTTTAGCTCGGAGAAAAGCTTGAATTCTTAATATCATAGCGTTTCACGGCCTGTGTCACTCTGCGCTTTTTTGTAACTCTGCCCCTAGAGTTATCAAACGTCCTACAAGCTACACATACAACGAAAATATGATGATTTTGACTAAACTATAGACGTAAATGTAGGGGTGACAAACTTTTGACTTGGTTTGAAGTGGGGCGAGGTAGATATGGAACGTGTAACTTTTAGCTCATTGGCGGGCAACATTGTCGTTATCGGGTTGGACGGGGAGATTAGGACTTTAGGTCAGGGTCAACTACCTCAACCAGGAGAGTTAATAATCGATGAAGTATCAGATACTTCTGAACTTGTTATCGAGCAGGTGACACCACAAGGAAGTTCAATAAATGTAACTGATGATATCACTGCGTTAATTGAAGCAATTGCGAGTGGGGAAGACCCGACAGAGCTGGGTGAAGAGTTTGAACCTGCTGCAGGTGAAGGAAACGGGTCTAGCCCACAGAATACGGGAGCTATAGATCGCACAGGTGCTGAATTACTCGCTAGTACCAATTTTGAGACAGTGGGAACTGACGGAACAGGATTTTCAAGTACTCAAGTAGAGACGCTACTCGATATTCTCCAAATACAACCACCAGAACCAACAGCAACCCCCATTCCTGCAACGATAATTGTTCAGGAAATATCCAGTCCGACTATCAACGAAGGTGATCAGGTTGTATTCGATATTACTTTAAACCAAGCAACAGAGGACAATACTGATGTCACTTTGTCGCTACTTGATGGCACCGCAACTGGCGGTTCAACTGACGAGAGCGGAAGTGACTACGTTAATGAGCGTGTTCTCATAACATTTTCTGATGGTACAACGGAAGAAATCTTGGTTGATGATAACGGTACTTTTACAGTCTCGGTCCCATTAGGTGAAAGCGGGTTTACGGTTTCTCTCGACTCTATAGATGACTCTATATTCGAAGGCCCAGAAACGTTTACGCTTTCTGGCACAACAGAAGAACAAAATACACCTGCAACCGGGGTGGCAACCATTGTTGATGATGGTAGTGGGCCAGGTTTAAGTCCTGATGATGATCGCCCAACGGTAACGATGAGCGATGCAGGGATAGTTAATGAGGGTGAAACGGCTAGCTTTAAAGTGTCGTTATCTAATCCATCAGCTATAGATGTTGAGGTTGAACTGACTCTCAACTTAGGTGACACCGAAGCCGGTGACTTAGGTCTCTTAGAATACAACACGGGAAGTGGCTGGGTTGCAGTGCCAAATGATGGTGTGGTGACGGTGCCAGCCGGGCAAACCGAATTTGATGTGCGTATCGCTTCCATTGATGACACCGTTTATGAAGGCCCTGAAGACTTCAGTGTGACCGTGACTGGCATTGGCGCAGTACAAGGCAGTGATACGGGTACGGCAACGATAGTGGATGACGGTAGTGGTCCAGGACCTGATCCCGATGATGACCGCCCAAGTGTGACTATTACCGATGCTGGCATTATTAATGAAGGTGATACGGCGAACTTCAAAGTGACGCTATCGAATGCCTCCGAGTCCACTGTTCAAGTCGAGCTAGGCCTCAACTTGGGTGACACTGAAGCCGGTGACTTAGGTACCTTAGAATACAACGCGGGAAGTGGCTGGGTTGCAGCGCCAAATGATGGCGTGGTGACCGTGCCAGCCGGGCAAACCGAGTTTGATGTGCGCATTGCTTCTATTGATGATGCCGTTTATGAAGGCCCTGAAGATTTCAGTGTGACAGTAACTGGCATTGGCGCGGTGCAAGGCAGCGATACAGGTACGGCAACGATAGTGGATGACGGCAGTGGTCCAGGACCTGATCCCGATGATGACCGCCCAAGTGTGACTATTACCGATGCTGGCACCATTAATGAGGGTGAGACTGCGAACTTCAAAGTCACTTTATCGAACGCGTCTGAAGCGGAAACGCAGGTGGAACTGGGTCTTAATCTTGGCGATACCGAAGTTGGAGATTTGGGCACCTTAGAATACAGCACGGGAAGTGGCTGGGTTGCAGTGCCAAATGATGGTGTGGTGACGGTGCCTGCCGGGCAAACCGAATTTGATGTGCGTATCGCTTCCATTGATGACACCGTTTATGAAGGCCCTGAAGATTTCAGTGTGACAGTAACTGGCATTGGCGCGGTGCAAGGCAGCGATACGGGTACGGCAACGATAGTGGACGATGGCAGTGGTCCGGGTCCCGATCCGGATGATGACCGTCCGAATGTGACCATCTCTGATGCTGGCATCATTAATGAAGGTGAAACAGCTAACTTCAAAGTGACGCTGTCGAACGCGTCTGAAGCGGAAACGCAAGTGGAGTTGGGTCTTAATCTCGGCGATACCGAAGCCGGTGACTTAGGTACCTTAGAATACAACACCGGAAGTGGTTGGGCTGCAGTGCCAAACGATGGCGTGGTGACGGTGCCAGCCGGGCAAACCGAATTTGATGTGCGTATCGCTTCCATTGATGACACCGTTTATGAAGGCCCTGAAGATTTCAGTGTGACGGTGACTGGCATTGGGGCGGTACAAGGCAGCGATACAGGGACGGCGACGATAGTGGATGACGGCAGTGGCCCGGGCCCTGATCCGGATGATGACCGTCCAAGTGTGACTATTACCGATGCTGGCATTATTAATGAGGGTGAGACTGCGAACTTCAAAGTCACCTTATCGAATGCCTCCGAATCTGCAGTTCAAGTGGAACTTGGCCTCAACTTAGGTGACACCGAAGCCGGTGACTTAGGTACCTTAGAATACAACACGGGAAGTGGTTGGGTCGCAGTGCCAAACGATGGCGTGGTGACGGTGCCAGCCGGGCAAACCGAATTTGATGTGCGTATCGCTTCCATTGATGACACCGTTTATGAAGGCCCTGAAGATTTCAGTGTGACAGTAACTGGCATTGGGGCAGTGCAAGGCAGCGATACGGGTACGGCGACGATAGTGGATGACGGCAGTGGCCCGGGCCCTGATCCGGATGATGACCGCCCGAATGTGACCATCACTGACGCTGGCACGATTAATGAGGGTGATACGGCGAACTTCAAAGTGACGCTGTCGAATGCCTCCGAGTCCACTGTTCAAGTCGAGCTAGGCCTCAACTTGGGTGACACTGAAGCCGGTGACTTAGGTACCTTAGAATACAACGCGGGAAGTGGTTGGGTTGCAGTGCCAAATGATGGTGTGGTGACGGTGCCAGCCGGGCAAACCGAGTTTGATGTGCGTATCGCTTCCATTGATGATGCCGTTTATGAAGGCCCTGAAGATTTCAGTGTGACAGTAACCGGCATCGGGGCGGTGCAAGGCAGTGATACGGGTACAGCAACGATAGTGGATGATGGCAGTGGCCCGGGCCCTGATCCGGATGATGACCGCCCGAGCGTGACTATTACCGATGCTGGCATTATTAATGAAGGTGATACGGCGAACTTCACAGTCACCTTATCGAACGCGTCTGAAGCGGAAACGCAGGTGGAACTGGGTCTTAATCTTGGCGATACCGAAGTTGGAGATTTGGGCACCTTAGAATACAGCACGGGAAGTGGCTGGGTTGCAGTGCCAAATGATGGTGTGGTGACGGTGCCTGCCGGGCAAACCGAATTTGATGTGCGTATCGCTTCCATTGATGACACCGTTTATGAAGGCCCTGAAGATTTCAGTGTGACAGTAACTGGCATTGGCGCGGTGCAAGGCAGCGATACGGGTACGGCAACGATAGTGGACGATGGCAGTGGTCCGGGTCCAGATCCGGATGATGACCGTCCGGTTGTTGCGGCAATTAGTGATACAACCGTAAACGAAGGTGAGTCTGCTACGTTGGTTGTCACTTTGAGTAACCTAAGCACTACGGATACTCTCGTTAATCTGGCACTTAATGATGGCACAGCAGAGGGAGGGGTAGATTACACCAAATCGTCTGTTACTGTTACCTATGCAGATAGTTCATCAGACGTTATCCCTGTGAACCCTGATGGTACATTTAATGTGTCCGTACCAGCTGGTGATATGACCTTTGACGTTGTGATAAGTACCACCGACGATGAGCTGTTCGAAAGCGATGAAAATTTCACATTAATTGGACAGACCGAGATACAAACAACTCCGGTTACAGGCACGGTAACGATTCTTGATAACGATACAGTCAGCGTTGCCTCTATTTCTAGTGAAGTGGTTAATGAAGGTGAACCTATCATTTTTGATGTTACTTTAAGTAACCCTAGTGATAGTGAAAGTTTGGTCAATATGGTGCTCGCTGATGGTAGCGCAGAGGGGGGCATAGACTACATCAATACATCGGTTACAGTTACCTATGCGGATAACTCAACAGATGTCATTACTGTCAACGCAAACGGAACATTTGATGTTTCAGTTCCCGCGAACGACGTCTCATTCAGCGTCACAGTGAATACTATTGATGATGACCTATTCGAAGGCGCAGAGACTTTAACACTCTCGGGTAAAACTGCCACTCAAATTACATCTGCAATGGGTATAGGGACTCTTCTTGATGATGGTTCGGGGCCAGGACCTGATCCAGATGACGATCGCCCAACAGTGGCAGCGATTACCTCTACAACGGTAAACGAAGGTGATATTGTAACACTAGATGTAACGTTGAGTAATGAAAGCACCACCAACACCACTGTCAATATGATGCTGACTGACGGATCAGCAGAAGGCGGTGTGGATTACACCGATACTTCAGTAACAATTACTTATGAGAGTGGCGGCATAGAAGTCGTTACGGTAAATCCAGATGGCAGCTTTATTGTCGATGTGCCCGCAAATGATACGACTTATAGTGTTTCTGTAAGTACAACAGATGATGACTTATTCGAAGGACCTGAAACCTTTACGTTATCAGGTAACACTGATAACCAAGTTGGCTCTGTGATTGGTACCGGTACTATTGTTGATGATGGTAGTGGCCCAGGACCAGATCCTGATGATGACCGACCGACTGTAGCAGCGATTACGGATGCCATAGTTAGTGAAGGTGAGCTGGCAACGCTTGAAGTCACTTTAAGCAATGCAAGTACCACAAACACCGTTGTTAATATGACATTAGCAAATGGGACAGCTGAAGGAGGTTCGGATTATACAAATACGACAGTAACCGTTACCTACGCTGATAGTAGTACCGACGTTATTTCAGTGAACCCAGATGGTACGTTTGATGTCATTGTACCAGCTTTAGACACAACATTTAACGTTACTATGGTGACGTTAAACGATGATATTTATGAGGGTGATGAGAACTTTACATTATCCGGTGCCACTGCTGTGCAAACAACTGCTGCGGTCGGTACCGTAACGATTAACGATGATGCAGACATACCAACTGTCACTGAAATTACGGATATTCAAGTGGTGGAAGGTAACGATGCGAAATTTAACGTTACACTGAGTAATGCAAGTGCGGTTGCGATTATGGTTAGTATGTCTCTCTTAGACGGAACCGCTGTCGCTGGAGATGATTTTAACGCTACGAGTGTGACCATTACTTATGCTGATAACACGACGGAAGTTATTGCGGTAAACCCTGATGGAACGTTTGATGTCTCCGTACCTGCGAGTGATACTAACTTTAGTGTTACGGTAAACACTGTTGAAGACCAGATTTATGAATCTTCAGAAAACTTTGTTTTAACTGGTTCGATTCAAGGGCAATCACCTGCAGCGTCAGGCCTTGGTACGATTATTGATGATGACAATACACCTCCGACAGTAGAAGACTTTGGCATTTCGGTTGACCTTAGTGTGGGAGGAGACGCTTTAATTGACTTTGCACCACATGCGCAAGACTTTGAAGATGACTTTGATCTTCAAGATGATAAAGAAACGAGCATCTGTGTCACGACGCTTCCAGACTATGGCTATCTCTATTACTTGGATGATCAGAACAATGAAGTCATATTGGACATTGGTGATGTGATTCCAGAAACTACGGAAGTCAGGTATGCACTAACGGAAGACTTCTTTGATGAGCAAAGCTTTGATTCCCAAGATTTACTCGATGAATTTTCTAAAGACTTCATTGCCGATTCAGTCGATGTTAACGGTTTAAGTTTCTTTGGAGGAACCATTGATGGTAATGGTGACTTTGTCAATAATGCTCAAATCAAGGTCGACTTTGCCGCTCAGCAGGTAGGTTTAGTTGTAGTGTCACCGGGCGAAACTGGCCAAGGGGATGAAATTAGTACGAGTGAGTTCATTGCCATTGAATTAGATGAAGGGCTTGAAGCTAGAGAAGCAAGGTTAAACCTAGCAAGCTTGAATGATAGGTTTAACAGTGGCGGCGCTTGGATTCAAGCATACTTTTATATGGGCGATACTCTTGTTGATATACAAACCATACACACCAGTGACATCGTATTTACTGGTAATCAAGAAGGTTACGCTGACGTATCGCTAAGTAATGGCAGTTTTGATGAGATTCGCTTGTTCCCTGAAACAGACAGTTCAAGTGATAAAGCCAGCTTTACTCTAGTTGGTACTCAGATTACAAGTTTTAATAATGTAAACGACTCGTTTGATTACAAAGCGATTGACTCAGATGGTTTAGAAAGCGATACCACTGCAACCGTTGATATTGATTTTAACAATGTCTCTTTTGAAACAGTGACCGCTTTCGGTACACAGACTGCTTCGTTACAGCAAGAGCCTAATATCATCATGGGAACAGACCAAGATGATGTTCTTGTAGGCACCGATGGTAATGATATTCTAATTGGTGGTCTAGGTAATGATATTTTGACTGGTGGCGGAGGTGATGACATCTTCAAGTGGACAGAGATGCAATCCGCAACTGACACCGTGACGGATTTCAGTGACGGGGATCAGCTCGATTTTACCGATGTATTTGATGATATGAGTGGTACTGATATTTCCACATTACTTGATGATCTCGGCTCTGGCGATTATCACGGAAGCGTGGATGATATCACGGTGGCGGTGACTGAAAGTGGAGGTAACTCAACTCTGACCATAAATAAAGATGGACAACAGTTGGAGGTTAATTTTGACGGAGCTTCTGCTTCTGATATTGCCAATAGTTTGATTTCTAATCTTGAACAATTACGAGAGTAAATGATTCAAAATGAAAAACGGAGCGAAAGCTCCGTTTTTCATTTAGTAATGCAGTAAGTTCAGGCAATAATTAAAGCACTTTACATGCAAAACCTTTTAAGTAGAAACCTTCTGGATATGCGGTATCGGTTGGGTGGTCAGCGGCTTGCTCAAAACGCTCCACAAACTTTACTTGGCGGTTAGCGTCTACGGCTGCATCAGCGATGATTTTCTGGAACAGAACTTGATCCATCAAGCCAGAGCACGAGTAGGTCAGTAGCGTGCCGCCCGGTTTTAGAATTTGCATTGCTAGCATGTTGATGTCTTTGTAACCACGACATGCGCCGTTTAGTTGTGCTTTGCTCTCTGCGAACTTCGGTGGGTCCATGATCACAACATCGAACTGAGTTCCTTGATCACGATACTCACGAAGCAGCTTAAACACCTCTGCATTTAGGAAGACGGCACGCTTCTTCGAAATATCAAACTCGTTTAGTTCTGCGTTGAATTTTGCGGTATCTAAAGCAGGTTGTGACACGTCAGCGTTAATCACACGCTTTGCATCACCTTTTAGAGCGTAAAGTCCGAAGCCACCAGTGTAAGAGAAGCAGTTAAGAACTTCTTTGCCTTTCATATATTTCATCGCTTGCTGGCGACTATCACGTTGATCTAGGTAGAAACCTGTTTTGTGTCCGCCAACGATATCTACACTAATCTTTACGCCATTTTCTTCGATGACGACCGATTTAGGTGGCTCTTCGCCGTGCAAGACGCCCGTGATCTCTTTTAAACCTTCTTTTTTACGAACGGCCACGTCAGAGCGCTCGTACACATTACAATCAGGGAAGCACTCAACCAGAGCGTCAACAATAGCCTGCTTATTGTGTTCTGCGCCAGCACTGAGAAGTTGGCACACAAAGAAATTTTGGTAACGGTCGATCGTAACGCCTGGTAAGCCGTCAGACTCTGCTGCGATAAGGCGATAACCCGTAAGGCCATCACGTTCGATAATGTCTTCACGAAGAAGTTGTGCGTCTTTAAGTCGTTTAACGAAAAACGCGGTGTCGATTTCTTCTTTATCAAAACTCCAAATACGAGCACGAATTTGTGAAGCTGGCGAATATGCCGCCTTAGCTAGCCATTTACCGTCGTGAGTGAATACATCAACCGTTTCGCCAAGAGCAGGTTCGCCCTCAACTTTGTTGATGCCTCGAGAGAAGATCCAAGGGTGCTTGCGCTTGACCGATTTCTCACGACCTTTAACCAAATAGATAGCAGCTGTCATTTCATTAGCTCTTGTTGAATTTTGAAAGGGGCGTATTGTCCGGGATGTGAATGGTAAAAGCAATATCCCTCGGCAATCCAGTACATTGTAGTGACTTTTAAATACAAAAAAGGTCACTAAAGTGACCCTTTTATTTGAATTTGCTGTAACAGATTCCGTTGCTATGCTTTAAGTCCAGTAAGTAGTGTTTCCATGGTGTCGCTTTGCTTACGCAGTTGATCAACGTTTTGTGAAGTCGTGCTTATCATATTGCACACGTTATCTGCTTGAACTCGAATCTCTTCAACGCTTGAGGCGATATTGTCCGCGACTACACCTTGCTCTTCAGCTGCTGTTGCAATTTGAATGCTACTGTCGGAGATAGTTTGATTTTTATCTGCCAAAGAGCCGATTTCGTGATTCACTTCCGTCATGAGGTTTTGTCCCTCATTTGCATTATTAACTGTCACTTCCATCAGCTTAGTAAGCGACTGGCTGTTACGCTGTAATGATTCAATCATCGTTTGGATTTCAACTGTCGCTTGCTGAGTGCGTCCCGCAAGAGCGCGAACCTCATCCGCAACGACCGCAAATCCACGACCTTGTTCTCCAGCACGTGCAGCTTCAATAGCCGCGTTCAGAGCAAGTAGGTTGGTTTGCTCGGAGATCCCATTGATGGTTGTCACGACTTCATCAATTTGTGCTGCATTGGCATCTAACTCGGCAACGGCTTGAGACGCAGATTGAATCTCATTAGAAAGGTTCGAAATCGAGTGAAGCGTATTCTCAACTTTCACTTGTCCAGACTGAGCCACGTTTCGCGCATCATCGGTTTGCGTGCTTGAATCGTGAGCTAGTGTCGCGACTTCTCGAATCGTTGATGCCATTTGTTCCGTTGCACTCGCAAGAGAGTTGAGGTGTTCCTGCTGAGTCGCTGAAATATCTGAACTGTGATGAATCGATTGATTCAGGTCTGAGCTAATTTGTTGCATTAACGCCACAGACTCTTGAATCGACAGCACCATTTGTTGCTCTCGTTCTGCAACTTTGTCTATCGTAATAGCAATTTCACTAAACTCGTCGCGAACAGGGAAGAAGTTCATTCTCGCAGTTAAGTCGCCACCCGCAAGAGTGTTTAATGCTTTGTTCATCGTGAACATCGCGCCGCCAATAAACGTCATGATGTAGTAAACGCCAAGAGCGAGAATAAACAAGCTCACACAGATAATGCTTACTTGAGTCGTTGATAGGGCAGCCCATAAAGAAAGTTCATGGTTCGCAACCAAACTGTACGTACCATTTAAAACAGACACGGATTGCGAACCAGAGCCAATAGAAACGGTTTCTGAACCAGCGATGAGGCTTGCTACTTGAGATTGAGAAAGGTTGCCTGCCTCTATCAGACCTTTCATAAGCATGAGCTCTTCTTGGTACATATTTGAGATCAGTGTATTAGCCGCGCTATTAAGGACGAGTGTGAGAATGACTAAAGCAAGAAGAGGGAGAACGAAGAGCAAATAGAACTTTTCTTGAATCTTTAAGTGAATGAGATACTTATCAATCCAGCGGAATGGAATTTCTTTCATAATTATAATAACCGTGCAAAAACCCACTATCCTTAGTGGGGTGAATAGACGCAAAGAATATATCACTCAGTAAAAAGAAGCGGTACAAAGATGAACGTAAAGTGTGAGAGATTTATAGTAAAAGGTCACGTTCAAGGCGTCGGCTTTCGTTACCATACTTCCCATCAAGGATTGAAGCTAGGGTTAACAGGTTATGCGAAGAACCTAAACAATGGTGATGTTGAAGTGATGGCGTGTGGAACAGACGCGCAAATAGTTGCGTTTTCGGAATGGTTACAAGAAGGACCGCGAACGGCAACAGTAGAGCATGTGATGCAGGAGCCTGCGTCGTATAAGCCGTTACGCGGTTTTAAAATTTTATGAATCTACAAGCATTTAGCTGGCTTTGGTAGGCCGGCTAATTTGGTTGCTTGTTTGGCTGGTCCCTTTTTAAACAGCTTGAATAGATACTTACTGTTACCTTTTTCCGGGCCGTGCGCTTTTTCCATCGCTTTCACAAGCATACGTACTGCAGGGGAGGTATTAAACTCTTCATAAAAGTCTCGCACAAAATGCACAACTTCCAAATGAGCATCCGTAAGCTCGATGTCTTCTTCTTTTGCTAAAAGCTCAATCATACCTTCTTCCCATTGAGTATGATCCAATAAGTAGCCTTGAGCATCCGTTTCAATTTCTTTGCCGTTGTAAACGAACATAACGTTTTATCCGTTAAGTAAACATGGATGTTTATAGATTAGCGACAGCCGAGAATGTTCTCAACAAAAGAATCTCGAAGTCGTATCGAGCGAATCAAAAGCGTACAAAGTAGTGGCCTATAACTGAATACTCTTAAATTATATTTTAAGCATAAATTTGTTTTTTTATTCGTGTTGTTAGAAAATTTTCGGGGTTGATATCGGTGGTTTTGCATTGTTATGCAATTCGCCTGGTGTGATTGATTTGTCAGTTATATTTATTGTTTTAGATAAGTCGATCACAACGAATATAAACTAGTTTTAAATCAAAAGAATAAATTGAAAAAAATCGTTATGTTCACCCATGCTTAACAACAACACGGAGCAATTCAGGAGTGTATGGAGTGGTCGAATCTTTTCGTTTCCATTGGATGGGCGGTACTGCAAGCATGCTTTAGCATTTTCTCTTTTCTATGTCTGACGGGATTTGTAAAACATAATCCTATAAAACCGAAGTATGCTTGGTTGCAGTACATCTATGGGCCGTTACTTTTTTTGACTTGGGGAGTCATGTTAGTGACACCGATGATGTCGGCCTACATATTTTTTAGCGTAGCTGGTAAATCAGTAGTCTGGTTGCCCGCGCTCAAGATGTTCGGTTATTGGTGGGTTGCGTTTGGAGTATTTTGCTTCTTGTCATCAGTCGATGAGCGATTGCGAAGTCGCGGTTTGAATTAAGACAAGTTATACCCTGAAATCAGTTTACAAACTGAGAGAGGTGATTATAAAGCGCTCATACAAGCGATATAGCGATTGTTTGAGAATTAATAGCTTAAACGTTGTGTTTGTTTTCATAGACCGATATTCTCATTGGATTAATGAAAGCCTGTATTCAGGTTAGAAACAACAATGATGACAAGGAGTTAGTCATGTCGAAACAACGTTACATTGAGATTAATGACAATGTAAAATCCACTTGGTCCATCGAGCGTATTTGGCAACTTGCAGAATCCTTACCTGTAGAAGAAATTTCGATTGATGATATCAAAGGCCCAAATGAAGTGACTTGGTTTAGTCATGAAGGGCCACAGCCAACCTGCCGCGAAATTGCAAAACATTGCCAACGAATCAACAATGCTGATTTGTCGTATCCGGTAATCTTAACCAGTGACTATCGTGTTTTTGACGGTATGCACCGAATCGCCAAGCAAATCATGTTAGGAGAGGAAACGATCAAAGTGAGACGCTTTAGAGAAAATCCAGAAGCTGACGAAGTTATCGAGTTGTCAGTAGAGCAGGCGTAATACACTGAATTGCACACAAAGAAAAAGCCCGAAGGAATTACCTTCGGGCTTTTTGATTCTACTTAACGAGAAACGATTAATCGTCGTTCATAATACCTAGAATGCTTAGTAGGCTGATGAAGATGTTGTAGATTGATACATACAAAGTTACTGTCGCAGAGATATAGTTTGTTTCACCGCCACGAATAATGCTTTGTGTTGTCATCAGGATCGCCATAGTAGAGAAAATGATAAACAAGCTGCTCAACGCCAAGTGTAACAGGGTTGATTGAATAAAGAAGCTTGCAATCATGCCCACAACCAGCACAACAAATAGTGATAGCATTAAGCCACCCATCATCGATAGGTCACGTTTCGTTGTTAGTGCGTATGCCGATGCTGCCATGAAAGATAGTGCCGTACCACCGAGTGCGGTTAATACGATATCGCCCATGCCTGCACCGATGTACATGTTTAGAATAGGGCCAACGGTGTAACCTAAGAAGCCAGTAAATAGGAACGTAAACACAAGGCCAAGACTGTTGTTACGGTTTTTTTCTGTTAAGAATAATAGGCCGTAGAAACCAACCAGCATTAGGATGATACCTGGATGTGGAAGGTTAAATGCCATTGCAACGCCAGCAACGACTGCCGACCATAAAAGTGTCATTGAAAGTAGAGCGTAAGTATTACGCAATACTTTGTTCGTTTGTAGAGCACTTTCTTGAGTTGAAGTGCGGGTAAACATTGGACTGTTCATAATCTTCCTCGATAAGAGACTTTCTTTTAAGTACATTTATGGGATTGAAAGTTCAAAAAATCAAGCCCTAACCATACGTAACTTAGATAAAATAATAATAGAAATAAGATGTTATGTATTTGGCAACTTGTAACACAATATTACTGCCTAGCATAGCTATGTTGATTCTTACACAGATTTTTGAATTTAGTAACAAAAAGCACTGGCTTCACAGAAACCAGTGCTTTTTTATGTCGATTCGGCTAAATCTTAGTGGTGTAAGATTTGCGCTAGGAAGTTTTGGGTCCTATCCGATTGAGGATTCTCAAAGAAATCGACCGGGTTGTTTTCTTCGATGATCTCTCCTGCGTCCATGAATATCACGCGATCGGCAACTTCTTTAGCAAAGCCCATTTCATGTGTCACACATAGCATAGTCATGCCTTCCTCGGCGAGTTCGACCATTACATCCAGTACTTCGCGAACCATTTCCGGGTCGAGTGCAGATGTTGGCTCATCAAAAAGCATGACTTTAGGGTTCATACACAAAGAGCGAGCAATCGCCACACGTTGTTGCTGACCACCAGACAACTGACCGGGATACTTCTCCGCTTGGTCTGGAATTTTTACACGTTCCAGATATTTCATCGCAACTGCTTCTGCCTCATCTTTTGGCATCTTCTTCACCCAGATAGGCGCGAGCGTACAGTTTTCCAGTACGGTTAAATGAGGGAAGAGATTAAAGTGTTGAAAGCACATGCCCACTTCTCGGCGCACTGCTTCAATGTTCTTTAAGTCTTCAGTTAATTCCGTACCAGAGACGTAAATGCTGCCTGCTTGGTGCTCTTCAAGACGGTTAATACAGCGAATCATCGTTGATTTTCCCGACCCTGATGGACCACAGATAACGATTTTCTCGCCGCGCTTAACGTCGAGGTTAATATTTTTTAGTACGTGAAACTCACCATACCATTTATTCATGTCCTTCAATTGGATCATGTAATCTTGTTGTTGCGTCATAATACGTCCTTGATCTTGATGAGTTATCGTTTGTGACCGGTATGAAGTTTGTTTTCAAGCCATATCGAATAGCGCGACATGCCAAAACAAAATACCCAAAACACTAACGCGACAAATACATAACTTTCTGTAGCAAAACCTAACCATTCAGGGTCGGTGTTTGCTGCTTGCCCTATACCGAGTACGTCAAACATACCAATGATGAGTACCAAACTGGTGTCTTTAAACAAACCGATGAAAGTGTTCACGATAGAAGGAATAGTAATCTTTAGCGCCTGTGGCAAGATAATCAGCCCAGTCTTTTTCCAGTAACTTAACCCAAGCGCATCAGCGGCTTCATATTGACCTTTAGGAATGGCTTGTAGACCACCGCGTACCACTTCTGCCATGTAAGCTGAGGCAAACATAACCACACCGATAAGGGCGCGAATCAGTTTATCTGTCTCTGAACCTTCAGACATAAATAATGGAAGCATAACCGAAGCCATGAACAAAACCGTAATCAGCGGAACGCCACGCCAAACTTCAATGTAGACGGTACAAATGCTGCGAATGATCGGCATCTCTGAACGTCTACCAAGCGCAAGCACCACACCTATTGGCAGTGAAACTACGATACCAACTAACGCAATAATGAGCGTAACGAGTAGTCCACCCCATTTGTGTGTATCGACCACTTCTAGTCCAAAGACACCACCGTATAAAAGTCCAGCGATGATGAATGGGTAGATGTTTACGAAGAAAAGCCAAATCCACATCCGTTTCGGTGTCTTCTCATACGCGAGTAAAACAGTAAATATGGCTAATGTGATATAGAACAGGCGAGGGCGCCATAGTTCGGACTCTGGATAAAAACCATACATGAACTGCTCCCAGCGCACGCTGATAAATACCCAGCAAGCACCATCTCGGCTACAGTCGTCACGCGTTGAGCCAATCCAGTCTGCGTTAATAAACGCCCAATCCACGATATACCATATTGCAGTTACGACAATATACGCAAGAATGACAGTAACAATGGAATTGATAGGGCCATTAAATAGATTTTTCCGCATCCAACCAACGAAGCCTACAGTATTGGCGGGTGGTGGGAGATCCGGTTGAAATTGATGAGTACTCATATTATCTCTCCACCAGCGCGACTTTACGGTTATACAAGTTCATTAATGCAGACGTAATCAGACTTAATGTCAAGTACACGCCCATCGTCATCGCAATGATCTCAATCGCTTGTCCCGTTTGGTTCAGGGTAGTACCAGCAAACACAGAGACAAGATCTGGGTAACCAATCGCCATCGCTAACGATGAGTTTTTGGTGAGGTTGAGATATTGACTGGTTAAAGGTGGAATAATAATTCGTAACGCTTGAGGAATGACAACAAGCTTTAAAGTTTTCGAGCGTGGTAAGCCTAGCGACATCGCTGCTTCGGTTTGACCATGACTAACCGCATTAATACCAGAGCGAACAATCTCAGCAATGAAAGAAGCTGTATAAACACTCAATGCCAAAAGTAGCGCAGCCAATTCAGGAATAATGCTAATACCACCTCGGAAGTTAAACCCTTTTAGTTCAGGATAATTCAGTGAAATTGGCATACCAGCAAGGAAGTACACAACCAATGGAAGGCCAACAACTAAACCCAAAACTATTCTTCCCATTGGGGTTTGTTGCCCAGTGAGACGTTGCTTATTATTCGCCCATATATTAATTAATAAGCTTGCGATTACCCCGAAGATTAACGCCGCAATAACGTAGCTACTGCCAGGTTCCATAGTCGGTGCAGGGAAATATAAGCCACGAACGTTCAGGAAAATAGCTTCACCAAGACTTAAGCTTTGGCGTGGTGAGGGTAATGCTTGAAGAACAGCGAAATACCAGAAGAATATTTGCAGAAGAAGGGGGATATTTCGGAAAGTTTCGATATAAACTGCCGCTAAACGACTAACTAACCAGTTAGAAGAAAGGCGGGCAACCCCCATGGTAAAGCCAATCACAGTAGCCAGAATAATACCTAATACAGAGACTAACGCCGTATTAAGAAGGCCGATGATAAATGTTCTACCGTAAGAGTACGTTTCATCGTATTCAATTAATGTTAACCCAATACCAAACCCGGCTTCTTGATTCAGAAAACCGAAGCCCGTTGCAATACCACGAGCATCTAAGTTATTGAGAGCGTTGTTTACAATCGTGTAAAAGAAAAATACCAGTGCAGCAATGGCAATGATCTGGAAAATAGCAGAACGAAAGGCAGGATTATAAATCAGGCTCTTGCTTCCGCTTGGTTTGGACATCGTACTTGGCGATGCATCTTGTGTCGGTTTCATACAGCGATAACCTCAAACCTTAGTTATAGATATCGGCCTGTATAACGAAGTTTCGTCCTTGCTGGCTAAAGAATAACGCTCTCATGTCTAGTGGCTTACGAACCTTTAAAGCCGTTCCACCAAGCGAGCGCTTTTCGCCATCCAATGAGCGATCCTTACTCATACAGTGAGATATAATCAAGAAAAAGGGCGGCATGAACCGCCCTGATTAACTCTTTCTATCGGATTGGTGGCGCGTACATAAAGCCGCCTGCATTCCATAGCGCATTAACGCCACGAGAGATTTCTAACGGCGAACCAGTACCGACTGTACGTTCGAAGCTTTCACCATAGTTACCAACTTGTTTGATAACCTGGTAGCCCCAATCGTCGCGGATACCCAACCCTTTGCCTTTAGGGCCATCAACACCGAGGATACGCTTGATGTTTGGATCTGTTGACTTCAGCATTTCATCCGCATTCTTCGAACTAATACCGTATTCTTCAGCGTTAATCATCGCAGACAATGTCCACTTAGCGATGTTAAACCATTGATCATCGCCTTGACGAACGACTGGACCTAGTGGCTCTTTAGAGATGATTTCTGGAAGAACGGCCGCAGAGGACGGATCTTTCAAATTCAAACGTAGTGCATAAAGGCCAGATTGGTCAGTTGTTAATACGTCACAGCGTCCCGCATCAAAACCTTTCGAAGTTTGCGCAGCTGTGTCGAATACCACGGGTTTGTACGCCATGCCTTGGTTGCGGAAATAATCTGCAAGGTTTAGCTCGGTTGTTGTACCTGATTGAACACACACCGACGCACCATCAAGCTCTTTAGCACTTGAGATACCAAGTTCCTTCTTCACCATAAAACCTTGACCGTCGTAGTAGTTCACACCTACGAAGTTTAGGCCCAGTGCAGTGTCACGGTGGAGAGTCCAGGTCGTGTTACGGGAAAGCACATCAATCTCACCAGATTGAAGCGCAGTGAAACGTTCTTTTGCGGTTAGGGGTACATATTTAACTTTCGTTTTATCCCCAAGAACGGCTGCAGCCAGTGCTTGGCAATATTCTACGTCGATACCTTCCCATTCGCCTTTTGAGTTAGGGTTAGAGAAACCAGGTAGACCGGTACTTACGCCACAAGTAAGAAAGCCTTGTTTTGTGACTTTGTCCAGAGTAGTGTCTGCTGCTTGAGCTGATGTTGCCATCATCGCAGTAGAAGCCGCTACGACGGAAGCAAGAACTGTGAGTTTATTTGCCATTTGTATCCTTCCTGTATGATCCATGTTTAATCAGGAGTGACCTGAAATAACGTGTCCAATTCGTTAGAGTTATCGTCCTACGTGATTGATTTTCGAAGAAACGGCATTCGATAGATCAACCAGTTATAAGCGTAGGAAAGGATCTGTTAATTCTCAAATATATAATTTAAATGAAGTTTTGAGAGAACTTACAAAGTGCCTTGAGATTTAGAATGACGAAATGTTAATTGTTTGTAAATAGTGCAATTCATGGACAATTTGGTGCATCAGAACAATCAATAGAAGAGTGAACAATACAAAAGAATAAAAAGTTGTTATTAAAACTGTCATTAGCTGAGCAAGGTGAAGTTCAGTAAAAATTCAAACAAAAATTATTTGTGATACCGAAACAGGGTGATGAGCTTGCCCCATTTTTGGTAGCATGGTCTACAACAGCTAATTAGAGTAATCATGGATTGAAATGCGATATTTTCCTCTGTTCTTAGATTTAATTAATAAACCCGTTCTCGTCGTGGGTGGCGGTGAGGTGGCAAGCCGAAAGGTGGAAGCGTTGCTAAAGGCTGGGGCGGATGTGACTATCGTTTCTCCGACGTTGGTTGATTTTCTGTCTAAGCTTGCTTCTGAGCATCAACTGCGCTGGGTACAACGTTTCTATTCGAGTGACATTGTCACTAAAAGCTTTGTTCAAGTGTGGGCGACGACAGACAATCCTGAGCTAAATCACCAAGTGTACAAAGATGCTAAAGAGCTAGGCATCTTGGTTAACGTTGTGGATGATAAGCCTTACTGTGATTTCATCACGCCGTCAATGATTAATCGTGGCCGCATCCAAATCGCTATCTCTAGTGGTGGAGCTTCGCCAGTTTTAATTCGAAACATCCGTGAAAAGCTTGAATCGATACTGCCACAAAACATGGGGTTGATGGCGGATTTTGCTAACTCAAAGCGAAACTCAATTAAAGAGGCATTGCCTAGCGTCGATTTACGCCGTAAGTTTTGGGAGCAATTCTTCTCGAATCCCGAGGTTGAAAACGCACGAGATAATCGAGAGTTAGAAGCAATTTACCAAGCGACCATGGCAACACCTTTAGATGAAAAGGGAAGTTGTACTTGGGTTCATGTTGGGAAAGATGTTGAGATGTTGCCAATAAAAGCCGTACGCTATATGCAACAAGCGGAGCTGGCTCTGTACTCAACTCGATGTGAAGCGAATGTGTTAGAACTAATACGAAGAGATGCAGAAAGAGAAGCTTTCTCGAGCGCTGCTGAGCTTTCGGATATGCTGGCTAAGGCTAAAGCTGAAAAGCTTCGAATTTGCGTGTTCATACCACAAGGAACGAGCGAATTCGTATTGCTGCAAGGGCAGGACTTAGTTATCTAGCAATGCCAAATGCTAAAGTGGATACGTAGTTCGTTACACTAAAGCCAATAAAAAACGCCAGCGGATTATGCGCTGGCGTTTTTATTTACTTCTCAGATTGATTAATCACGGAAGTTGTTAAACTGGAATGGGATACCCATCTCTGCTTCACGAATCGCTGCCATTGTCGCTTGCAGGTCGTCGCGTTTCTTACCAGTAACACGTACTTTGTCGCCTTGAATAGAGGCTTGTACTTTTAACTTTGCGTCTTTGATAAGTTTCACTACTTTTTTCGCCGTTGGAGTATCAATACCTTGGCGGAAAAGCAGAGTTTGGTGCCAGTTTTTACCAGTAACGTCTGGGTCTTGTGCATCCATTGCGTTCGCGTCAATGTTACGCTTCGCTAAGTGGCCGCGTAAAATGTCGCGCATTTGCTTAAGTTGGAAGTCACCTTCCGCAGACATTTTTACGTTTTCTTCTACTAGCTCAAAGCTCGCATTTACGTTGCGGAAATCGAAACGAGTAGACAATTCACGGTTAGCGTTATCAACGGCGTTACGTAGTTCAACCGTATCGATTTCAGAAACAATATCAAACGATGGCATGAAGATTCCTTGATTATTTTGTTATAGGGACTTTCGGGACTTAACAGCGCTTGCCAGCATATCTAGCATTGTAGCAGTGTCTTCCCAACCTAGGCATGGATCTGTAATAGACTGACCATACGTTAGGTTATTGATGTCAGTCATTGGCTGATTGCCTTCAAGAATAAAGCTTTCAGCCATGATACCCGCAATACGAGTGCTGCCTGACTTAATTTGGTTACAAATGTCCTGAGCTACGTCGATTTGTTTTCTGTGTTGCTTCTGACAGTTTGCATGGCTGAAATCCACAACCAAACGTTGTGGCAATCCAAACTCAGCTAAAGCATCACATGCTTGTTTGACTGATGCTTCATCAAAGTTAGGGCCTTTTTCTCCACCGCGCAGAATAATATGACCGTAAGGGTTGCCACTTGTGCGGTAAACCGTCATTCGACCGTTCTTATCTGGCGAGTAGAAGTAATGCGATGCTTTCGATGCGCGAATTGCATCAATTGCAATTTTTACGTTGCCATTTGTGCCATTTTTGAAACCAACTGGGCAAGATAGTGCCGACGCCATTTCACGGTGAATTTGTGATTCCGTTGTGCGAGCACCAATCGCGCCCCAAGTGATCAAATCCGCGATGTATTGGCCAGTGATCATATCAAGAAACTCAGTAGCAGTCGCAAGACCAAGCTTGTTGATATCCAGTAGTAGTTTACGAGCTTTATGAAGACCAGCTTCAAGTGCGTAAGAACCATCTAGGTTAGGGTCCGTAATCAAACCTTTCCAACCAACTACTGTACGAGGCTTTTCAAAGTAAGTACGCATCACGATAAATAGCTCGTCTTTGTACTTGTCTTGGATTTCACTCAGGCGAGTGGCGTAATCAATGGCAGCTTCAGTGTCGTGAACAGAACACGGACCTACAATCGCAAGAAGGCGATCGTCTTCACCCGATAAAATGTTTTCAATCTGACGACGAGATTGAGCGATACGGTCTGCAACGTCATCCGTAATAGGATGTACACTACCTAGCTCTGCTGGGGTAGGCATTGGACCCAAAGGTTGGGTTCTCAATTCATCTGTTTTTATAGGCATGTTATAGCTTTATTCTCTATTGCGAAGGGGTAAAGATAACGGAATTACAGGCAGGAATAAACCGTTTCACGGGAATCTTCGCCAGGAAATACCGAATTGTATACAAAGGTGTAGGTATTCATTTAAATGACTTATGTATAAATGACAAAACTTGATCATTAAATCAATATATATACATTTGAATTTATAACCATTTTCTCTATCTCGCTGTAAGGTAATCTAAGTAACTGCGATAAACTTCATACCTTACGGGTGACGCCGTCACTTCCTGAGGGTTAAATAACTCGTGAGATCGAGCTTTTGTTAACATTTCTTTGACATCTATTTCTTTCGTTGATTAACTGGTCTGACTAGATTGGTAAGGAGACCAAAATGTTATCAGCTCTACGTCGTGCGAATTTGTATCTAAATCTGTTTGGCTTTTCAAAAGTGCCGCTGATTTGGCTTTGCCACCCTAAAATCATTGCGATAGATAGCAAGCATGTTGAGGTTCGTATCCCATTGCGCAGAAGAACGAAGAACCACCTGAATAGCATGTATTTCGGCGCTTTAGCCGTTGGCGCTGATGTTGCTGGTGGTTTTCTTGCTATGAGTAAAGCGCAAGAAAAGGGAGAAGCGATCTCGCTAGCATTTAAAGGTGTGAAAGCCGAGTTTTTAAAGCGCCCGGAAGCCGATGTGCACTTTGTTTGCAATGATGGTCATGTCATTGATGAGATGCTCGAGCACACCTTGGCAACGGGTGAACGAGTAAATCGTGACGTAAAAATTGTCGCGCTGTGTCCTAACTTACATGGTGACGAGCCAATGGCTGAATTCTCGCTTACTCTTTCGATAAAAAAAGCAGCCCAACAAAGAAAAGAGGCTGCCTAGTGGTTTGTGGCTCGCTTGTTTAAAGGCGGTGGCTTAATTGAGTTCAATCTTCTCGATAGAGACGATTTTGGAGCGATTTAAGACCACTTTCCAGCGGTAATAAACAGGCTCATCAGTGTGGTTGTCCTCTTTGACAATCACATTGAGCAAATGACGTTTCTCTACTGACTCTTTGGTTACTTGACCTTCATTTAAACGGTAAACTCGGTTTGAGCTTTTATCCATCAAGCGGATGATAGGGCGCAAACTGATGTTCAATGTTTCTCTCGTTTGTTCGTAACCACTCAAGAAAAGAGAGGTCGCCATTTCGGTTTTCTCGTGATAATGAAGAATCTGCTCTTCACGTTGCACGACGCGCTTTTTACGTATTCTTTGAATCTTATCCGGCAAGCTACTTAAGGTACGATAATCGAGCCACTCCAATTTTTTGCCAACCACTTTTTTCGTCGTTGGGTCAACATACTTCTTACGCCATTTTGGCTTGCCTTTACGGATCCATCGCCACATGGCATCGCGTAAATCATCTTTAAAGATTTCTCGTAAAGCGTAAATAAAAGACATCGCGATAATGAATGAGGCAGAAATTTCCCCCAGATAATCGCGAGCGAGAATCACGGTTGAGGTCACGACAACCATCACTAAACCGGTTGCAATACCTTTGATAGCGCGCTTAATGTTGTTACCCATCGATATGGTTTCTTCACGAAGCACGATAGGGTGTTCAATCAATCGCCTTAGCAAGCGCATTTTGTTAGATAGGCGAGTAACGTCTTCAACGACTCTTGATGAGTTGTATTTGTTGAGTTTACGATGGGCTTGCTCTTTCTCACATAGCGTGATCAGACGCTTTTTAATCGTGCCATAGTCGCCTTCACGTGGTAGATGGGCCACCAGTGACAGGAACTTTTGCTCGGTATACCAAGACAGATAGTTATCGATGTTAACGTAGTAGCGTTTTAAGTTCTCTTCATAAGGAATAGAACGCCGCAAGCGCTTTAAGATCTCAAGCGTGAGCTCGATAACTTCGTCCACTTCATCTTCCGTTACGGAGTTGTTCTCATGCTTGTTTAAACTTGCTACCGCTTTGTCTAGCGCGATAACGTATTGGTAAGCGAACAAACTCAAACTTACTCGGTATTGCTGATTCGACAGGCGTCCACGTTTGGCAAGTCGACTGTGTACTAGCGGAAGAAGGATTTCAGTACTGTAATAAGATCGTTGCTGTGTGATTGAGGTGTAATAAAATTCGGATTCACTGATGATATCGGCGTTTAAACCAAGCTCACCAGGTATAAAAAAGTAAATATCTAGGTCGACACTTTTGCTCTTTGCGAGTGCATGACTGATTTTTAATGTTATTGAGTCTTGTTTATCGACGGTGACCAAAGAAAGCTCCTGACTTTGCTAAAGCATTCTTAACTTATGCGTTCCGTTGAGCAGGTAAGTATAAGAGTGCTAAAAGAGTGACTGGGGCATATAGCTGAACGACAACAGCATAACAGAGCACTATGCTTTTCTCTCTGATTTTCTTGTTAGTTTAGGTATAATTCCACGTAAATTTAAAAAGAGACAAAATCAATGATTAAAATTGGTCAAATTAACAGCTTAGAAGTCATTAAAAAGGCTGATTTTGGCGTATTTCTGGATGGCGATGATTACGGTTCTGTTCTACTACCTAGTAAGTATGTACCAGAGGGTACTGAAATTGGTGAGCATGTAGACGTATTTCTGTACTTCGATTCAGAAAGCCAACTTGCTGCGACCATTGAAAGACCAATTGCCCAAGTGGGTGAATGGGGTTTAATGAAGATTGAGGGTGTGAATGCGACAGGTGCTTTTGTAAATTGGGGCATCAAAGAAAAGGACTTACTGATTCCTTTTAGTGAGCAACGCACTCGCTTCTCTGCCGGACAAACCATTTTAGTGTATGTTTATACCGACAAAGCGTCAGGTCGCATTGTTGGTACGACTAAGTTCAATAAATGGTTAGATAAAACTCCAGCGAATTATGAAGTTAACGAACAAGTTGATTTGATCATCGCAGAGCGTAGTCAACTTGGTTATAAAGCTATCGTTAACGGTAAGCATTGGGGCATGATTTTCCCATCGGATGTTTTTGGTAAGCTTTACATCGGTAAAAAGCTGAAAGGCTTTATTAAGCACATTCGTGAAGATGGCAAAATCGACCTTGCTCTACAAAAAGTCGGTGTGGCGAAAATGGACGATCTTTCTAGTAAGATCCTTGACCTGCTAGAGAAGAAAGGCGGATTTTTGCCTTTGAATGACAAGTCGTCTCCTGAAGCGATTTTTGATGCTTTCCGCACAAGTAAAGGGACTTATAAAAAGACCATCGGTGGCTTATACAAGCAGGGTAAAATTGTCATTGAGAAAGACGGTATTCGTCTAGCGTAGTCCAAACTCACGTATAGCGGATCTACAGCCAAAAAAACGGCCCAAACTTTTCCTTTTTTTGGGCCTAGGGGAAACGGCTCCGCAGAGCCTGCGCTAAACTTGTCCAACAATAATTTTGTTGGTTAACATAGAGAGAAATGCCACATCAAAGCATTACTTTGATACAACTAGTTTAGTACAGCGTGTCCGGATCGCTAGCGAGCCCACTTGCTTTCATACTTACGAATTAAAAAGCCATCGCAAATACGATGGCTTTTCATTTATTTATGGTTCGTTACGTCTTTTAAAATAAGTTCTTATCTCGTACTAATTCGCGAGGGAGGCCATTCTTTATTCGGTTGCTTACCCACTTGCCAAGGCCAATAACTGCGCCTTGATAGGTGACAAGCACTTCGCCTTTACCTGTTTTCATTCCCTCAGGAATGGTTTGTGGGCGAACATCACGCCCCATGTACCATTCGCGCGCTTCTTCAATACTGAGTTCAATGGCGTTGCTTTCAGAGCCTGTCGCCAGGGCAGTCGCGACTTGGTGTTGCCAACGGTAGCCATTTTTATGGGCTTCCGCGATCTTTATACCCATACGGGAGAAGCGTAATTCGCCGATCATCGCTTCTAAAGCATTAGGGAACAGCCAGACATCTTTATCGCGAAGCCATACAGAACTGTCATTTGGAAGTTTAATACCTAACGCGCTTTGGAGTTGTTGAGCAATTTCTGTCGATTCTTTTTTTGAAGTTTTAGCAAAGGGGAATTTCCCCATGCGCTTTTTGACTTCTGGCGCCTCAACAGCAGCCAGTTTGCGAATTCTTGCAACAAAGAACCCTTCACAGTCGTAGACCTGCGGGAAAATATGCAAAAAACCTTCTTCAGTTAGAGCTGCCTCTGCGTTTTCAAACAAGTTCTCAAGGCTTTCAAACTCTACAGCATCCCCAAAGGTTTCTTTCAAGTGATGACAAACTTGTTGGTTTTCTTCTGTACTGAGCGTACATGTTGAGTAAACCATCACACCACCGGGCTTTAATGCATGGAAGGCGCTTTCAATAAGATCTTTCTGCGTGTCAGCGATGTCGAGTACGGAAGCTTGCGTCCAGTTTTTCATCGCATCTTCGTCTTTGCGAACGGTGCCTTCTCCAGAGCAAGGCGCGTCGAGCAAAACCGCATCAAATTGTTCTGGTAGCCAACCGCCAAAAACGCGTCCATCGAAGTTACTTAGTGCGGCGTTACGTACCCCACAACGTTCCACATTAGCGTGCAGTACTTTTACACGACTTGCGGCGTATTCATTGGCCACAAGTACACCTTCGTTGTTCATTAAAGCTGCAATTTGAGTGGTTTTTGAGCCTGGAGCGGCTGCGGTATCTAACACGGCATCGTAAGATTCATCATTCATAAACAGAGCAGATACCGGCATCATGGAACTGGCTTCTTGAATGTAGAATAAGCCAGACATGTGTTCTGCTGTGTTGCCTAATGGTACAACTGACTCATCCGCTTCAATCCAAAACCCCGAGTCACACCAAGGCACAGGAGAAAGCTTCCAGCCTTTTGTTTCTGCTCGTTCTAAAAACGCTTCAACGCTGATCTTCAACGTATTAACTCGAATACTTTTGCGCAGTGGCTTTTGGCAAGACGCGATAAAGTCTTCCATGTTGAGGTGAGCAGGAAGGATCGTTTGGATTTTTTCCAGAAACGCGTCTGGGATGTAAACATTAGGATGCAATGTGGGATCTCGTTTGCAGAATTTGTGGCAAATAATATACGAAAGCGAAGCAGAAACGAATAGTGACAAGGGCCGAGCATTAAAAAAGAGCAGCGATTGCTGCTCTTTTAAAGTGATCAAACTTCAATTGTACGTGAATTGAGCTTTATTCTACGGCTTAGGAATCGCTGTACGCCATTGAGTCCAACCTTCTTCAGCTTGTGGATACAAAAAGAAAGATTGCCCACTCTTTGCCGCTGGTGGAATAGTCGATTGCTCTGGCGTTGAAAACGCAATTCCTCCGCGAACTAAACTATCAAAGGTTCCCGCTTTGATGTTAGCGCCAGTAAGCCCGATGGAAACATCTACTCCTGAAACATTCCAGAACACACTGTTTTGACGAACGAGGTAAGCATATTCAGGCTGTATTTTGATAGTCGTGACGATGCGATCAGCAAATTCTCCTAGGCTTACGTCGGTCACTTGGCCAACTTCCATCTGGCGGTAAAGAATAGGGGTACCGACTTGTACTGAGCCTCTTTGTTCACTTTGTAACGTAAACATGATTCCATGCACGCGTTCTGAACTATTTTCTAATTGAAAATCAAATTTAGCTTTACCTTTACCTGGTTCAACACTGATGGATTTCGAAACCAACGCCCCGAGGTTTTTAACGCCACCTAAACCAATTTCTGGTTCAGTTAGCCAAAAATGTGAGCCTTCAACCGCAATGTTTTCTACGTATTCAGGTAGGATCCTTGCAGTGACTTCAACCATGTTACGACGAAAATTCGGTACAACCAGAGTGATTTCACCAACTTTAACACCTTGATATTCAATCGGCATTCCTTTAGCAATCTCTTGCGAACCGTCGGTTTCTAAAGCAATGACGCGCCCAAACTTGCGAGCGGTTTTTTGATCAGAATACAGCTTCCAGTTTTCTCCGATTTTGTTTTCAACGCCTGGCACGGAGTCAAAAGCGATGCCACCTTCTATTAACGATTTCAAAGGGTGTGCTTTCACACTGACGCCAGCTAATGATGCATCTATCTCAATCCCTGAACGATTCCAAAAAACGGTTTGTGGCGTTACAAGATAAGCGAAGCGGTTTTCGATAGTAGCCTTAATTAGTACTCCGCCATCAACTAGTTGGAAATCGGAGACGTTACCAACTGGAAGATTACGATAGAGTAGAGGGCTGCCTTTGGAAATCGGCGGCAATTCAGAAGCAAATAGTGTTAGCGCCCTAGAGCCACTTTGATTGTACTGCGCCAATTCAGCCAATGATTCATTTTGGAACAGTTGATACTCTTTTTGAATATCCTGCTTGCCTTCGCTCACAAAACTAATTGACCCGGTTAACAACTGCTTTGCTGGAGGAACGGTAACGCTGAGCCCCGATTCAGTTAACTCTGCTGACGCACTGCCGGTTACATAAAAACGATTGTTTGATTTGATCAGATGCTTGTATTCATGGTCAATCAATACATCCATAAATACTTCGTGTTGTGATTTTTTATCTTCCTTGACTAGGCCCACTTTGATGATTGAACCAACAACGATGCCTTTATAAAGTACATTGGCACCGCTATCTAGGCCAAACGAATTGTCGGATACCAACCGAATCGCGATGGACTTTTCTTGCTGTTGGTTAAACACGTTTTTACGAATGGCAGTAAAGCGGCGAGAGCGTTCACCCGCGCCCGGCACGATCGTTAAGAAGTTTCCTCGTACTAAATTAGCAATGTTTTCAACACCAGAAAGGGACACTTTTGCTTCTTCTAAGACAAATCGAGTACCTGTCGTCAGCATGTCACTAAAAGCGGGTTGAATTGCCGCTGACGCCAATATCACTTCTCGGCCTTCGGAAAGGCTCAAGTCCGTAACTTGGCCAATTTCGATTCCGCGATACATAATTGGAGCGCCTTCTCCGCTGATCTTGCTGTCATCAGGTAGGACGATTTTAACCGCGATGCCTCGACCAGCAGTTTTCAAATCTTTATACAAACGGAACTCGGTGTTCTCTTCTACAGGCTCACCATCATCCGGAGAGTCGACGGCGATGGCGCCACCTAGTAAGGCACTCATGCTTTCTAGTCTTACATCGACACCTTCAAAACCGATGCTGGCACCAATTCCACTGACGTTCCAGAATCGACTGCGGTTGTTAATGATATGTCGGTATTGATCCTGAATGTTGGCTTGAATAGTGATAGATTTTGCATCTTCATCTAGCTGGTAACTGTACACTTCACCGATTGGGATTTTCCTATAAACAATTTGAGAGCCAACCGATACACCACCTAAATCACGGCTTTTGAGCTTAATATTCAAACCTTGAGAAACGCGTAAATCTGTTGGGGCAGAGTCTAACGCATGGAATGTTGTCTCAAACTCTTGACCATCTCCGGGTTGAATCGAGATGTAGTTACCTGAGACGAGCGCATCCAGTCCGGAAACTCCCGTTAGGCTAGCTGTTGGTTTTACTAACCAAAAGCGTGTTTTATCGTTCAGTAACTTTGCAGCTTCAGGATAGATATCAGCATCGACATAAATACTGCCGAGATCTTCGGTGAGGTTAATGTCTCTTACCATGCCGACTTCTAATCCTTGGTAACGGATAGTGGTTCGGCCGGCGACAAGACCAGCGGCATCAGAAAAATAGATTTGCACTCGTTGTCCTGCATCGTGTATCGACTTCACCACAAGCCAGCCAGCTAAGACCATGGTCAAAATTGGCAACAGCCAAAGAGGAGATATGCCTTTACTCCGCTTTACATCTGGTACGTATGACGTTTGAGAACTGTTCTGATCACTCATTCATTGACTCTTTTTCTGATTGTTTTGGGCTTGTTTGGTCCCAGATTAGCCTTGGATCAATACTTTCTGCTGCAAGCATGGTCAACACTACGACAACACCAAATGCTACGGCGCCATATCCTGGTGTGAAATCCAGTATCTGACCACGATCGACTAAAGTCATCATGATAGAAATAACAAATAAATCCATCACAGACCATTTACCGATCCATTTAACAACAAAGTAAACCATCATTCGTTGTCTCTTAAACACCGAACGTTTGAATTGGATGCAAAGCATGATGTAGGCGAGCCCAAGTATTTTAATCACCGGGACAACGATACTGGCAACAAAAATGATCGCAGCGATTCCATACATGCCGCTTTTTACCAAACCTGCCACGCCTGAAAAAATAGTGTCCTCCAAACGCTTACCATTGGTAAGCAAGATGGAAATAGGGATCAGGTTAGCGGGGAAGATGGCGACCGTTGCTGCGATGAGGTAAGCCCATGTTTTCTGAATGGAGTTTGGCTTGCGATGATATAACTCGTGATGACAACGCTGGCAATGGTCACCTTCAGGCTGGGACAAGTGGCATTCATGGCAATGCACATCTTTATGCTCAAAAGCATATAAACTTTCTGGTTTCCAAGCTTCCCAATAACGACGCACGCTGATTCTTGAAACTAACAAAACGGTAAATATCTGCAAAAGAACCAGACCAATTAACCCTGGGCCGACGAAAATGTCGGAATAATCTTGGAGTTTAAAACAGGAAATGGCGATGCTAACTAAGAACACATCCAACATAACCCAATGCTTCAAATGTTGAATTAGCCACAGTGAGATACGAAGCCCACGGAACCATCGTTGATGTAAAGAAATATGCGCCGTTACCACTGAAACACAAACCGTCAGTGGCGCTAGAGAGCTACAAAATAGAATGAGCAATGAAAGAAGAACAAATCCTTCTTCCATCAATGTGATCATCCCTGAAGGCAGGGTTGCCGGAATCATCACACCAAAGAGTCGGATGCTAATAAAGTTAAAAAAGTGCGATGGAATAAATAGTAGGATACAGGTTATCGCGACGGCTAGATTACCAGAGAGGCTAGGGCTACCTCCGCGATATAATTGTGTACCACAACGAGGGCAGTGTGCATTTTTGCCATGGGGTAAGTCGACGATGTCGACAGGCAATTCACAACCTTGGCACAAACGTACGTTATTGGGTTGCATGGCGTGCTTAGACAGAGAGGTCATAACGACCTCTCTAGCTTGAACGATTTAAGCGTGGGACTGTATGCCCCCATATAAGGTTTGATATAAGCCTTCTTGCTCAACTAACTCACCATGAGTACCTGTTTGCGTCACTTTCCCATCTTCAAGCACGTAGATCAAATCGGCTTGTTTCACAGCGGATAGTCGGTGCGCAACGATTAATGTTGTTCTACCACGTAAGAACTCGGTCAGTGCTTTGTGTAAAGCCGCTTCAGTAGCGGTATCTAGCGCAGACGTGGCTTCGTCTAAAATAACAAATTGAGGATTACTCAGCACCATTCTAGCAATGGCAAGCCGTTGTCGTTGACCTCCTGACAAACGAATGCCATTACGACCAACTTGAGTATCCAAGCCGTGGTTAAGTTGAGAAATTACATCATGCAGCTGAGCCACTTCAAGCGCACGCCAAAGTGACATTTCGTCAAAATTCCCACCAAGCGTTAGATTATGCCTCAAGGTATCGTTAAATAGTATAGGTTGCTGTAATACCACGGCAATTTTGTCGCGAATTACTTCAAAACCAATATCTTCTGTTAATTCATCATTAAAGCGAATGCTACCGGAGTTTTGACGGTAAACCCCAATAAGTAATTGTATCAAGGTTGACTTACCACCGCCGCTTGCACCAACCAACGCCACTTTCTTTCCTGCCGGCATATGTAAAGAAAGATTATCTAGGACTTTGTTTTCATTATTGTAAGAGAAATTAATGTTTTCTACTTTAACATCAACTTCTCTACCTTCTTTGAAAGGATTTACCTTAGGAACCGGTCTCTGCTCTTCTTCTAACTCTAATAAGTCGTTGATGCGTTTTAATGCGGCTTTAGCGCTGTACCAAGAAAACTGAATCCCAAGCAACTCTTGAACAGGAGACAGCATGAACCATAGGTAACCAAAAACGGCAAATATTTGGCCAATAGTAAGGTCACTGAACATGACCATTAACATTGCGACAGCTCTGAATAATTCAAAGCCGATCAAAAAGAGAAGAAAAGAAACGCGACCAGCCGCTTCAGATTGCCAAGCATACTTGTCTGCATCAACGCGAACTTGGTTCGCACTGTCTTTGAGTTGCTGGAGAAATTCTCGCTCTTTATTGGCCGCGCGTAGTTGGTAGATTCCATCTAATGTTTCAACTAAACGGTTTTGGAAAATTTCAAAAGAATGATTTTCCTTCCGTTTCAGATGTTTAACCATACTGCCTAGTTTACGTGAGAAGTAAATGACAATAGGGTTAACTAACAGGATAAACAGACCAAGTCGCCAATCGAGCCAAAGTAGAACGATAGCAGTACCAATAACAGTCAGAAAACTGATAACGAATTTTGCTAACGTAGAACCAATAAATTTATCAATGGTCTCAATGTCAGTGATAAGGTGTGCGTTGATTCCTCCGCTACCTTTGGTTTCGTATTGTCGGATGCTGATACGGCCGAGTTTGTCGATCATTTTACTGCGCATCTCAAACGTGATGGTTTTTGAAACAAGCGTAAATTGTCGGCTTTGAAGGATATTTAATCCTTGGCTCGCAGCTCGCATAAGAACAACCAAGAACAGGGTGAAGAAAATATAGCCTGTCGGAGTGTGCCACGCTTCAGGGAGAATGGCATTCATGGCATCTAAGCCTTTTGCAGGCTGGTCCAATAAGACCTCATCAACCATCAAAGGCATGAGGAGGGGAATTGGAACACTAATCAAGGTTGCAAGCACCGCTATCAAGTTCGCTATGATCAGCTTGGACTTGTGCTTTTTTACTTGTGTTATCAACCAAGAACGGCTAATAGTGTCATTTTTCAGAAGCATTGTAATTGAGAATAAGTCCTATTATAAAGTAGGGCTGCATTTTAGCGCCATACATTGAGAATGGAAGCTTTTATAGTAAGTAGGAAGTTAATATGAACTTAGAACAATACCAAAGACTAACCAAACAAGCTGTTGCTCTAATTGAGTCTGAACCAGACTTTATTGCGAACCTAGCAAACTTGAGCTCATTGCTTTTCATGGAACTTGACGATCTTAACTGGGCAGGCTTTTACCTAACAAAAGGTGAAGAGCTTGTTCTTGGTCCGTTCCAAGGAAAACCAGCTTGTGTTCGTATCCCAATGGGTCGAGGCGTCTGCGGTACTGCTGCACAAACTAATACTATACAAAGAGTATACGACGTTCACGAATTTGAGGGGCATATTGCGTGCGATGCAGCGAGCAATTCAGAAATTGTGATTCCATTTTCTATTAATGGAAAGGTGGTTGGTGTACTTGATATTGATAGTCCAAGTATTGGCCGATTTAATGAAACAGACGAAGAAGGTCTCACTCATTTCATGGTTGAAGTAGAAAAGCTGCTTAATTCACACGCGAACGACGCATAAATTAGCCTTCGAGTGTGGTTTTTCCTTGGCATGTCACTATAATACGAGAATATTTTTTCTTAATGCTCGCGGAAATCCGCTCAAATCAGGACCCCTCATGACTGAAAAGTTAAAAAACAGCAAAGAAGTTATTGCATATATTGCTGAATGTTTCCCTAAGTGCTTTACTTTAGAAGGTGAAGCAAAACCTCTGAAAATTGGTATTTTTCAAGATCTTGCGGAACGTCTAAATGAAGACGAAAAAGTAAGCAAAACACAGCTTCGTGCAGCGTTAAGACAGTACACTTCATCATGGCGTTACCTACACGGTGTAAAACCAGGTGCAGTACGTGTAGACCTAGATGGCAACCCTTGTGGTGAGCTAGAAGAAGAGCACGTTGAACACGCGAAAGCGACACTTGCAGAAAGCAAGGCGAAAGTTCAGGCTCGTCGTAAAGAACAAGCACAAAAAGCTCGTGAAGAGGGTAAGGCGAAAGCGAAACCTGCGGCTAAAAAGCCTCAACAGCCTCGTCGTACTAATAAACCAAAAGTACAAAAACCAACTAAGCCTGTAGAAACGCGCGCTCTAAATGCTGATGAAATCACAGTAGGTAACGCAGTTAACGTGAACATGGGCAAAGGAAACATGGCAGCGACCATTGTTGAAATCAATAAGGATGATGTACGTGTTCAACTTGCTAACGGCCTACAAATGGTTGTGAAAGCGGAGCACTTGCGCGCATAAAGGAGATACTCCTACGCATGAATTGCCGTTCAAAAGTGACCCTGATTGCTGCTAGCTTATGGCTAGCAGCATCAGCTCAGGCTCTTGAAGCCAAACTACATAAAGATGACCTGCCGGTTCTTTCTCCTGAAGTTCAGCATGAAACAGCTAGCAAACGAGTCACCTCGCGATTTACCCGCTCTCATTATAAGCACTTCAGCCTCAATGATGATTTCTCTAAAGCGATCTTTGAACGCTATGTAGAGTTGCTTGATTACAATAGAAATATTTTTACTCAAGCAGACATCGATTCATTTAAAAATTGGTCAGTCGAGCTTGATGATCAGCTTAAATCGGGCAACAACCAAATTGCTTTTGATGTTTACAACCTCTCAATGCAGAAGCGTTTCGATCGTTTTGCTTATGCGTTAACTCTACTCGATGAAGAGATCAAGTTTGATACCGATGACGAGATAGAGTTAGACCGCTCTGAGGCCGCATGGCCAAAAGACGAAGCAGAGCTCAACGAGTTGTGGCGCAAGCGTGTGAAATATGACGCGTTAAATCTGAAACTGACTGGCAAAGAGTGGCCAGAGATTAAAGAAGTTTTAGAGAAGCGTTATAACAACGCGATGAAGCGCATCACACAGACCAACAATGAAGACGCATTTCAGTTGTATATGAATGCCTTCGCGCGACAGGTTGACCCTCATACAAGCTACCTTTCTCCACGTAATGCCGAGCAATTCCAATCGGAAATGAACCTTTCTCTAGAAGGCATCGGCGCTGTTTTGCAAATGACAGACGATTACACAGTAATTCGTTCACTTGTTGTTGGCGGTCCGGCATCAAAGAGTAAGCAACTTGGTGAAGGGGACCGAATCACTGGTGTTGGACAAGACGGTGAAGAAATTGTCGACGTGATCGGTTGGCGTCTGGATGATGTTGTTCAGTTAATCAAAGGCCCTAAAGGCACAAAGGTTAATCTACAGATCTTGCCAGAAGGTAACGATGCGAAGAGTTACATTGTCACAATTGTTCGTGACAAAGTTCGCTTAGAAGATCGTGCGGTTAAGTCAGAAATCATCGAAAAAGACGGTAAGAAGATTGGTATTTTAGAAGTACCAAGTTTCTACGTCGGCTTATCGAAAGACACCGATAAATTACTAGCTGAGTTGAAAACCAAAAACGTTGACGGCGTAATCGTTGATCTACGCAACAATGGCGGTGGTGCGCTAACAGAAGCAACGGCATTGACAGGTTTATTCATTAAAGAAGGCCCTGTAGTTCAAGTCCGTGACAGCTATGGCCGCATCAAAGTGAATGCCGATACCGATGGAAAAGTGAGTTATGATGGCCCATTGACGGTATTGATTAACCGCTACAGTGCTTCAGCATCTGAAATTTTTGCAGCGGCAATGCAAGATTATAATCGTGCAATCATCTTAGGTGAAAACTCTTTCGGTAAAGGTACAGTTCAGCAACATCGTTCACTGAATCATATTTATGATCTTTTCGATAAAGAGCTAGGTTATGTTCAGTACACGATTCAGAAATTTTATCGTATTGACGGTGGAAGTACGCAAAATCGTGGTGTTGCACCAGATATTTCGTACCCAACGCCAATTGAGGCTTCTGAAACTGGTGAAAGTGTTGAAGACAATGCTTTACCTTGGGATCAGATTGATAAAGCACAATATCAAACGTTTCCAAGTAACGACGCCTTAGTTGAAAAACTTACTGCTCTTCATAACAAGCGTATTTCTGATGAGATGGAGTTCCGCTTTATCAATGAAGACATCGAGAAATATCGTAAAGAAAAAGACGATAATACTTTGTCTTTGAACGAAAAAGTTCGTAAAGCTGAATCGGATAAAGCGGAAGCCCTTCGATTACAACGCATAAATGAACGTCAAGTTGCTTTGGGTAAAAAAGCATTCAAAACATTGGATGACATACCAAAAGACTACGAGGCTCCTGATGTTTATTTAGATGAGTCTGTCGCGATTATGGTCGATCTACTTAAGCAGGAAAATCAGTCATAATAACTGGCAATTTAGAATAAAAAGAGTGAGTCTTTCAGATTCACTCTTTTTTTATGCCTTTTTGTCTTCCGCTATCTCGATATCGAGCAAGATATTCGCTTATTTTCCCCCAATAATTTACGTGATCTACATCTAAAATTTCGCGAAAGTGAGGACTACTGGCTAAGCTAAAAGAAAACGATAAGGATGCCGATATGAAGTGGTTCTTTATTTTACTTAGCTTTTGCTGCTTTAGTGTGTTTGGTGGAGAAAACACCAGAGAAGATGAATTAAGTCACTTTGACACGCCGTTTCTCATCGGAGACTGGTATTTAATGAACCCAAACCCCGAAGAGTCGGCTGAAAACTTTCGCGCGATCAAACTCTCATTAGGTTCTGACTACAGCTTTTCTATTGATATTCAAAAGAAAGACTATTCCGTTGACCATTGGGAAGGGCTGTATAACGCAAATGAAGACACCATCGTTCTTGGTTTAAACACCGACGAGCCTCAAATTTATGCGTATCGCAACAACCATAATACGCTTGATCTTAATGGTGTAACATTCACTAAGGGATTATCCAATTCACTTGCAGGTATTTGGTCTAGCTCTCACGTATCTGGCGACGGTCTTGTGGCAAACAACATTAATCAGATGGATTTGATACTTCAACCTGATTTCGTGTTCATGTTTAGGGTTTCGAACGAAGAAGGGGATGAGTCCATCAAACAAGGTGTGTTTTACACAGAAGATGAGTTTCTGGTTCTGTTGTATGAAAATGGCGAGCATGGAACCACGTATAAGCTCAACAAGAATGAGCTAACGATCGAAGATTCCAATGGTGATATGTACGCCGTACTCAATAGAGTTACGCCATGATGCCTTTAACATGCGCCAAATTACGCGTGCGTACGGTAAGTCATTAATGTTGTTTAAATGTTAACCAAAAAACGGAGCTAGAGCACTAAAAGCTCCGTTTTTTGATGGAAAGACTTGTATTCTGATACCACAACCCCTACAAATAGCTTATATAGTGATACCAGAACTGCATTTTTGATCATGCAGTCTGGTATTTTTGTTGTTCGACATACAAGGATTTATGCTCATGTCTCAAGCTCCCCTGGCCAAATATCGTAAAGATTATAAAGAGCCATCTCATGCGATTACTGATATCGATCTTACTTTTGATCTATATGACAATGACACAATCGTTACGGCGGTATCAAAAGTTGCTCAAAAAGGCGATACAACAACGCTAGAACTCGATGGCGAAGGGCTTGAGCTACGCGCTGTAAAAGTAAATGGTGAGGATTGGGCTCATCACGAGGTGAAGGAGTCATCGCTGGTACTGACCGATCTTCCATCCGAGTTTGAACTTGAAATCGTCACCAAAATTGATCCTGAAGCGAATACAGCACTCGAAGGTTTGTACAAATCAGGCGGCGCATTTTGTACTCAGTGTGAGGCTGAGGGCTTCCGCCGTATCACGTACTATCTAGACCGTCCGGATGTTCTAGCAAAATACACAACAAAAGTGATCGCAGATAAAGCGGCTTACCCATATTTGCTGAGCAATGGTAACCGAATTGCAGAAGGTGATGCAGAGAACGGTCGTCATTGGGTTCAATGGCAGGATCCGCATCCAAAACCAGCTTACTTGTTCGCCCTTGTTGCAGGCGACTTTGATGTATTGCGTGACAAATATACAACGATGTCAGGTCGCAGTGTTGATTTAGAAATCTTTGTTGATAAAGGTAACTTAGATCGTGCAGGTCATGCGATGACATCTTTGATCAACTCGATGAAGTGGGATGAGGAACGCTTTGGCCTGGAATACGATCTGGGTATTTATATGATCGTTGCTGTTGATTTCTTCAACATGGGTGCAATGGAAAACAAAGGCTTGAACATTTTTAACTCAAAATATGTTCTGGCGAACGATCAAACTGCGACAGATCGTGACTATTTAGGTATCGAAGCTGTGATCGGTCATGAGTACTTCCACAACTGGACTGGCAACCGTGTCACTTGTCGTGACTGGTTCCAACTAAGTCTAAAAGAAGGCTTAACCGTATTCCGTGACCAAGAATTCTCTTCTGACTTAGGTTCTCGTGCTGATAACCGTATTGATAACGTACGTATTATTCGTGGTCCTCAATTTGCGGAAGATGCAAGCCCAATGTCTCACCCGATTCGTCCTGACAAAGTCATTGAGATGAATAACTTCTACACGTTAACGGTGTATGAAAAGGGCAGCGAAGTTATTCGCATGTACCATACACTCCTTGGCGAAGAGGGCTTCCAAAAAGGAATGAAACTTTATTTTGAACGTCACGATGGTACCGCCGCGACGTGTGAAGACTTTGTTTCTGCAATGGAAGATGCCACCGGTGTTGATTTAAAACAGTTCCGTTTGTGGTACAGCCAATCGGGTACACCAACGATACGCGTAAATAGCGAATACAACGCTGATGCAAAAACTTACGCACTAACGGTAGAGCAATTTACGGAGCCGACGCAAGACCAAGCAGAAAAACAAGCGCTGCATATTCCGTTCGATATCGAGTTGTATGATTCGAAAGGTCGAGTTATCCCACTGGTGATTAACGGTGAATCTGTTCATAACGTGCTGGATATTAAACAAGATAAGCAAACGTTCGTATTTGAAAATGTCGAAGAACAGCCAGTGCCATCTTTGTTGCGTGAATTCTCGGCACCAGTCAAATTAGAATACGATTACAGCGATGACGAGTTAGTCTTCTTGATGAAGCACGCAACGAACGATTTTTCTCGATGGGACGCTAGCCAAATGCTATTGGCTAAATACATTCGTCAGAATGTGAAAAATGTTCAAGCGGGACAAGAAGTATCGCTTTCTGAAGGTGTGATAGATGCTTTCCGCGGTGTGCTGTTGGATGAAACGCTTGAGCCAGCTTTCATTGCTCAAGTTTTCTCTATGCCTTCAATCAATGAGATTACTGGTTGGTACCAGCAAATTGATATCGATGCCGTAGACAAAGTGCTAAACAGCATTACAGTGTCACTTTCTAAGGAATTAGAAGATGAGCTAAGTGCAACTTATCACACGCTTAAGCAAACAGAGTATACGATCGACCATGCTGCTATTGGCAAGCGTGCTTTACGTAACCGTTGCCTTCAGTACCTAGCATATACGGAAAAAGGTAATGATTTAGTCAACGCGCAGTACGCATCTGCAAATAACATGACAGATACGATTGCTGCGATGAGTGCCGCAAATAACGCTCAGCTCGAGTGTCGTGAAGCACTTATGGCTGATTATAGCGATAAATGGAAGCACGATGGTTTGGTTATGGATAAGTGGTTTGCACTTCAAGGTAGCAATCCTGCAGAGGATGCTCTTGAAAAAGTAAAAGCAACCATGAACCACGAAGCATTTAGTTTGAAAAATCCGAACCGTACGCGCAGCTTAATTGGCTCGTTCTTAAGTGCGAACCCTGTACGTTTCCATGATAAATCCGGTGTAGGTTACCAGTTTGCCGGTGAAATTCTTCGCCAACTAAATGATTCGAACCCACAAGTAGCTTCTCGAATGATTGATCCTTTGCTTAAGTTCCGTAAATACGATGAAGCTCGCCAAGCAATGATTCGTGCAGAACTTGAAAAGCTCAAAGCAATGGATAATCTTGCTAAAGATCTATTCGAAAAAGTGACTAAAGCACTAGACGAATAGTAAACAACACAATAGGGTGGTCATTAAGACCACCTTATTTGTTTATGTCACTTAGTTTTCACTTCATGAACTATTACTACTTCAATCTCAACATTTCATATCAAACGTTTTTATCTCATTATTCTGGTGCGGCAAGTGTTGTTCAAGTTGTCACACACAACGGTTTGCGTTTGCAGTTACCCGCCGCGAGATTTAGACCATTTCTTAGTCAATTGGGCGTTAGAGGCCAGTTTAGACTAACAACTGACCAAAATAATAAGTTTCTTAAGTTAGAAACTCTGTGATGTATTGTATTTGCAGAGAGTTAAATAGGAATCTTAGTCACAGAATCGGACATTTCACCTCTTACCACTACGATTAGTTGTTAAACATTTGTAATTATGCTTTTACAATGGGCACATGCATTACCTATGCTTAGTTTCTAAGGTAACAACCTAGCTACTAAGTCCCCCTACAAAACAACAATTCTAATGTGGAGTGTGAATATGACCGCGCGTGAAAATGTAGTGCCGGTTCTGCTTGAAAAGGTTTACCAACTGATTCAAGACAAACTCGAGCTTTCTCACCAAACGCTTGTAACTAAACTTGCTCAACACTTATTCAGTAACATTGCTGATGATGATCTAATTCAGCGAAACGAATCCGACCTTTATGGTGCTGTCGTTAGCCTTTGGCACCATATCAATGAAAAAAAACCAGAAGAGATTTCGGTTCGAGTATTTAACCCGACCGTAAGTCGTCAAGGCTGGCAATCCACACACACAATCGTAGAAATTGTTGTTCCAGATAGTCCATTCTTAGTGGACTCAGTCAAAATGGCTTTAGCGCGTTTGGATCTTGTTTGTCACCTAATGTTGAATAACCCAACACAGATTCAGCGTGATAAAAAAGGCCAAGTTACAGACGTAAACGGTGAGGGTGGTGTTCTTCAATCACTTTTCCACATAGAGGTAGACCGCCTTACTAGTAAAGACGAGATGCAAGCGCTTAAAGAAGAGCTGTTAAGAATTCTATCTGATACTCGCTTAGTCGTTGATGACTGGAAGCAGATGGTTGATAAGCTTAAGTTTGTTACTGATGAACTTGAGAAAAATAAAGATCGTGTTTCTATCCAAACTGATCGTATGGATGAAACGATCGCATTTCTTCGTTGGCTAGAAGATCATAACTTTACCTTTATGGGTTATAAAGATTATGACTTAAAAGAGGTCAATGGTGATACCGAACTTGTTCCTGCTAAAGAAAAAGGACTAGGTCTGTTTGCTGATGACAAGCGCGTGCGTAGCGTCAAGCTCTCTGAATTATCAGATTCAGCGCGATTAGAAGCGAAAAAACCATACGCTCTGATCATCACCAAAGGTAACAAAGCATCTCGTATCCACCGTCCGGCTTATACTGATTACATCGGTATTAAGAAGTTTGATGAAAACGGTAAAGTAATAGGTGAGCATCGCTTTACTGGTTTATATACCTCCGCCGTTTACAACCAAGCGGTACAAAGTATTCCTTTGATCCGCGAAAAAGTTGACCGTATCCTTGAAGCAAGTGGATACCGTCACGGATCATACTCATACAAAGCATTGCACAATATCTTAGAAAACTACCCACGCGACGAGTTGCTTCAAGCTAATGAAGAAGAGCTGCTTGAGGTGGGAATGGGTGTTGTACAAATGCAAGATCGTGACTTGCTGCGTTTGTTTGTTCGTAAAGACCCATTTGGTCGCTTCTTCAGTTGCATGGTTTATGTCACTAAAGATCGTTACAACACAGAATTGCGTCGTCAAACTCAACGCATTCTTAAGCAGTACTTTGGTTGCGAGCAAGAGGTTGAATTTACAACGTACTTCTCAGAAAGCCCACTAGCGAGAACACATTACATTGTTCGTGTAGACAATAACAACATTGACGTAGACGTGAAAAAGATCGAGCAAAATCTAATGGAAGTTTCTACCTCTTGGGATGACAGACTAAAAGAATCCATCATTGCTAACTTTGGTGAAAGTAAAGGCCTTCCTCTTTCAAAAGAATATATGAGTGCGTTCCCTCGCTCATACAAAGAGGACATGATGCCAGGTTCTGCGGTTGCAGATATCGAGCGCTTAGAAGCGTTAAGTGATGATAATAAACTTGGCATGTTGTTCTACCGACCTCAAGAAGAGGGTGCAGATTCCAAAGCTGTCCGCTTAAAGTTATACCATCGTGATGAACCAATTCACCTTTCTGACGTAATGCCGATGTTGGAAAACCTTGGTTTGCGTGTGATTGGCGAATCGCCATATGAGATCGAGAAAAACAACGGGCAGACTTTCTGGATCCTTGACTTCTCTATGCTGCATAAGAGCGAGAAAACCGTTGACCTTCGTGAAGCTCGTGATCGTTTCCAACAAGCATTTGCTGCCATTTGGGCGGGTAATCTTGAAAGTGATGGTTTCAACCGATTGTTATTAGGTGCGTCTTTATCTGGCCGTGAGATTTCCATTCTTCGCGCTTACGCACGATACATGCGCCAAGTCGGCTTCCCATTCAGTCAGCAGTACATCGAAGACACGCTAAGCCACTACCCAGACTTAGCGACAGGTCTAGTCAAGCTGTTCACCAAGCGATTTGATCCGAAACACAAAGGCAGCGAGAAAGGCCAAAACGATCTAATTAAAAAGCTAACAGAGCAGTTGGATCGTGTAGAGAGCTTGGATGATGATCGTATTATTCGTCGTTATATCGAAATGATCATGGCGACGCTTCGTACCAACTACTACCAAGTAGACGAGAATAAGCAGCCTAAGCCTTGGTTATCTTTGAAAATGAAGCCAAGTGATATTCCTGAGATTCCGCAGCCTGTACCTGCATTCGAGATCTTTGTTTACGCACCAGATATTGAAGGTGTTCACCTTCGTGGTGGAAAAGTGGCTCGTGGTGGTTTGCGTTGGTCAGATCGTCAAGAAGACTTCCGTACGGAGATTCTTGGCTTAGTAAAAGCGCAACAGGTTAAGAACACTGTAATTGTACCAGTGGGTGCAAAAGGCGGCTTCGTTTGTAAACGCCAGCCATCTCTCACCACTCGTGATGAAATTTTTGCGGAAGGTCAGCGTTGTTACAAACGCTTTATCCGTGCACTGCTAGATGTGTCAGATAACATCATTGAAGGAGAGGTGGTACCACCACAAAACGTTGTTCGTCACGATGAAGATGACCCATATCTAGTAGTGGCTGCCGATAAAGGCACAGCAACCTTCTCAGATTTGGCAAACTCTGTTTCTGCAGAATACAACTTCTGGCTAGGTGACGCATTCGCTTCAGGTGGTTCAAACGGTTACGATCACAAAGCAATGGGTATCACCGCAAAAGGTGGTTGGGAATCTGTTAAACGTCACTTCCGTGAAATGGGCATCAACTGTCAGACCACTGATTTTACTGCAATCGGTGTAGGTGATATGGCAGGTGACGTGTTCGGTAACGGTATGCTGTTATCGAAGCATATTCGATTGCAAGCTGCGTTTAACCACATGCATATCTTTATTGATCCAAATCCAGATTCAGCCAGCAGCTGGGAAGAGCGTAACCGATTGTTTAATTTGCCAAGATCAAGCTGGGAAGATTACAACAAAGACTTGATCTCTCAAGGTGGTGGCATCTTCTCTCGTCGATCAAAATCGATCCAGTTGACGCCAGAAATTCAGAAAATGTTAGGTACTAAGAAAGCATCTTTAGCGCCTAACGATCTGATAAAGATGATCTTGAAAATGAAAGTCGATCTGCTTTGGAATGGTGGTATCGGCACTTACGTTAAATCATCAACAGAAACTCATACAGATGTTGGCGACCGTGCTAACGACATGCTGCGCATTGACGGCCGTGACTTAAGAGCCAAAGTGGTTGGCGAAGGTGGTAACTTGGGTATGACTCAGCTTGGTCGTATCGAATACGCACTAACTGGCGGTCGAGTGAACACGGACTTCGTTGATAACGTAGGTGGCGTTGACTGTTCGGATAATGAAGTCAACATCAAGATCTTCCTCAATGGACTGGTTTCAAATGGCGATCTTACGGTTAAGCAACGTAACCAAATTCTAGAGTCTATGGAAGACGAAGTGGGTGAAATTGTCTTGGATGATGCTTACCGTCAGTCGGAGTCGATCTCTGTTACTGAACAGCAAGGTGTTGGCATTGTTAAGGAGCAAATTCGATTCATCCACACTATGGAGAAAGCAGGGTACTTGGACCGTGCTCTCGAATACATTCCTGATGATGAAACGCTAATCGAGCGTGAAAAACAGGGACTAGGTCTGACTCGCCCTGAGCTATCAGTGTTAGTTGCCTACGGTAAAATGGTACTTAAACAGCAACTTGTTACGGATGAAATCGCAAATGATGAATTCCATGCAAAACAACTTGTTGAATATTTCCCAAGTGCGTTACGACGTAACTATAAAGATCAAATGGTTAATCACCCGCTGCGAGCTGAAATTATCGCTACAGCATTGGCTAACCAGATGGTTAATGAAATGGGCTGTAACTTCGTTACTCGTTTGCAAGAAGAAACTGGTGCAAGTGTTGTCGATATTGCCAACGCTTACAGTGCGGCTAGAGAAATCTTTGATTTAGAAGAAATCCTCAAGCAAACTCGCAAACTTGATAACGTTGCGACAGCGCAAGCTCAATACGAAATTATGTTTTACGTGCGCCGAGCACTGCGTCGAATTGCACGCTGGTTGCTTCGTAACCGTAGCGGCAAATGCACGGTCGGTGAGTTGATTGCTATCTACAAGCAAGATGTCAATGTTATCACTGAAACCCTAGACACTATGTTAGTTGAGTCTGAAGTTGAAGAACACAATGAGTTGGCTCAAGGTTGGATAGAGAAAGGGGTTGAAGAGAAACTCGCTCACCAAGTTGCCCGCTTATCAAGCTTACAATCTGCACTGGATATTTCATCAGTAGCAAGTGAAACAGGTAAAACGGTTGAGCAAGCATCGAAACTCTACTTTAACTTGGGTGACCGTTTATCGTTGCATTGGTTCTTGAAGCAAATTAATAGCCAAGCCGTTGATAACAACTGGCAAGCACTTGCAAGAGCGGCATTCCGTGAAGATCTGGATTGGCAACAACGTCAACTTACCGCTCAGGTACTGACTTGTGGCTGCTCAACCGAAGAGCTTGACGTGATGGCTGCGTTAGAAGATTGGATTGAAACTAACGAGCAATCGTTGCACCGCTGGGAGAGTATCTTAAACGAGTTCAAAGTTGGCTCAGTACACGAATTTGCTAAGTTCTCTGTAGCACTTCGAGAGCTAGTACTTTTAAACCTCAACTGCTCATCGAAAGAGTAGTGGAATAATCAAGTCATAAGTAAAAGCCTCGTTATTTAACGGGGCTTTTTATTATCTATTATTCACATTTGGAACGAAAATAGTTACATTGTCACATTGAATTGAAATTAAAACAGAGTGAAATCGATTGCTTTTAAGCGGTTAGTTACGATTTTTATCGCAGAAACTTGATTGTAATTGTTTGTTTTATATTTAAAAATCTTATAAAGATATAGGTTTTTACTTATTACGTTCATTTTCATTGAATTACGATGAAAAACGGTAAATAATATTGTCCCGTTTATACGGGGCTTTTTTCTTTCGGAGGCACAATGCTTTACCGTCTAGCCAGAACTGGCTTTTTCCAACTCAATGCCGAGAAGGCACATGATCTTGCAATCAAGAACTTCCAACGCTTTAACGGCACACCACTTGATCTCTTTTACCGCCAGCAGTTACCAACTCGTCCAGTTGAGTGTATGGGTCTAACATTCCGTAACCCTGTTGGTCTTGCGGCTGGTTTAGATAAAAACGGCGAATGTATTGAAGCATTTGATGCCATGGGCTTTGGCTTTGTCGAAGTCGGCACTGTAACGCCACGACCACAACCAGGTAATGATAAACCACGCTTATTCCGTTTAGTGGAAGCAGAAGGGATCATCAACCGCATGGGCTTTAATAACCTAGGCGTTGATAATTTGATCGAGAATGTTAAACGAGCAAAATTCAATTGTGTTCTCGGAATTAATATCGGTAAAAATAAAGATACGCCAATTGAGAAAGGGGCAGAGGACTACCTGATTTGTATGGAAAAAGTGTATGAGTATGCTGGCTATATTGCAGTAAACATCTCATCGCCAAACACTCCAGGTCTTCGTTCACTTCAATATGGTGAAGCGCTTGATGAACTGCTTTCCGAATTAAAAGCGAAACAAGCGGAGTTATCAGAGAAGTACAACAAGTATGTCCCGTTAGCATTAAAGATTGCGCCAGATTTAAGTGACGATGAAATCTGCCAAATCTGCGATTCTTTATTGAAAAACAATATAGATGGTGTGATCGCGACTAACACAACTTTGGATCGCACGATCGTAGAAGGGATGAGACACGCCAATGAGGCAGGTGGCTTGAGTGGTCGCCCTGTGCAATCACGCTCTACGGAGGTCGTACGTAAGCTTCATGAAGAGCTTGGAGACAAACTTCCAATTATCGGTGTTGGTGGTGTAGATTCCTATGTTGCAGCCAAAGAAAAGATCATGGCAGGCGCTAAACTTGTTCAAGTCTACACTGGCTTTATTTACCACGGCCCAGGTCTCGTACGTGATATTGTTAAGAATCTATAACATATACATCAAAAACTACTGAAAAATCAGTACCTGTTACATAAAAAAGAGGACTTTGTTTCCTCTTTTTTTTTATCCGTTCGTTTGTAGAATTTAAAAATCACGAGTAGGTAATTAAGCGTCTTACCTCTTTACCACTGATTTAACTAGTCAAGAGAGAACGGAATAATGCTTAAACCCAGCGACAAATGGAATTGGTATTTTGACGAGCAAAAAGCTTGCTTAATGCTGGATCTGGGGGAGGAAATGATTTTCCAAACCAATCTATCCCGAAAATTGTTGGTTAACTGTGCCTTCTCAAACAGTGAATTTACCGTTGATGACGCCAGCGCATTTCAAACGTTTAATGAGCGCATTCGCTGTCTCGATATCAGTGAATATCGCCAAGCTGAATTAACACTGTATTGTGTTGCTGCAAAGCGTTTTCATAAACCTGTACAGCCTAAGAGCTGGTTCTTCGATGCACAGTCCTCTGATTATGAACCTCAAGAAGGGGACATGGTCTTTCTCACAAATCAATATTCTGATGGTATGTTCATCGTTCTAGAACCAGGCGAAACATCGAGCTTATGTGCTTATGTTAACCAAGAAGCCTTTGTTCTTGATGGCAATAAGGCGCTTCAATTTGGGCAGCCGATTAAAGTAATGCATGATCGCATGGCTTGTGCAAACCACCTCTTTGCAATGACCCCTATGGCAATGGTGGGTTAAAGCTGTTTAATTTTTCTTTATTTCGTTCCTTTGTTTGCCTTAATCGACCTTATTGGGTCGATTTTTTTTGTCCTTTCCTCAGACACTCCAATCCGAAAGACCATGAAACTGTTTGTTTTCTATGCATGCAAACATGAAGCTGGTCACTTTTATTTTACTTATTTCAATTTGATTACTCCTTTAATTAGGCAACCTAGCGCCTAAAACAACCCTATTTATTCCCCTATAAAGGGTGTTTGTAAGTAATTTACATCAACCAATCCCTGCTGGTGTATACCAAAACGCATGTAAATAAGTATTCACTTCTTCTAAAGGAAACAAAATACGTTCATGAATGAAAAACATTCAAACTAAAGATGTTGAAAGTTTTAGATCATTTGAGTGGTGATGATTTGAACTAACGGGTGGGAAAATACCTTTAAAAACGAGGCATTGATCGTAAAGTCAGGTATAATTGAAGCCATTTTTTATCAGCGAAAGAACACTATGAATCAATATCTCGCGGTAACTTCAAATGGCATGGAAAATTTGCTTGTTGAAGAACTGACTAAACTAGGCATTGAAAATGCGAAACCAGTACAGGCAGGCGTAAAATTTAAAGCGACAAACGAACAGGTTTATCGCTGTTGTTTGTGGAGCCGTTTAGCGTCTCGATTTGTACGTGTTTTATCTGAGTTCACGTGTAACAACGACATGGACTTGTATCTATCCACTTCCACTATTAACTGGGTTAACCAATTTCATAGCTCTAAACGCTTTGTTGTGGACTTTAACGGCACAAACCGTGAGATTAGAAATAGCCAATACGGGGCTATGAAGGTCAAAGATGGCATCGTAGATTGCTTTGAGAATAAAGGCTTGCCACGTCCTAATATCAGCAAAGAACGCCCAGATATTCGTATTCACGTTCGTTTGCATAAAGATAAAGCGTTGCTTGGGATAGACATGGTAGGTAGTGGTCTTCATCAGCGTGGTTATCGACCAGAATCGGGTCGTGCGCCATTACGTGAAACGCTTGCTTCTGCGATTATCATGCGTTGTGGCTGGGATGGGCATCAACCATTACTCGATCCAATGTGTGGTTCTGGTACTTTGCTTATTGAAGCGGCAATGATGGCAGCCAACATGGCACCTGGCGTTAAGCGCAAACAATGGGGCTTCGAAGTTTTGGAAGACTTTGAACCGGAGACCTGGGCTGAGATTAAATCAGAGGCTAATGTTCAAGCTAGACGGGGTGTCAAGAAAGTTGACGCTAAGTTTTTTGGATTCGATAACGATCCCAAAGTGTTAAAAGTCGCTCAAGAAAACGCCCGCAGAGCAGGTGTTGAAGAGTTGATTGAGTTTGCGCAAGGTGATGCTGCAACTATTACTCGTCCCGCAGGATTTGAACACGGTGTTATCGTTTCAAACCCACCTTACGGTGAGCGTCTAGGAACTGAGCCGGGGCTGATTGCGCTCTATACCGCATTCGGTGGACAGCTAAAATCTGAGTTTGGCGGATGTAAAGCATCTATCTTCTCTAGCTCAGACGAGCTCTTGAGTTGCCTTCGTATGCGCGCTGATAAACAGTTTAAATTGAACAATGGTGCGTTACCGTGTCACCAAAAGAACTACAGCATTGCCGAGCGCAGCGCTGATGAAGTTAAAGGTGCAGATACTAACGTTCAAATCGCACCAGACTTCTCAAACCGTTTGAAGAAAAACATTGGCAAGATTGGCAAGTGGGCGCGTAAAGAGAAACTAGACTGCTACCGTATCTACGATGCAGACCTTCCAGAATATAACGTAGCGATCGACGTGTACGGCGATCAAATTGTGATTCAAGAGTACGCAGCACCTAAGAACATCCCTGAAGAAAAAGCCAAGCGTCGTCTAACGGACATTATCCGTGCGACGATTCAGGTGACCGGTGTCGAAGCGAACAAAGTTGTACTGAAAGTTCGTGAGAAACAGAAAGGTCGAAGCCAGTACCAAAAATTAGGTCAGGTATCAGAGACGCTCGAAGTAAACGAGTACGGTGTGAAGCTGATCGTGAACCTTCATGACTACCTAGACACAGGCCTGTTCTTGGATCATAAGATCACTCGTCGTCGTCTTGGCGAAATGGCACAGGGTAAAGATTTCCTTAACTTGTTTGCTTACACTGGTAGTGCAACAGTGCACGCTGCAGTTGGTGGTGCGCGTTCCACTACAACTGTCGATATGTCAAACACCTACTTGAACTGGGCGAAAGACAATATGCAGCTTAATGGCTGTGTAGGGCGCCAACATAAATATGAACAAGCGGACTGTTTGCAATGGCTAGAAAACGCAAAAGGTGAGTACGACTTGATCTTTATTGACCCACCTACGTTCTCTAACTCTAAGCGTATGGAAACATCATTCGATGTACAACGTGACCACATTAAGCTAATGAAGAACCTCAAACGTTTACTGAGAAGTGAAGGCACAATCGTATTTTCAAATAACAAACGTCACTTCAAGATGGATGAAGAATCACTCGCTGAATTGGGTTTGAAGGCTCAGAATATTTCTTCTCAAACGTTACCATTAGATTTTGCGCGTAATAAACAGATTCATAACTGTTGGCTAGTAACGCACGCGTAGTATAAACAAAAGGATTAATACGTGCTGATATTGTATAGCACGGAGGGATGCCATCTTTGTGAGATGGCATTTGCTCTAGTAGACCAAGTCGGTTTGGCCGAGCAAACAGATATCATCGATATTGCGTTCGATGATGTACTATTTTCTCGTTACGGCGTCACAATACCCGTCTTAAAATATCAAGATTCTGAGTTGAACTGGCCGTTTGACTTAGAACAACTCACACATTGGTTGGATAATAATGGCATTACTTACCATTCATAACGCACAACTTGCATTTGGTGACCACCCATTGCTAGATAAAGCGGAGTTCGCTCTTCAAGAAAACGAACGCGTTTGTTTAGTTGGTCGTAACGGAGCAGGTAAGTCCACGTTAATGAAAGTGCTTGCCGGCGACATTTTGTTGGATGATGGCAAGATTCAAATAACTCAAGACGTAGTAGTTTCTCGGCTTGAACAAGATCCACCGCGCAATCAAGAGGGTACGGTTTACGAGTACGTATCTGGCGGTTTGGCTGAAATCGGCGAACAATTGAAGATCTATCACGATCTTCTCGATCTTGTTGCTCAAGACCCAAGTGAGAAGAACATTAACCGTTTGGCGAAAGTTCAAGAGCAACTTGATCATTCTAACGCTTGGCGCTTTGATGACCGTGTTAAGAACGTACTTGGCGCTTTAAAACTAAGCCCAGAAACCAAACTGACCGATCTATCCGGTGGCTGGCAACGTAAAGCTGCTTTAGCTCGTGCGCTGGTTTGTGATCCTGATGTATTGCTTCTTGATGAACCAACAAACCATCTCGATGTGACAACGATCGAATGGTTAGAGAACTTCTTAAAAGACTTCAAAGGCTCGATCATCTTTATTTCTCACGACCGTGCATTCATCAAGTCGATGGCGACACGCATCGTCGACTTAGATCGCGGTCAATTAGCTTCTTTCCCTGGTAATTACGAACAGTATTTAAATGACAAAGAAGAAATGCTTCGCGTCGAAGAAATGCAAAATGCTGAGTTCGATAAGAAACTAGCTCAGGAAGAAGTGTGGATTCGTCAAGGCATTAAAGCACGTCGTACTCGTAATGAAGGCCGTGTTCGAGCCCTTAAAAAGCTTCGTGAAGAGCGTCGTGACCGTCGTGAAGTTCAAGGTAAAGTTAACCTAAACATCGATGATGCTTCTCGTTCAGGTAAGATTGTATTTGAAGCAGAAAATGTATCTTTTGCTTACGAAGGCAAGACAATTGTCGACGACTTTAGCTTTAACATCATGCGTGGTGACCGTATTGCACTTATCGGACCAAATGGCTGCGGTAAGAGTACGGTACTTAAATTGCTACTAGGGCAATTGGAAGCGCAGTCTGGTCGTTTACACTGCGGAACAAAATTAGAAGTAGCGTACTTTGATCAGTACCGAGAGATTTTGGATCCAGAAAAGACAGTGATCGATAACTTAGCGGATGGGAAACAAGAAGTAATGGTTGGGGGACGTCAGCGTCATGCGCTGAGTTATCTTCAAGACTTCTTATTTGCACCTAAGCGCGCCAGAACCCCGGTTAAGGCACTTTCTGGTGGTGAGAAAAACCGATTATTGCTAGCCCGTATCTTGTTGAAACCAAACAACTTACTTATTCTTGATGAACCAACTAACGATTTGGATATCGAAACGTTGGAACTTTTAGAAGAAATGCTTGCCAATTATCAGGGTACATTATTGTTAGTGAGTCACGACCGTGAGTTCGTAGACAACACAGTAACAACCAGCTGGATTTTTGAGGGTAACGGTATAATCGAAGAGTTCGTTGGTGGTTATCATGATGCTAAACAGCAGCGTGACCAAGTTCTTGCTTCGCGCAGTCAGGTTGAAAAACCAACGAAGAAAGAGAAAGTGGTTGAGGAAACTCCCAAAACTACGCAACCTAAGAACAATTCGAAGAAGTTATCGTATAAGCTGCAAAGAGAATTAGAGGCTCTACCAGCTAAACTTGAACAATTAGAGTCGGATATCGAGAGCCTTCAGGAGCAAGTGAACGATCCAGAGTTCTTTGCTAAACCTGTAGAGCAAACTCAGCCGGTATTGGAACAGCTTGCTGCACTAGAGCAGGAGTTGGAAATCGCATTCGAGAGATGGGAAGAACTCGAAGCAATGCAACAGGATAGTTAAGAATTCAATGAATTGTAGTAATAAATTCAAATTGACCGCCATTGCAATGATGGTTGGTACCACAATGAACGCACAGGCGGCATTGTATCAAGTTGTTGAGGTTTCACCTCAGGATCATGGTTCAAACGGTGACTACCAAACGGCTTACGGGGTTGCAATTCAACAGGGCGATGCAGGTACAGATCCTTCAACAGGTTCACCTTTCGCTTTAGGCTGCTTTGATGCAGCAGCAAACTGCACGCCAGAGCAGTTTAAACTTGCAATGGAAACTCGCACTACACCGATTTCAGCGACACAAGCCGTGGATGGGAACAGCTATCGTGAAGAAATCCCATTCGGATTAGACGCTGGCTTTTATTACATCCAAGAACTCAAAGACTTTGAGCGTTACTGTTACAACCAGCTTCGCTATTCCACCTGTGACTCTTGGGCTTCAGTAAACTGGACGCCGTGGAACAAAGAACGTAGTAAAGACTTTACTTCTAATGCGTTAGCGTTCATAGAAGAAGATTCTGCTGCTTATAAAAATGAATATAACAATGTTATCAACCAGCTTACCGAGGATGGTGCAGCTGTCGGTAATCAGAGTAAAGTTAGCACAGAAAATACTTCTACATTAGAAACACGAAATACCGTAGTTGCACCAGTAGAGCCAAATATTCTTACTGGCGATGGTGACGCAAGTGTTGTGCAAAGCCATGCTTGGAGCACAGACGGCAATTTTACTGTTGGCAGTGTTTCTCGAACAGCAAGCAATACCAATGGATCTCACCACACATCAAAAGCAGCGATTTGGGATCAAAGCGGAACCGTCAGTGAATTGGCTTGGCCAAGTGGTACATCTAAAGATGGAGAAAGGTTAGCTCAAGGGAGCATGCGTGACCTGGTCACTGATGGAACTACGGTCTATGGCGTAGGTTACAACACTTACAGTGATGATAACTACCTGAATGCGACTGTTTTTGTTGGAACTCTAGAAGCCGAAGGTAGCGTTGAAAACGCAACTTGGAAAAATAAAGTTGTTGTAGGAGCTAGACAGCGCGAAGGTGATGATACGGTTCATACAAACTCACGATTAACCGACGTTAACTCTAATTTTGTTGCTATTGGTGAAGCGAAACGTTCGGGCGGATACTTAATGCCAACGGGCTCTGCTCCGAATCGTCTCTTTATCGTAGATGATGTTCGTAAGGATTCTATTAGCGCTTTTTACCCAACTACTGGCATTTTCTTTAGCGGTGCGGGCGGTAAGATGGGCGGTATCAACTCTTACAATGAGATCGTCGGGCAACTTGATGCAGAAACGACTCGTGAAGACGATGGCAAGCCACGTCGTAAGCGCGGTTTTATCTATCCATATAGCCTAGGTGGCGAGACTAGTGAACGTGCTGCAACATTGTTTAATGGAAAAGCTTGGTTCCTAGACAGTTTGACTAATGGCGGTGATTACTCTGAACAAAACAATCAGTTTCGTATTATCGACGCAACTGATATCAATGATGCAGGTGTGATCTCTGGTACTGCTATGAAATGTGCAGGTGGTTATAGCACAACAGCAAACAATGCGACATGTAGCTCTGAAGAGCAAATTGTAGCCGTCAAACTAGTACCTATTGCTGACGCAACGAAGGACGACATCGTATCTCGAAGCATTGACTCAACGACGACAGAGCGTCAAGGTGCAGGTCTTGGTTGGTTAGCTTTGACCATGCTTGGATTGTTTGGGTTCCGTAGAAAATAGTTAAAAATCGTCAGTAATTTTTAAATCAAGCAGAGGCTCACACATTTGAGTCTCTGCTTTTTTTATGCCTTGAGAAATTGCCTACTTTGATCGATTCTTATAAGTGGAGTCATAAAAACTCCATCAAAGTTTCACAATAACAGCTGTACGTTAGTAAATGGACCTGTATGAGGAATTAACTATGAAGAGACAAAAGCGTGATCGCCTAGAACGAGCTCAATCTCAAGGCTACAAAGCTGGGTTGAATGGAAGGTCTCAAGAGGCTTGCCCATATCAACAAGTTGATGCTCGGTCGTATTGGTTAGGTGGTTGGCGTGATGCCAGAGATGAAAGACAATCTGGTCTCTACAAATAAACTCTCCACATACAAAAAGAAGGATTCGAAAGGGCTCTACGGAGCCTTTTCTACATTATAGGGACATAGGGAAGTAGGTTAACACTCGATAACAAAAAGGCTCCTAAATAGGAGCCTTAATAAATCGATTAAAATCGTGATTAGAAGCTTGAAGTGTCTTGGAACAAGCCAACTTTCAAATCTTTTGCTACGTAGATTTCTTTGCCGTCCACACATACACGACCGTCGGCCAAACCCATCACAAGTTTACGGTTTACAACGCGTTTCATGTGGATCTCGTACGTCACTTTTTTCGCTGTTGGCAGGATCTGACCTGTAAACTTCACTTCGCCAACACCCAGAGCACGACCTTTTCCTTTGCCACCAACCCAGCCAAGGAAGAAACCAACAAGTTGCCACATCGCATCAAGGCCAAGACAACCCGGCATTACAGGGTCGCCAGGGAAGTGGCAGTCAAAGAACCACAAATCTGGAGTAATATCCAATTCCGCCAAGATCAAACCTTTACCAAAATCGCCTTCAGTCTCAGACATTTTAGTAACACGATCCATCATTAGCATGTTTGGCGCAGGAAGCTGAGGATAACCAGGCCCAAACAGTTCGCCTTGGCTAGAAGCAAGTAGATCGTCACGGTTATAAGAATCACGTTTGTTTTGCATTATCAATTACTCCAATTTTTGATAGCTGCATCTTAGTGAACACGTGTACGCTAAACAACTCCGATCAGTACTAGACAAACCAGTTTTTGATGCGCTGCACAATTCCTTCTGGATGCTCATGTCTTTCAAAGTTTTCAATACGTTCCGCTATTTTGCCAATAATGCTATCGTCTTCACCTCTAAAAGGTTTATTCATTACAATCGGAATAGCTTCATCTACGGTAGAAACGGACCAAATATGGAACTCACCATTTTTAATGCTTTCTATTACATCTTTATGTAATGCAAGGTGTTTAAGGTTTGATTTTGGCATCACAACACCTTGATTTCCTGTAAAACCTTGATGTTTACAAACCTGATAAAAACCTTCAATTTTTTCGTTCAAGCCACCAACGGCTTGCACTCGACCAAACTGATCAACAGCCCCTGTAACCGCAACTTGTTGATTAATTGGAGATTCAGATAAAGCACTTACCAAGCAACAAAGTTCTGCAAGAGATGCGCTGTCACCATCAACTTCACTATAAGACTGTTCAAATACGATGGAGGCTGAGTAAGGCAGTGGTTCATCCAGTTTCAGAGCAGAGCTCAAGAAAGCTTGCATAATCATCATGCCTTTTGCATGTAGATTGCCTCCAAGCTCAGCTTTGCGCTCAACATCGGAAACATCGCCATCACCAAAATGAATTACACAAGATATTCGCGCAGGCTCACCATAGCTGACAGGGTGCCCAGCCATATCAATAACGGTTAGGCCATTGATTTGACCAACTTGTTCCCCAGTTGTCTCAATGATGACTTGTCCATCTAAAATATCGTACACGGCACGCTGAGGAAGGTAAGATTCTCGGTAATACTTATCGTCAATCGCTTTATCTAACGACTTGTAATCTAATGCGTGGCCATCACTGAACTGGCTAGCAAGCGTTAGAAGTTGAGAGTGCCACATTACTCCTAAAGGCAGATAATGTTGATCTTCAGTAAATCTCATACCGGCCAGCAACAATCTTCTAAAACCACATTCAGTTAAGTGAGGCAGTTGATATTGAGAACAAATCCAGTTCACTAAACCAAAGTAATCTGTCAAATTCTGCTCTGACAGATGAATATCTTCTTCAACTTCCGTATACATGGCAAAGCCAGAACAGAAGTCGTCATCGATGTATTCTAGCTCTGCTAACTGACTTCTTTCTCCTGTTACAATCAGTTTTACATCATAAGCTTTAGCTTGCGGTACTGAAGTAGGTAAACGAGTAGGGCTTAGGTTCAGTGGCTCGATAAGGTTTTGTTGAATTGCAGACTTTATATTTGGCCAAAGTCCTGGGTTAGCCAAAATTAGATTAGCCGGTACAATTAAGTAACCGCTATCTGCCTGTGAAATTAAGCCAGGTTGGAAGGCAATATCACCACTTAAATCGACACTGTAACGGTCAAATAAGCGTTTGGCATCAAGTGATTCCGACAAAACAATCGCAGCGTTAGACTGGCTCTGAAGAGCTTTACTGATGAACTCTCTATAGACAGAATTATCTACGCAGTTAATGAGTAGTACTCGCGTCAATCCAGAAATTTTTGAAAAACGAGATATCGTTGCCGACATTCTCGGTTGGAGCTCAGTAAAAGACTTCTTTGGTAACGAAGGTGCAGACTTTAAAAGTGCTTCGTACTGCTCAAGTGAAGGTGTTACGTCTTGCCAATTAAGTTGGTTCATTAAAATTCATCGTAATTCAATCTTGCCGACATTATAACGAAACGGACTATAACACCCTAGCACCAATTTGGTTTGCTCACGGCATTCAACTCTCAATGAACAATACTTAGACAAATGAGTGATCAACATCGATACTTCTAAGAGTTTTATTTGCCCAAATAAACCATCTGGGTTACGCTGTCACTAGGTTATGTTTATGGGTCGGAACAAATGAAATATCAGCAGCTTGAGAATCTAGAATGTGGGTGGAAATGGAAGTATCTCATCAAAAAATGGAAAGATGGTGAAGCGATTACCCGACATATTGATACAAGCGAAGCAGATGCAGCGGTCGCAGAACTAAAACGCCTTGAACACGAGCCTACACTTGTCTTAGCTTGGATAGAAAACCACATGTCAGAAGAGTTAGATAATAAACTCAAGCAGGCTATCCGAGCGAAACGGAAACGTCACTTCAATGCAGAGCAAGTCCATACAAAGAAGAAATCCATTGATTTAGATTACCGAGTTTGGGAAAAGCTTTCTAGTAGAGCGAATGAACTTGGTTGTACGTTATCTGACGCAATTGAATATTTGCTTTCCGAAGCGTCGAGAAGTGAAAAAGCGAGTCAAAAAGTTACCTCAATTAAAGAGGATTTGAGTAAATTGCTATCTAGCTAGGATAGGGAGTGCCAAATGTTATATGTAATCTTAATTGCAGCCATCGTGATCTTTTGGTTGATCGCAGTCGATAGGCCGGTGTTAAAAGTAAAGTTCGATAATGGCCATATTAGTAACGTAAAAGGGCATCTACCTCCTTCTTTCAAACACAACTTACAGGATATTAGTGAGCATAACCCGTTTACTGGTGAAATGAAGGTGTATAGCCAACGAACAGGAATGCGCTTAAGCTTTTCCAAAGGCATTCCCAAAAAAGTTCAACAGAGGATTCGTAACGTTTTTCCGCACCAGGGCTTCAAAGCAAACAAAGGCAAGAAGCGCGCTTAATTACATATCAGTTACTTCATCATGTTAAATGGGACGCAATGTGGCGTCCCATTTTCGTATCTACAGAAAAATTACTTATCATCGAACAATCAACAACATAAACGGACCAAAACGATGAGATACGTTGTAACTTTAATGGTATTGATCTTTGCAAGTAATTCAGTTTTTGCTGACGATTCAGAAACGAACCTGTTGGCTAAAAAGATTAAGACTAAGCTTCAAAAGAAAGTAGACAATAAGTTTGATGGCTATCAAGGTTATTGTGACGTCATGATAGAAATGGAGCACAAAAGTAAAAACGCAGTAATAAAAAGAGTAACCAGCAGTGGTGACCAAAAAGTGTGTAGGTACGTTAAGTCCAACTTGAAGAAAGGAAAACGCTATCGTTACAAATACCCCGAAAAGTACATTCGCCTCCATATAACCACAGGCTTATAATTGTTTCAGAACGCAACTGAGCTCGTGATTTTTGGCAGATTTCGTTGCGGAGCGATTAGAGCGTTTAGCTGATTTTTGCTGTTGTACGAGGCGAGTATGAAAGGCTTTTTTGTTTGGTAGCGCTTAAGTTAGTAATCGTGATGCCATTGAGTGGCAAATTCAGTGAGTTGGCCATCATCACCATACATAGATTGATTCAGGTGCTTACGGAAGGACACGCCAGTAAGTCGGGGACTAAGCGCGCATCAATTTTCAATAAGAGATTTGATTTGCTTCGTAAGCATAACCACAAACCAAACTAGCGATTGCAAGTCCACAGAAACCTCGGTTAAAGCTTCAAAAGCAAACAATGTTGTTAATCTTAGGATGACATTTTAAAGTGTCTAAAACCGGACATTATTGCTTTGAGTTTACACTCTCCTCAGTGCGCATTATATGTGTTATGTTAAATTGTATATCGCCGTACGCTAAATGCTGTACGCTAAATGCTGTCTGAGTATGCTCCTATTCCCCTGCAGATTTTAAATTTAAGGGCCTTACTGTGAGCATTAAACATAATGGTTATTTACCATAAAATACTTAATATAGATCTTAATAATCTATCGATTGTTAAGATCTATATTAACGCCTTTTTGCTTATTGAAATGACTGTATAGCTTCAAAGATATCTTGTCTTCTAACTGGCTTGGAAATGAATCCGTCCATACCGGCATCCAGGCATTTATCTCTATCGCTTTCTAGCGCATGTGCAGTTAACGCTATAATTGGGGTCCTGAGACCTTTATCTCGAATAAGTCTTGTTGCGGTAATTCCATCCATCACTGGCATCGAGACATCCATGAGAATCAAATCGATTAAATCCTCATTCTCTTCTAAAAATGTTAATGCCTCTGCTCCATGGCTTGCGATATGAACATTATGGCCAAGCTTATTTAAGATAAGCTTTATTACGAACTGATTCGACTCGGTATCTTCTACGACGAGAAGTTCCATTGCTTTTGTCGGTTGATTGGTTTCGATTCTAACTGGACGATTTTGATTACAACGAGTCAAAACTGGAATCGAAATCGTAAAGGTTGAACCAACATGCTCATCACTTTTAACGGCAATCTTGCCACGCATCATTTCAACTAAATGCTTGGTTATTGCGAGTCCCAGTCCTGTACCACCAAAGCGTCTCGTGATGGAACGGTCTCCTTGATGAAATGCCGTAAACAAGTGCTCTTGCTTTGCTTTAGATATACCAATTCCAGTGTCAGATATTGAGATCACAAGTTCAGCATCTTGCTCAGATACAGAAACTTTTACTTCACCTTCGTCTGTAAACTTTATTGCATTCCCTATTAGATTAAACAGGATTTGAGATAACCGCGTGGAGTCAATCCAAAATTGTTTGTCATTAGTGACAGTACAGTTGAGTTTAAATTGGAGATTTTTCTTCTTAGCTATTTGTTTTTGCTGAGAAATAACAAAAGTGACAGTGTCTCTTAAATTAATCCATTGTTCATTGAGCTGAAAGCGACCAGACTCGATTTTAGAGAGATCAAGAATGTCACTGATTATCGCGAGAAGTAACTCTGCAGAGCACTCCATTTGGCTCAACGCATCAATTTGTTCTTCTGACAAGGTTGATTGCTTCAGTATATCTAGCATTCCAAGAACGGAATTTAAAGGGGTTCTTATTTCATGGCTCATCATCGCTAAGAACTCCGACTTAGAGCGGTTCGCAAGCTCTGCTTCTTCTCTTGCTTTAGCGAGCTGAGTTGTTCTTACCTCAACGATACGTTGTAACTTCTCTTTGGTCTCGATATCAATGACCGCCCTTTCAATTAAGGGACGAAACCGCCTCAAGGTTTCCTTATTCTCTATGCTAAAGTGCCCTTTCTGAGCTCCAATAAGTAGGATTACGGTTTGCGTTACTTCTGAACGTATACCAGTTAAAACGACCGAGTTTACATGGCTTTTTATAAAGCTGTTTAAGTTAACAAACTCAGCGAGTTTATCTGGCTCGAACAGTAGAATGCATTCACCATTGAGAGCTCTTTGATAGGTGTTACCGTGTAACCAGGATACATTGTCAAATACGCTATTAGTTGATATCAATGTCCTGAAGGGATATCGCTCACCATCGCGAGTCAGTACAATAAAATCATCGAAGTTGATGTACTTTTTGAGGACATTGTTTAATCCCGTAAATATCTCATGCCGATTCTTTGCCTCACTCATCGCAGATATCGCGGAAAGAATGGCCTTGTTTTCATCAGCGAGTAGTCGTTCTCTTTGTCTAGCCTGCTTTAGCTCAACTAACGCTTCTTGAAGCGCTTCCTGTTGATATATGTCTAAGTATTTATCTTTCATAAGGTTTATGGAATATAGCCGATGAAATCATCAGGTTTCCATGTCCATTCTCACCACCAATAAATCTACCTTGCTCGCCGAAAGTAAAAGGGCAAATAAAAGGCAAATGTTCTAGTTCTTGGTTAATTTGTTCACAAACGCTATTCATGTCTTGCATTAAGTGCAACATGGGACCTGCGCAAAAGATATTTATCACTCCAATTTTTCGAGACTCTTCTAATTTTTGGTTAAAAGCGGCATTGACGACTTTTGCAGCGCGCGCAACGAGATGCTCACGACTTCCTTTCATTAATGTGAGCTCGTCACCCTCTTCTATTCGTGTAAACAACTCGATTCCACCATCTGGCGTCTCACGGATCGGATGGGATAACTTGTAATATGGGCGATCATAGAGATGACCTGCGATCCGCCCTAATGGATAAGCACTCGAGTTTGTAAACAGCATATTATCTTTACCTACTTGGTTATCCTGGTGATTTGTCCACCTTCTATAAACATTGAGCGCAGGTTCATTATCAATTTCAAGTAAGCATCTATCGTTGGTCTTGGTTGCAACACCTTTGATATTAGTTGGTGTATGCCCAGCGCTAAAAGCGATATCAACAGGTTGAGAGGAGTAAAAGAGAGTTAAGCTTAAACCTGAAGTTTGAGAGCCTTGGGCGGTTATCACAGACCATTTCCCAGCGATGTTATTATCAGCGGCCGAACCACCAATAATTGGAATTAGAGTTCCAAATCTTTCATCTATAGACGCAATGATTGATTCCTCTTGCCCTGGTGTAGCATGAAGTAGAATTAAGTTTGGTACCTCTCCAACACGGTTTGCGTTCTCAAGGGCCATATCCAAAGCCTTGGTGACGCTGTCACCTGAGTTGTGATTAGAAATACCAGTACCATAAGCATGAGGACCTGTATCATAAACAGCAAGTGCCGCAATTACTGGTCCTGTATGAAAGCCCTGATCTGTCATTACGGCTTGACATGAACTGGCGCCATGAAAAGGCACACCAGGAAAATGCGCAAGAAACGCTTCTCGAATCAACTCGAAATTGTATTCTTCCGTGTAGTAACACATCACGTAAGACAAGTTCTGTTGTGTCAATTCGGATCTGAGCGTTTTTATCGCTGAGTCTTCATCTTTAATATGAGTAAAAACTGATTGGCAATGCATACGATTTTATAATTGGATATCACTCTGCTGTTATACCATTCCAACCAATTTTCTCTAGGCAAGAAGGTGTTAATTTCATTAATAAGTTACGATTATCTCGTGATAGATCGTATTTATAATTGAACTACAACAATGTTTTCACCTTTTTTAAAGGTGATTTTTTTCGATTCAGGAATGATGTCCCATTCTACTGACTTATGCTTCTCGTTGAGATTGATAAAATTACCAGATTGATTTAGATCAATTTTTAGAGTGCTACTTTCTATCGTTTCGAGCGAAATTCCCATTGAGTCACGATTAATCGTGATTATTTCTCCTTCAATTGTTACATCGCATCGTTCTTTTTGTGAACAGTCAACGCTATTAACACTCTCGTGTGTAAAGGTACGCCAGAAAAATGCGCCTATTAAAACACTGAGCATGATTAAGATTTGTGCAAGTCGCGCCTTTGTTAACTTTTGTGCAGGCATAATTACTAATATCCTTGTTACAAACTTCAAACTTTTTAAATAAAAAATGATTTCCAGAGGTCCAGTAAGGTTACTACCCTGTCATTGAATTGTTAATTCAAGTATAGTGTCACGCTGAAAATGCCACTTTTTATTAAAGTCAGCAATGGAAATAAGGTGATGATAACACTTGAATTCTAGAGTTTACTTGGGTGGTGTTACGACGCAAGTCGTGTTGGAAGTAAAAGTGTAGTTAATTAGAAATTGGAAGCATGCAAATGAGCCAAGTAAAGCAGCTTGAACAAAACTACAACTATACAGTCGTTCGCCAATTTACCCTTGTGACCATTTTATGGGGCATAGTTGGTATGGCTGTTGGTGTTTTGATTGCCGCTCAATTAGTTTGGCCACAGCTAAACTTTGATACGCCGTGGTTGACGTACAGTCGCTTACGTCCACTGCATACTAATGCGGTAATTTTTGCGTTTGGTACCAGTGCTCTGTTCGCAACGTCTTATTATGTTGTACAGCGCACATGTCAAACACGTCTTTTTGGTGGCCCACTCGTTGCCTTCACCTTTTGGGGTTGGCAAGCAATCATCCTGGCAGCAGCCATTACTTTGCCTCTCGGTTTAACATCGGGTAAAGAGTATGCTGAGCTAGAATGGCCTATTGATATCGCAATTGCGCTAGTATGGGTATCATATGCGGTGGTGTTCTTCGGCACACTAGTGAAGCGAAACACGTCACATATTTATGTGGCAAACTGGTTCTTCGGTGCCTTTATTATCACAGTAGCAGTACTTCACATCGTGAACAGCATGGCTATTCCTGTGTCACTTGGTAAATCTTACTCGATTTACTCGGGCGCAGTGGATGCGATGGTTCAGTGGTGGTATGGACACAATGCGGTAGGTTTCCTACTGACCGCTGGTTTCCTAGGTATGATGTACTACTTCGTTCCTAAACAAGCTGAACGTCCTGTTTATTCTTACCGTCTATCTATCGTTCACTTCTGGGCACTTATTTCTCTATATATTTGGGCAGGCCCTCACCACCTTCATTATACAGCGCTACCAGACTGGACTCAGTCTCTAGGTATGGTTATGTCGCTGGTTCTATTTGCTCCTTCTTGGGGTGGTATGATCAACGGTATTATGACGTTATCTGGTGCATGGCATAAGCTTCGTTATGACCCTATCCTACGTTTCCTAATCGTTTCACTGTCGTTCTACGGTATGTCTACCTTTGAAGGCCCGATGATGTCGATTAAGACGGTTAACGCACTTTCTCACTACACAGACTGGACCATTGGTCACGTTCACTCTGGTGCGTTAGGTTGGGTTGCGATGGTTTCTATCGGCTCTGTATATCACTTGGTACCTCGCCTATTTGGCCAGGAGCGTATGTACTCTGTTGGTCTAGTTAATGTGCATTTCTGGCTAGCAACAATCGGTACCGTTCTTTACATCGTTGCGATGTGGATCTCTGGTGTAATGCAAGGTCTTATGTGGCGCGCGGTTAACTCTGACGGTACGCTAACTTACAGCTTTGTTGAATCTGTAGAAGCGTCTTATCCGTTCTACTTTGTACGTTTCCTAGGCGGATTTATCTTCCTATCTGGTATGTTCCTAATGGCATATAACACGTACAAAACGGTAAGTGCACCAAAAGAAAGCCTAAAAGCTATCCCACATCCGGCATAAGGAGATTTAAGAATGAGTAATAATTCTAATAATCGCCATGAAATCTTAGAACGTAATGTCGGTTTGTTGGCTATTTTTATCGTGTTTGCTATCAGTTGGGGTGCTCTTGTAGAGATCACTCCTCTGATTTTCCAAAAGCAAACGACTGAACCTGTAGAAAATCTGCGCGCTTACACTCCTTTGGAGATGGAAGGCCGTGATATCTACATCCGTGAAGGTTGTAACGTCTGTCACAGCCAGATGGTTCGTCCTTTCCGCTCAGAGACTGAACGTTACGGTCACTACTCTGTTGCTGGTGAGAGTGTTTGGGAACACCCATTCCTTTGGGGCTCTAAGCGTACAGGCCCGGATTTAGCTCGTGTTGGTGGTCGTTATTCTGACGAATGGCACCGTGTTCACCTGTTAGATCCTCGTGAGCTTGTACCTGAGTCAAACATGCCAGGTTTCCCGTGGCTAGCTGAAAACGTTTTAGACGGTAAGCTAACTCAGAAGAAACTTGAGCTATTTCGTGATCAGTTCGGCGTTCCATACACTGATGAAGAGATCGCGAATTCGGCTAAAGAAGTAGAAGGTAAAACAGAGATGGATGCAATCATCGCTTACCTTCAGTCTCTTGGTCATGCAATGAAGTAAGGGGATCATATGGATTTCGGTACAATTCATAGTATTTATACCGTTGTACTCTTCGCTAGTTTTATTGGCATCGTATGGTGGGCATTTAGTAAAAAGCGTAAAGCACGCTTTGAAGAAGATGCCAACTTGGTGTTTGCTGACGAAGAACAAAAGACCCCTAATAACCAAGGAGTGAAGAAGTAATGACTACATTCTGGAGTCTCTGGATTATCGTGATTACTGTCGGTACGCTAGTAGGCTGTGCGATTCTCCTGACTTGGTGCGCTAAAGATAAAATGGGCGTCGAGGAAGGGGAAGACATGGGCCACGAGTACGATGGTATTCGCGAGCTAAACAACCCTCTACCAAAGTGGTGGACTTACCTGTTTGTAAGCACATTTGTGTTCGCAGCAGTTTACCTTGCCCTATTCCCAGGTCTAGGTAGCTTCAAGGGCTTTTTAAACTGGCAGAGTTCGGCTCAAACCGTTCGCTCACTAGAAGAGTCAAAAGAAGCCATCGCTGCAGCACAAGAGAACAAGCAACTAAACCAATATGCAAAAGAACTGGATGATGCCGACGCTTACTTCGGCGAAGCATTCCGTAAACTTGCGCACAATGACAGTGGTCTACGCCCAATTCCTGAAATTGCGCAAGATCCTGAAGCATTAAAAGTTGGTCAGCGTTTGTTTTTGCAAAACTGTTCTCAATGCCATGGCTCTGATGCACGTGGTCAGAAAGGCTTCCCTAACCTGACTGATGATGCATGGCTATATGGTGGCGAGCCAGCAGCGATCGTTACAACCATCATGCACGGCCGTATTGGTCAAATGCCAGCATGGAAAGATGCCCTTGGTGAGCAAGGTGTTCAAGAAGTTGTAAGTTACACACTTAGTTTATCTGGTCGTAAAGTAAATGCTCGTGAAGCCGCGGCAGGTAAAGCACGCTTCGTAGTGTGTGCAGCTTGTCATGGTACCGATGGTAAGGGTAACCCTGCAGTCGGTGCGCCTGACCTTACAGACCAAGACTGGTTATTTGGTGACTCTCGTGCAGCTGTAACAGAAACCGTAATGAACGGACGCTCAGGCGTAATGCCTGCGTGGAAAGACATTTTGGGTGAAGATAAAGTTCAGCTCGTTGCCTCATATGTCTGGAGTTTAAGTAACTCAGAGAGTAAGTAACTGAGATATTACGTAACATAGCAATAACAGCCCCTTTCATAGGGGCTGTCTTTCCTTTAAATTTAACGCCTTACATTTTTTCATTTAGCTGTTGAGAACTTTTTTATGGTAAAGCCTTGGTATAAACAATTTTGGCCGTGGTTCCTAATCATCCTTCCTCTTACTGTCGTAGTTTGGACTGTGATTACTGTGGTCGTTTTCTCGAACAACTCTGTTTCTTTAGTCGCCGAGGATTACTATAAAAAAGGCAAAGGCATTAATATCGACATTAGTAAAATGAATGTCGCTCGTGACCTAGGTCTTAACGCTGAGATTTCCTCTGAAAATAACAATGTTGTGATTGTTTTCGCTAAAGGGAAGCTACCTCATTACCCTGCTCTAACGGCCACTTTCACTCATCGTACTCTTCCTGATCGTGACTTCACAAAGCTTGTAACAGCGGATGCATCTGGTAATTACCGACTAAAAGCTGAGGAATCTATTCAAGGACCATGGTTTGTTGAACTACAACCACACGACAAGCAATGGATGATCCAAGGTAAAGTTGAGTTTCCTGCCTCTTCAACACCGTTAATGAAGTAAGCATATGTGTAAATCCTGTTATCACTGCGGTGAAGATGTACCAGCCAACACGGATTTCAAAGTAGAAATATTGGGTGAAATTCGCGACATGTGTTGTCCGGGCTGCGAAACTGTGGCGCAGACTATTGTCGATAGTGGTCTTGTCTCATACTACCAATACCGCACTGCGCCTGCAGAAAAGGCAGATCTAGTACCAGAGCAACTCCAAGCTTTAATTCATTATGACAATGCGGATGTACAATCTGAATTCGTACGAAATCGCGAAAATGTTTCTGAAGTAACCCTTTCTTTAGAAGGTGTTTCATGTGCTGCTTGCGCGTGGTTAATCGAAAAGCAAGTTTCCAATACAGCCGGGTTGGTATCTATTCGTGTTAATACAACCACCAATCGAGCGTTACTAGCCTGGGATAAAACTCAGGTACGGTTAAGCGAGCTCCTTTCCGTTATTCATAAACTTGGTTACAAAGCTGCACCTTTTGAAGCAGATAAGCAAGAAGCCTCTTACCATCGAATGATGAAGCAATATCTATATCGGCTAGGTATTGCAGGCTTAGCAACCATGCAGGTCATGATGCTCGCCGTTGCACTGTATCTCGAAGTCTTTGGTGATTTAGAGCCAGAGTTTAAAAGTTACTTTCGTTGGGTAAGTTTGATTTTTGCTACTCCTGTTTTGCTTTATTCCGCTCTTCCATTTTACTTAAACGCATGGCGCAGTATCAAAGGCCGAACCCTTGGTATGGATGTCCCGGTTTCTATCGCGTTGATCTTTGCCTATGTTGCAAGTTTAGTTGCAACAGTAACTGAACAAGGCGAAGTCTTCTTTGAATCTATCTCGATGTTTACCTTCTTTTTGTTAGTAGGTCGATTCTTAGAGATGCGCGCTCGTCGCAAAGCTGCTGCAGCGAGTGGTAACCTTCTTAAGTTGATTCCGGCAATTGCTACAACGCTGGACGGTGATCAGATACCCGTGAAGACGCTAAAAGTTGGCGATCGTATCCGCGTTCTACCTGGTGAACATATCCCCGCTGACGGTAAAGTTATTTCAGGCCGTATTCATATTGATGAATCCATGCTAACGGGTGAGTCAGTGCACGTTGTGAAACGAGAAGGCGATATTGTTTATGCGGGAACGCTAAACGGAGACGAATCATTTGAACTTGAGGTAGTAAGCTCAAAGGCCGATTCAATGATTTCTAACATCGTGCGTTTACAAGATGAAGCTCAACACTCCAAACCTAAAATTGCGGAAATTGCAGACATTGTCGCCCGTTACTTTGTTGGTGTGATTCTTATCATCTCTGCTGGTACTTGGTTTTACTGGCATCAAACAAAACCAGATGATGCGTTTTGGATCATGCTGTCTGTGTTAGTCGCTACGTGTCCATGTGCGCTATCTCTGGCCACACCGACCGCACTCACTTGTGCTACCTCTAGAATGGGTAATTTTGGCATTTTACTTCGTAAAGGCCATGTGTTTGAGACATTATGTAAGATCAACCACTTAGTTGTAGATAAAACAGGCACTCTAACGAAAGGTGATATTGAGATCTGTGATACAAAAGTGTTGAGTGATCTTCCAAAAGAAGATTGTCTCTCTCTAGCCGCAGCATTAGAAGCTCATGCAAACCATCCTATCGCTCGCTCTTTTGCAAGTTACGCCAATGATGACTTTATCGTGTCTGATGTGCAAAACGTGATTGGGTCAGGGATTGAAGGGATATGGAATGGCAAAATCGTTAAGATAGGCAGTGCGGCTTTTGTTCAAGGCAAAGAAAGTGGTGAAAGCCAGGCGGTCTATCTGTCGGTTGATGGCAAGCATGTCGCTAGCTTTTACTACCGCGACCCTATCCGAAAAGAAAGCAAAGCCTTTATTCAACGTTTTGCTGACGCTGGAATTAAGACAACCCTGCTAACTGGTGATTCTCTCTCAAACGCCCAACCAGTGGCGAATGAAATTGGTATCGATCACATCGTCGCGTCAGCAAAGCCAGAAGATAAGCTTGCATACCTTAAGAGCTTGGACGAAAACAGTATCACTATGATGGTTGGTGATGGAATCAATGACGCGCCGACTCTCGCCGGAGCTCACCTTTCTGTCGCAATGGGCGGTGGTACAGATGTCGCTAAAGCTTCTGCAGATATGACGTTACTTGGGGATAATCTCGAAAAGCTACTAGAAGCACGTTTGCTTGCACTGCGTACAAGAAAGATTATTCGAGAAAACTTGGCTTGGTCTTTGGGTTACAACCTGTTAATTTTGCCTTTGGCGGTCGCAGGTTTAGTGGCTCCCTACATTGCAGTAGTTGGCATGTCTGCAAGCTCAATTATCGTTGTATCTAACTCTTTGCGCCTGCTCAAAGAGAAATAAGTAGAGAAAGCAAACATGGAAAGTCTTTATATATTGATTCCCATCGCTATCGTTCTCGTTTGTGTTGCTGTCGCCGTTTTTCTTTGGGCGGTAAGAAGCGATCAGTTTGAAGATCTTGAACGGCAAGGGCACAACATTCTTCTCGACGAAGAAGACCAATCTAATAGTGATAAAAAGTAGCGACCTTTATGACTCCTGATTTTATCGGTGCGTTGATGATCGGCTTAGTAGGAGCCGGTCATTGTATGGGTATGTGTGGTGGTATCGCGTCTCTGCTTACCATGGGCTCTTCTGCTAAAAATAAAACCACCCCTCTTATCCCCCTCTTCTACAACCTCGGACGATTGATCAGTTATACCTTAATAGGAGCATTAGTGGGTGGTGCTATATCAGGTTTATCTGAGCTTAGTGGGTTAACGCATTCTCTTGCTTGGTTAAGGCTGATTGCTGCGTTATTCATGATTCTGGTCGCGCTGTATATTGCTAAATGGTGGCAAGGCTTACTTTTAATAGAAAAGCTAGGGCAGTATCTCTGGCGCTTTATCTCGCCGGCAGGGAAGAATCTGTTGCCATTAAAGCATCCTCTTCACGCGTTGCCATTTGGCTTTATTTGGGGTTGGTTACCATGTGGTTTAGTTTATTCAGCGCTTACTTGGTCGGCGGTTTCTGGTAGTGCGATGAACGGCGGCCTAATTATGCTTGCGTTTGGGCTCGGAACGCTACCTGCAATGCTTATTATTGGATACGGTGCCAATCATTTTCAGAAATTACAAAAATCATTAATATTTAGAAATATTTCAGCATTAATCCTTATTGGCTATGGTACGTATACCGCTGTAGGAGCCTTAGCATTACTCGGTTTCATATAACGTTAAACTCTATTGAGGTGACATTTTTGCTACCCTTTAGGATTAAGCGATGCTAAAATATTGATGTATATCAAATAGTGAAAGGTTGTTATGATTTCTGAAAAACCTGCAACAAAGCGTATCCAATCAGGCGGTTGCGCCATTCATTGCCAAGATTGTAGCATTAGTCAACTGTGTATCCCGTTCACTCTAAATGAGGCAGAACTTGACCAGCTTGACCAAATCATCGAACGTAAGAAGCCTATTCAAAAAGGACAAGAGCTTTTTAAGGCCGGTGATGAGCTAAAATCGCTATACGCTATCCGCTCTGGTACCATCAAGAGCTATACGATCACAGAGCAAGGTGATGAGCAAATCACAGCGTTTCACTTAGCTGGAGACTTAGTCGGTTTCGATGCTATCACTGGTGACTCCCACCCTAGCTTTGCTCAAGCACTCGAAACGTCGATGGTATGTGAAATCCCATACGAAATTTTAGACGATCTATCGGGTAAAATGCCTAAGCTTCGCCAGCAAATCATGCGTTTGATGAGTAACGAAATTAAAGGTGATCAGGAAATGATTTTGCTTCTTTCTAAAAAGAACGCAGAAGAGCGACTAGCTGCTTTCCTTTACAACCTATCAACGCGTTTTTCTCAGCGTGGCTTCAGCCCTAGAGAGTTTCGTTTAACTATGACTCGTGGTGATATTGGCAACTACCTTGGTCTTACAGTCGAAACGATCAGTCGTTTGTTAGGTCGTTTCCAGAAATCTGAGATCCTAAGCGTAAAAGGTAAATATATCACTATCTTAGACCACGATGCATTGATGGAACTTGCTGGTGTAACTAAAGAATAATACACCCTAATTATTGATGTAGCTCGAAAATGAGCTACATCATATTTCTCATAAATTCCTTTCGAAAGTCCTCAAAAAGTTCTCCAAACTAAGCTACAGTAAAAATGTACGGTGAGTACTCCAAAATACTGATTTAATTTACATTCAGTATCTGGTTTTGCAATAGAAGTGGGCTTAGTTATGAGTATATACAGTAAGATCCTTGTTGTAGCTGACATCAATAATGATGAGCAGCCCGCACTTGCAAGAGCTGTTCAATTAGCTCAGAAAAGTGTATCTAGAAGCCGAATCACTTTCTTTTTATCCATTTACGATTTCTCGTATGACATGACGTCAATGCTATCAGTGGATGAAAGAGATGCTATGCGTCGAGGTGTCATTCATCAGCGTGAGCAGTGGATGCGTAAAATTGCTCAACCATACCTAAACGATGGCTTCGACTTTGATGTTTGTGTTGTCTGGCACAACCGCCCTTATGAGGCGATTATTGCTGAAGTCTATGCAGGCAATCATGACCTAGTCATCAAAGGCACACGTAAGCATGATGTTTTAGAGTCTGTCATTTTCACACCGACAGATTGGCACTTGTTGCGAAAATGCCCTATTCCAGTGCTTCTTATCAAGAATGCTGCTTGGCCGGAACAAGCAAGTATCCTTGCCTCAGTACATGTGGGCTCAGAAAACCCGACTCATATTGATCTCAACGATACGATGGTCGAGCGATTAAAAGAAATCACCACTCGGCTTGAGGCCAAGCCATATCTTGTTAACGCCTATCCCGTTACACCGGCGAATATTACGATTGAACTGCCTGAATTTGACCCAACGACTTATACCGATGCAGTGCGAGGTCATCATTTAACGGCTATGAAAGCACTACGCCAAAAACATGGTCTTGATGAAGAACAAACGATAGTTGAGCAAGGTTTACCTGAAGATGTCATTCCGGCAGCTGCAGAGCGCTTGAACGCAGCAATGGTTATTTTAGGTACCACAGGGCGAACAGGGCTTTCTGCTGTCTTTATTGGTAATACAGCGGAGCACGTAATTGATAAAATAAATTGCGACGTGTTGGCTCTAAAACCAAAAGGCTACATTAGCCCTCTCGATCCAAATACAGCAACCTAATCTCTCCTTAGTATTGCTATGTATTGAGCGCTTTCAAATAAGCGCTAATAAATCCCCCGAATACAGGGGGATTTTTGTTTGGGAACAGTTAAAGCGTTGGGTACAAAAAAGGAGGTCTAATTGACCTCCTTTTTTACGAGTTAGATGTTCGTAACATCGATGAACATCGATTCATCAATATTCGTCGAAGAAACGACAGCCTCATTAAATTCATACTCTTCGCGGTTACCTTCACGATCTAGCGGTAAGTTAACAAAGTCGAACAATTCGCGGTCTGCTAGTTGGCTTGGGCTTACGTTTTGAATTGATTTAAAAATTGCTTCCACACGCCCTGGCGTCTTCTTATCCCATTCAATCAACATTGCTTTTATAGATTGACGCTGAAGGTTCTCTTGAGAGCCACAAAGGTTACACGGAATTATTGGGAAATCCTTGTGCTCAGCGTATTTGATCAAATCTTTTTCACGACAGTAAGTCAATGGACGAATGACCACGTTACGGCCATCATCAGAGCGTAGCTTTGGTGGCATCGCTTTAAGGCGAGAGCCGTGGAACATATTCAAGAACATTGTTTCGACGATGTCATCCATGTGATGACCTAGCGCAAGCTTAGTTGCACCAATCTTCTCTGCAAATGAATACAGCGTACCACGTCGCAGGCGTGAACACAGACCACAAGTGGTTTTGCCTTCTGGTACCTTCTCTTTTACGACGGAATACGTGTCCTTATCGACGATATAGTAAGGGATATTCAGTGTTTCGAAATACTCTGGCAGAATGTGCTCAGGGAAGCCCGGTTGTTTTTGGTCTAGGTTTACCGCAACCACTTCAAATTTGATCGGTGCGGCTTTTTGAAGATTCAGCAGGATATCAAGCATCGCGAATGAATCTTTACCACCGCTAATACATGCCATTACAACATCGCCTTCTTCGATCATGTTGTAATCAGTAATGGCATTTCCAACATGTCTTCTTAGGCGTTTCTGAAGCTTGTTGAATTCTAGGGTTTCTTTTCTTGTATCTATTTGGTTCATTGCGGGCTCTCACATCGCCGATAAATCGACTAGGACTTCCTAACATGGGTTTCTTTGGGGCGTGGATTATACGAGCTTTTTACGCAGGATTAAATGTTTGTCTTATTGAGTCTTTAAGAAAAGAGTGTGAAAGATACTTTAGTTACGGTCAAAATTAAAAAAGAGCTGCGATTGCAGCCCTTTCTAAACGTTCAGTGTTCATTTCTTTGCGTTAGGTAGATAAGGTAACACTCGCATCGTCGGTTCTGGTAGTGTCATTGTGCCACCTTGCCCTATTTCACTTAGTGCGACTTGTATCTTGCCATTGACAATTGGCTTTTCGGTTCCGTTTGAGAAAATCACTTTATCATTCAGTTGATTTGCAAACTCCATCGTCACACCTTGAACCTCCGGTGTAAACCAACCCGCAAACATACCGCCTAAATCTTCCAGCATCGTCTGCATTTGAGGTAGAAGAGGCTTAAGTTGGTCGTAAGAAACGTTACCCTGTAATGGTTCTTTGGTCATCACAACAAGTGAGTAATCGCAACGTGTATCTTTTGGGGTATCGACAAAAACCAACGGATTCGCTGACTTTAAGTTTTTATCAACAGGTAAAGGCAACTCTTGTGAAGCAGGGATAACAAACTCTTCATAGTGCTCTTCTTTTTCCATCCAAGCTTTTTCTATCATACAAATTTGTTTAGTTTTTGCGTCCACAAAAAAGACACCAACTTTCACATCGTCATGCCCTTCTTTATTGTTGTTTTTTAGTTGAGTATATAACTTTGAGTACGTGAACATGTACTCTTGAGCTTGGGTTATCGGCGATGCAAGAATTAGCGCCGCACTTCCCAACAGACTTAGGCTTAACTTTTTCATTTTATCCGTTATTTTATTGCGTCCAGTAGGCGTTGTTATGACGAATCATAGCGCGAAGATCGTGTACATAGGCGATGCCACGTTCAGAATAGGCTAGCAACCCATGCGTTAACTCTGACGCGGTTGCGACCGTTAACAAGCCCTTGTTCTTTTCAGCCAGAGATGTTCTGATTTCACGCAGGTCTGCATACGCTGGGTTTCGATTAACATTCATAAAGTAGCCATGAACAGACTGTTGTACAGAATCGAATTTTTCAACTTCATGAACTTTGTTAGCGCCACGTTGCGCTGGAACAATTCCACAGCCCTTTTTATAACACCATTGGCCGAACAAGTTGTTTGCTTGAGTAGCAAAACGAGAAGTGCCCCACGCAGATTCATTTGCCGCTTGAGTTAGAACCAACGCTTCTGGTAAGACGTTCACTCTCACAAGCATCTCGTCTAGCCATGCTTGATCAATCTTATCGTTACTCAAGGGCAACGAATACAGAGATGATAACCGCTGAGCATACTCTTGTTGTTCTTGCGTCACTTGTCCCACCTTTAAAGAGGTAAGAAAGGCCCGCTCATGACGAATTCGTTGATTCTCAAGAGCAATTTTAGGCCTTAAAAAATCAAAAAAAGCAGCTTTTTTCTCTTTCGTATCTTTTATTGAATTGAAGTCTGGGATATCACCGATGTATGGCAAATGTGATAAATCGACATGCTTAATCTTGCCAGAGAGTACGTCAGGATTTTCCACATATTTAAACTGTTTCTCGTAGTGTAAATATGGGCCTATAGAAATGAAAGTGGCGGCTATACAGGTTGCCGCCACTCGTAAACTTATTGATTTCAAAGAATTAGGCATCAAACACCTGTGAGTTACCATCGTGATCATTATCGTTTTTCTGTGTTGTAACGATCTTAAGCTTAATTCCAAACATTTCGCGGTAGAGTATGCCTTTCAAATGGAAGAAGAATGGCAGCACAAAAATCAAGCCAATACCGTAGAACATTGCTGCAATAATAAACATTAACATCACGCCTAAGTAAAGCCCCGCGACCACAAAAATCTTCTTGTTGATTGCGCGAAGTGATAACAGCAACGCTTGCATTGGTGGCACCCTTTTCTCACAAATCAACAAGATAGAGTGACTAAATGCCAAGGAAAGATACAGCGACAGTAAAGGAAAAATCATACCAACCACACCTTGTAGCATCAAGCTCATGAGCGTTGCTAGGATAACAGGAATGGTGAACTGCAACCCCTTTCCAACATGGCGCAACTTAGTCTTCAGGCCAGCGACATGACTCATAGCCATCAAACTTATCCCCGCATAAATTGGGGCGCTAATCACCTCATAACTGAAATTCGCGACATAAATAGAAGACACAATATCGTTTGTGAACGACTCTGGGTTCTCAAACGCATCAAGAATAACGGTCAAATCGCCCAACTGCAGTTTTAATGCAATATAGAAAATACCTAACTGGACAAAAAGCAATACAATAATGGCAGGAGAAAATGATAAAAAGTGCTGGATGGTTGCTCGCCAAGCTTCGTTAAAAACCGCGCCAGCTTTAAGCTCGTAGTTGCCAGACAAAGCTCGCTCTACACTCCCCCCAAGATTGAAATCTTTCTCAAAATCGTCGTTCATAGTTTATCCAAGACTAACTTGTAAAATTTTGACTGGAATTCCAGTCAATTAATGTAATCGTCATTATAAAGAAATCTTTCCACATCTAACATCACAACTCACCTACAATCCTTGCAATCTCAACTGTATGGTTGATAATTAACCACTTTCAAGGTCATGAAATTGAAACAATTGTTGAACAAAGTTTAGTGCTATCAAACTGTGTCTAGATGCCAATTAATCTCATAAAAACAGTATGGTAAGGAATGATGGCTTTTTCCTGCAAAATTATTTCTGTTTCAAGATAAGAAAATGCTTTAATTTCACACTTTTGGTGATTATGATGCGCGCCTCAAAAGTGAATGGTTAGTGTCACATCAGCTGGGATAATCCCGGCTTGAACGTGGGGGAAATACAGACGTTGAACGCAAAACCGCAAGCAGGAAAGCCAGTTATTCGTTTATCTGGTATTAGTAAAAGTTTCGATGGTAAGGAAATCATCGGTAATTTAAATCTGGATGTTAATCATGGTGAATTTCTGACGATTCTCGGGCCTTCTGGTTGTGGTAAGACAACAGTTTTACGCATGATTGCAGGTTTTGAAACGGCAGATAACGGTCAAATTATTTTGGATGACCAGGATGTAACACAGGTTCCTGCAGAGCAAAGGCACGTCAACACGGTATTTCAGAGTTATGCACTCTTCCCTCATATGACCGTATTTGAAAACGTTGCTTTTGGTCTTCGCATGCAGAAAACACCTGCAGCAGAGATCGAGCCACGAGTTATGGATGCGCTTCGCATGGTTCGCCTAGAAAAAATGGCACAGCGTAAGCCTCACCAACTTTCTGGTGGTCAACAACAACGTATCGCCATTGCGCGTGCGGTTGTGAACAAGCCAAAAGTACTGCTGCTAGATGAATCTCTATCTGCACTTGATTACAAACTACGTAAGCAAATGCAAATCGAGCTTAAACAGCTTCAGCGTCAGCTTGGTATTACCTTTATCTTCGTTACGCACGATCAGGAAGAAGCCCTATCGATGTCTGACCGCATTATTGTAATGCGCGATGGTGTTATCGAGCAGGATGGTTCTCCACGTGAGATTTACGAAGAGCCGAAGAACCTATTTGTTGCTCGCTTTATCGGTGAGATCAACGTATTCAACGCAACAATGCTAGAGCGTATCGACGAGAAACGTATCCGTGCAGAAATCGAAGGTGTCGAGTCTGTTGTTTACTACGATCAGGAAGCGCAAGCAGGTGAAAAACTGCAAGTACTACTTCGCCCAGAAGACTTACGTATCGAAGAGATCAAAGAGTCTGAAGAAAAAGGCATCGTAGGTCACGTAACAGAGCGTACCTATAAAGGCATGACGCTTGATTCAGTTATCCAATTGGATTCAGGCATGCGTGTAATGGTTAGCGAATTCTTTAACGAAGATGATCCTGATGTGGACCACTCACTTGGCCAGAAAGTCGCTATCACTTGGGTTGAGAGCTGGGAGGTAGTCCTCAATGATAAGCAAGAAGATTAATCTTCAAAACGCGATCATTACCTTAATCGTCGGGTGGTTAACACTTTTCGTGTTGGTACCAAATGTGATGATTATCGGTACGAGTTTCTTAACGCGTGATGAAGCAAACTTAATCGAAATGACATTTACTTTCGACAACTACTTACGTCTACTCGATCCCTTGTATGCGAAAGTGCTGATGCACTCGTTCTACATGGCGATTGTGGCGACGTTGTTGTGTTTAGTAATTGGTTATCCATTTGCTTACATCATAGCGAAAATGCCAGAGAAATGGCGCCCATTCATGTTGTTCTTAGTTATCGTACCTTTTTGGACAAACTCTCTTATCCGTACTTACGGCCTGAAGATTGTTCTGGGTACACAAGGTATTTTGAACAAATCATTAATGGCGATGGAAATCATCGATAAGCCATTACGTATTATGTACACCGAAACAGCAGTAATGATTGGTCTTGTGTACATCCTGCTTCCATTTATGATTCTGCCGCTTTACTCGGCAATCGAGAAGTTGGACAACACTTATATCGAGGCGGCGAAAGATCTTGGTGCGAACAAGTTCCAAACCATTACGAAAGTGATTCTACCTCTTACAATGCCTGGCATTATCGGTGGTTGTTTGTTGGTTCTGCTACCAGCACTAGGTATGTTCTACATCTCTGACCTTCTTGGTGGTGCGAAGAACCTACTGATTGGTAACGTTATTAAGAGCCAAGTATTGAACGCTCGTGACTGGCCATTTGGTGCTGCGACCAGTATCGCCCTCACCTTCGCAATGGCTGTGATGCTTTACGCTTACTACAGAGCAGGCAAACTATTGAATAAGAAAGTGGAGCTAGACTAATGGGACGCACGGTTAGATTTAGCTTTATGGCGCTGGTGTATGCATTTTTGTATCTGCCAATCATCGTCTTAATTGTTAACTCATTTAATGCCAACAAATTTGGTATGAAATGGGGTGGTTTCACCACGAAATGGTACGAAACCTTAGTAAACAACGATAGCCTAATGCAAGCTGCATGGCATTCATTGAACGTAGCGGTATTCTCAGCGACAGCAGCAACCATCATTGGTAGCTTAACGGCCGTTGCCCTATTCCGTTACTCGTTCAAAGGTAAAGGTGCGGTAAACGGCATGCTGTTTGTCGTGATGATGTCTCCAGATATTGTTATGGCGATTTCATTACTTGCTCTGTTCCTGGTATTAGGCGCACAGCTTGGCTTCTTTACACTATTGATTGCTCACATCACCTTTTGTCTACCATTCGTTGTGGTAACTGTGTACAGCCGCTTAAATGGCTTTGATGTGAAAATGTTGGAAGCTGCAAAAGACCTTGGTGCAAGCGAATGGGTTATCTTGAAACAGATCATCCTTCCTCTTGCTAAACCAGCGGTTGCTGCAGGTTGGCTATTGAGCTTTACGCTGTCTTTGGACGACGTAATTATCAGCTCGTTTGTAACAGGTCCAACTTACGAAATCTTACCATTGAAGATTTACTCCATGGTTAAGGTGGGCATTTCACCGGAAGTGAACGCCCTAGCAACGGTAATGTTGATTGTTTCTTTGGTCTTGGTAGTAATTTCTCAGTTGCTAGCAAGAGAAAAAGTGAAGTAGAATCCGCACCTGTTAACATCACGAAACAGAATGGTTACATGCCATTCTGTTTTTCTATCTATCGTCCAAAATTGGACAACGTTTGGTTTGGAGCTAACGTCAATGAAAAAATGGGCTACTCTATTAGCTGGTAGTGCATGTGCGCTTTCTCTGTTCTCTGGTACAGCGACAGCGGATGATAAAGAACTAGTATTTATGAACTGGGGTCCTTACATCAACAGTAATATCCTAGAGCAATTTACTAAAGAAACTGGCATCAAAGTGATCTACTCGACTTACGAGTCGAACGAAACTTTGTATGCAAAGCTAAAAACTCATAACCAAGGTTATGACCTAGTAGTACCTTCAACGTACTTCGTGGCGAAGATGCGTGACGAAGGCATGCTACAAAAGATCGATAAGACTAAGCTGAAAAACTTCGGCAACCTAGATAAAAACTACCTAGACAAGCCTTACGATCCAAGTAACGACTACTCTATCCCACACGTTGTTGCGATTACAGGCCTAGCGGTTAACGCAGACATGTACGATCCAAACGAGTTCCAAAGCTGGGCTGACCTATGGAAGCCTGAGCTTGAAGGTCAAGTAATGTTGATGGACGACACTCGTGAAGTGTTCCATATCGCTCTGCGTAAACTTGGCTACTCAGGTAACTCAAAAGACCCTAAGCAAATCGATGAAGCGTACGCTGAGCTACAAAAGTTGATGCCTAACGTTTTAGTTTTCAACTCTGACAACCCTGGCGCACCTTACATGTCTGGTGAAGTGGGCGTTGGTATGCTTTGGAACGGTAGCGCCGCAGCGGCACAAAGTGAAGGCCTGAACCTTAAACTCGTTTTTCCTAAAGAAGGCGGTATCGGCTGGGTTGATAACTTCGCTATCTCTTCCGGTGCGAAGAACGTAGAAGCCGCTCACAAGATGATCGACTTCCTACTGCGCCCAGAAATCGCAGAGCAAATCTCTCGTGATACTGGGTACCTAACGGCGGTGGAGGAATCGAATGCTAAGTTTAAAGACGTTGCCCCACTATTCCCTTCTCAAGAAGACCTTGACCGCGTTGAATGGCAAGATGCGGTTGGTGATCTAACCGTTAAATACGAAGATTACTTCCTCAAGCTGAAAGCGGGACAATAATCTAGCTTGTGTAACAAGTCATCAACCATAGGAAAATAGGCAGCAATACGCTGCCTATTTTTGTCTTAGGCTGATATAATCGCGCGTTGCTAGGTTTATTTGTCTTGGTATCATAGATTTATCGTCTCATAACAAGGAGACAACGATATTCAAGCTAAATGAACATATTTGTGCTTACTGCGATTTGGCTCAACTTGATAACTCCAGCTAGTATTGACTTGTCCAATCGCGAAACAAAACGGAAAACAAATGAAAAGTAAATTCTACGCAAGCGCTCTATGTGCAGCGACGCTCATCGCTACCCCTGCAATGGCTGCTGATCAAGAACTGTATTTCTACAACTGGTCGGAATACATTCCAAACGAAGTTCTTGAAGACTTTACAAAAGAAACCGGAATTAAAGTTATTTACTCTACATACGAATCTAACGAGAGTATGTACGCAAAACTAAAAACTCAAGGTTCTGGTTACGACTTGGTAGTACCGTCTACCTATTTCGTCTCTAAAATGCGTAAAGAAGGCATGCTACAACAGATCGACAAAGAGAAATTATCTCATTTTGCCGATCTTGATACTAACTTCCTAAACAAACCGTTCGATCCGAACAACAACTACTCTATCCCATACATTTGGGGTGCGACCGGTATTGGTATCAATGCTGACATGCTAGACAAGTCATCGGTTTCTAAATGGGATGATTTCTGGGATAGCAAGTGGGAAGGTCAACTAATGCTGATGGATGATTCTCGCGAAGTATTCCACATTGCATTGACTAAGCTTGGTTACTCACCAAACACGACTAACCCAGAAGAAATCAAAGCCGCTTACGAAGAACTGAAAAAGCTAATGCCAAACGTATTAGTATTTAACTCAGACTTTCCTGCAAACCCTTACCTTGCGGGTGAAGTTTCACTAGGCATGCTTTGGAACGGTTCTGCATACATGGCTCGTCAAGAAGGCGCGAACATCGACATCATCTGGCCAGAAAAAGGCACTATCTTCTGGATGGACAGCCTAGCAATTCCAGCTGGTGCGAAGAACGTTGACGCAGCTCATAAGATGATCGATTTCCTACTACGTCCTGAGAACGCAGCTAAGATTGCACTTGAGATTGGTTATCCTACGCCAGTTAAAACGGCACACGATCTGCTACCGAAAGAATTTGCTAATGATCCAAGCATCTTCCCACCACAAGAAGTGATGGACAGCGGTACTTGGCAAGATGAAGTTGGCGAAGCGAGCGTAATGTACGATGAGTACTTCCAAAAGCTAAAAGTGAACAACTAATTCGTTAGTTTTAAAGATATGAAAAAGCGGCTCATGAGCCGCTTTTTTGTTCTTAATGACAAGACAAAAACTCTTCCTGTTGAAGTTACTACGCTCTTTCTTTTCCTTCTAGAGCCAGTATCTCGTCAACTAATTTTGGAACCTCAACGCTTGCTTTTCCGTAGCGTTTTTCCTCAAATTCACTTTCTACCGCACTAGGTTCTAGGTTAATTTCAATGGTATGTGCGCCGTGCATTTTTGCATCATGAACAAAACCTGCTGCGGGATACACAACGCCAGAAGTCCCAATAGAAATAAACAAATCTGCTTCTTCTAATGACGCGTAGATATCCCCCATTCGCAGTGGCATTTCACCAAACCAAACAATATGTGGTCGCATTTGTGAAGGGATCTGACAACAGTGACAAAGCTCGCCGGTCTTAATGTCCTCATTGTGCTCTACTACTTGGTTAGATTCACTACAGCGGGCTTTGAGCAACTCACCATGCATGTGAATCACATTCTGACTGCCGCCTCTTTCGTGAAGGTTGTCTATATTTTGAGTGATGACCGTCACTTTACCTTCTAACTCAGCCTCTAAACGACCCAATGCTTCATGCGCTGCATTAGGCTTTATCGCATTATCTTGAAGTTTCTTGCGGCGTTGGTTGTAAAAATCTTGAACAAGGTCCGGATCGCGAGCAAACCCTTCAGGCGTTGCTACATCTTCGATACGGTGATTCTCCCATAGGCCATCTTGCGCACGAAATGTTTGAATACCAGATTCGGCCGAGATACCTGCACCAGTAAGTACTACAATATTTCTATAAGGGAAATTCATAACTCATCCTTGCTGTTTTTTCATTAGCTTAACACTGAAAGAATAGCAACAGTAGTAATATGGATTAGACCATAGTCGTAATGGTCACTATTAGAATTACAATTTAAGAGGAACAGCAATGAGACAAGTATCTCTAGCGTTTATATTGCTTATGACTTTGGCGGGCTGTCAACTTACCAATGTTGAAGGCGAAGTCGATGATGTAAAGGTAAGAGTCAGCACCAATGATGATGACCATCGAGGTAATGGTAATTTCTGTCCTCCTGGCCAAGCCAAGAAAGGCAATTGCTAAAAGAGCGGCTTTATGCCGCTCCCATATTGGCCTCAATCCTCGTTGGTCGAAGATATTTTATGAATGGCTAGGTCAGCGCCATTGAATTCGTCTTCTTCTGAAAGCCTCAGTCCCATACTGGTATTAATCGCACCGTAGACTACAAGTGCACCAAGCACTGCGATGGAAAGGCCCAAAAGCGTGCCTAGAAGCTGAACGATAATACTCACGCCATCTAGCCCACCCAATGCGCTTTGACCAAAAATCCCAGCGGCAATACCACCCCAAGCGCCACATACACCGTGTAAAGGCCAGACACCTAGCACATCATCAATCTTGGTTTTGTTTTGTAGGTGGGTAAAAAGATAAACAAATAGCACGCCAGCAATCGCACCTGTCACTAAAGCACCGATAGGATGCATTAAGTCTGAGCCCGCACATACAGCAACCAAGCCAGCTAGTGGGCCGTTATGAATAAAGCCAGGGTCATTCTTACCAGCCAACAGTGACGCGATAATGCCCCCGACCATTGCCATCAATGAGTTCATAGCCACCAAGCCACTTATGCCTGACACAGTTTGAGCTGACATGACGTTGAAGCCAAACCACCCCACACATAAGACCCAAGCTCCCAAAGCCAAAAACGGAATATTCGAAGGTGCAAAGTTGGTGTGCTTTCCTGCTCGAACTCTGCCTTTTCTCATGCCCAAAAACACGACGGCAACAAGCGCTATCCAGCCGCCAACACCATGCACAACGACTGAACCTGCAAAATCGTGGAAGCCATAACCAAAGGTATTTTCAAACCAAGATTGAACGCCAAAGTTTCCGTTCCAGATCATTCCTTCAAATAGTGGGTATACAATACCGACAGTGAAAAATGTTGCGATTAAAATCGGATAAAAACGAGCTCGTTCTGCGATACCACCTGAAACAATAGCGGGAATCGCTGCAGCGAAGGTCAGCAAGAAAAAGAACTTCACTAACTCGTAACCATTGCCTTGAGATAATGTCTCAGCATCAGCGAAGAAGGTGCCGCCATAAGCGACCCAGTATCCAATGAAAAAATACGCGATGGCGGATATACCGAAATCGGCCAAGATTTTAACTAAAGCATTAACTTGGTTCTTTTGGCGCACGGTTCCTACTTCAAGAAAAGCAAAACCAGCATGCATCAAAAAAACCATGATTGCGCCAAGTAGTAAGAAAAGTGTGTCGGAACTTTGCGTGAGAGTTTGTACAGCGCCGTGTACCTGATTGGCAGTTACACTCATTATGATTGTCTCCGTTGATCTGTAGCGCACTTATCCTGTGCATCAAAGTTAGGCTCATCACCAATTTGGTGAACTTAATTTATAGAGCGTCTATCAGAGCAATTCTCATTCCATAATTTACATTTCTAACACTTACGATTTAATTTATTGTTTTGTATGAACTTTAATAAAATTAGGCATTCTTAAAATGGCGCTTAACACGCTAATAAGTGCACCAATATGGTTTTAGTGCACCAACATAATGCGCACCATATAGCTCAACAAACAGCAAACTTTATACGATAAACGTAAAAGCCACCCCATGAGAGGTGGCTTATATACGGAATTGCTAACTAAAGGAGTTTATCGAGTGATCTTCCCGGCTTTTACTTCTTCTAGCCAACGTCCTTCAACGAGATAGGGGGGGAGCCAACCAGTTTCAACAGATAAACGGTTACCTTTGTCATACCACATACATGCCATACCAAGCAGAGGGAAATTAATGAACGTGCGGATCCCTACTCTATCTGGTCCCAATTCTCTAAGATGATATTTCTCTTGAAACTGTAGGTTTTTAACGAGCACTTCCTCAAAATCATAACCAATGTTAGTAGTGAGCGCTGCGAAGGTTTCTAGGATCCCCATCGCAATTTCCAACGCCCAGTTATCCCCTTGGGCTACCGCTGCGTCCATTGCTGCGACGAGCTTATCAGGATAGTCCGATGTGCGATTATGAAACGACTGGATGACATCTACTAACATGTAAGACAATTCACCCGCTTTAGTAGAGCTTTGTCTCATCAAAGAAATCGGAAAGTTCGCCAATACGTCCATGCTAGGTTTATCACGCACAATCACCGAAGTAAAATACGCATCTAGCCACATTGAAGGACAAATGAAGCCTGTTTTTAAAATACCTTCCCCATCCCATGTCACTTCTGGATAGCCGAGTATCTGGATACTTAATGGTTCTTTCTGATACATAGCGAGCCGATGATAACATGCGCCCATTAGCGAAGTTTCATAAAGACGCAAGGTACATATTTGCTCATCTTCATGTGAGGCTTGAAACCAGGTATACCAGCGAACCTGGTCAATGGCAAAATCACCAAGACTGACCAGGTTTTCCCGCCTGATTTTAAGACCTTCTTTTCTGTTATCTAAGACCCGGTTTATAAATTTTTTCCGATTCACAATGGCTTGAGTGTCAAGTTCAGGATTTGCTTTGCGCTCTACAACTTTGACCGATTCTTTGCTTTGCATTTTTACTTTAGTCCTTCTGAATCAATTTTAAATTCTGCCACTTCTAGTTTTACGTCCGAGGCTTTTCCACTTTCTGGGATGCTTGCTTGAGTATGTATATATCGAATAGGTATGCCGGAGAAAGCTGCAAATTGGATTTCGTCGGCAGCTAATTTTTCAGTCGTTCCTTCTTTATTCTCTGACATTAACTTAACTATTTCCGCCGCATATTTACTTGTCCCTTGCTGATATGCTTCATTGCCAATTTTACGACTGCCGAGCGGGCTGCTGCCCCCCTTAGCCTCAACGATGATGATTTCTTCAGGATCATCTGAGAGGTAAACCATATCAAAGTCGCCCGGCTTCGAAATTGAGGTTCCAATATCTTTGGGATGAAGCAGCTTAGCATTAGGACGTTTACTCCGGACAAAGTCATCCGCGGCCAACTCACCTATTTTTGCAGACTGTTGGTTAATATTACCAATTTGAGCGTTATATCCCTCTTCGCCAGCTCGAGCGTCGATTGCCTCTTGACGCTCTTTTAAGCATTCGTCAATTTTTTCTTTGTTTCTTTCTGTTAGCTCATAATCACTCGTATTGAGTTCAGAGTTTTCTTTATACTCTGCTTTATTCAGCACAAGATCTTCAGTAAAGATCGTGCAACCTTCTTCCCCGCCAACTTTCTCTGAGTCAAAAACATGCGCATTTACAAATTCCTCAATCCCAACAACATACTGAACTTCGTGCCTGCTGCCATCTGAATGATTGATATGACGATAAAAAGTAATTTCATTTTTCTCGCAATCAATATGGTCTAAATCGTATTCATATCGAATATGATTTTTACCTTTGGGTTTTCGGATTTTGACTTGCGAGCGAACGCCATCTTCTCCGACGGATGATTCTTTTGCTGCCTCTAAAATCTGATCGCAAACCTCTTGGGGGACATCGCTTTGCGCCTGATACGCTGCCAACATTTGACCCAAGCGTTTTAACCCTTCTTCACAAAGGAAACCTGTTGGATCAATCCACTGGATAGGATTGACTGCATATTGGTAATGGTTAATGCCACCAGCAATAGATATCGGATCTTGTTGGATAAAGCGTCCTAGCTTAGGATCGTAATACCGAGCGAGGTTGTAGTGTAAGTCGGTTTCTTGATCGAAGTACTGCCCTTGAAAACGCAGTGGATTTACTACTTTTTCAATATGTACACGAGCAAAGCCATGAGCATCGTAGCTGGCACTCCATACAACATTCCCCTCGCAATCGATCAGTCGCTCTGGTTTACCAACTTGATCGCACTGGTACCAATAAATAACGTCATTTTCTAGCAGTGCCACTGGCGTGTAGGTTTCTGGTTGATATAGGTACCAGCGGAAAGCGCATGAAGAGCGTTCACCAATTAAACGTTCCCCTTCCCACAAGAACTCCGTAACGCCTTGTTGTGTAATTTTCTTCGTCCTGCGCCCTAATGCATCATATTCATATTGACTGATGCCATCGTCGGTGTGAACTTCAATGAGCTGATTTAACGCATCAAATACGCGAGTCTGAACATGTCCTTGCCCCTCACGTTTTGTCTGGTTTCCTTGCGCGTCATATTTGAACCGGACACCATCGTGTACTTCAATACGATCAGCGAATACCTCTGAAGATGGCAAAGTAGGATTGCCAAAACTATCGTATTCAAACTTAGTCACTTCTCCGGAAGCATTGACTCGTTTCAGTTGCCCTAAGGCATCGTACTGATAGTGCGTTGCTCCTGCCGTATTATCAATGATTGATGAAATACGGTTTTGCGCATTGTAAACGTACTTTTTCTCTCGATCTGGCCAATGTTGTTCAACCAAACGACCAACACCATCATAAATGATGCGCTCATTAAAATGTGCCGTTTCAATTTGGGAAACTCGTCCCATTTCATCGTAATGAAATTTGATTTGAGGTAAATCTAGGTTTCCAAACCGAATCGCTGAAAAACGCCCATATCGATCATAAGAGAAGTTCAGCTCCGTATTATCTGGCAGTACCTGAGATACGCGTTGGCCAACTCTGTTAAACTCCTGCGCTATCTCAAACTGACCTTGAATGCGCTTTGTTAAATGCCCGAATGAAGAGTATTGGTATTGCAATGTTTGATGGCGATTGGAGGCGAACGTAAGTCGCCCACCAAGCGTATAATTAAAGTGGTGCTCTACAATACTGCTAGCATTTCCTGCTTTGACGTGCTTGAGATAACCCGCAGCGTCATAGCGGTACAGCACCGTCCTATCGGCGACTTGCTTACGATGGATCCGCCCCATATCGTCATAATCAAATTGGCTTTGTAGATTATCAAACCCGATAGTTCCTGACAGCTGGCCTTCATCGTCATACAGGAATTCGAACTCTAAGCCGTCACTCCGAACTAATTTAGTCAGGTTACGTTGTTGATCGTATTCGTAAGAAATATGGCTGCCATCTGGAAAGATGACTGCTTCTTGTTGCGCGAGTGCTCCCCATTGATACGAGGTAATGCCTGCTGGCGTTCGAATCTGAGCAACACGGCTGTGCTCATCGTAAGAATATTCTTCGCTATAACCGACTTTGTCTTCGTCGTTAAAATAACGAACTGATGTACGCCTGCCAAATTGATCATAAGCGAGTTGAGCAATACACCCATCGGGATAAGCAACGCCATTCACCAGATCTTCTTCGTTGTAGCTGTAACGAAGTAATGTACCGTCTATTTCATTCGCGATAAGTCTTTGTTGTTCATCCCACCACCATTGACTTTTCTTACCATCTTCAGACTCTTTTTTGACGACTTGACCGTGTTTATCGTAATCATATTCCGTGACACAGCCGAACTGATCGGTATCCCAAACTCTTTGACCGAGGCTATTGTAGTAAGCCTTCTCGATATCCCCATCAGGTGAAACCGTTTTAACTAACTTACCTAAGCCGTCATAACCATATTGAATTTCTTTTCCAGAGGAATGAAACTTAGAAACTAATTGACCATGCTGATTATATTGATAATTGACCGTTGACTGATCAGGATAGATAGCTTGTGCTTTTCGTCCTAGTTCATCATATTGCCATCGCCAAGTTTTACCTGTGGGGCTTATTTTCTCGAGTAAGTTACCCTGCTCGTCATGCAAGAAAGACCATTGATGATCTAACGAGTCAGAATAAGAAGAGTGATTTCCCTGATAATGGAAGCGATAGTCATAAATTCCTGCGTCCCCAACGTTCCTGATGCATTTCGCGTTAGCACCTTCGCCATCCCATTCAAAATAATGAGTAAAGCCTGTTGGTCGTACACGCTTAACAATTAAATGGCCGCGGTATTGATACTGTTCCTTCAAGCCCAAATGATTAGTTGCACTGACCAAATCATCGTGCTCATCATAGGTATAAGTTGTCAGAACTTTTTGGGACTTTGCATTTAGCAGTTCTGCAAGGCGTCCTTGCTTATCATATTGACATTCAAGAACCGGACGCTTGTTATATGCGATCTCGATCAATCGATGGTTTCGAGAATACTGCAATTGAAACGTTGAAAACGTGCCATTTCTGACTTGTTTAACAAGCCAACGATCATCTTTCTGTTCAAATCGATATTGATGCCCATTAGCGAGCGTCACGATCCGAGTTGCTGAATTTAGGAAATAACAGCTCGCACCAGCGTATATCTGGTAACTTGTTGCTCCAATATCTACTGGCTCAAATTCTGTGATATCTGCCTTATCGTCAACAAACTCCCAAGCGATAACATTGTCTTTCTCGTCCGTCTTTTCGCGTAATTCAAACTGAAATGCATGTCGCCAACCAAAGCCCATTCCATGATTTACATCCGACTGCGAAGAGCGGTAAGTACGCTGCCAAGCAGTACCTTGTTGTAGCTCGATATCATAGAGTTCGAGAATTTCTTCACCCGTCACAAGTGATACAGGATCACCGGCTTTCTCATGTTTTTCGCTGCTTTGTTGCTGAGGCTTGGCGGATGCGGCACTTCTGCCACTCTTTTTATTCGACTTCCCCTTTCCCTTCGATGGTTTTGCATTGATGGTATTTTGAGTCGGTGGAGGCGTAACCGCTGACGAGAGTGCGTAGTTTTCGCCGGTAGGTACAATTCGAGCGACATGCAAGTCACCGTTCACCAAAGCATTGGCAAACGTTGAATTATAGTGTTGGGAAGTAAGCTCACCGTCAGGTATGTTTGGCTTGAATTGACCAATCGCATAGAACAAGTCCTCGACAGAGCGAAGGTCAAGCTCACCAAAGCTCTCAAGAAACTCTATTGCCTCTTGTTTGGTCACGAATGTTTTAGGTTCGCCGCTAGTAAGTAACTGACCAGAGAAGTGATAACTTTCGCCAAAGCGATTCGTGATAGGAATGACGAATTGAGGGATCATAGCCGTAACGTGTTTGTCCTTTTCTTACCTTGCCGCATCATTTAATGCTCGTTTCGCTCTTTTTATTTGTGAGAGCAAGATGCCTTAATCAAACATCCTCCGATAGAGATTCCTCTGTATGCGTAGACTGAATGTATTGATGGCAATTTTCACGTATGCAACTCTTTGAATTTCTGAGCGCAGCGTACTTTAACGGGACGATGAATCCTGAGTAAATGAACAATAGCGTGAGTGAGACTAATGTCTCATCGTGACGCGATTTTTTTACATGTTTCTTACTTAACTATGATTTTCTGCCCAGTTACGTAAATTCACTCAATAAGTTGCATCAAGTATCACCACTGCGACTCAACGCTTCATATTTGAGACAAAACAGCAACAAAAAAACCGCCTATTACGGCGGTTTTGCTTAAAGAATACTGATTAAAGGTTTGGACCTGTCGATGGTCTGTGTGGTTGGTTATTGAGCAGTTGCTGCATCCCTTGAAACATTCTCATAAACCACACCAAGATGGCTAATGCAGCAAACACCATCCCTACCCAAGGAATAAAGTAAGCGATGGTTTCAAGCAAAGTACTATGCAACCAATAATCACTCACGCCAACGAGTACACCGTTAGAAGTCGCTACGGTGACAATCAGCACAACAAAAAACGTCAGGTAGAGAAAGAAGGTGCGAATTAAACCGTAGTAATGAGAAATCACTACGTCGCTGTCTTCTCCCTTATCTAATCGGTAACCCGCATAGATAATTGCGATAACGCCTGAGATCAGAAACGTAAACGGGGTCAGACAGCTCAGGATGTACGCAACCCAAATCCCATTATGAGGTTTGTTCATTCGCTTTCGCTCCTTTTACTTCCGTTTGTGCCGTATCTGTTTCGCCCATTGCTTCTTTGGATTTCACTTCTTCATACCAAAGATCGTGATGCTCTTTCGCCCATGTTTCATCAACTTCACCTGTCACCATGCCTTCTAGCGCACCTTCCATACCGAATAGACCAATATAGATGTGGAAGATAAAGCCACAGATTAGAATCAGCGCCGAAATCGCATGAACTAAGTTAGAAAGCTCCATGTCACGGCGAGTTTGGCCAAAGATAGGAAAGTCCAGAACTAAGCCACTCACTGCCGCGATAGCACCAAAGAAGATTAACAACCAATAGATTGCCTTCTCACCACCGTTTGAGAAACCAGCTGACGGATGTGTGCCTTTGTGTTTACCAACCATGCCGCCCATTTTCATAAACCAACGAACATCTGTCATGTTTGGAATCGACTTGCGCCACCATTTAAAGAGCACGAGCATCAGTAAAATGAAGAACAATGGTCCCATGTAATTGTGGTACTGCTTCGCCAACATGACGATAAAGCCCCAGAACTCAGTAGGAACGTACGGTTTTAAGAAGTGCTTACCGTAAACCAGCATCAAACCACTGAATGCCAGCGTTAAGAATGTAAACGCCATACTCCAGTGAAGCGCGCGGTCTAAACGAGACCAACGCTTCATTTTTTTACCAGTACGCGGCTTGCTAAGCATCAAAGGACCAACGAATACGTAAGCCATGATTACCATTGCAATACTGCCGAAAATCGCGACAGCACCCGCTGGAGACATCCATTTCTCTTTTAGAATGTACCAAGTCTCACCAGGTTTACTGATCAATACGCCATGTTCTGGCGATTGAGACGTGGTGTAGCCTTCTTGCCCCTCTCTGACTTCGCGCCAATAGTCTGCCCCGGCGAGTTGCGTGATCTCCTGTTGAATAACTTTAGAAGATTGTTCCTCTGCTGAAGCAGGCATTGCGAAAGTCAGCAGCAATGCTGTCATCATTGACAGCATTGCTAAAGATGCACGTTTAAGCGTGTTTAACATGTGCCTCTCCTTACTTAGCTTTTCGTCGCATCGTAAGAAAGATCGTTTCCGTCTGTCCAACCTGCGTTTTTCGCGCCGCGTTCTACCACACGTTGACGGAAAATGTCAGAGACTTTCTCTGCGTCACCCGCAAGCAGCGCTTTAGTTGAACAAAGCGATGCACACATCGGTAACTTGCCTTCTGCGATACGGTTCGCACCGTATTTTTGACGTTCTTCCTCAGAGCCAGGCTCTGTTTCTGGGCCGCCCGCGCAGAAAGTACATTTATCCATTTTGCCACGTTCACCAAACGCTTCTTGTTTAGGAAATTGAGGTGCGCCAAACGGACAAGCAAACAAACAGTAACCACAACCGATACACAGATCTTTATTGTGAAGAACGATGCCGTCTTCGGTATGTTCGAAACAGTCTGCTGGACAAACTGCCATACAAGGTGCATCGGTACAGTGCATACAAGCAACAGAGATAGAGTTTTCACCAGCTTCACCGTCGTTTAGTGTTACCACGCGGCGACGTTGAATGCCCCATTCAAGCGCATCGTCGTTTTCGTTCTTACATGCAGTAACACAGCCGTTACACTCGATACAGCGTTTGGTGTCACATAGAAATTTCATTCGTGCCATTGTCAGACTCCTTACGCTTTACGAATGTTACATAGGGTTACTTTGGTTTCCTGCATCAAGGTAACCGGGTCGTAACCGTAAGTGGTTGCCGTGTTAGCCGATTCGCCAACAACGTAAGGCTGTGTACCTTCTGGGTATTTAGGACGTAGGTCTTCACCTTCGAACTTACCGCCAAAGTGAAACGGAATGAACGCCAAACCAGGTTTCACACGACGTGTTACCATCGCTTTCACCTTGATTCGTCCTTTCTCTGCACCTTCAACCCAAACATCATCACCATCTCTAAAGCCAAGATCGTTCGCGTCTTTCGGGTTCACTTCAACAAACATTTCTTGTTGAAGCTCGGCAAGCCAAGGGTTTGAACGCGTCTCTTCACCACCACCTTCGTATTCAACCAGACGGCCAGAAGTCAGAACGATTGGGTACTCGCCCGATTTGTCTTGCTCTTGAATGGATTTATACAACGTAGGAACACGGAAGATTGCATCTTTGTCTTCCCAAGTTGGGTAGTCCGTTACAAGGTCACGACGTGGTGTGTAAAGTGGTTCACGATGCAGTGGCACACGGTCTGGGAACGTCCAAACAATCGCACGCGCTTTCGCGTTACCAAATGGAATACAACCGTGCTTGATCGCGACACGCTGAATACCGCCAGAAAGGTCAGTCTTCCAGTTTTTACCCTCTGCTGCCACTTTCTCTTCAGCAGTTAGGTCGTCCCACCAACCAAGTTGTTTCAACAACTTGTCAGTGAACTCTGGGTAACCGTCTTTGATTTCACAGCCTTTCGAATAACTGTCTTCTGCAAGAAGGCTCTTGCCTTCAAATTCCACACCAAAGCGCGTACGGAAGTTACCGCCACCTTCTGCAACCGTCTTAGACGTATCGTACAGAATGTGTGTACCTGGGTGTTTCATTTCTGGTGTGCCCCAGCATGGCCAAGGTAGACCATAGGTTTCACCGTTGACAGGGCCACCTTCCGCTTCCAATGTGGTTTTGTGGAACGTATGCCAGTTTTGTTGGTGCGCTTTCAAACGCTCTGGGCTTTGGCCTGTGTAACCAATCGTCCACATGCCTTTGTTGAATTCACGCGTCAGGTCTTCAATCACCGGCTGGTTGTTTTCAACACGGATGTTTTTGAACAGAAGATCTGAATAGCCCAGTTTCTTCGAAAGCAGGTACATGATTTCGTGGTCTGGTTTTGATTCAAACAAAGGTTCAATCACCTGATCACGCCATTGTAGAGAGCGGTTAGATGCGGTAACGCTGCCGTGTGTTTCAAACTGTGTTGTTGCAGGAAGCAGGTAAACGCCGTCGGTACGGTCGTTCATTACCGCAGCAACCGTTGGGTAAGGGTCCACAATCACCATCATGTCCAACTTCTGCATCGCTTTTTTCATCTCAACACCACGTGTTTGAGAGTTAACTGCGTGTCCCCAGTAGAACATTGCACGGATGTTTTCGCGTTGACGAATGTTGTCTTTGTTTTCCAGTACACCATCAACCCAACGAGATACAGGAATACCTGCACTGTGCATTGGTTTCTGACCGCTATAAGCGTTGTCATCGAAACGACCTTTGATCCATTCGTAATCGATTTCCCACACTTTTGACCAATGACGCCAAGCGCCTTCAGAAAGGCCGTAGTAGCCCGGTAGCGTGTCAGAAAGTACGCCAAGGTCGGTTGCGCCTTGTACGTTATCGTGACCACGGAAGATGTTTGCGCCGCCGCCTGATTTACCAATGTTACCAAGCGCTAGCTCAAGCACACAGTAAGCACGTGTGTTGTTGTTACCAGTAGTATGCTGAGTACCACCCATACACCAAACAATACAGCCTGGGCGATTTTCAGAAAGCAGTTTTGCTGTTTGGTAAACGTCTTCTTCACTTACGCCTGTTACGCGCTCAACTTCTGCTGGCTTCCATTTCGCCACTTCAGCACGGATCTCATCCATACCGAATACACGTTGACGGATGAACTCTTTATCTTCCCATTGGTTTTCGAAGATGTGCCACAGCACACCCCAAATGAATGCTACGTCAGAACCTGGACGAAGAGAAACGTAGTGATCTGATTTCGCAGCAGTACGCGTACGGCGAGGATCCGCTACGACGATCTTACAGTTGTTCTTCTCTTTTGCGATCAGAATGTGCTGCATCGCTACTGGGTGTGCTTCAGCTGGGTTTGAACCAATGAATAGCATCGACTTACAGTTGTGCATGTCATTGAAAGAGTTGGTCATCGCACCGTAACCCCAAGTGTTCGCTACACCCGCCACGGTTGTTGAGTGACAAATACGCGCTTGGTGGTCAACGTTGTTCGTACCCCAAAGTGATGCCATTTTGCGGAACAAGTACGCTTGTTCGTTGCTGTGCTTTGCGCTTCCCAAGAAGTAAACCGAATCAGGGCCGGACTCTTTACGGATGTCCATCACCTTGTTACCGATTTCTTCGATCGCTTGATCCCAAGAAAGCTTTTTCCACTTCCCGTTTTCAAGCTTCATTGGGTATTTTAGACGACGCTCACCGTGACCATGTTCACGCAGTGCTGCGCCTTTTGCACAGTGACCACCGGCGTTAAATGGGTGGTCGAATGCAGGCTCTTGACCCGTCCAAACACCATTTTGAACTTCTGCGTAAATACCACAACCCACTGAGCAGTGAGAACAGATAGTACGTTTTATTTCTGTTTTCGCTTCTGGATCGACTGATTTTGCTTGCGCTTTTTTCATCATTCCCGGTGCGAATAGACTAGCACCAACCACTGCGCCACCAGCGGCAAGCGAAGTGTTTTTCATGAATGCACGACGAGATACGCCAAGCTGATTCGTTTCTTTGCTCACACTGTCGGAGCGTTTGACAAGTTTCATCCGTTATCTCCTAAAGTGTGTCGTAGTAATCGCGAATGTGTTGAGTTTCACGATACCCTTTCTTCTTCACGTCATTTTCAGAAGGCTCAACCGTTTCTGAAGCAACGGCCACTTTCGTGGTTCCCGCAACAACAGCACCGGCAACGGCAGCGGTTGTGAAGCCTTTTAGGAGATCCCTACGGCTTGTGTTTATTTCTTTATTATCTTTCATCATTGCTTCCTTACCTTACGGTAGATCTTTGGAGACTCATGCCTCTCTATCGATATGACCAAGTACTGCTCGATTACTCGTAATCAGTGACGTTTTTCACATCAATTTTTAATTTGTTCTTACTGCTTTTGGTGTTCACGCTAAAGCGCACTTGCTCTAACGTTAAAAACGCATCGCAAAGCTGTGCAGCTGGCTTGTAGAAGTTCACGCTTTCTGCGCTCTCTAGTTGGCGCGTAAAAGATTGGAACCAAGGGGCGATGTGTTTGTTAAACACCGCTTGTTGAAGTTCTTCCTCTTCACCTGTCAGCATTGCCATCACTTCGCACAGTGCAGAAATATGGTCTTCAGGCTCTTTCACGTTCTCTTCTCGTTCGATGCCTAAAAGATCCAAATCGCGACGAATTTCCGCTAACGGTTTTTCCATCATCGAGCCAGTGCGATGCCAAGATCCGAATGGCACAACTTCACCACGTCCAATGCCAATAAACAGATCTTGATATTCTTCTTCTAACGCTTCTCGCTGCGCTTCGTTCGCGGCTTGTTGCAGTGCGAGCCAAGCTTTTTGCATCGCGCTCTCAGACGGTTCAATTTCTAGCGATTTCAGGAACGCCAGCATTTCATCACTAGGCGCACTACGAAAAAGTGCAGATAGAACGAGATAAATGTCTGTTCTCAGTGTTTGTTCTTGTTGTGTGTCCACTGCGAGCTCCTAGTATTTCAGTTGTTTCATTGGGTCTTCTGCCATCGACTCAAACATGTCGATCACACGGCAGTCTTCACACATCGCGATACGATTGATCGCCGCTTCATCAGAGAAGTGAGAGTGACCGCGTAACTTGTTTTGTAGCATGTCGATCATCGATTGCGGAGCAAAAGGCTTGTGACAACGAATGCACTCGGCTGCCTTTTCTTCATGAATCACAACCGCTTTCTGGCGTTCTTCTTTCACCCAGTTCATACGAGGAGTAAGCGTCAGCACTTTCTCTGGACACGCCTTCTCGCACAGCCCACATTGAATGCAGTCTTGCTCGACGAATTTAAGCGACGGAGATCGACCGTCCGTATGCAATGCACGTGTTGGACACACAGCCACACAGCTCATGCACAACGTACAATCTTTACTTTCACAAGAGACTGTGCCGTAAGGTGCATTCGCTGGCAGCTCAACAATGTTCTCGACTGGAATACGTGATGCGGACAACGCATCCAACGCCGTAAATAGACGCTGACGTTTGTTGCCTTGCAAGTCTCCTAATGCCAAATCAAAAGACTCGGTACAAAGTGTCGGAGCACCTTCACGTAGTGACTCTAGATACAGAATGTCGATGGTTTCTTTGGCGATACCAAGCTGACCGAGCAGCTCTTGAGCAATACCTACTTCGCTATTAAGCATACGAATAATGGTTTGAGGCATAAAACGTGAAGCCGCAAACAGCACCTGAGTAGCACCATTCACAAGCGCGGCGAACCAAGTATCAATACCAACCGAAGGCAGTTCTTCCACCACAATTGGAATCACATTATCTGGCAGTGCTTTTAGTGCCATCACGTTGTAGCTCTCGTGGCGAGAACTGCAAATCAATACGATAGGATCTAAACCACCCGCTTGCTCATAGTTGGCGAGCGTACGTTCAATAAACTTTTGCGTATCTTCAGGGTTTGGCAGTGCGTAATGAATCGCTTCTGTCGGACACGCTGTAGCACAAGTACCCACGCCTTGACATAGGTATGGGTTGATCTCGATGCGATGGCCCGTTTTGTCGCTGCCTTCACTCGATAGTGCCCCTGCCGGACAAGCATCCACACACCGTTCGCAACCTTTTACGCCACGAGAGCTGTGTGCACATAAATCGGTATCTAAACGGAAGAATTTCGGTTTATCGAACGTCCCCATTAAGGTTGGAATCTCTTCCAACGCTTCAGCCAGTTTCGGATAGCCACGACCTACTGGGTAGTAGCCCGGTACTGGGACTTCTTCCGACATGCAGCTGTTAAGGCAAAGATCGAGTACGATATCGAAACAATCGCTATTGATCGCGACCTTGGCAAGATTGTTGGTCGAACCATGATTTTCAATCAGAACTTCAAACGTACCTAAGAACCCTGAAACCTGAACCGAATTGGCGTAATAAAGCTCGGGATTTGTGCCCTTTTCGCCATCGGTAGAAAGCAGCGTTAGGCTGTTCATTTGCGACAATTGTACTGCCGCACTTTCGATGATTGCCGTTGGGCCCACAATCAAGGTGTTACCGCCGCTTTCATAGCTTACGGTTGGTGGAATAAGATTGGTCAACTCTACGGTATTCTCGAAAGCGTACAGCCTCGCTTTACCGTTATTGGAAGTTGCTTGTTCTAATAATTGTTTCAGCATTGCTCAATTCCATTTATGAACATGGATAGTCTTTTCCATCTCTTAGTGTAGTTAGCGCCGGAGATTCTGCTGATTAACTTATCAATGAGCATTCTTATTCCGCCGTCTACAGGCGATGAATACTACGCAGTGCGTCCGTACTAACTTCAACCAGATTGGTATTGAGCAACAGATAGCAAGTGTCATGCCAATAAAATATCAACTTAAAATCAATAGGTTATCAACTTTACTGACAAATAGTAGGGATAAAAAAACCGGTTGAGACATTTTGTCTCAGCCGGCTCATTGAGTGTTTAGTCAAAATGTACCTATTCTTTGTGTGGTATATTTTGTCTCACCTCGTTAGGCTGTGATTCTTCAGCAAAAGTATCACTTTCGCCAGGAACTGTATTTATATACAGTTCATTTTCATCTTGAGTAATTTGGCCACTTTTGTCGGTGTTTGACTCTGCGTCTTCAACTACCTCTGGTGCGATATCGTTAGCGCTAAGCTCAGACCCTTGCGCAGTTTCAGCGTCTGGTTCGTCTTCCACTTTGTCTTTAACCCAATCACGCAGCGTCTCAGCGACGTCTTGAGAAAGTGACTTTAAGTTACTGTAATCATCATCGTAATCGTCTAGGCCGTCACGCACGTTAAATTCTTCGGACAAGAACATTTTGCGCAGCGCGGCTTTCTTAACACTTTCTGAAGCTTCAGAAACCAGCAGTTGCGCCACAGACATTTCTTCGGTTTTTTCAGTCTCTACACTCGCGGTAATGTCTGGAGCCTGACTATCCTCATTGACGTTCAAAGCATCTAAGCTTTCGTCAGCGTTTGAAAGCGCTGTGACACTATCTTCGGATTGCTCCGTCTCTGCTATCGGCGTGATCTCTTCAGCATGTTGGGAAGATTCTTCTAGTTTACGTTTCGACCAACGGCTTAAAAAACTAGTTGCCATTTGCTCTGCCTGCTCCTTTGCGTTTCTTGCGTCTTACTTCTAACAACTCACCGTGACGACCAATAAAGGCTTCCATCCAAGCCTGAACGGCTAACGGCATATCGTTAGATAGTACAAGGTTATCACCATCCATATATTGCGCCGCAACAGATTGTGAAGCCGTCAGTAACTGTATCGCTGGTTTTTCACCAGACTCGACGTTATCCATCACTAAAAAGAGTTTAGGTTGCTGAGAGCTTAAGTTAAAGCGGTAGTCTGTACGTTCATCTTTATGTAATTGCAACGGACAAACATCTGGAGTCTCTTCCGTCGGATTCAGCGCAAATCCTGTCAACTGCCATTGGGTTGTCACCCAAATCCCTGTACTGATCTCATGCTCAACAAGCTCTACGCCGATTGGCCATGTATCCTCAGTCTTTTCGTAATTTTTTTCGAAATCTTTCTTATCCGACATAACTCACCCAGTCTTTCTATTTTTGGTCTGAAAACACACAGGAGATTTTGCCCCCGTTTTCGACCATTTTTATTGTCTTCGAAGCAATAAACGCGCCAAGCTGATATAACTTAGTCTATATACTCCCTCAGGCTATAAGTACCAAACTAGACGAAACTCAAATGTATTGATGTGTCATTACTGCGAACTCGCAGTTTTAATGCATTGTTGACATAAAACCTCGCAATTTCTGTGGGAACCGCTATTTTGGAATGAGATTTGCTAGCCACTTAACAAGCTAAAATGCGTAGCAACCTAACGCTCTTAATCACTAGGACACGACTGTGCTGAAACCAAATATTATTAAAACCAGTGAAAATCCCCTGCAAACCATTGAAGTCGATGTGTACGACGAGTACGGCGAAAAGCTCACGAAGCAAATCGCTTGCGAGCGTCCTCTTACGGTCATGCTGAACTGGAAAGAAGTGGTCACGCTCATGACGCTAGGTTCGCGTCCAGAAGCACTAGTACTGGGTTATTTAAAAAACCAAAGCTTCCTGTCCGATCCAGCCGCGATTGAATCCGTTATTATTGACTGGGAAACGCATTCCGCAGCGGTGATTACTAAAGAAAACACTGAACACTTAGAAGGCGCCCTGAAAAAGAAAACCGTCACCTCAGGTTGTGGCCAAGGCACCATGTATGGCAACGTGATGAAGCAGCTTGAAAATTATCAAGTGCCTCAAGTTTCTCTTAAGCAGTCAGAAATTTATTCTGCGCTGGAAGCGTTAACTCATTACAACGACACCTACAAAAAAGCGGGCGCAGTACACGGCTGTGCGGTTTGCAAAGGTAATGAAGTGTTGTCATTTGTGGAAGATGTCGGCCGTCACAACGCAGTGGATACACTTGCAGGTGAGATGTGGCTCAAAGAAGAAACAGGTGAAGATAAAATTTTCTACACAACTGGTCGCCTTACATCAGAGATGGTGATTAAAGTGGCTCAAATGGGCATTCCTGTTCTGCTTTCTCGCTCTGGCGTTACTCAAATGGGGTTAGATCTAGCGAAGCAATTTGGTATTACGACCATTGCGCGTGCGAAAGGTTTGCGCTTCCAAGTGTTTACAGGAGCCGACAAGGTTGAATTTGATGTAAAAGGCAACCAATAACACCTTTTCAGTGTAAACTAAAACCAATAATGCGGATTCACAGAGGATGTGGACTATGAATAATGACCAATTGTGGAATTTTCTGCTTACGCCCAGCGGTATCATGCTTTCTATGATTATTACCTTTGGCGTGGTCGGGCTCTATGCGTATATAACCGGTCAGTTTAAGGATTAAGGCCAAATATCAAAAAAGCCTCGCTAAATAGCGAGGCTTTTGCTTTTTAAACGCTTTGCGAGTAATTACGCGTCAACGCCACGAGATTTTAGGAACTCAGAGTAAGTGCCTTTAAAGTCTGTGATTTTACCATCGCGGATTTCGATAATACGCGTTGCTAACGAGTCTACGAATACACGGTCGTGAGAGACGAAGAACAACGTGCCTTTGTATTGCTCAAGCGCGGTGTTCAAAGATTCAATTGATTCCATGTCCATGTGGTTGGTTGGTTCGTCCATTAGCAGCATGTTTGGCTTGTGCATCATTAGCTTACCAAGCAGCATACGACCTTGCTCACCACCAGACAGTACTTTTACTGACTTCTTAATGTCATCTTGACCAAACAGCATACGACCAAGGAAACCACGAACGACTTGCTCGTCATCACCTTCTTGACGCCATTGACCCATCCAATCCGTTAGATTCATATCTTCTGCAAAGTCATGCGCGTGGTCTTGCGCGTAGTAACCGATGTTTGCATTTTCAGACCATTTGAACTCACCAGCACGCGGTTCAAGTACACCAGCAAGCGTGTTTAGAAGTGTTGTTTTACCCACACCATTTTCACCGATGATCGCAACGCGCTCTCCCACTTCAAAAATTGCATTGAAGTCTGAGAACAAGTCCTCTTCAAAACCTTGGCTCAGGTTTTCTACAATCAGAGCGTTACGGAACAGCTCTTTAGACTGTTCAAAACGAATGAATGGGTTTTGACGGCTAGACGCTTTCACTTCGTCCAATTTGATCTTGTCGATTTGCTTCGCACGAGATGTCGCTTGTTTTGCTTTCGATGCGTTTGCAGAGAAACGCGCAACGAAAGTTTGTAGCTCAGCGATTTGTGCTTTCTTCTTAGCGTTGTCGTTTAGTAGACGTTCGCGAGCTTGAGAAGCCGCCGTCATGTACTCGTCGTAGTTACCTGGGTAAACACGTAGTTCACCGTAGTCCAAGTCAGCCATGTGTGTACATACTGAGTTTAGGAAGTGACGGTCGTGCGAAATGATGATCATTGTGCAGTTACGCGCGTTTAGCGTGTCTTCCAACCAACGGATTGTGTCCATGTCCAAGTTGTTGGTAGGTTCGTCAAGAAGCATCACATCTGGGTCTGCGAATAGAACCTGCGCTAGAAGCACACGAAGTTTCCAACCTGGTGCTACTTCACTCATTAGACCGAAGTGTTGCTCCATTGGGATACCTACAGCAAGAAGAAGCTCGCCCGCTTTGGCTTCTGCCATGTAGCCGTCCATTTCAGCAAACTGAACTTCTAAGTCAGCCACTTTCATGCCGTCTTCTTCGCTCATTTCAGCAAGTGAGTAGATGCGGTCACGCTCTTTCTTCACTTCCCATAGTTCTTTATGACCCATGATGACGGTATCGATTACCGTAAATTCTTCGTAAGCGAACTGGTCCTGGTTCAGTTTTGCAACGCGCTCGTTTGGATCGTAGCTTACGTTACCACTGGTTTGCTCAAGCTCGCCGCTGAGGATCTTCATAAAGGTTGATTTACCACAACCGTTAGCTCCAATTAAGCCGTAGCGATTGCCTTCGCCGAACTTAACTGAAATGTTTTCGAATAGCGGCTTAGCGCCGAATTGTTGAGTAATATTCGCTGTGGAGATCAAAACCTTTACCTTAGCAATTGGGGTGTATTTAGAAAAACCGGGCAACGGTACTTGTTCATGCTACATACTGCAAGTGTTGTTTTTATTAATTCACTCCAAGTGAAATCATTGTAAGGTTTCTAAGAAGCAAAAGCGTAAACATAAATGCGTCATTAAATACAAAAAAGAGCCACTATCGTCAGTGGCTCTTTTTCCATTAATGCTTCAAAAAAGTGACTAAGCGATGTTCGTCACCTCTAGGATCAGTTCGGCTTTTTTAGGTAAATAAATACTGAATTTACTGCCTGTTCCCCATTCAGACTCTGCTTTTAACTCACCACCCGTTTGGCTGAGAATACTTTGGGAGACCGATAGCCCTAACCCTGTGCCTTCTCGTTTCGTTGTGTAAAATGGCGAGAAGATTCGACTCAAGTTTTCTGGTTTAATACCACAGCCCTCATCGATAACATGAATCGCGGCTCCTTTCACTTCGCCCTCTTCAATCCAGTCTTCACTGACTACTGTTAAAGTTCCTTTACCGCTCATTGCGTGAATGGCGTTCATTTGCAAATTAACTAAGATTTGTAGCAAGTGGTGACGGTTTATCTCAACGGACGTGTGCGCTTGTAGGTCAGTCACAAACTCAACGTCGCGTTTCTTGGTGCCAGTTTTAACCAAGGTGATGCTTTCATCAATGATAGGATTGACATGTTGCCAAGTGATTTCATCTTGAACACCGCCTTGGCGACTGTATTGCAATAAACTGCGTGTGATATTGCGGATACGATCAATTTGCGCGTGAATCGCATCAATTTCTTCTTGTACTCGACTTGCATCGTCACCCAATTCAAAATGGATCAATTCTACGTTGCCAAGAATCACGGCGGTTGGGTTATTAATTTCGTGAGCAATCCCCGCGGTGAGTTCTCCCAGTGCTGCCAGTTTTTCATGAACAACGAGTTTGTCGCGGGTTTGGTTGAGCAATTGAATATGCAGTTCAAGATCTTGGGTTTTTTCTCTCAGGCTTGCCGTACGCTCTTGAACTTTGCATTCAAGTTGAGCTGCGGAGTTTTTCAGTTCAATTTTGCGCTCTTCTAGCGCGTCTAACATATCATCAAACTGTCTGGCTAACTGCGCAAGTTCATGATCGGCATCTAATCCTAACGGGCCAATCCGTTTTTCTTTACCTTGTTGGACCTGCTTCACCACTTTATGAATGCGTTCGATCGGTCGAAACAGATCATAAGAACCGCGATATACCATCACGCCGGAAACCAGCAATAACATAACCGTAATCAAGCTGATTTCGGCAATGTTCGTCATGTAGGCTTTAACGAATGGCCACATGAGGTAACCGGTATAAAGCATACCAATAACATTGTCGTATTGGTCTTTGATCGGTTGATACGCCGTAATATACCAAGCGTCATACACATAAGCGCGATCAACCCACTGTTCACCCTTAGAAAGTACTTGGTTATACACTTCGGCGCTCACGCGAGTGCCTATAGCGCGCCCTAGTCTATGATCGCTGTCTAGAGGAACGTTGGTGCTCACACGCAAATCATCGAGAAATACCGTCAACGTACCCACAGGGCGAAGGCGGTCGTTATCACTTAAGTAAATGAGATCGCGGATTTGATCCACCAGCACTGTGCTGTTGTTAAGGAGCAAACCACCATCAAGAAAGCCGATCAAATCGTTCGCTTGGCTGTATACCGGAATCACGGTCCGACTGACTAACCCACGCACCTCCCTGTCACCATCAGCAAGAATAGGCACTTCTGCTCGTTTGGCGAGTTCAGGATCGAGGCGTTCGAGTTCTTCTTTATTAAGTACATCAAAAAACGATTCGCGCTTGGTGAGATCCATAAAGCGGAATTTGTTTTCCATGGAATTAACGCGTTGGAAAGAGAGAAAATCTAAAGCATATCTTTTCTTCTGCTCTGTGACCCACTTTTGCAGGTCACCTTGTGGCGTTCCTTGATTAATGCGAATACGGAAATCGTACGAATCGGCAAACGCCCGCACGTAATTGGCTTGCTTTTGCTGTAACAACGTCACGCTGTTATTTGCCACACCCAAACGCTCTGACACATCCAGCAGCGCATTTTGCCACGTGTAATGGATAGACCAATAAATCGTAATACCGATCAGCGCTATCAACGTAAGGAAGATCGGTGCAGAGGTTAAAATCAATAAGCGATAACGCACCATGGTTTTAAAACGGTGCGTCCATTTCGACAATCCTTTGTGCTGCTGCCAGTTAGTCGGCATATCCCTCATCCTCAGAATCCCATTCTTTGTACTTGCGTTCTAACGTCTTGCGGGCAACGCCTAAGTCGCGCGCCGCTGCCGATTTATTGCCCTCATGCAAATTAACAACTTGTTTGATATGCGCTTTCTCGACTTCTTTTAAAGTCCAATTGTTTGGGTAGCCTTCGCCAGTAAATTCTTTGCCTTCTCTAAAAGTTGGTAACTCGGCGGAGTGAGAAACGGTAATCGATACATTAGGCAGAGAATGACCACCGTTCAGCTCTCGCCAGTAATGCGCTGGTGGCTTACCAAGCAAAATGCAGCGCTCGATGAGGTTCTTCAGCTCACGAATGTTGCCCGGCCAATCGTACTCACTCATGGCTTCCATGTCTTCGTGCGCCCATTTTGGCGCAGGCATACCGAGCTCGCGCGTCAGCATGTTGCTGAAAAATGGCACTAACTCAAATAAGTCGGTTTTGCGCTCTCGCAGCGGACACACTTCAATTTTCAGAACGTTTAAACGGTAATACAGGTCACTGCGGAAATTGCCTTGGTTGACCTCTTCTTGCAGATTACGGTTAGTTGCCGCCACGATACGGACATCAATGCTGATCTCTCTTTCTGAACCGACAGGACGAATTGTACGCTGCTCTAACACACGCAATAATGATGCCTGCATGGAAAGCGGCATTTCTCCAATTTCATCAAGGAATAAAGTGCCACCATTCGCTACGCGGAACAAACCTTCGCGTGACTTTTTCGCTCCAGTAAACGCACCTGATGTGTGACCAAATAACTCACTTTCGAGTAACTCTGGCGCAATCGCCCCACAGTTGATAGGCACAAATGGGCCCGTTCGCCCACTTGCTTGATGAATGCCTCGCGCGACCAACTCTTTGCCCGTGCCTGATTCGCCTTCAACCAATACTGAGGCACGTGATGGAGCAAACTGTGTGATAAGTTGTTTGAGCTGACGCGTTTTTTCTGAACCACCAATGATCTCGGAAGTATTGTGACGCTGATAATCACGCTTCATGGCGTACTGCATGCGCTCGTTCAAACGGCGATCCATACAGCGGCTGACCGCTTTTAACATCTGCTCAAGGTTGAATGGTTTGAGGATAAAGTCGGAAGCACCGAGCTGTAGCGCTCGAATGGCAATTTCTAAATCCGCATAACCCGTCATAAAAATCACATCGGCACGTTTGTCATCATCTTCAAACGCTTCTTCCCACTCAATTCCAGAACGCCCTGGCAGATTAATATCCAGTAAGATCAGATCATAATGTCGAGAATTACGCAGTTGTTCTGCTTCTTCGATGCTACCAGCTGTATCGACATGTGAAAAAAGCTTACCCAATGCCTTTTTCAAGATGGCTTGCATGCCTAATTCATCATCGACGACCAGTACGGAAAAGGCGCTATATTGTTGGTTTGTACTAAGATGGGATTGAGTAGACATATTTACCCCAGATGGATTTCGATGGGACAGAGTGTACCAAGTTTAAACAGAGATACCCTACAAAAAGTGCGACATTTTGTACCAACGCAAACTTTTATGCAAATAACCCCATGATTTAGTGCATAAACCAAGCACTTTAAGCTTGTAAAAGGTTGGCATCTTGTTTGCTATAAGGTGGATACGGAGCGCATTTAAGTGATCTCAGGATGTTGATGTTTGCTTATTCCAACACCCTAAGACAACTTGCGTATTACGCTAATCGCTCTCGTCCAAAAAGGCTTCTCCCTAAAACCTGGAGAGATTCCAAAGAATCATTGGAAAGGAACACATAAAAATGAAAAAAATTGCGCTAACTCTGGCTGCAACGTCTATCACGCTTGTAAGTTACTCTGCGTTTTCTGCTCAAGACGGAGAACATGTTCGCCTTGCAACCACAACCAGTACTTACCATTCAGGTTTACTTGATTACCTGCTTCCACAATTTGAAAAAGACACGGGCTACAAAGTCGATGTTATTGCTGCAGGTACGGGTAAAGCCTTAAAAATGGGCGAAAACGGTGACGTAGATTTGGTGATGACACATGCACCAAAAGCTGAAGGCGCATTTGTTGAGAAAGGCTACGGCGTTTTACCTCGCAAGCTAATGTACAACGACTTTGTGATTGTAGGCCCGAAAGCTGACCCAGCAACAATCAAAAATGACGAAGGCGTGTTAGATGTATTCAAAGAGATCGCAAACAAAAACGCAACGTTCATCTCTCGCGGCGATGATTCTGGTACGCACAAAAAAGAAATGGGCTTCTGGGCTCAAACTAAAATCGAACCGAACTTTGGTGGCTACCGTAGCGTAGGTCAAGGTATGGGCCCAACTCTAAACATGGCGTCTGAAATGCAAGGCTACACCATGACGGACCGCGGCACATGGCTGGCTTACCAAAACAAATTGGATCTAGAAATTCTGTTCCAAGGCGATGAAAAACTGTTTAACCCGTACCAAGTTATTCTTGTTAACCCTGAGCGTTACCCAACGATCAACTATCAAGGTGCGAAGGCATTCAGTGATTGGTTGGTAAACCCTCGCGGACAGGAACTTATCAATGGTTTCCGCCTAAACGGTAAACAACTGTTTGTTGCGAATGCTGAGAGCAAATAACGCAATATGAATCTTGCTGATACAACACTGGAAGCGCTTCGCTTACTGGTGAATTTTGATGCAGACCTATGGGAGATCGTTGCGGTCTCCTTTAGTGTTTCTATCACGGCAATATCCCTAGTGGTATTGCCGGCTATTTTGATGTCCTTTGTACTGGCGTATACCGACTTTCGCGGTAAATGGTTTTTGTTGTCGATCGTAAATACGCTGCAAGCGGTCCCTACTGTGGTGATTGGCCTGTTGCTGTACATGTTGCTGTCGCGTGCTGGCCCTTGGGGAGACTGGCAAATGCTGTTCACTCAGAAGGCAATGATCTTCGGCCAAATGGTGATCTGCTTCCCTGTTTTGGTATCGATGATGCATGGTGCATTACAATCTAGCGACCGTCGTGCAGTGGAAACTGCCATCACGCTGGGCGTCTCCATTCCGCGCTTGGCAGCTACGATGATTTGGGAAACCCGCTTTCCTCTACTTGCGGCTATCATTGCAGGGTTTTCACGTATCGTGACCGAGGTGGGCTGCTCAATGATGGTTGGTGGGAACATTATGGGCGTGACGCGAAATATTCCCACGGCTATCGCAATGGAAAGCAGTAAAGGTGCTTTTGCGCAAGGAGTTGCATTAGGAATTGTATTACTATCTTTAGCGTTGGCTCTAAACTTCTTCTTATCAAGTATGAGAGGCAAAGGCTACCTCAGAACATAGAACATGAAGCAAACAAACGACTCACCATTAACCCCATGTCGAGGCGAATTATGACTATAAAAATCACCGCCGAACAGTTATCCATGCGCTTTAAAGAGCGTGTGCTTTTCCACATCCCTGAGTTAGCCATCGGCCCAAATGATGCCATTTATCTCAAGGGTGACAATGGTGTGGGCAAAACTACCCTACTCAAAATCCTTGCTGGCTTGCTCAAACCCTCTACTGGCGATGTTGTTGCGCCAAAAGATACGTGGCTGAAAAGACTGACGCGTCGCAATGGTCGTGTCGATGTGATTTATCTCCATCAATCCCCTTACCTTTTTGACGGCACTGTATATGAAAACGTAGTCTATGGAGTGAAATATCAACAAGATACGCAAAAAGATAAGCGAGCTCAAGTTATTCACGCGCTGCGCATGGTAGGTTTAGAAACCTTAGCGGACGAACATATTTCCGTGTTGTCCGGCGGTGAAAAACAGCGCGTTGCCATGGCAAGGGCTTGGATCTTAAAGCCGTCGATTTTATTGATGGATGAGCCAAGTGCGTCTTTAGACCAAGAATCCATTGAACGATTGGTAGTGATGGCGAAAGATCTTTTGGATCGTGGTTCCAGTATCGTGGTGACAAGCCATCAGGCCAACGCACTGACCGACTTATGTAAAAAACAGTGGTGGATTAAAGACAAGACTTTGATAGAGTCTCCTCTGTTGTATGTCATACCAAAAGAAACATCCCAAGAGAATGCATATGCTTCAACCAACACAAACTAGTTGGGTCATTTTGGCTGGTGGCCAAGCCAGCCGTATGGGTGGAAAAGATAAAGGTCTGATTGAGTTAAATCAGAAGCCACTCATCGAACACGTTATTGAACGTTTATCTCCACAAACTCCACGCATTTTAATTAATGCCAACCGAAACCAAGATGCGTACAGCAAATTTGGTTTCGTATTTAGTGATCAATTCAAAGATTTCCCTGGGCCTATGGGCGGTATTCACGCGGGTTTGATGCATGCTGAAACTGACTGGGTCGGATTTGTACCTTGCGATAGTCCACAAATTAACACCGACCTTGTCGAGCGTTTCTGCCAGTTTGTCAAAGAAGACAGCGATATTTTGGTCGCGCATGATGGTGACCATCAGCAACCTGTTTTTACGCTCTACCACAAGCGCGTACTGCCAAAACTCACCGCGTTTTTAGAACGTGGCGACCGCAAAATCATTCTGCTCTACAAAGAGTGCAACACCAGTTACGTTGACTTTAGCGACTCACCAAACTGTTTCGTCAACTTGAACACTCCGGAAGAACTGGCGCAATTTGGACAATTAGAATCATGAAACACACGCTAAACATTCCTATTCTTGGTTTTGCAGCTTATTCAGGCACAGGCAAAACCACGCTACTTGAAGCCCTATTGCCAAAGCTGACCGAAGCAGGTTTACGCATTGGCATGCTAAAACATGCGCACCACAACTTCGATGTCGATAAGCCGGGTAAAGACAGCTACCGTTTACGCAAAGCTGGCGCATCTCAAATGCTGATTGCTTCTCGCAACCGTTTTGCGTTAATGACAGAAACGCCAGAAGCCGAAGCGGAGTTTGAATTCCTATTAACACGTTTTGATGAAGACATGCTTGATGTGGTTTTGGTCGAAGGCTGCAAAAACATCGCGTTTCCTAAAATCGAATTGCACCGTGAAGAAGTCGGCAAGCCTTGGCTTTATCCAAACGATGAAAACATCATCGCTATCGCTTCAGACGGCGGCGAGTTGGACTCTGAACTGCCACAAATGAACATCAATGATCTTGAAGCGATTGCTCAGTTCGTTATTCAGTATGTTCAAGAAGCGAAAGCACCAAAAAACAAAGAGAAAGAAGCCGCATGTTGCGACACACTTTCTCCTGCTTTCCTTTCTGTGGTTCAAGGCCAAGAGAAAATCCTTTCTTTGGTGAACACGGTTTCGGAAATAGAAGCATGCAAGATTGAAAACGCCTATGGCCGCGTTCTTGCGGAACATATCGTTTCACCAGTAAATGTGCCGCAATACACCAACTCCGCGATGGACGGTTATGCCATCCGCAGTGATGATGTTGACCGTGATAGCTACCAAGTGGTTGCTGAAGTGATGGCGGGCCATGCTTACGATCAGCCTCTGGAAGTTGGTCAAGCAGTTAAGATCATGACTGGCGCACCAACACCACGTAACGGCGATACAGTGGTCATGCGTGAGCAAGCCACTCAAGAAGGTGACAAGGTCACTTTTAACGGTGCGAATATCAAAGCAGGCCAAAACGTTCGTCAAGCAGGTGAAGATCTCGCTATCGGCAGTGACGTCTTTACCGCAGGCACTCGCCTCGCCTCTCCAGAAATGGGCATGATCGCTTCGCTTGGCTTTGGTGAAGCGAATGTATTCCGAAAATTGAAAGTTGCCGTGTTCTCCACCGGTGACGAAGTGCAAGCGCCGGGAACAGAGCAAAAAGCGAATTCTATCTACGATTCCAACCGTTTTACCATCATGGGCATGCTTGAAAAGCTCGGCTGCGAGATCTTGGACTTCGGTATTCTGGAAGACAACGAACAGTTAATGATTGAAGCATTGGAAAACGCATCGGCGCAAGCGGACGTGGTTATGACTTCTGGTGGCGTATCCGTTGGTGATGCGGATTACATCAAACTTGCCTTGGATAAACTTGGTCAAATCGATTTTTGGCGAATCAACATGCGTCCGGGACGTCCATTAGCGTTTGGTCAAATCAACAACAAGCCGTTCTTTGGTCTGCCGGGCAACCCTGTTGCCGTGATGGTTTCATTCATCAACTTTGTCGAGCCTGCACTGCGTAAGATGCAAGGCGAACAAGGCTGGAAGCCTCTGAAAGTGAATGCCATCGCGACTGAAAACCTTCGCTCTCGCCAAGGTCGTACCGAGTTTAGTCGAGGAATCTATGAACTGGATAACACTGGCCGTTTAACCGTTCGTACAACAGGCAAGCAAGGCTCTGGTATTTTACGCTCAATGAGTGAGGCAAACTGTTTGATCGAAATCTCCCCAGCTATTGATACAGTAAAAGCGGGAGAAAGCGTGACAATTATCCCACTTCAAGGCAGAATCTAGCTCAAACTAGAAATTCAAAGGTCAGCGAGTCTGGCCTTTTTGTTTAATATACAGAAACCTTTTCAGAGAGACAGCTATGGCTCGCACCATTCTTTACACTTACAAAGACCAAGACAAAGAACTGACGTTCTCATACCAGCAACACCGCAACATTCAAGAAGCAGTTGCAGAAGCCGAAGGTATCGATATCACTGAGTTCCTAAAGATGGAGCAACAAATCGAAGCAGTGTCTGACACTAAAGCGGTGCGAAACTACCGCGACAACTACTTCAGAAAATTAGGCTTTAGCAAAATCACCCTAGCTCAAAAAGAAAACCTGGGCGTAGGCAAAAAGAACAAATAAGCTTAGCTGCAAACAGAAAACTCACGATTCGTCGTGAGTTTTTTATGCATGCTACTTTTGTTCATGATCCATACCCGAGCATACCGAAATTACTTAGGTATATGAGTTACTTGGGTATACAAGTTACTTCGGTATATAAGTAAAAGCCCCGTTTAACCTTGAAAGTCTAAACGGGGCTTTAAATTTCTTCTTACTTTATATCGAGTAAGGTTTAAGTCATTACTTGATGTTTAAGAACGCAGCGCCGCGTACACCACCTGAATCACCGTGTTTTGCTTTGATGATCTTAGGACACTTAGCCACAGACAATAAGTGTTTAGGGATGCGTTTTGGCATCTCTTCGTAAATCAATTCGAAGTTAGATAAGCCGCCACCAAGTACAACGGTGTGTGGGTCTGTTGCAGTAAACAGGTTTGCAAAGCAGATCGCTAGCAGCTCCATAAAGCGCTCGACGTGCTCTACTGCTTTCTCCTCACCCTCTACGTGCGCTTTAATAATGTCGATCGCTTTCTTCTCTTCGCCGTAGTAATGCGCGTAAAGAAGCTCGAAACCACGACCAGATAGGTAGCTATCTAAACAGCCTTTGTTGCCACAGCCACAACCCAGTAATGGTGCGTTTTCGCCTAGGTGGAACCATGCGTCGATAGGAAGACGTGTGTGACCCACCTCACCCGCTACGTGGTTGCGGCCAGAGAATACTTTGCCTTCGTAGATAAAGCCGCCACCAAAACCAGTACCAAGGATCAAACCTAGTACAGATGGTTCATCTTGAAGATCTTCGTCCCAGGCTTCAGAAAGCGCGAAACAGTTTGCATCGTTTTCAATTTTTACGCTGCGACCGATTTTAGCTTCCAGATCAGCACGAAGTGGTTTGCCTTTTGCCGCAGGAACGTTAACTGTTAGTACCGTTGCATCATCGGCGTCTTCCATACCTGGTAGGCCAAGACCAATCGTACCTTCGCAGCCAAACTCTGTATCGTATTTGTTCACCAATTCCGCAATGGTATCAACCAGCAGCTCGTAGTTGTCTGTTGGTGTAGGTACACGTTCCGTCGCTACACGCTCAAGCTTCTCGTTAAATGCACCAAATTCAATTTTAGTGCCGCCGACATCAAAGCCGTAATACATGTATTTCTCTCCTAAAAAATGCTTCAAACGACTCTCAAAAATGGCTAGAGTCAAAAGTATAAACTGATGGCATTATCCATATCTGTACGCCTGCAAACCGTGACCGAATGCAGATTTATCCCCTCACCGAAGCCAGTTGAACAACATACCATCAACAAAAGCTCATTCCTTAGAGTCAGCTCTCGGTTTTCATCCACTCTTTGAAACGTTTCAAGTGTGGCTGGTTAGGGTCGTTTTTGACTCGAGTCTTGCTCAGCATGTAAGTTTCTCTGAAGGCTTCAAACCACAATTGAAGGCATTCCGCAGCTTTCGGCTCACCAGCTTGTTTTAAAACTAATGTCGCGACTTCGGCGGTTGAAAGATGCTGCTCATTCTCGGAGCGGCGCATGATGTATTCAGACAGAGATTCCGGCTCAATGGAAAGCACAGGCAAAGATTTAAGAAAATCAGAACGACGGAATATCTTTCGTGCCTCACGCCAGCTACCATCAATAAAGATCAGCAACCATTTTTTGTTCTCGACATCTTCTTTTACCAATCGCCCTGGCTCTAGATCTTCAATTAAACGAGAGGGATCATCCACATAGTCTGCAGGAAATACAATCACCGGTTGGTAACTGTCATCCTGTAGTAGCGCTAGCATCTCTTCAGACGGTTCTGTTCGGTTCCATTGATACACGTAAGTCTCTTGAATCGTATCAGCGATTAGACGACCGGTATTACTTGGCTTAAACACTTCGTTTTCAGAAACAATCAACATACATGCAATATTGGCCTTGATGTTTGGCTGAAGGTCGCACAAACAGTGTTGCTCAGAAACCTGGCAATATTGGCAACGAACCACTTTACATCCACGCGCGTTGAAAGGCTTGGTTGAGATAGATTGTCGGTACTGATATAAACGGTGGAAAGCGTGAATTCTCATGGTAAGTAATGCCAAGTAAAAAGTAGAGCGCGATTCTACTGATATTATGGTTTCGCCTCAAGATAAGCCCATCAGCAGTGTGTTGAAATAATTTCACTCTTATCTCGGTCATAGATAAAGAAATAAATAAGGGAATGACAGTGACAGAAACGACATTTCAAGAACCCTCATGGCTCAGATTAGGCTTTTTCCTTGGCGTATTATTGCTTTGTGCTATTTGGGAGAACAAATTGCCTAGAAAAACACTGACCGCTTCGCGCAGGTTTCGCTGGGTCAATAACTTGTCATTGGTTGCTTTTAACAGCCTAGTTATTGCTTTAATCATGCCTATCGCCGCCTTTCAAGCTGCGGTCATAGCTCAGGAGCAACAATGGGGGCTGCTGAATATTCTGTCCCTCCCCGCTTGGTTAAATATTTTTCTAACCGTCATTTTGCTTGATTTCGTCATTTACGCTCAGCATGTTGTCTTTCATCATGTAAAACCGCTGTGGAAGATTCACCGAATGCATCACGCCGATCTCGACATAGACGTCACTACAGGCGCACGCTTTCATCCCTTCGAAATAATCATTTCAATGGGAGTAAAAATTGCAGCCGTGTTTATCTTAGGTGTTTCACCTATCGGAATTGTGGTATTTGAAATTGTGCTTAATGCGAGCGCGATGTTTAATCACAGTAATGCAAAACTGGCTTTATCTATGGACCAAAAACTGCGAAACGTCATAGTTACACCAGACATGCATCGCGTGCACCATTCAGTGATAGTAAAAGAGACCCACTCAAACTTTGGTTTTTTCCTTTCAGTTTGGGACCGCTTTTTTGGGACATACCGAGCTCAGCCTAAGTTGGGTCATGAAGATGTTGTTATTGGTGTGCCGGAAATTAGAGACGAAGAAGAGCAAAGATTAGATAAGCTGTTAACGCAGCCCTTTCGCTACAATAAAGAGAAGAAGTAATGGTTGAAAAAATATTGTTGGATGAAGTATGTCAACAAAACGAATAGACCAAGCCTAAACCCCAGTTAAACACTACTTCATCCTCATGATGTGTAAGAACAGATTAGTTTTCTGCTAGCTGACGCTTTTTGTTTAGCTGAGTAATACCAACAAATAAACCAACAACACCAAGCACTGCACATGCCAAAGCATTGGTGTTCATTACTTGCTGTGCCTCTATTGAGCTGTATAGAAAAGCAAGGCTGAAGAAAGTGGTGGCAAAGCTCAAACCTGTCAGTACGCTGAAACCAGCAAAACTGGCCAAGTCTTTAAAATCGTTCATAACGAGTCCCTGTTTACAATCCTTAATCGAGTGTTGTGAAAATAATAATTAACGAAATATTTGGCGCGATTGACTATGTTTTCGCGCATTCCATAACCAGATAGATACCCCAAATGAGAACCCTAAAAACAGTGTCTTCATTTGTAGGGCGACGTTGTTATCTAATATTTCTAATGTATAGTGAGCGTGGGAACTAAAGATAACATTGGTTATAAGAATCAATAACATAACGACTAGGCCAGAGCGGCGATGCTTGACCAATAGATACGCTGCTAATAAGTCCAATAGTCCCAAAGCGCTCCAATACATATTCAACCAGCGTGGCGCAAAATCGTAAGGTAAAAAGCCACCAACAATGTTGTCATAAAGATGAACCACTCCGCCAACTGTCATAAAAAGGCATAAGAGAAACACGACGAATTTATCCATTACCGTTTCCTTATCTGAATGAATGAGCAAAGCATATAGAAGTCACTTAAACATTTGTAATCCCATCGCCATTTTTGAGATCGACAGTGCCATTATCAACACGATGAGAACAGTAACGGCTGCTCTACCTTCTTTATTTAGCATAGTGTTTGCTTTGTCATTGTCCCAAATCCGCCAATGCAACGACAGAATCCTCCTTTAAATCACGCCTTGGTTTATCAACTCTCGTACCTTTTCCAGCCCGCGCTGAAACACAGTATGTGCATTCGCGGGAAGGCCGCTCTCGACATCGTGCCAGAAGAACGCGAAATCATGTCCACCATCGTCTTGCGTATGAAACAGCCATGAATTAGCGAGGTCAGCACACTCACACAAAACAAAATGCCATACTTGATTTTGAAAGCCACTGTCCCATGAGCATAAATATCGTGCGGAATGAACATGTGTGATACCAGACTCCTCAGCGAGCTCCCGCTTGGCCGCTATGATGTAACTTTCATCAAACACTTCAACAGTGCCCTTGACGAGCTGAACACCCGCCAACGGATGTTTAAAAAGTAGGATCTCTTGATTTTGATTACGTAGAACGACGGGGCAAACTTTATCGATCACAAAACCACTCCTTCTTATGGCTTTAGCTTTCTCTGGATATAAAAAAATCGCATGAAGCTGCATGATTCATTCCTTTGAATTCTGGCGACATTCTAGTCAACGAGTCCCTCGAACAAAGCATTAACATCACGTTGTGATAACTAAACCCTTTAGAAATGAACGAGATGAGATGTAACTCACTTTTGCGATGCAAATAGGAGCCATTAAATGAGTAGCCGTAACAAAAAAGCAGAACCGAGGTTCTGCTTTTAGTCGGTGGAAACATCTCATTTACTTGGTCTGATGAAGCTCATACTTGTGCAGCATTGCTTGCTGGTGCCCAGCAATTTCCGCCACTTGCTCAGAACTCTCAACCATAGACTCAAGCTGCAGCTTTGTGCGTTCGCCAAGATCAGAAATATGTGTGATGGATTGAGATACATCTGCCGTCGCTCGTTCTTGTTCTTCTGTAGCAACTGAGATTTGCTCAACACGTTCTTGAATGTGCTTAACCGCGAGGTTGATATCAGAGAATGTCGATTTCACTTCATTGCTGGACTGTAGCGCGTGGGTCATTTCTTCTCTTGAATCATTAACTGCTTGGCGCGAGCGCTCTGCGGCAGTAATAAGCTCGCTCATCATTTCTCGGATGTTCGTAGTTTGTTGAGAGGTATCACTTGCAAGTTTGCGAACTTCATCAGCGACAACCGCAAATCCACGCCCTTGCTCACCAGCACGGGCAGCCTCTATTGCCGCGTTGAGAGCAAGTAAGTTGGTGTTGTCCGCGATCCCACTGATCATATCCACCATTTCACGAATCTGTTTAACACGCTGGTCTAGCTCTAACATTGACTGTTCATTTACATCCAAAGAGCTTTCTAATGACTCCAAACGTTCGCGGTTTTGTTCCACGACTTGAACCCCTTTTTCAGTGTGTTGGGTTGCAAGGAGCGAGTCCTGTGAAGATGCGTTTGTCACCATTGCTATTTCACGAATAGAGGCTTCAAGCTGCGTTATGGTCGTGATCATACTCGACAACGCTTCATTTTGTGTTGCCAACCCATCACTTGTTTGTTCGGCTGCACTGTGACTTACTTCTGCCGTCTGATAAAGCGTTTCACAATTGCGCGTCACCGTTTGAATGGAGTCATGTGTGGAATCGATTACTTGATTCAACTTTCGTGCTACTTCTTTCAGCTCATAGGGGCCAACTTCTTCTGCCTTGTCACGAAAATCATGTTCGGTAAGTGCTGAAAGACGCGTTAGTACATTCCTTAACCCTCGGTTTGTCCATGACTTGAGACTAAACCAAGTAACAAGAATAATAAAAGAAATCACACACGCCGCAAACACGAGCACAACGCTCACCGATTCAATGGTCTCGTTGACCACCCGCTCCTTTTCATCGATCAACTGACCAGCGGTTTGGGAGATTTGATCAAGTAACCGCATGGTTTCATCCGCAAGCATCGAAGCCTGTTTAAACTCTGAACGTTGCAATTCCCCTTGTTCTAGTTTGGCGAGGATCAAACGCAGCACGCCCTTTTCACTAAAGCCTTGTTTCACCATCTCATATGGTGCGGTTAAGCTTGCATATTCACTTACTTCAGGATGGAAAGATTGGAAGTCTTCATAGGCGAGTTTAATACCTGCTATGCGATTTCGCATTTCTCGGTATTCTTTTTCGGCTTTGTTTAATTCTGAGTGCATCATCATGACTAAGAACGTACTTTCCATTGAGCTTGCAGAAGCAATGAAACGGTTAGCGGCATCGCTCGACTCAGGATTATCAGCACTAAGGAACGAACTGATTCGATTCATTTCCGGGCCGATAGAGCTAAGCCCATAGCGAAAACCACCAACAGCGGCATCAATATCCATTTGAATTTGTATCACCGAAGATTGCTTCAACAAAATGGACTGCGTGATGTTATGTAAACGCGCTAGTTTGGTGTCTAACTCCTCCGAGAGTTGCTGAGCTACACCAGACGCTTTCACAACCAAAGTTGTGCTTTGAGTTGCAAGAGAGTCGATTTGCTCTTTTACGAGAGGCAACTCTTTCGGCTCAGTAATCTGCATACCATGGTTGAGTAGCTTAACCATCTCCAATACATTCCTGGTTAACTTTGCGTTTGCCATCGCGATTGGTAATGCTTTTTGCGACAAGTCTTCAAATTGTTCCCCTACCTGTTCCATTCCTTTGAAACTTGAGACAGAAAGGGCTATAACAAGAGCAATGATAGTTAAAAATGTTGCACTGACAGCCTGAATCAGTGAAAGTGATGTGCGTGAGCGTTTTCGCTTTGCCATAATCAATTTTTATTCTTTCTTAAGGTTGAATCGGTTCTGCAGTGATTCCGTCACATTTGTGAGACAAAACCGTGATTTGCAGCCCATACTATGGATTGGTTATGACACTAATATTTCAGTTGTGAGTCATAGAGATGACAGGTGGTGATTTGCGTCGAGTATATTTTCCTTTGATAATCAGTGTGCTACTAAGCGCCTGCTCTTCTGGGCCTGAGCCTAGTGAGCAAGCTCAAGTGACAGCACCTACAAATCAGCTATTGTCGGACAACCCCGACTTGTTCGAGTTTTACACAGAGTGGCACGGCACGCCTTATCGCTTAGGCGGGACACAGAAATCTGGAATTGATTGCTCAGCATTTGTACAAAAAGCGTTTATTGAGGCTTATCAGCTCTCGTTACCAAGGACAACGAGGCAGCAATCAACGCAAGGTGTGGAGTTAAGTTGGACGGATGCCAAGCAAGGGGATCTAGTGTTTTTTAAAACAAGACGTACAACTTATCATGTCGGAATTTACTTGGGTAACAAGCAGTTCATGCATGCATCGACGTCTAGAGGTGTGATTATTTCAAGAATCGACAACCCATACTGGGCATCTAAGTTTTGGCAAATAAGAAGAGTTACAATGTAACTCTTCTTACTCTTAACCGGACATTGCTGTAAGTTAAAACAATATCAGTCGTAAGTCGCAACAGCATTATCGAACAGATTTTTGACCAGAGCGATGTATTCATCAAGGAACGTGATCTGTTCATTGGTCGCTTTTTTATGCCATACCCCAGCCAATATCTCACCAAGATCTTCAACAACTGCATCAGCCTCTTTCAACAATTTGAAACGTACGCTCGAGTGAAGTTCTGGATTTTGCTCAAAAATCGCCATGATGTTTGAAGCCACCATATCGGTGACAACATCTTCGATGCTTTCGGATCCAGTGTCGCCAATTTCGGTCGTAAAAATATCTAGATTTAGAGACAAGTGCTCGATAAGAGCGAGATATCCATCGGTTTCTAAAACCACTGTTTTTCTCCGTTTATTGCAAGCCTTCGAAGCTGAAAGCAGAATAGTTTCAATAGTAAGACATGCCGAGAAAATTTCATTAACTTATTTCATATTAACAAACATTCACGAACCAACTGGATGATTTTCAAACAATTGAGCTTTGCTTCACTGAATTCGGATACAGGGTTTCTTCAAACCTTTTTATATTTCAGCCATTTTCATGCAAACAGGTTTGGTTACGACCATTTTCTTTTGCACGATACAGCGCAGCATCGGCACTCTTTAACCATTGAGTGTGAGTTTCAAAATAAGGCTTATACTCGCAAACACCAATACTTATCGTGTAATTAATCAAAAAATCTTCCACTTTCACGATCTCTTGCTCAATTCTTTTGCGCAAACGCTCTGCGAAATAGCAAGCTTGCTCCTGGTTTGTGTGAGGAAGTAGTACGGTAAACTCTTCACCACCAAAACGACCGCAGATGTCACTGCTTCTTGCTGTTTTTCTCAACAAGGCAGAGGTTCGACGAATGACTTCGTCCCCTGTCGGGTGACCATAAGTATCATTCACCTTCTTAAAGTGGTCGATATCGAATATTACTAATGAGCATGGTCCGTCGATAACTTTTAAGTGAGCAAACTCATCTTTCAATGATTGCTCCCAATAAGCGCGATTAAATAAACCTGTTAAACCATCTTTGCGACTGATTTCCGACAAATGTTGATTTGTTTCTTTCAAATGAATGCGATTTCTCGCAGTTTCAGAAACATCATTGACTTGAATCGCTATGTGGCTGACCTCTCCTGAGAGCCCAATTAACGGCGTGATCACGATATCTTGATACATAAAATCACTGCTGTTTGAAACCGGAGAAAAATTGTTGAACTTAAAAAGATACGGTCGGTTTTCCCAGCTAGAAAAAGAACGAGTTTCCAGATCGGCGGCAGCTTTTATCTTGGTTTCTAGCCAAGTTCTTGGCAGCTCTTCAAAATGCTCAAATAAACATTCACCAAGAATTTCTTGTGATAGAATGCCACTGTATGACTGCATAAAACTGTTCCACACACACACTTTATACTCTTGATCCAAAACAATAAGCCCTGAATCCATCGTATCGAGAATTTGTGTGACCCAATGAAAGTCTGCTATGTCCAGCGTGATATCGGACATTAGATTAGCTCCATGATTTCATAGATTATTTCTACGGATGGCTTATCAATTAAAAACAGTACCTCGCACTCGAAATCGAGCGCTTCTGCCATGTAGGTGTATTCGATAGTAAAGAGCTCACCCAACTCGCCTTGCTCTTCACAATAAGGTGTTAAGGTATCCACAATGCCTGGCTGACGAAGTGAGAACTGCTTGTCGAGTTGATCGCCCAATGATGTGAGAAATGACGAAACCAGTAGGTTAGAGATATTCAAGATGATTTCATTATGAGGCGTAAACTCAAGGAGGTAACCTAATTTTTCCCCAATCTGATTGATATCCCTACCACGTAAGCACACCAGTGCCTCTCCGTGAATACCACCACCGACAAACCTCTGCGCTACCGCAACGGAACTGTCACGCCCAACCACATCAACCAGTGTCATATGAAGCTCGCCGTAGGACAACGGTCCAACATGAGGAACAGGAAGTTGTATGAACTCATGTAAATGGTCGGCCATAATCGCAGCCCCTTTACCAAGGGCAATGTTCGCAATTTCACGGAATTTGGCTAGTAAGGAAAGCTCTTCGCAACCCTGGTTTTTAGAATCAACCGAATGACTAGGTTTGAACGCATAATGCAGTCCTAATTGTTCGTATAGTGGGAGCACCTGCTCTTCTGTCAGAGGCTTAGCGATAAAAGCTTGAGCACCAAGATCGAGACAGCGCTGTTTTGCCTCTTGTTGAACATCTCCAGAAATAATGACGATGTTGGTCGGGTACTGACTAACAGGTAATGATTCGAGGACCTCAAAACCATCCATTATGGGCATCGTTAAATCGAGAAACAAAATATCGATATTTTGCTCAGCAAGAATATTAAGCGCCTCATAACCATCTTGCGCTTCAATAAGATGCAATGATGTATCTTGTACGATAGAACGCGCAATAAGCTTTCTTGCAACAGCTGAGTCATCACATATCAGTATTTTCATGCCACCAATGGAACTAACGTCAAAAAAATCATAATACCTGTTGTAAACGTTCATCTCCATATGCTAAGCCAACAAATCAGAGGCTTATAAGCGATTTGATTCACATTTATACAAATTGACTACACTAAGAGGAAGGTTTCTTTACTAAGTATGCTCAACATAGCGCCAACTCCCTGCTATTTATCCTAAACTATTGGTGGTCAAATAGATTCGCGAGGTTTTGTATGTGGCAAGCAATATCGCAACAGCTTTCTGATACTTTATTGTTCGATTACCAGATCACGGAAAAAGTAAGGCTGTCTGGTGGGGATATCAGTGAAAGCTACATGATCAATGATGGCGAGCAACGTTATTTTGTGAAAATTAACGATCGCGAGTTTTTGTCTAAATTTGAGGTAGAAGCTGAAAGCCTGCATCTTTTGCGTGAAACATCAACCCTATTTGTACCTGAGGTGGTATTGGTTGGTAAAACCAAAAATGCCTCATTCCTAATTCTTAACTACCTTCCAACGAAACCATTAGAAGATGGTCCCAACAGCTTTAAATTTGGGCAGCAATTAGCTCACCTACACCAGTGGGGCGAGCAAAAAGAGTTTGGTTTTGATACCGACAACTATCTCGGTTCGACTCTACAGCCCAACAAATGGCACAAGAAATGGTGTGTATTCTTTGCTGAGCAACGCATAGGATGGCAATTACAGCTCCTTAAAGAAAAAGGCGTCACCTTGGTTGATATCGATGACTTTATCGACGTCGTAAAACAGCGGCTAGCAAACCATGCTCCGGAACCTTCTTTGTTGCATGGCGATTTATGGAATGGAAATGCGGCACTCACTGCATTCGGTCCTATCTGTTACGATCCTGCATGCTATTGGGGGGACAGGGAGTGTGATATTGCGATGACAGAGCTTTTTGGTGGATTTCAACCAGAATTTTATCAAGGCTACGAATCGGTTATACCACTTTCTTCAAGCTATGAAGAGCGTAAAGATATCTATAACCTTTACCATGTTCTCAACCATTGTAATTTGTTTGGCGGCCATTACTTGGAACAGGCTCAACTGGTTATTAATAAAATCATTTCTTATTAATTTGGAAGCCACTGCATATTTCAAGATGTAAAATCTCGAGGCACATCACTACAGAAAATCACCCTAAGCTCAAGGTTGAGTTTGGGGTCAAGTTTTGTACTTATTTCGACTCAATTAGCAACAACTCGACCTAATATCAAAGGAGACTTAACTTTGGATTGTGCCTATTTTCCTTGTAGGCAAAGTAAGTAAAGGGCTGTACTTCCTTGATGAATAGTGTGTTTAAAAGCCCTGCGAGATTAGGAGTTGTTGTATGAAAAATTATACCGAAAGGTATGTAAAGTGCCCGCATTGCGGACATTCTATCAGCATTACATTGGATGCAAGCAATGGTGACCAAGAATTTTATGATGATTGCCCAGCTTGTTGCCACGCTATCCACCTAAATATGCGAGTGGATGAGCTACAAGACAAGGTCGAACTATTTATCGATGACAATTACGAATAGCAGCTCGAGCATGTGAACATCAGAAATATAAAAACGCTTAAATGAAAAAGGAGCACTCGGCTCCTTTTTCTCATTCTAAAGCTGTTTTGCTGCAAGAACGCGCTCAACAGTATCAACAATTGCTTGAGTCTGAGGATCAAACTCAATATTAACACGCTCCCCTACTTGTCTCACTCCGAAAAGCGTTCGCTGCAAGGTTTCTGGAATTAGGTGTACCGAAAAACGACACGCTTCAACTTCACCAATAGTTAGCGAGCAGCCATCTAAACCAATGTAACCTTTCGCTAATACATATTTCATTGATTCTTGCGGCAGTTGGAACCAAATCGTGCGGTTATTGGGCGTATCGATGATATCGACAATATCTGCCGTTAAACTAATATGACCAGACATGCTATGCCCGCCTATTTCGTCACCAAACTTAGCCGCGCGCTCAATGTTTACGCTATCCCCTTCCACCAGCCGACCTAAATTAGTAAGAGCCAATGTCGCTTGCATTAAATCAAAACTGATAAGGTTGCCTTCGATCTTAGTCACAGTTAGACAACATCCGTTGTGTGCAACGGATGCACCAATTTCTAACCCTTTACAAAGTTCATCGCTTAACTCGACAACGTGCGTTTGAAAGCGTTCTTTTTTATCAATTTTAACGACCTTCGCCGTACCCTGAACTATTCCTGTAAACATTTCTTTTTACCTATTGATTTAATACCAACTGTAGTCGAAGACTAAGCCCTAAACACTGCGCTACAGGTCGGAAATAAAGACCGCAGACGATAAAGCCATGGCTTAATGAACACTGGTTTGTTCTCATGCATGCTTCAACATTACCATGATTCGCTGCTGTTCTCAGTAAAAGCGTATCCTTAGCGTGGAGAGCGTCCAGTCAGTGTTATCGACTATTCGCTACCTAGCTATGGAATATGAACATACAATTGTTTATCATTTGCGCGGAGTTTCTCCGAGGCATTTTTTCACCTTATCGTGACTAAAATCAACCATCAGATCCGTTCACCACATCTTTTGCCCTCGAGTACTCTCATTCTTTCAACTTATTGTTCCGCTCTGGAGTATTTTTCGTGCATCGCTATAAAGAAGAAGCATCAAGTCTTATCAAATTGGCGACCCCGGTATTGATCGCATCTGTCGCTCAAACTGGTATGGGGTTTGTTGATACCGTAATGGCTGGCGGCGTTAGCGCCACCGACATGGCTGCGGTTTCTGTCGCTTCAAGTATTTGGCTACCATCCATTTTGTTTGGGGTGGGTTTATTAATGGCATTGGTCCCTGTTGTCGCACAGTTAAATGGCTCTGGTCGTCGAGTGAAAATCCCGTTTGAAATTCAGCAAGGCGTCGTTTTGGCATTGCTGATCAGTGTGCCGATAATTGCAGTCCTGCTTCAAACCCAGTTTATTCTCGGGCTGATGGATGTTGAAGCACTGATGGCTGAAAAAACGGTGGGATACATTCATGCCGTTATATTAGCAGTACCCGCTTTTTTACTTTTCCAAACGCTTAGAAGCTTTACGGATGGTATGTCATTGACGAAACCGGCAATGGTTATTGGCTTTATCGGTTTGCTGCTCAACATTCCTCTAAACTGGATTTTCGTGTACGGCAAGTTTGGTGCACCTGAATTAGGCGGTGTTGGCTGTGGTGTAGCAACCACGATTGTTTACTGGGTCATGTTTGCCATGCTATTGCTATATGTGATGACATCAGAGCGATTGAAAAGCATCAACCTATTTGGAGAATGGCATCGCCCACAATGGAAAGCGCAAGTTCGTCTATTCAAGCTCGGCTTTCCTGTTGCAGCAGCGCTGTTTTTTGAAGTAACACTGTTTGCTGTCGTTGCACTGCTCGTTTCACCACTGGGTCCTATCATTGTGGCAGCGCATCAAGTCGCGATTAACTTCTCCTCGTTGGTATTTATGCTACCAATGAGTATTGGTGCAGCAGTAAGCATTCGTGTCGGCCATCGACTTGGTGAAGAAAACGTAGATGGCGCGCGCGTAGCGTCACGAGTCGGCATTATGGTTGGTCTAGCATTGTCCGTTCTCACAGCGATTTTAACCGTCTTGTCTCGTGAGTGGATCGCCGAGCTTTACACTAGCAACCCAGAGGTAATCACTCTAGCGATGCACCTGCTCGTATTTGCCGCTGTTTATCAATGTACGGATGCGGTTCAAGTGATCGCAGCTGGTGCATTACGCGGCTATAAAGACATGCGAGCTATCTTCAACCGTACTTTTATTGCTTATTGGATTCTTGGGCTGCCAATTGGTTACGTCCTTGGCCGTACAGACTGGATTGTCGAGCCAATGGGAGCACAAGGCTTCTGGCTTGGTTTTATCATCGGCCTATCTTCTGCGGCCTTTATGTTAGGCGTCAGAATGCGTTGGATGCATCGCCAAGAGCCAGAAGTGCAATTGAACTTTTCAGTTCAATAAAAAGTAAAAAAGCCAGCATCCGCTGGCTTTTATGATCGAATAATCACACGGTTGAGTATACTTATAACAAGATTACGAAGCGGTTGATTTTGCTCTCTAGACAACGGATACGAAGTTATAAAAAAGGATATTTGTGCGGTCTATTTTATTGTTCTTAATCTTGATTCTTAATGGTTGTGATAACTGGTTCAATCCAGAGAACGCCATGTTTGATAAGTATCATCAACGTGTAGCCAATGTATTGGACGTTCCTGCTATTCCAATAGAATTACAGTCTACGGTAACGATTCCTGCGAAACGCGTTTTGTTCGAGCCATTGCCAAGGCTATCTATTGGCCTGCTAGAGAGCTATCAATTACGACAATGCGGACTCTTTAATTTACTTGCCGAGAAAAACTCACAACTTGGAAAGGTGCAGGATGCCTTTCATGATTTTGATTATCAAACTGCCCTTTTAAGAGTCATGAATCGATGTTTATCCGAATTTCCACTTAGCGATGAAGAACGCGCGACATTGACAGAGCTTTACTCAACCAAGTGGCAGCATTTAGACATTCATCTCGACAACTTACTACTCGTAAGTGATGCCATGCAAAAGCAACTAACTGCCTCTGATTGGCTATCTCAAAATACGACGAATGATATTGCACGCATTAACGATGTCTATCGTATTTTCAGCGAAATGTATGATTTACCCCACCGCGCGGTCTCACGTCTACCCGATGTGGAAGTTACTCAATATCAAGAAGAGTTAGAGAAATCTCGTTTACTCGGACGACTTTACTATTCAATGGTAAACACATCCCTTTGGTTAAAAGCAACAACTCAGCTACTTGAGCAGAACCAGAGCAACGTATTGTGCGGGCCGAACAGAGACACCACCCAGTTCCGCTACTTAAGAAATGTCTTTCAATCCATTTACGTTGAAGAAGTGCAACCTTATTTGGCTTATTTAGACAGTACCTATCAACAACTTAATGATGGTGCCACTTTGGTGGAGAACCGTATGCAACTCCATGGTCACCAGTATGGCATCATTGAGGCACATAGAACATTTAGGCAAGAAACCCTAAACCACGTTCAGTTTTGGCAGGGTCTCTTCAAACGATGTGGCGTAACCGTTGGCAACTAGTAAGTGCAGAGCGTTCTATTCCTTCAACCTTTCACGCAAGAATCGAGCAAAACGTGGTTTACCAGTATGTGTAAAACCGTTATATCTAAATGTAATGGTTGAACCAATTTTCGGAGGCTGGCGACGCACTTCATCGGTAAATCCGCTACCGATGTAAAACTCAATGCCATTTGGTAAGCGAACTAACATTGCTCCCATCATACCTAATAAGCGCCCTGTTCCTGGCTTATAACCCACAACTAACGCTTCATCATCTGCGTATCGTTTTAGTTTAAGCAAATCACTACCGCGTCCAGCCTGATAGCGGCTTGATACCTTCCGCAACATCACCCCTTCACCGTCGGATATTGAAATTTTATCCAACTGTGTAAACAGATGAGCTTCATTTTGAATGGCTCGGTGCTCGACATATTTGATATGAGGCTGGTCGACTTCAAGCACTAAATCTTTGATGTTGTAATAACGCTTCCGATAATCACCAGCGGAATATGGCATATCAAAGATCATAAAGTCGATATGTCGCCAAGCAGACTCTACAGGAGTTTTATCTAATACCGTTTGCTGAACAAGATGGAAGTTACCTCTCCCAGCCCAAAGTTCACCGTCCAACGGATAATCAGGCAAAGGTCCTGTAAACCAATCAGGGGCGTAGATTCGATTACCATTTCTCGTCACGAGATGTTGCCCAGTCCAATAAGCGCGAACACCATCAAGTTTTTCGCTATACCAATATTCAGACACATCAATACCATCCTGATAGCTTTGTGCAAGAGAAACTGGTGGTGCGAGAGAAGTATCCGCTTGAAGCTGTGAAGACGCTGCCATAACAGCCAGCGCAATTAATGTCATTTTTAATGGCATAAGAAGACCTTGTACAAAAAATCGTCTTTATTGAAACGTAAGTCCTCTCGATGACCTATTTATTACTAGTTGTTCTTCGACTCATAACAATCAACATTAGTAATAATTTGCAAAGATAATCATAAACTTTAGACAGGTTTTGCATTTAGTCGTTACACGTTATTCACTTAAGGCGGATGGTTCGTCAATCGAGTTGGAATCTAATCATGACGAGATCCCCCGCTCTAATGACTTCTTTAGGTTCAACACCTCTTATAAGCAAACCATTTCTCTGTGCATTTTTGATTCTCAATTTGAGAATCAGTCCTTTCTCAAATTGAACAACATCATCAACAGCGCTTAAACTTTTGATTTTTAAATAGTTTAAAATTGGCACGTTACCTGCTCTATATCCAATTAGAAAAACAAACGGAGACAGAGTCATGGAATTACGCAAACTAGAAATCAATCAAGACAAGTTAGCCATTGAGTTTTTTGGTGACTTAGACGCAAGCGGCTGTCGACAAGCACAACATCACATTGATGAAGTAATTCACAACAATCATCACAAAGAAGTCGAAATTAACCTACAGCACGTCCAATTTCTTGATTCTTCAGGGATTGGTGCCATTGTTTACTTATATAAGCGTCTAGTTGAACGTGAAAGAAGCATGAGTATTGAAAACGTATCAGGCCAACCTTTAGAAATCATGAGCTTGCTTCGTATCAACCATGCCATTCCCGTTAACTCAAAAGGACACTAAAAATACCGGTTTAAACGGAGGTTGGCATGGTAAATCTTATACGACGATATGCATTAAGCGGTCTTGTTGTCGGCATGTTTGGTTGTTCGTCGTTTGACTACCCAGAACACGGAAAAGGTGGCTTGGCGGAAAGCTATCAAGATATCTCGATCGAGAATTATCAGTTTTCCCCTGTGATGCCTGACGAGCCTTTAGGTCCAGAACATGGGTTAAGGTTTGATTGGCAACTGACCAAGTTACATCTAGACGCACTAATCCAAGAGGGAGCGCGCTGGTGTTTTCCTGCGGCAGTTGTTCAGGCCCTTGAAAAACAAAATAGAATTGCGCGCGAGTTGGAAGGTGGGCTTTTACTCGACGCTGCCAACGACCTTGTGATTCAGCGTCGACGCTTAAACCAGCTCGAACAACAACTCGACTACGTACTGAGCCAAACCACTTGCACACCGCCCGATGATATTGAAGCACTACGTAGCGACCTAAACATAGTGTCGGATATCTATGCACTACTTAATATCGACAACCAGTTTGCTGTCGATTCAGCAGAAATCAACCCGAAGTACATGGGACATTTGGCAGAAGCAGCCTACATTTTACGTGACCACCCTAACCTATCTCTTGTAGTAACGGGGCATGCGGATGCAACTGGAACACCCGATTACAACCAGAAACTTGCTCAAGCGCGTGCAGAACAAGTAAAGCGTTACCTAACCGTATTTGGTATCACTTCAGAGAGAGTCACTACCAAATCTGTCGGAGATAACCTGCCACTCTATGAAGGTGAAACATCCGCCGTGCGTTTAACTAATCGTCGAGTAAGCATCGAGGTTATTAGCCCTAATTCAGATAGCGATACCTCAATAAACCGCAACCCAACGGCAGGAGGCGCGCTATGAACACGATGAAACCATTTATCCTCTTAATGTTGTTGTGTCTGGTCGCGTGGGTACCTTCTTCCATAGCGGATGAGAGCAATACTGTTAAGGTCGGTGATTTAATACAGATTAACTTACCTGGAGAGGCGTCGTTAAACCAAGGGTTTCAGGTTGATCGTCGTGGACGAATTAATTTACCAGAAGTCGGCCCTGTATTAGTGGCCGGCTACAATGAACAACAACTCCAAGACGTGATTATCGACAGGCTAAAGACCGTGTATCGTGACGTTAACAACGCTCGAGTTTTTATTAAACAGCAACAGTTGTTAGTGTCCGTTCAAGGCTACGTGGTCAAACCCGGTGAATATACCTTACCTTTTGGGTCCAACATTCAAATGTTTGTGTACGAAGCTGGCGGCCTGCGCGCTGGGGCTCAGCTTGATAAAATGATCGTGAAACGTGGAAATAAAAACATTGAATTTGACTACAAACGCTTCCTTGATACGGGTGACAATAGCCAACTGCCAAAATTAGAATCACTGGATGTCTTATTTGTCCCCGCTTCCCCACTCGTAGGGAATATTGAGCAAGAGTTTGATGCAGCAAAACTCGCGAATTCAGGTGACAGCGCAGATTCCGCTCGTGCAATCAAAGTCTTTGGTGAAGTCAACGCACCTGGCTCGTTCTCATACAAGCCAAACACCACGCTAGTTGATGTCGTAATGCGAGCTGGCGGCGTGACACGATATGCCAGTGTTGAGCAAATTCGCGTGATAACAAACAATAACCCAACCATGTTTAACCTGAAAAAGTACCTTGATACTGGAGACCAAAGCCTACTGCCGGAGATCCTGCCAGGTGCCACCATCTTTGTCCCAAAACAGGAAGAAGAAATCAAAGCAGGTGCAAATGTGGTTTACGTGATGGGTGAAGTCGCCCATCCTGGGGCATACGAAGGCAAGCAAGGCGCTAGCTTCATGGATATCCTCGCCAACGCTGGCGGGCCCACTCGCTACGCAGAATCTCGCCAAATTCGCGTTATAAAAGCCGATGGCAAAGTCATCAAATTCGATCTTACCGCGCATACAGAAGGACTATCTTCAGCCAGACCACCAAATGTTGGACCAGGAGATGCGATTTTCGTGCCGGAGAAAACCGATTTCAATGAGAAGTCTTGGTTAAAAGTAGCACCTAGTAGAGCGGTCGCAGTGATGGGAGAAGTTGTTCGCCCTGGACGCATCGAGTGGTCAGACGAAATGGATTTGATTGATCTGCTTGCACACGTTGGTGGCCCAACTCGACGAGCTGATACCACCAAAATTGAAGTCGCCAATAACGGTCAAATGACACAATTTGACTTAGACCAATACATTCTGGATGGCTCACCAACATCAAGCCTACCTCGAGTTTCCGCTGGTACAGTCGTAAGGGTACATGCATTGCCTGACGACCCATCCGATAATAAATCGCAATGGGTAAGCCAAAGCTCTGACGCATCGATATACGTTTTCGGGCAAATCAATGCACCTGGGCGCTATCGTTTCACTGAAGATATGCATTTTCTGGATATTTTGTCTGCCGCCGATGGACCGACAATGGATGCAGATATTCACAACATCCGTGTCACACACCGAGGCCTAGGTTATGCCAAAGTGAGTAAATTGAATTTATCGATGTACTTTGAAACAGGTGATGAATCAATTCTGCCCCACGTTCGTCCTGGTGATACCATTTACATTCCAGAAAAAAACAAAAACTGGTTAGATCGTTCAAAAGAGTCCACGGTACGCGTATTAGGTGAAGTAAGAGACCCAGGGCGATACGTATTCAATGACAACATGACTGTGCTTGATCTGTTAGCGGAAGCAGGAGGACCAACTGACAATGCCTACCTTGAAAAGATCAGTGTGGTCAATATGTCTTGCTGCCAGGGCCAAGCCCGAACATTTGATTTGGTGAACTTTAGTAAAACAGCCAACATTTATGAGCTGCCAGTCATTCGCGCAGGCGACACGATTTACATTCCCCATAAAGACGAAAGCTTTGTTGAAAAAGCGAGGGCCGGATTAAGAGATATTTTACAAATCACCACAACCATCGTGTTAATAGGAGCGTTGTAATGACTATTCCTGCAACTCACGCTGAGATTGAGCAAATTTATCTTCAGAGTGAACAGAAAGGCCACAAAACGATTTGTGTTGTGGGTTGTAAATCTGAAGATGGTGTCACTTCCGTGGCGTCATCTCTTGCAGAGCGCTTGGTTTTAGCAGGCCACAATACTTTGTATGTAGACCTTAACTTATTCAAACCCGCTTATCACACTGTTCACGACTTTGATGATGACGAGAAGGTTGGCCATTTGATCACACGAGAGAATACACATCAAACTTTAGTCGGCCTCCCTGCTCCATCTCTCGCCAGCACTCAGTTAGCGTACCGAGACCCAACAATGCTGAAACGAAACATTGCACAATGGTTAACGCAGTACGAGCGCGTCGTGATAGATACATCACCACTTCTCAGTGTCAACCGAAGCAATATTGCGCCTCAAGTGATTGCTGGCGTATGTGATGCTACTTTGTTAGTAGCGCATTATGGTTCTACGACTGCAACCCAGCTCGAGCAAGCCAAAAAGCTACTCGATGCTAGCGATGCGAACTTGATTGGTTCTGTACTGAACATGAAGCACACTCCAAGCCTGAAAGATGAGTTAATCCGCCAAGTTTCCAAGCTGCGTTTCTTACCAAAAAAGTGGAAAGAAAAACTGTCTCAGCAAATTAAAAAAAGCGAACTGTTTATGTTATAGGGAGCGCTATTATGACGATAAATAACACATTGACTATCGAGCAAGAATTAGTGGATGAGCATATTCTTCAGCAAATGATCAAAGATACGTGCGCCGAAATCATCCCTACCTTGATTGATCACTATGTCGAAGAGTCACGCGATCGCATGGAGAAAATAGAGCAAGCATTAAGCACAAAAGACCTTCAAACATTAGAGTTCGAGGTTCACACACTGGGCAGTTCTGCTCTCGCTCTAGGCAATCGAACGCTTTCAAGACAAGCAAGAATGATTGAGAAGTACTGTGTCGAAGGAAAAATACCAAACGCATTGGAGCTTTGTGAAACACTTCCTCAACTCGCCAATGAATCGTTTGATGCGTTAGAAAAGCGAAAAGCTCAAGGGTTTGAGTAGTATCAGTGTCTTACTCCCTAGCGAAGCATCGCGTTTGATAAAGCGCGATGCCTACATCATCTCAGAAATTTAGGCTCCAAATTCAGTCACCCTCGCCAAGCCACACACCTTGAAGTTATTTGGGCATAACTTAATCAATTAAAAAGTATGGATTTTTCGCAAATTTCCTACCTTGTGCTAATACTTAAATAACGCTTTTCTCAAATTGAGAATTTTCAGCACTAGAGAGCAATAAACCACTCATAACGCCAAATAGTAGTGCTGACAAAAATCATAAAAAATGAAACAAACTACGTTGGGATGGGACTATGAGACCAAGGGTGTTACTGGTAGAGGACTCTACTTCACTAGCCATACTTTATAAGCAGTATGTGAAAGACGAACCTTATGACATTTTTCATGTCGAGACAGGTCGCGAAGCGATTCAATTTATTGAAAGAAGCAAACCTCAGCTCATCATTCTCGATTTGAAACTGCCCGACATGTCTGGCGAAGACGTGTTGGATTGGATCAACCAGAATGACATTCCTACGTCCGTTATTATTGCTACGGCACACGGCAGCGTCGACTTAGCCGTTAATCTAATTCAAAAAGGTGCGGAAGATTTCTTAGAAAAGCCCATAAACGCTGATCGCCTAAAAACATCAGTCGCATTGCACCTCAAACGCGCCAAATTGGAAGATTTGGTGGAAAATATTCAGTCCAAGTTTGATCGCCACAACTATCACGGATTCATCGGTTCAAGCCTCCCGATGCAGGCGGTATACAAGACCATTGATGCTGTTGCGCCAACTTCTGCCAGTGTGTTTATTGTGGGAGAAAGCGGCACAGGTAAAGAAGTTTGTGCTGAAGCCATCCACCGCCAGAGCGACCGTAAAGACAAGCCTTTTATTGCAATTAACTGTGGGGCTATTCCACGAGATTTGATGGAAAGTGAGATTTTTGGTCACGTTAAAGGGGCCTTTACTGGAGCAACAACAGATCGAAAAGGTGCGGCGACGCTGGCACATGGTGGCACGCTTTTTCTTGATGAGCTGTGTGAAATGGAACTAGAGATGCAAAAGAAGTTGCTCCGCTTTCTACAAACGGGCACTTACACCCCTCTTGGTGGCACTCGAGAAATGAAAGTGGATGTGAGAATCATTTGTGCCACTAACCGAGATCCATTAACAGAGGTAGAAGAAGGTCGTTTTCGTGAAGACTTATACTACCGTGTGCACGTTATACCTATCGATATGCCCCCATTACGTGAACGAGGAAGTGACATTGTCACGCTTGCCAAGCACTTCTTGACCACTTACGCCAAACAGGACAAAAAGAAATTCTCAACAATCGACAGCGAAGCTCAACATATCATCAAGCATTACGAATGGCCGGGTAATGTAAGGCAACTACAAAACATCATACGTAACATTGTGGTGCTTAATAACGACGAAAAAGTCACGGTGAGCCACCTACCCGCTCAACTTACTAAAAAGTCTAAAGTGACGAAAACAACGACGCCTGCGCATGTTGCTCAAGAGTCAGCAAACATTGCACCAATCACACCACCACCTGTTTATACTGAGGAACCTTCACCTTCTGCGGTCGAACCGTCGATTACCGCAGCGGAGCTGCCTGGTACACCGTCCTCTGCTGCTACCTCACCGTACTTTAACTCTGATGGAACCATTCGTCCTATGTGGCAAGTAGAGCGTGAAGCAATTCAAAACGCAATCGCGTACTGTGATGGCAACGTCCTCAACGCCGCTGTCATGCTGGAGTTAAGCCCATCTACGGTTTACCGAAAAAAACAAGCGTGGGAAGCGGATGAAATTAATCTCGAACAATCTTGATAAACCTGCCATTGGTGAAATTTGGATCTTGCTTGATAGCCGTCTATTCGGCGGCATTGAAAGTCACGTTATCGAGCTAGCTCGGGGATTAATCGCCTTTGGAAACAAAGCTCGAGTTGTGCTAACCACTGAGTATTCGCCAGCCGCTCAGATTGTACAGAAGGCAAAAGAAGCCGCGATCCCTGTGAGTTACTTAAACTATTTGTCTGGCGAGCCCAATAAAGCTTTAAAAATTAAACACCTAACAAGCGCCGTCGCCAATCACCAACCCTCAGTGGTTCACTCCCATGGTTATAAAGCGTCGATTTTGTCGCGCTGCGCCAAACTGCTCACCCGTACGTTTCCTCGTTTGATTTCAACTTATCATGCTGGTGAATCGTCCTCAGGGAAACTATGGCTATACGATTGGCTTGATAGAAGCTCCGGCAGCCTATCTGACCATTGCTTTGCTGTCAGTCCAAGTATTCAGCGCAAAGTTTTTTGTTCTTCAGAACTGCTGAATAACTTTGTTTCGATTCCCAACAGTCAACTCAACTATCAGGAGATCGCTTTTGTCGGCCGATTGAGTCAGGAAAAAGGCGCCGATCAATTTATTGAGGTAGCGAGGCTCTGTCCAACATTACAGTTTAGTGTGTACGGTGATGGCCCGGAAAAAGAGTCGCTTAATCAAACTGCCCCTTCAAATGTGACTTTCTTCGGCCATCAAACCGATATGGAAGGTGTTTGGGAAAATATCAGTGTACTTATCATTTCTTCTCGTTATGAGGGTCTTCCAATGGCGGCGCTTGAAGCCATGTCGAGAGGCATTGCCGTGATGAGCTTACGTGTAGGTCGTCTTCCAGATATTATCCAAACGGGTAAAAATGGTTTTATCGTCGAAGACATTCCCTCTCTTGCTAAATGTCTTCATGACTGGATGTCGATTGGTGAAGCGCAACAATCACTCATTCGCCAGAATGCTCGACAAACCATCATTGATGATTTCTCAGCGCAAAGTGTGATTCCCGTATTGCTACAAAAATATCAAATTGAAACGGATCACTAATCCATATTGGTTCTCAATATGAGAATGATGAGTTCCAAACATAAATATCATATAAGATTCAATCACATAAACTAATAGCATATTTTGGCATCTCTATTGCAGCTCAGCAGTTAACGCAGATTAATGATGAGACAGAGGTGACTTATGACTACGCCAAAACGCATTCTATATGTTCATTATGGTGATAATTGGATTCGCGGCAGTGAAGTGGTGCTTCTGGCTCTCATTTCAGGAATCGACCGCAATAAGTTTGAGCCATTCGTATGGTCAAACTGCCAACCATTAATCGATAAGTGCCATTCGCTCGGAATTGAAGCGGAACATTCATCCTTCAATTTGGTTGGTGGTTGGAGCGCTCCACGCTGGGATATTAGCGGGTGGAATAGCCTTATCAAACAAGGCTCAGCTTTGATCGAAAAGCACAGCATCGACTTGGTACACGTCAATAGCGGCGGCCCTTGTCAATGGATGTGTTTGGCTGCTCGCATGAATCATATACCACTTGTCACGCAACTTCATTGCCATTATACATTGCGCGATCGCTTCTCTCTCGGACTTCACCTCTCTCCAAAATTGATTTGCGTTAGCAAAGATGTTGGACGCGAAATTCTTCAGGACGGCTACCCGCAAAACCAACTTCATGTCGTACACAACGGCGTGTCACTTCAAGGCGTGGATACACCCATCGACATTAAAGATCGACTCGGAATCCCATCACAGGCCTTTACCTTTCTGTCGGTGGGTTCGCTGATTAAGCGCAAAGGGTTCGACCGCCTTATTCGCGCAATGCGCATGCACAACTACCACCACCACAACCCTCACCTTGTTATTGTTGGTGACGGCGAAGAAAGAGAAGCATTGCAACAGCTTGCCGCGGATCTTGGTATCCAAGAGCGAGTGCACTTTGTCGGGGAGCAACACAATGCCGGAGAGTGGATGTGTGGTAATGCAGACGCTTTTATTAGCGGCGCCTATGAAGAGGCCTTTGGTCTCGTGCTCGGGGAAGCGGCTTTAGCTCAACTGCCTATCGTGGCTCCTAAAACGGGAGGCATTCCTGAGTTGTTCGAGCATAATCACTCTGCATTGCTGTACCAGAACAGTGGAATGGCGAGCCTGTTAAACGCGATTCAACAAGTCATGCAAGACGCGGCATTAAGAAACAAGCTGGCGGAAAACGCTTACCTACATGCTAGCCAGAACTTAACGACGACTGCATCTATCAACGCTATTGAACGTATTTACGAAGGTGAACTTAATAACAACGCCATTACACCAATGCCAATGACTCACTGCATGAAGCCTCTTTCACGCTGGTTGAGCATCAATTGAGGAGCCCGGTCATGAAACGTGTATTGATGTTCGACGCCATCCCAATGCAAGGTGGATCCAAAATCGCGAATGCAGAGCTCCTTAAGCAGTGCGATAAGCTGAACGTGATTGGTTATCTACTCACTACAAATCCAGAGCATTGGGCGTCACTGCTTAGTGATACACCGCGTGTGCAAGTTATAAAAATAAAACCATCACCATTTAACTCGACTCATGGACTGACCTACTGGTTGATGAACGCTTACTACTTTCTCCAACTTCTCTACGCGTGCATGAAGCTGCCAAAAATAGATAGCTTTTTGGGCCTATCTTGCCCAAGTAATGATATGCCTTTGTACTTACTACGATTAATTAGCAAAAAGCCTGTGGTACAGATGGTTCATGGCCCTATTGGACGATCGAGATCTGCTGGCTACTGCTTAGTAAAAGCATCGGCAATTTACTACTTGGCAAACACCCGCGAATCAATGGTAGAAGCATTACAGGCCTACCTCAAAACAGAGAAGCCAGCCACCGAACGCTATTGGTGTGGTTTGAATACATCTACGTTTGTTAATGGATTATCGAAAGATCGCTGGCCAAAACAAGCGAATCCGATTTCAAGCCGCGTTTTCTGGGCAGCTAGCTTACTAAAATGGAAGAACATCGATCTTTTGCTTGATGCTTTAACACTTGATGAGTCGAAAAAGATCAAATCCACCGTGTGTTACATCAAACCTAACGTGGCAGGTGTGGAATATTCAACACCGGACTTCAACACACAAGGTGTTGAATGGCATGAGTGCCCAAACAACTTAGATGAATTGCGTTCACAGTGTGGTGTGTTTGTTTCCACCAGTATCAACGAACCTTTTGGGTTATCTATTTTGGAGGCTCTCGCTGCAGGTATGTGTGTCGTCATTCCACATGATGATAGTTATTGGGACCGCGTGTTAACTCACGGCCGAAATTGTATTAAATACACGCCTAACAATGTGGCTTCGCTACACAACGCAATTCGCCTTTTGAATGAATCGCCGTGGATGAAAGTAACGATGGGTATCGAAGCACTCAATGTTTCTCAACTATACACAGCCGAACGTTGTTATTTGCCAATCGCCCAGCACCTTGCTGCCGAAATTGCTACCAACAATGATTGCACACTCAAGACACCGCGAGACATCAAAGGATATGATCATGTCTAAAGCAATGACCAACATGACGCTATTTGCTATCGCCTTAGTGATCAATAAAAGCATCAGCCTAATCATGCTGCCTGTATTGCCCCACTTTCTCTCACCAGAACAAATGGGCAAGCTTGAGCTTCTAACAACCTTTGGTGTTGTTACGACCTTGTTTGTCAGTTTCGCTTTGCATGAAGCGCTTTATCGATTCGTCGGCGTTGAAAAGGATCAAAATACGCGCACAAGCCTACTAAACCAGCTGTACTCACTTGCTTTACTCATCGCTGGCGTCGTCGCTCTTAGCTTGCTCACTATCATTTTAATCGCCCCCATTCCCGCGCCTTTTACGCGAGTCGAATTTGCTATTGTTATGTTTGCCATCGTTCTAGAAGGCAGTATTGCAATCGGCACTGCCTGGTTAAGAACACAAGACGACAAAGCAAGAACACTGCTTAACGTCATGGTCACTACCACCATTTTTCAGGTCATTTTTATCGTCGCGGCGCTGTCTGTTCATCCCCATGTTATTTCTGTTTTGTGGGGGGGCTTGTTGGCTGCTATTACTCAATTTGTTTGGCTGCACATCGTTAACCGTTACAATGTCACCCTTCCTAAGCTGACATTGGCAAAACAATACCTAAACTACTGCCTACCAATGATGATGGCCGGTTTAGTAGCATTTTGTCTCAATGGCGCTGAACGCTGGTTCATTGGTGCCAACACTTCTCTTGCGACGTTAGGGATTTACGCGATAGCGGTAAAATTTGCAGTGGGCATGTGTATTTTAGTGCAGCCGTTTGGCATGTGGTGGATGCCACGTCGATTTAACTACTTAGAAGGGCGCAAGAGCACTGAAGCAGTGCGCATCACACACTTAGGTATGATTTACATTACAGGTTTGAGTGTAGTGGTCGGCACATTAGCAATGGTGATGATCACCTACTTACTGCCAGAAACCTATCATGAGGCGGTACTATTCAGCTTATTCTTGCTACCTATCGCCATGTTAAAAGAATGGAGTGAGTTGATTAACATCTCCATTTTGTACAAGCGTCGTACTCGCTGGCTACTGGGTATAAATGTCGTCTCTGCGTGCGTTGCGATTGCTTTGCTGTTTGGCTTATCTTCTCTGGGTATTTATGGTGTGTTCATTGCGCTTTATTACGCACAACTGTGTAAGCTGGGCCTGACTTATGTAGTAGGCCAACAATGTATGACGTTGCCTTTTCACCTAAGTCTGATGGTTTTATTACAGATTATATCCGGTGTGGCACTGTTCCTGCTTCACTCTTCACAATCAATAGGAATCGCCATCGCAATTTGCATTTTGACATGCAGTTTGCTGGCAGGGATAGCCACTCGCTACATGAGTAAAGAGACGCTCAATGCTCTCACTCGATACATAGTGAAACGGCGTGGACAGGTGAAGAGATACTCGTTATGAATGAAACCAAGGTGAGAACAAAACAGTCCATCGCAGCACTGACGATCACTGTCGGTATCGGCCTGCTTTGGGTTGTTATGCCTCATCCCATTTTGATTGTTGCGTTGTGTTTCGCACCACTCGCGTTACTGTTTGTTCTCAATCAAACGTTTTGGCTTGTCACACTGTTCGTTATTTTTTCATTCTTTCGTATTCACGAAGCCTTTCCTGTTATCTATAACTTCAAGATCCCATTACTGTTATCATTGGGGGCACTCGCCGCACTCGCTTTTCACCTTCTTATAAGCCGCCAGATTACAGCTTTTTGGCACCCTTCATTAAAGTGGCTGTGTATATTTTGGGGTCTGGTGATCATCGGAATCATATTCGCTTCCAGTCGTGATATCGCAATAACGGTGTTCAAAAACACCTATTGGAAAATCATCATTATGACGTTGGCCATCACCTGGCTTATTACTAAACCTTCACAGCTCGCACAGATGTCAAAAGCAATTATTTTCGCCGGATTATTGATTGGCTTAGTGGCATTACAAAACGCTGCGAATGGCATTGATTTGGTTGAAGGGACGCGCGTGTCGATAGGACGATCCATAGGTTCAGTACTTGGCGATCCTAACGATTTGGCACTAGTGCTGATGTTTCCCCTTGCCTTTACCGTTAGTCAATTGATGGAGAAGCATTCCCCCAAGCATCTCAGGCTCTTTGCCCTTATCACCTGTTTGGTTTTGTTCTTTGCGATCATTGAGACGCAGAGCCGCGGGGGGTTACTAGGTTCACTGTCTGTATTTGCCTACTTTGCTTTTAAACACATCAAAAGCAAAACATTAGTCTTGGTATTAGGCGCTATCGCAGCGATCGTACTCTACGCATTCGCTGGTATTTCAGGACGAGAATCGGGGGGAGCCGCTGAGGATGGTATAGATGCCTCTGCGATGGGGCGACTTTATGCGTGGGAAGCGGCATTTAAAATGGCGCTGCATCATCCGTTGACTGGCGTAGGTCTAGATAACTTTTACTTTAATTACTATTTCTACAGCCCACACTGGGATGGTATCAACCACGCGGTCCATAGTACTTGGTTTGGCGTGTTAGCAGAAACGGGTTTTGTCGGACTCGCGGTGTTCATTACTTTAATTGTGTCATTGATCCGCACCTCTTTGCATTCCATCTCATTGTTGACACCAAAATCAGATTACACCCTCTCTGTTGGAGCAAACGCCGTGTTAAGTGGGCTTATCGGTACCATCGTATCAGGTACGTTTCTGACTCAAGGTTTCACTTGGCCAATTTACATTCTAGCGGCATTAACAGTTGTCGTTAGCCGAATTGTTCAAAGTGACTGTCAAAATGAGAAATCCTAGTTTCAAACATAAACAAAACCCATAACTCACTGTTTTAAAATGGCTAATTCCTTGGCACGCATTGTGATTACTCACTTAATTAGTAATCAAATAACCAAGACTCAAGGAGAGCCACATGACGGACATCGTAGTATTTGGAGAAGATTTTGGTGGGTTACCCTCTTCCACTCAGCATATTGTCAAGCGACTAGCAGCGAACCATCGAATCCTTTGGGTGAACTCCATTGGCCTTCGTCAACCTAAGCTGGATTCTAAAGACATACAGCGTGCGTTAAACAAACTCACTCGTGTATTTCATAACGTAGGCTCACACAAGCCAACATTGGACTCTGAAACAAACCCAAACATTCACATCATCAACTTGCTCACCATTCCTGCCCCTAATTCTGCATTAGCAAGAAAAGTGGCCGCTAAGATGATGAAACACCAACTCAACAAACAATTACAAGCTCTTGGTTTTGATAAGCCTGTATTTTGGACGTCGCTCCCGACTGCTGCCGATGTTTGTGCAGAAATGAACCCACGTGGACTGATTTACTATTGTGGCGATGACTTTAGCGCTTTAGCTGGTGTTGACCACGACACGGTAACAAAGCACGAACGTACTCTTGTTAATGCGGCCAACGTTATCTTTACGGCAAGCGATACGCTCTCCACCAAGTTTCCATCACATAAAACCGTCACTTTGCCTCACGGTGTCGACTTTAGTCTGTTTTCTGAGCCAGCACCTAAGGCTGAAGATTTTCCTAATAATGGTCGCAAAGTGCTGGGCTTTTATGGCAGTTTGTCTGAATGGTTAGACTACGACTTAATTGCCCAAGTCGCAGACCAAGCGCCTGACTGGGATCTCGTGTTCATCGGCCCTAACGAGTTCAGTGATAATCCACTTCCACAAAGATGCAACGTATACTACCTGGGCCCGAGAGCGCATCACACTCTGCCACGTTACTCCCAACACTGGGATGCCAGTTGGTTGCCCTTTGTTGATAACGCTCAAATCAAGGCATGTAATCCGCTTAAACTTCTTGAGTACTTGGCAACAGGAACCCCTGTTATCAGCACACCGTTTCCTGCATTAATGCCCTACAAACATATGCTTCATGTGGTTCAAGATGTCGAAGACGTGCGTGCCAGTCTCGATCACCTCCTACCGCCACCGACAGATTCAAAGTCATTTGTTCAACAGCAAAGCTGGGAAGCAAGAGCCAACCAAGTTGAGAAATTAGTGAGGACGCTATGAACGATTTGAGAGAGAACCTTAGTGTATTACTACATGGCGCTTGGCGACGTCGTTACATGATCGTTATACCAATGCTTGTCTTACCGGTGCTGGGTTTCATCGTAAGTAAGCTGGTTCCGACGACTTATGTTGCTCATACCAGCATGCTTATTCAAGAGACAGCGAAAATGAACCCGTTCCTTCAAGACCTTGCCGTCTCAACAATGCTTAAAGACCGATTGAGCGCACTCAGTACTCTGCTAAAAAGCCGACACGTTTTGTATTCTGTCGCAAAAGAACAATCGTTGATCAATGACGAGATGAGTGCAAAAGAGCAAGAGTTCATCATAAAAGATCTCGCGTCGCGCCTGTCTGTTCAGCCACTCGGTAAAGACTTCATTCAAATTCAATTGCAAAGTGGTAAATCAGAAGGAATGGAGTCGATGCTGCTGTCTGTCAGAGAGCATTTTGTCGAACAGCTTTTGGCTCCTGAGCGTTCTTCGATTAAAGATTCGAGCCATTTTTTGACTATCCACATCAACAAACGCAGGGAAGAACTAGACAAGGCAGAGCAAGCCTTTGCAGAATATAAAAATACTTACTCAGACGCGACGCCCGAAATGCAAGCTCAAAGCCTTACTCGCCTTGCTAGCCTCAAACAAACGCTAGCCGAAAAGGAGGCGGAGCTTGCTGGTGTTTCACGAAGTCTAGGCAGTTTGGATCAACAACTATCCAAAACGAACCCGGTTATCGGTAAACTGGAAGAGCAAATCATCGACATTCGTAGTGAACTTACCCTGCTTCGCGCTAAATACACAGAGGCGCATAGTTTAGTGCAAGGTAAGTTGCGAGAATTAAACCGGTTGGAGCAGGAACGCTCGGTACTCTTGAACTCTAAACAACCAGAACTAAACAGTGCTCAACTATGGGATATCGCGAGCAATACCACAGTAAACAGTCTTGGCGAAGCACAGCCTCTACTTGTCTCCCAACTACATCAATTACAAATGATGCGTGGACGTTTTGAAGCACTTACGGAAGAAACCAACAGCTTGCGAGACATGATCCAAGAATTAGAGCGAAATGCGCACCAATTTGGGAGCACAGCAACAGAAATCAACCGCTTAGCTCGTGACGTCGCAGTGAAGAGAGAAATGTATGATGAACTCGTCGAACGCTATGAGATGGCCCAACTAACGGGTTCTTTGGGAGAGTTTGAAGAGAATAAGCGCGTAAAAATCATTGATGAACCGTTCACGCCAACGATTCCAACTAACTTACCTAGTTTTGTGTTTGTCATTTTAGGATTTATTGGTGGCGCTGGTTTAGGCATTGGATTAGCGACGATACTTGAGTTAGCCGATAACTCTATCCGCTCTAAAAGAGCATTAGAAAAACACCTTGGTGTTCCTGTCATCACCACTTTACCTAACGTAGTGTACGGAAACTAACCGCCATAAGAACTCATTTACAAGCACTCAGTCGGCGAGTGCTTTTCTTTTACTACTGCCTTATACAGCCTCATAGCATGTCCACTAATATGAATCTCAAATTGAGAATAAACATAAAGCCTCACAAGCATCAATATTAACTTATTGTTTTTAAACGATTATTTTTTTGGCACGCAGTCTGCAATTCCTAAATAAACAACGAACTCAACGAGGGTTTGAAAATGGAATTCAGACAAAAACACAATAACACTAAGCACAGCAAAAAAGTGATATTACACGTCGTGCAACACTTAGCTCCTGGCGGTTTAGAAACGCTCGTACTAGAAATGCTTCGTTTTGCGCAGCCCAACCATTCCGTTTTTGTCGTGAGCTTAGAAGGAAGCAAAGAACATGCACTACAAGGCTGGCAAAAACTGTTGCCCTACCAAGGCCAACTACACTTTCTTAATAAAAGACCTGGATTCAGCGGGAAGACCATCGCTACGCTGACTTCAATGATAAAAAGAATGCGACCAGACGTGGTCCACACCCATCATATCGGCCCACTTCTGTATGGTGGTATTGCTGCACGTTTAGCGCACGTACCTGTAGTGATTCACACCGAGCACGACGCATGGCACCTTAATAACAAAAAATCAGCTCGACTACAGTCCCTTTTGCTAACGATGATTCGCCCGCAAGTAGTTGCCGATGCTAACTTTGTCGCCCATCAAATACAGACTAAGTTAAAGTATCGCAAAGTTTGTACTATCCATAACGGGATTGACTGTCAGAAATTTAAAAGCGGTGACCAAACGGCAACAAGACACTTGTTTGAACTTCCAACCGACAAAATCGTGATTGGCGTTGCCGGGCGTCTAGAAGCAGTTAAAGGCCATAAAGTACTTATCGAAGCATTCTCTCATCTTACGCCAAACACACACCTAGCCATTGCTGGAGATGGTTCTCAGCGAGCTCAATTGGAAGCACAAGTTAGAACGTTAAAACTTGAAGATCGAGTAACCTTTTTAGGCTTGGTCGACGATATGCCCAGCTTTTACCAAAGCCTAGACTTGTTTTGCTTACCATCACTTCAAGAGGGATTTCCTCTCTCAACCCTCGAGGCTCAAGCATGTGACATTCCTTGCGTCGCGACGGATGTTGGCGGCGTGAAAGAGACGCTCTGTCCGAACAACAGCACACTGGTTGAAGCAAATCGCGTGTTTTCGTTGGCCGAAGCGTTATCACAGCAACTGGAATCATCACACCATTCTCCTCGAACTTTTATTCTCAAACACTTTGATATCAGAGACATGGTGAGTCGCTACTCACGTTTGGCCAAGGAGGCTAGCTATGAATGATTTACTTTGGATTATAGGGTTTGGTTTATCCGCGTTTTTGATTGTCTATCATCACGTTGGGTATCCACTGCTCCTTAAGTGGCTTCCTTTAAAACAGCAAGACGAAACCAAAGCACCATTTGTAGAGCGAGCTTACAAAGCCTCCAAAACAGACAGCCAGCTACCCTCTATTACTGTCATCGTGCCCGCCTACAATGAAGAACAATGGATAGCAGAGAAGATCCGTAACCTTGCGAGCCTAGATTACCCAAGGGATAAGTTAAGAGTAGTGATCGCATGTGATGGCTGCACAGATAACACAGCCGAGATTGCTCAAGCGACAATTCAAGAAGCAATCTGCTCTGATACTCTGTTCATTATTAATGATCACCAAATCAATCGCGGTAAAGTTGCCCTACTCAACGAAGAAATGCGTCATGTTAGCTCGGACATTACCGCACTGAGTGACACGTCGGCATTGATTTCTTGCGATTCTCTGTTGCTAGCTAGTCAGCATTATCAAAATGAGAACGTTGGAGTGGTTAACGCAACATATCAAATAATGAGCACTAATAACCAAGGTGAAGCGGCGTATTGGCAATACCAGTCTCGAGTAAAGCACCAAGAATCCTTGTTAGGTTCAACGATTGGTTCCCACGGTGCGTTTTACACTTTCAGAACTCACTTATTTGAACCACTGGAAGTTAGCACCATTAATGACGACTTTATTCTCCCTATGAGAATCGTTTTGCGAGGCTATAGCGCTATTTACGAGCCAAACATGCTGGCTCTTGAGCTCGAACAAAGCTCAGACGACGCAGATTTCAAACGACGCCTAAGAATTTCAGCGGGTAACATGCAGCAGCTCATGCAATTAAAGAAATTACTGCTACCTCGTTATCGTGGCACTGCCTTTGCATTTCTATCGGGAAAGGTTCTGCGCTTAGCAACACCCTATTTGATGATTGTTTGCTTTATTTGCTCACTACTACTGGCACACAATCCGCTGTTTCAAGTAATGCTGTTCGCACAAGTTGGTATTTACAGCATCGCGCTTATTACTTACTTAATGCCAGCACTTAACACTATTAAACCTTTTAAGCTGATTAGCTACATCGTCATTGGTCATCTCGCCAACTTTATCGGCGGTATGAAGTATTTGCTCGGAATGGAAAATGGACGTTGGAAACGCGTCAACCAATAAGGAAAGCATCATGAAAAACTCACGCTACGATTCAAATGTATGCCACGCAAAAAGAACGTTTGATGTACTGGTTGCAATGCTTATTTTGGTCGTCACTGCACCACTATTCCCATTTATCGCGCTAGCGATCAAAACCACATCGAAAGGCCCTGTGATTTATCGCCAATTGCGAGTAGGACGCTGCACACCAGAAAAAATGGATCTTTTTCAAATCATGAAGTTTCGCACCATGTATATTGATGCAGAGCAACGCTCTGGCGCAGTATGGGCAACTGAAAATGATCCCCGCATCACGCCAGTAGGACGCTTTTTACGCAAAACGCGTTTAGATGAACTACCTCAACTGTTTAATGTGTTGAGAGGTGAAATGTCGATGATTGGGCCGCGCCCAGAACGCCCAGCTTTCTACCAGAAATTAGAAGATGAAATCCCCTATTTTGTAGAGCGCACATATGGCGTGTTACCGGGTATCACAGGCTTAGCTCAGGTTAACCAAGGCTATGATGCATGCATTGAAGATGTAAGACGCAAAGTTGGGTTTGACCACAGTTACGCACTAAGCTTAGGTTCGTTTTACTCTTGGATTTCAATGGACCTTTCAATCATGAGCAAAACATTCGTTGTGATCATTGACGGACGAGGTCAATAACTTCCGGTTCTGGTAACGGTCACTCTTGCCACTGGCGTCGCATCTTTTCTATCGTCGCTGGTGGCACATCATGAATGCTTTGATACGCTCCGTGGCACACTTTAATTTCCACCTCGATGCGCTTCTTCATGCAGTAGTCCATGTAACGCTTCATCTCCCAATGTCGAACAAACGTATTGCTCACAATCACGACTCTCCCTTTGTTCAGCCACTTTCTAGTTTGCTGAAAACACCACTCATGCGCTTGAGGTAATTGAACCGGTTCAAAGTGATAATCACCTTCATCATTTTCAAAATACATGTCAGCTTCAAAATGCTTAGCACCAAGCTCTATTGCCAGTTGTTTTGCTAAGGTTGTTTTACCTGAACCCGGAAGTCCACGAATAAGAATGAGTTTAGCCAGTGACATAATGCAGTTTAATGAGGTGGAAATAAGCCTAAACTGTAACGAAATTATTGGAAAAGAAAAGTAGAAATAAAAAATGCCGAGCACATAAGGCTCAGCATTTAAACTCAATCATGGATCGCGTTGTATTTATTTGTAAGCTGGCAGTTCAGTTCTTAACCCTTTCACCAAACTGACACACATCAACAGCAGAACAAAAGTAAACGGTAATCCTGTTGCAACAACGCCTGATTGCAATGCTTGCAGGGCTTCTTTACCACCAACCCAAAGCATTACGGCTGCAATTGCACCTTCAATACACGCCCAGAAAATGCGTTGCGGTACTGGTGCATCAATCTTACCACCGGCGGTAATACTATCGATAACCAGCGAGCCAGAGTCTGACGATGTAATAAAGAATACCAGAATCAGCACGATAGAAAGCATTGAAATCACTGAGCTATACGGAAGCGCATCGTAAACATGGAACAGAGTCAATGAAATATCAGTTAGGCCATTTGCACCTAGCTCACCAACTTTATTCACCACTTGGTCAAGCGCGATACCACCAAACACAGACATCCAAATCAAAGTAACAACTGTAGGAATAACGATGACTGCGAATAAGAATTCTCGAACCGTACGACCTTTAGACACACGCGCGATAAACATACCAACAAACGGTGACCAAGATACCCACCAAGCCCAGTAGAATACCGTCCAGCCGTGCATCCAAGTTTCATCTTCACGACCGTGAGGGTTACTCAATGGAATAATATTTTCAATGTAAGCCATTGTTGTGTCGCGTAGCGAGCTCCACGCCGTATCAAACGTGATGAAGGTAATGAAAATAAGCAGCGCAAACGCAACCACCATATTGACGTTACTCAGTAGCTTAACACCACCATCAATACCACGAATCACTGATAACACCGCGATAAAGGTAACGAAGGTGATCACAATCATTTGTGTACCAATGCCTCCTTCTAGACCAAAGACATGATTAATACCACTGGTCGCCTGCTGAGCACCCAGACCTAGCGACGTTGCAAGACCAAATAGCGTCGACAAAACGGCAAGGATATCAATAACGTGACCTAACCAGCCCCATGCACGGTCACCAAAAATTGGATAGAACGCCGCGCGCAATGAAAGTGGTAAACCTTTGTTAAAGGCAAAAAACGCTAATGCTAGTGCAACGAGTGCGTAAATACTCCAACCATGCACACCCCAGTGGAACATAGTGGCACCCATCGCGAGGGATTTTGCTTCTTCGGTGTATGGTACTGCGTTAAGTGGCATTCCCCACCAATCAGTGAAATACGCGGTCGGCTCAGCCACACTCCAGAACAGAAGACCAATACCCATACCCGCGGCGAAAAGCATCGACAACCAAGAAACGGTTGAGTGATCCGGCGTTGCTTCTTTGCCACCTAAGCGGATTTTACCTAGCGGAGAAAAAAGAAGAGCAACGGCGAACAATAAGAAGAAGTTTGTCGACCACATAAAAAACGCATCAAACTGTTCGATAATTCCGTTTTTTAGACCGTTTAATACGTCACGAGCAGTGGTTGGCTCAACAAGAAGAAGTGAAATCAGACAGAAAACAACGAGCCCCGCACTAATGCCAAAAACCGGGTTATGTATATCGAATCCCCACTTTTGAACGTTATCCTGTCCAACCTGATAATCGGTTGTATCAATACTATATTTTTTAAATGCATTATCCATAAATACAAATTTAACGTGAATTTGAAACGCCCCTCAGGTGAGAAGAACTCCAATACCGCCCTCCATTAATTTGAACTCTAAAGTTTTAAAACGGGACAAATTTTAGCAGCAATCACATATTTTTGCAAAAAGTCGTGATTTATTGCATTTTAAGCTCAATTCGAGACAGATGAAGGGGAAATAATATCAACACAAAAATTATGAGGTCTAACGATTGATTTTGTCGTAGGTTGTAGACTAGAAAAGACACAAGAAAGACTTAAGTTCATAGCCAGTCACAGCGCAAATAGAGAAGACCTGCGCTGATTTGGTTTCACAATTAACGACGAAACCAAATCAGCAAACCTTTCATCCAGCGAGCGTTATAAGAAATGGAAGGTGATGTTACCTGTTACGCTGCTAACGGTATCGCTATCGCCTTCAATATCCACGCCAAACGCTTGATAACTCGCGCCCACAGACACATTGTCAAGCAAGAAGTATTCGGCACCAACACCATACATGTAAGAGACGCCATCATCTTTGTCTAAGTTTCTCAGTCCGCCGTCATAATCAACGTTGAATGCATTGATGCCGCCTTTTGCGTAAACGTGTAACGGGCCGAAGTCGATACTAGGTTTCGCCGCTAAATAGAATGAATCAAAATCAGCACTACCCCTGCTGCCACTCAAAGATAAATCCACTTTGCCGTGGTTAAAGTAGCCTGCTTCAATGCCAATGAATGGCAAAATACCAGTACCGACATGAATACCGTAGGTTGTATCATTTTCGCTGTCGATATCGGACTGACCAATTTGGCCACCAGCGTAAATCCAAGAGTCAGCCATTGCTGACGTTGAGCACAACGTTAGAGCGAATAACGAGAGTGTTTTTTTCATACTATCCCTTCCTGATCGATTCCTAAGCGAAACATTACGCAAATATGCGCATTTAATCGCCACTATATATTGGAAAGCATAGGCATTTTAAGACTCTAAAAGTGAATAATTTATGTTCAACTTTTGTTTTGTGACTTCCAGACAAAAAAACACCGACATAAAGCCGGTGTGTTTCATATGGTGTTAGAAAGCTTGACGCTTATAGGAAATGTAGTGTTGCGTTAACAGAGAACGTGCTGATATCGTCTTTACCAGCAGTGTAGTTCATGTAGCTAGCACCAACAGACATTGGGCCAAAAATGAAGTACTCAGCACCCACACCGTACATTAGGTCCAAATCGTCATCGTCTTTGCCGCCTTTCACTTTTTTGTCCCACTGATGGAAACCACCTTTTGCGTACACGTGTAGCGGACCGAAGTCGATACTTGGCTTAAGTGCTGCGTAGTAAGAAGTTAGCTTAGTGTCTTGACCATTTACGTTGAACTCACCGTGTTGTGTTACACCAGCTTCAACACCAATGATAGGTAGAATGCCTGTACCAACGTGAACAGAGTATGATGTGTCCGTCTCACCTTTGTAGTCAGACTGACCTACTGTTGCACCACCGTAAATCCAAGAATCCGCCATTGCCGCAGAAGATGCGCCAAGAAGCGCCACTGCTAATAGAGTTTTTTTCATCATCTACCTTTACTCTTTATTATTCCCACGTCTGCATAACTCAGTCGTTGGTACTACAAATAAAGGGAGGCGAACTATTGCCTCCCAGAACTAAAAAATAATGCTTATTGAGTTACTAGCAATTAGTGTACCAGCAACTTCTTAAGCGATAATTACAAATCTGACACTATTTTACTGGTTGATTAGCAAGCATCAATCGCGTTTTTGACTCGTTTATCAGAAACAGGATAAGGAGTGCCTAATTGTTGAGCAAAGTAACTCACGCGAAGTTCTTCAATCATCCAACGCACTTCTTTTACATTTTCAGGAATGGCCACACCTTTCGGGATCTTGTTCAGCAACTCTTTATAGTCTTGAGTCACAGATTCAATCTTCAGCATATGTAAACGATCTTTGTTTGGATCGATTGGCAACTTCTCCATACGACGCTCTATCGCGCGCATGTAGCGAAGAATATCCGGCAAGCGTTTCCAGCCACATTCCGTTGCAAAGCCTTTGAAGATCAAGCCTTCAATTTGTGCTTTGATATCGGACAGAGCAAACGCCATTGTGAAGTCGATCTTGCCTTTTAGCTTCTTATTGATGCTAAACGCCGTGGTCAGAATAGTCTCAACCTGTTGAGCGATCTCTACAACGGTGTCACCCAATTCAGCACGAACGTGTTCTTTCAATGCTTCGAACTTCTCTGGCTCCCAAACTAAGCCACCCTGCTCTTCAATAAGCTTATCGACACCACAGGCGATACAGTCATCAATCAGATCAAGCACTTTGCCGTAAGGGTTAAAATACAAACCCAACTTCGATTTGTTCGGTAAGTTGGCGTGCAAATATTTAATTGGCGACGGTACGTTCAATAAAATTAGGCGACGCTGACCAGCACGCATTGCCGTTATCTGCTCGTACTCCGTTTCGTAGAGTTTGATTTCAACGCTGTCTTTGGTATCAACAAGCGCCGGATACGCTTTTACATCGTAGCCGCCACGTTTTTGTTGATACACTTTCGGCAATTCACCGAAGCTCCACGTATGCAGACCTTGCTGTTCAATATCGTCATCCGCCACTTTAGAAAGCGTTTCTTGAACTTTGTCTTTCAAGCTCTCTTTCAATTCGTGAAGGTCTTTATGTTCTTTCAGTTTGCGATTTCGATGATCAACCGCGCGGAACGTCACTTTCAGGTGCTCAGGTACTTGTTCCAAGTTCCAGTCTTCACGCAGCACTTCTACGCCCGTCATGCGTCGCAACTCTTTCTCCAATGAATCTAACAGCGGCGCTTCCATTGGCGTAACGCGCGCTAAGAATGCATCGGCATAGTTCGGCGCAGGCACAAAGTTCTTACGAATTGTCTTTGGCAACGATTTAATCAAGCTAACCACAAGCTCATGGCGTAAACCTGGGATCTGCCAGTCAAAGCCCGCTGGTTCAACTTGGTTTAAAATCGGCAACGGCAAATGCACTGTGACACCATCACTATCATCGCCTGGTTCAAATTGGTAACTCAATTTGAGCTTCAAACCATTTTGATGCCAGAAGTTCGGGTAATCCAAATCGGTCACATGGCTAGCATCACCCTTGAACAGCATCTCTTTTTCAAAGTTCAGCAGTTCCGGATTTTCTTTAGATGCCTTTTTCCACCACGTATCGAAGTGTTTGCCAGAAACGACTTCAGTACCAACACGTTGGTCATAGAAATCAAACAGCTCATCATCATCCACTAAGATGTCTCGACGACGAGATTTATGCTCAAGCTCTTCCACTTCTTGCAGAAGCTTACGGTTTTGCTTAAAGAACGCGTGTTTGGTTTCCCATTCACCCTCAACCAATGCACTACGAATGAAGATTTCGCGACTTACGGTCGAATCGATACTGCCGTAGTTGACCAAGCGTTTCGGTACAATTGGTACGCCGTAAAGCATGACTTTCTCGTGCGCCATCACCGCCGCACGTTTCTTCGACCAGTGTGGTTCGCTGTAACTGCGTTTAATAAGGTGTTTAGCTAACGGCTCAATCCATTCTGGTTGAATCTTTGCGATGATACGACCCCAAAGCTTTGAGGTTTCCACCAGCTCGGCTGACATAATCCATTTAGGTTGTTTCTTGAATAACCCCGACGCTGGGAAGATATGAAAGCGAGCATTACGAGCGCCTTGATATTCATTCTTTTCTTGGTCTTTCATACCGATGTGCGACAGCAAACCAACCAAGATCGCACTGTGTACACCATGGTAAGAAGCAGGCTCATCGTTAAGTTTGAATTCCATTTCACGCATCGACTGATGAATTTGGAAGTAAACGTCTTGCCACTCGCGAACGCGCAAGTAGTTCAAATAGTCTTGCTTACACTGTTTGCGGAACTGATTGCTAGACAGGGCTTTTTGCTGCTTTTGGATGTATTCCCACAAATTCACAAATGTCAGGAAGTCCGATTCTTCATGGAAGAAACGACGATGCTTATCGTCTGACGATTGTTGTTTATCTGAAGGACGTTCGCGTGGATCTTGAATCGACAAGGCCGCTGCAATGATCATCACTTCTTTAAGCGCACCATATTTTGGCGCTTCCAATACCATACGCGCCAAGCGCGGATCGATTGGCAAACGCGCTAATTGGCGACCAATGGAAGTCAGGCGCTTTTTCGGGTCTTTTACCTCAGAGTTAATCGCACCAAGCTCTTCCAGCAAACGCACGCCGTCTTGGATGTTACGTTTATCCGGTGCTTCCACAAACGGAAACGCTTGAATATCACCCAAACCAAGTGCCGTCATTTGCAAGATAACCGACGCTAGATTGGTACGCAGGATTTCAGGATCAGTAAACTCTGGGCGTGACTCAAAATCTTCCTCTGAGTACAGACGAATACAGATACCCTCTTCCACACGACCACAACGACCTTTACGCTGGTTCGCACTCGCCTGAGAAACTGGCTCGATTGGAAGACGCTGAACCTTAGTACGGTAACTGTATCGACTGATACGCGCCGTGCCCGGGTCGATAACATATTTAATACCCGGAACGGTTAGCGAGGTTTCTGCTACGTTGGTTGCCAGTACAATTCGGCGACCAGTGTGAGGTTGGAAAATCTTATTCTGCTCACCTGCCGACAAACGCGCGTAAAGCGGCACAATTTCCGTGCTCTTCAGATTACGTTTGGACAATGCATCTGCGGTATCACGGATTTCACGTTCACCGTTCATGAAAATCAGGATGTCACCTAAACCTTCATCGCACAGTTCATCTACCGCTTCGAAGATGCCTTCAAGCTGGTCACGATCATTGTCGTCATCACCGCTTAGTGGGCGGTAACGTGTTTCTACTGGGTAAGTACGACCCGATACTTCAATGATTGGTGCATTGTTGAAGTGTTTTGAGAAGCGTTCTGGGTCGATGGTTGCCGACGTGATGATCACTTTCAAATCAGGACGACGTGGCAGCAACTCTTTCAAGTAACCCAAGATGAAATCGATGTTGAGGCTGCGCTCGTGCGCTTCATCGATAATGATGGTGTCGTATTGATTCAAGAAACGGTCATGCTGAATTTCAGCCAACAAGATACCGTCCGTCATCAATTTGATTTGGGTATTTTCAGAGATCTGATCGTTGAATCGAACCTTGTAACCAACAAACTCACCAAGCTTGGTTTCCATCTCTTCGGCAATACGGTTAGCAACCGAACGCGCTGCAAGACGACGAGGCTGAGTATGACCAATCATGCCAAATTTACCGCGACCAAGCTCAGCACAGATTTTTGGTAGCTGAGTGGTTTTACCAGAACCGGTTTCACCCGCGACGATAACCACTTGGTTTTCTTCGATCGCTTTCGCAATATCGTCGCGTTTTTGGCTTACAGGCAGGATTTCTGGGTATTCAATCGTTGGTTTGTAGTTGCTGCGCTGCTCTGCAACCATCATGGATTTTGCGATGTCTAATGCGATTTCGTCGAACACAGCATTACGCGCTGCGTCCTTCTTAATTTTGCTTGCACCAGAAATACGTTTACTCAAGCGGAAACGGTCGCGCATCATGCACTGATTCAGCGCTTTACGCAGAGATGCCGCGCTATTCACTTGAGCCTGAGGTGTTTGAGCTTGTTTCGCTGTCGCTTTTTGCGCACCATTTGACGGTGTCGCTTGCTCTTCAGCTAGATTCTTTTTTGGGGGCTGTGACGAAGTCAAAGCGTTTCCTATTCTTTTCATTACAAAAACTGCGCGGATTGTATCACACAAGATCTGTAACAAGATAACCGAAAGCTCATTCAATTTTTTCGAACATGTTCAGCTAATCGCTAGGCTTTTGAACTCACTTACGTTGCTTATAATGGCTCCCATAATCGAAAGCACTTATTTAAGGAATAACCATTATGTCTCGTGTACTAGCTCTAAAATCAAGCATCCTTGGCGATTACTCTCAATCAAACAAATTGGTTGAAGACTTCATCAAAAATGTAGACCAAGACAAGCTTACTGTTCGTGATTTGGCTGCAAACCCGCTACCTGTTTTGGACTTCGCCGTTGCGACTGCACTGCGCGCTACGGAAGATCTTTCACAAGAACAGCAAGCGGTGGTCGACTTGTCTGACACCCTTATTGAAGAAGTAAAGGCCGCAGACACTTTGGTTATTGCCGCTCCAATGTACAACTTCACCATCCCGACTCAGCTTAAAAACTGGATTGATTTGATTGCTCGTGCAGGCGTGACATTCAAATACACAGAAAACGGCGTTCAAGGTTTGATTGAAGGTAAAAAGGCGATTGTAGTAACGACTCGTGGTGGTATTCATAAAGATTCACCAACTGACAACGTTACGCCGTACCTACGCACTGTACTGGGTTTTGTAGGAATCACTGATGTGGAATTTGTTTACGCAGAAGCGCTAAACATGGGTGAAGATGCAGCTGCAAAAGGCATTTCAGAAGCGCAAAGCCAACTTGCAACAATGGCGTAAGTTAGAATAAACCAGAATACAAAAGGGATTGGTTCGCGCCAATCCCTTTTTAGATCAAGATGCCTTGATCGTGTTTATAGGGTCGCTTACATCGTCAAAAACGATTCACTTTCTCCAAGTTACGTATTGCATCGAGGTAGACTTTTTCTAAAGACCGCTCAGCTTCGCATATCATGTTCTCGATCATCGCATTAAACGCGACATCGCTACGCACTTCTATATTGTCTCCCGCCTTAACGTCAAGAGAGTTGACGTACAACACCAACCATTCATCGCCCTCCAAGTGCCCTTCTCCGTGAATGGCAAAAAAGCGTTTGGCAAATTCAGCGTTGGTACAATTTATCGCTTCAATTTGAAGATTGAATGAGGAGTCGATACTCATGGTGCTTATGCCATCCGATTCATCAGATGCATCACAAACAGCCTTAACTCTGGCACGATATACGAAATTTCTCGTTGAAAGCAGCATAGTATTATTCATCATTACTCATAATGGGCGATAAATAAGTCAGTTGCAAATCCGACCTATATACATCTCGCGATGCGCTAAAACTCGAACTGGAAATAAATAGTATTGTAGTTGCTCCCACCTTTAATTCGCCCAAACTGGGAAGCGCTTTCAAAAATCGCCGAGCGGTGATGCAATGAATAGCCCACCCACATATTGTTCCAGCTCTTTTGGTTGAAGAGATCGCCTACATTGACATCAAACGAGAAATCTAGGTAGTTGAGCAACTTGCTTGGTGTATAACCCTTGTCTTCCATTTCTGTGCCTTCAATATAGGTAATGCTATCAATGTATGACACACCTTCCGCTACACCAAATCGCCAAGTCGTAGGCCAATTAACCGTATAATAAGCCTTAATCGCCATGACGTATTCTGTGCTCGCAGACTGAACACTGGACGACCAGTGATGAACCAACCCTGGCGTTAAATAAATATCAAGAGGAAAACCAAACAGCTCATCCGTTAATGGATGCCCATAAAACAATGAAGTAAGTTGATTGTCGTATGGGTCTTTTTCTCTCTCAAAGCTAAATATTTCACCGATGTTCGAAGGCGTCGCCCAACCATGCGCAATACGTAGATATGCTTTATTGCTCAGTGTCGGTTTCGGAACTTTGCTTTTATCGTTGAAAAAGCCAAAACCGACAAACACTTCTCCCTGATATCGATCTTCTACAAGCTGACTGTTGTAGGCGTTATCATCTAAGCGAGTAACACTCGTCTCACCCAGTAAATACAAATTTGAAGTTACATGGTAACGCGCTTTAATACCAAGATTGGTGTCAAGTCCAGCTCCAATTCTCTCGCCAGTAATATCCTTAAAGGAATAGTATTCACTATTGAAATCAGCGTCTTTGTATCGAATCGTAATCGATGGCTCTAATTCCCAATCACCAAATACATAATTGGCAGCAAGGCGGTAATTAGAGTGAAACTGGAGTTCGTCGTCCGTCATCAACTCTACTTCTGCGCGCCAATTGTCGTTAATGCTATAACGCACTTGCCCACCGAAATCGACTCTGTCCCCTTCATTAGCATTTTGTAGTGACATGGGAATATCGACAAATCTCAATCGCATGAGTGCGCTCGCACGCCAGTCGGAATCACTCTCGTTATACAAAAAAGCACCACCTTCAATGCCATTGATATACACATGTTCGTTTTCAAAGAACATCATTGGTACAAATGTACTCACCGTAGAGTCATTATCGGCGGTATAAAACGGAATCGATGCTGTGCGATACATCGCAGCAATCCCCCACATTTGTTCTTCTGCACCATGCGCAGAAGAAACTGCCGCAGCCAAAGGTAAAACGAGTGTTGTTAGAATTAATCTCTTCATGAGTTCGAAAAATGTTGGTTGAGAAGCAGGCAAACATCAATGATTTGCCATTAAAAGCTTATGTTCTGCTGATGATAGCCGTTACAATGGCAAATGTTGTCATCCTCGTGACAGTTTGAGTCCCAAGATCATATTAATATTGCACGACTAGGTGAGCTTGTTTGCGAATATTTTACCATTACAACAAGCGCTTAAACTCTAGCTTAGTTCTAAATCAAACATAATGAAGTAAAAAGTGAAAGCATCAGAACTCATCTCTACCTTGAATCATTTACCCGCAGATACAGACCCAGACATTGTGATGGGAGAAGCATGGCTGCCAGAGAGGTTGATAGGGACTCAACTCGATGGTGACATGTTGTTTTTGCACTTTGATAATGCACCAGAAGATGGTCAAGGTGACGAAGAAGGGCGTGGCTTCGTCGAACACGAAATCGACCTAATTAGAACTCGGCTTCAGCAAATTTTGGATGAAGACAGTAATAACGCGTCAAAAGCCGATGCGATGCTTGGTTTGTTCCTTATGGGACATGAACTTAGTAGCTCGCAAGTTATCGAAATATTAGAAGAAGAAGCTGACACATAAGGAGCCGTTTTGCCAGCATTGATGAACACGACTGAAATTTCTTCACTTCCTCTTGTCGTTGCAGGTCCGATCCTACGTAAAGTGACCGCAACTGAAATCAATATTTGGCTAGTCACCACCCAACGCTTGGAGGGTATGGTGCAAATTACGGATGAAAATGCCTACATCCTTTATCAAGCCCCTTTAAGTGAACAAAAAGAACAGCTTCAAATCGGCCTCAATGCGTGGTGTTGCTTACTTAAATTAGAAGGCGAGTTTCCAACCCATCAAGCGTTACGCTATCAAATAAAAACGCAATATGGATTAGTGACGGAACTGCTCCCTCACCTGACTTATGAGCAAGATAATACGCCAAACTTGGGTATTGAGTTCCTCGTTAGTGAAAAAGCGGATTATCTCCTACATGGCTCTTGCCGTAATCCCCATCACTTCAGTGATGATACATTGGTCGCTGCGGATCATAAAATCGCGTCTCAATCCATTGAAGAAAGACCGGATATGCTCATCATGAGTGGTGATCAAATCTATGCAGACCATGTTGCAGGCCCCACTCTCGATGCCATTGAGCAAGTCATAGCTTTATTGGGCTTGCCAGGCGAAGAATTCGATCAAGCTCCGATAAAAAATACCAATGAGCTCTACCAACACCCTGCTTGCTATTATGGTCGAGATAAATTGTTGCCTCATTATGTGAGTGATGACAGTTTACTAAGTAAGTTTTTTCCACACCGAGGGACACCAATATTCAGCGCCAAAGAGTGTGAGAATCACCTAATAAGCTTTGCTGAGTGCTTTGCAATGTACTTATTGGTTTGGTCTCCGACCTTGTGGAAGCTTGTTCGAACGGATCGTTTATTAGAAAACGAATTTACTGTCGGCGGAGAAGTTCTTGAACCCAAATGGCAGCAGCAATGGCGCGAAGAAAAAAAACAAATTGATAAATTCGTCGCAGGTCTGGAAAAGGTTCAACGCTTACTCGCTCACATTCCAACCTATATGATTTTTGATGATCACGATGTCACCGACGATTGGAATCTCACCATAGGCTGGGAACAAGCCGCATACAGCAACACGTTTGCAAAACGCATTATCGGTAATAGCTTGATAGCTTACTGGCTTTGCCAAGGTTGGGGAAATGCGCCAGAAAAATTCAATGATGAATTTATGAGCCTCGCTCAACGCTTTATCGATGAGCGAACCTCGCAAACCCAAGATGCATTTATTCAATATTTGTATCGCTTTGAGAATTGGCACTACACCATTCCTACGACACCAAAAGTTGTCGTGCTAGATACACGAACCAGACGCTGGCGTTCTGAGTCTAAAATGAACAAACCTTCTGGCTTAATGGACTGGGAAGCGATGATTGAGTTCCACCAAGAGCTCGTGCACCAAGACAAAGTTGTTATTGTTTCTGCCGCGCCAATGTTTGGTGTGAAATTTATCGAAGCACTACAACGTGTGGTGACCATGCTTGGTAAACCATTGATGGTTGATGCTGAAAACTGGATGGCTCACCCCGGAAGTGCGAATACTCTTATTAGTATTTTCACACACACAAAGACACCAACTAACTTTGTTATTCTCTCTGGCGACGTACACTACTCTTTTGCATACGATATTAAGCTCCGCTATCGAAAAAACAGTCCGAATATCTATCAAATCACCTGTAGTGGAATTAAAAATCAGTTCCCTACACAACTGCTCAATATTTGTGATGGCCTAGATAGACTGCTATACAGCCCTCGCTCACCTTTAAACTGGTTCACAAAACGTAAACGACTCAAGATTTACAAACGCGCACCAAGTACGCACAACTTTTATCGCTTGGTTAACCATAGTGCCATTGGTGAGCTACGTCTTGATGATGAAGGCAAACCAAGTCAAATTAGTATTCTGACGAGTGATGGTGACGAAGTTCATTTTCCACCGACACGTGCTGAAAGCTGAGTATCAATCCCAAAATGACTTGCCCTTTGTAAGAGGCAAGTCACCTTGAACTAACTCAGGAGTTTAGGTTTTTTGGGGAGAAAGTGGCCGTTCTTAAATGTCAACGGCGTGCTAAATTTGGTATCGCACCTTGAGATCTTCCGTATTTATTACCATGTTAACCAAATAAACAATAGCTCGGTGTTCATTATGTTTAATTCTCTCACATCATTATTTAAACAACTCATTGATGGCTCTGATTTAAGCCAAACCAACACACTTTCCCCTAACATGGCTATCGCGTGTTTGCTTTGTGAAGTTTCTGGCGCAGACCATAGTGTCGATGATAGAGAACAAGAAACAAAGCGCTCTTTATTGATGAAACTGCTTTCGTTAAATGAAGAAGAATCAAATACTTTGTTAGAGCAAGCGCAACAGAAAATAAAAGATTCCGCTTCGCTGTACGACTTTACCTCTCAACTAAGAGAACTGACTCAAGAAACTCGTTACAACTTAATCAAAAGCATGTGGGAAGTCGCTTACGCAGACGGCGAAATTGACCCGCTAGAAGACGCGGTGATCCGTAAAACAGCAGAGCTACTCTATGTTGATCACAGCGAGTTCATTCGAGCGAAGTTACAGTCTCAGTAAAGTAACGAGATGAGTATATAAGTCGCTGGCTAACTCTAAGCTACCCCTAGAATGACAACAGATATCGCTTCTGTAGCCATAAAAAAACGCGCTCTCTGCGCGTTTTTCAATAAGCCAACGACATTGTTATTTAAAGTACTGGTCAAGGTATGTGTTTAGCTCTTTCCACACTAAACAGATTGCATGACAAAACAACAATGGTTGGATGATAATTTAATTACAAGCTAGCTAGGTTCGAATAACTAAAACATGGTCAAAGCAAGCTTAGCTAAGTTGTATGCATCTACATAGCCAGAGTGTTGACGCCCTTCCCAGTCTATTCCTTTTGCTTCTTGAGCGGCTCGATGGCCTATACGTTTATCTTTAAGACGATTTTGAATACGGTAGAGTGTCGCTAAGTTGATGAACTCTGTGAACGGTGCTTCAATACCTTTTTGCTTACACTCTTCTAGAAGAATGAGGTCATCTCGCCCCCAAGATGCAAAGATTTTGTTGCGACCACCGAAGTTCTTAACCATGGATTTAAGCACTTCTTCTAGTGGGCGTCCTTGTTTTTCAATCTTACGTGGTGTGATGCCCGTTAACTCAGCGCAGAACAGAGACACTTCATCGTGTTCTGGTTTCACGTAGTATTGAGCACGCTTGACTATCTCACCTTTAGACAAATCTATTTCAGCTAACCCCACTTCGATAATTTCACCCGTGCTGCCGACGCCATTTTCGTTCCAGCAACACATTTCTAAATCGAAGCATACAATACGGTTATGGTTCATAGTTTGCCTTGGTTCCTAACATAAAAATTTAAAGCGTGCGATTCTATCGTAACACGGCGTAAAACTCGAATTTGTGCGCCCATTTAATCGCCGATCGACACATTATTACGGCCGTTTTTTTTACTCAAATAGAGTTGACTATCCATTTTGTGATACAAGCTCTCAGGATCTTCTTCTTTATGGATAACCGCACCGATACTCAACGTACAGATGATTGACGCATCACCATAATCAAAAGCCGTACTTGCCACAACACTCCGTAACTTTTCTAGGTAAGCTTCTAGCACTGCTCTATCAATGACTTTAGAAATAATACAAAACTCGTCACCACCAGCTCGGTAAAACTTATCTCCCGGTTTTAAATTAGCACTGACCAGCTTAGTGACATGTTGTAACGCTTCATCTCCACCTAAATGGCCGTGTTTGTCATTAATCACTTTGAAGTGGTCGATATCAAAACCAACCAAGGCGAAGTTAACACCTTTGTTTATCTGATTGAGCAAATAATCGTTGAATGCTCGGCGATTAAGTAGTTGAGTTAGAGGGTCTCGCTCTGCCATTCTTTTTAATTCAACGGTTTTGAGCTCCAACATGACCGCTAAGCGCTCTTTTTCTCGAGACTGTAAATTCACAATCCAACTGATCAAAAAGGCGATTACCAATCCGGCTAGCGTCGTGCCCGCTAAAATAGAACGCTCCCAAGCTGAGACTGCGTCAGAAAGCTTAAAGTCAATACGCCATTCACGGTTAGGCAGTTGAATGGTTCGGCTTATAACGGTTCCTCGAATGTTATCCCAGCTAGCACTTTGAAAGAGAACAGGGTCATCTGCTGCGTCGAATCCCAAGTCTTCTACGCGCACCGACATATCGAGCTCCGTCGCGGTTTTCGTAATCAAATCCTCAAAGTAAACCGTACTTCGGATAACGCCGGTCACTACTCCTAATAAATATTTGTTCTCGAAGTCGAACACTGGATGGAACACCAGCAACCCAGTCTTAGGTATGGACTTGTCATAACCATCTTGCAGTAAGCGAACTTTATCCGAGACATTCGCTCGCCCATTTTCGGAAATATCATCCAAGATTAAATCGAAGCGTTTGCGCGAAAAATAGAAACCCAATAGAGAAAGGTTTTCCGGTGTTCTTGGGTAGATATCCGACGCGATAAAAATTGGCTCATTGTGTTCAAAAATGTACCCGTAGGTTTTGGGACCATCTTTAGGAACGGTAAACGGTTGGAAGTTTGGAAATTTTTGACGGGTCTTTAAAATATGTTCATCAAGATCTTCGAATTCGACCTTTTGCATCCATTGAAGTCCAATGAGACTTCGCGAGCTATTAATCACTTGTTCCGCATACATGGGAAACGATGGCCAATAGCTTCGCTCAATCGAATGGAAAAAGTTTGCGCCCGCACCAATGAACTTTAGATCATTCTCGACGTTTGCTTTAAGTGATTCTGCTTGTCGGTCGGCTAAAGTATCAAACGTAGTCTGTGTATACCGTTGCTGCATTGTATAAGCAGCACCGACTACACCAGCAGTGACACATAAAGTCGCCAAAAAAGCTAAAATAGAGTCTGAATGTCGTTTTATAAAGCTCTTATGAGCGGTGCTTTGTGTCATATCGTAATTTTTGATACTTCCGTAAGTTAAACTTCGGGATCTATTGAAATACTGCGTTAGCAATGCACAAACATCAAGCAACAACCTATATTGGGGAGTCTGATCGTCGATTTTTCACTCTGTTCGTACGGTATAGTCACGAATTATTACAGCCTTAAGCCTTGAATATGCTACCATCCGTCATCATTTTAATGTCTAAACTTGGTGCAAGATCGCAAAGACGATCGTTTTAGTGAACAAATATGAGCCAATACTGAGCACCAATAAATCAATAGAAAGAGAAAAAACGTCATGAACATTGATTTGAACCTAATTCCTCAAACGTTCGATATGCTTCACGCTGGCCTAACCGCATCGAGCGTTTTGCTTCTTCTAGTTGCAGTGTCGCGCAAATCAAAAGTGGTCGAGAAAGTGGTAGAAAAACCAGTCGAGAAAATCGTCGAGGTTGAGAAACCAGTTGAGAAGATCGTTGAAGTAGAAAAAGTAGTGGAAGTAGAGAAAGTCGTAGAGCGTGTTGTAGAAGTTGAATCAAAACTTGCAACCGCATCAACAGACTCTGCAATGCAGCTGCTTTCTATCATGCAACAAGAAGCTCGTCTGATTGACTTCTTAAAAGAAGACCTAACGTCATTCTCTGATGAAGAAGTAGGCGCAGCCGCTCGCGTAATCCACACTGGTGGTCAGAAAGTACTGAACGACTACGTGACGCTAGCGCACGTTCGTAACGAAGACGAAGAAACTCGCATTACGGTTGAAGAAGGCTTCAACCCACAAGAAATCCGCCTAACTGGCAACGTAACAGGCAGCGCGCCATTTAACGGCACGCTAGTTCACAAAGGTTGGAAGGCAACATCAATGACGTTGCCTAAACTGGCTGAGAACTACGACGCATCTGTGATCGCTCCAGCTGAGGTTGAGCTGTAATGGAACACATGAACCAAGAAAACCATTCTCAAGAAGCGTCTGTTGAAACTCAACAGACGCCTAAATTCAGTGTTGGTATCGACTTAGGTACAACACACTGTGTGATGTCTTTTGTTGATACTCACGACGAAGACGCTCGCGTTGAAGTGATGCCTATCCCGCAGTTGACTGCGCCGGGTACGGTAGAGACTCGCAGCCAATTAGGCTCTTTCCTTTACCAGCCGCACGAACACGAAATGAACCCGCAATCACGCGTTCTTCCGTGGTCGAGCGAGCCAAAAGCTCTAGTTGGTGCAATTGCACGTAACCTAGGTTCAAAAACACCAATTCGTCTTGTTGCAAGTGCGAAATCTTGGCTTTGCCACGCAGGTGTGAACCGTCGTGATGCTTTCCTGCCAGCAGGTAGCCCAGAAGAAGTGGAAAAAGTCTCCCCTCTTCGTGCGACAGAGCTTTACCTAGAGCATCTAAAAGACGCTTGGAATCACGCGAACCCAAATCACAACCTTGCCGATCAAGACGTGACTATTACGGTTCCTGCTTCTTTTGATCCTGCTGCTCGCGATCTAACTGCAGAAGCAGCACGCAACGTTGGTTTTGTGCACCTAACACTTCTAGAAGAGCCACAAGCTGCGCTTTACAACTGGATCGATAACAGCAACGACAAATGGCGCGACGAAGTTGAAGTTGGCGACATCGTACTTGTGGTCGATATCGGTGGTGGTACAACCGACCTTTCTTTGGTTGAAGTAACTGAAGACGACGGCAACCTAACTCTGAACCGTATCGCGGTAGGTGAACACATCCTACTTGGCGGTGACAACATGGACCTTGCACTTGCGTACCGCTTGAAGATGAAGCTGGCGCAAGAAGGCAAAGAGCTACAGCCATGGCAAGTTCAGGCAATGACACACGCATGTCGTGACGCGAAAGAAGCGCTATTGAACGACAGCGAGCTTCAGTCAGTGCCAATTGTAGTACCAAGCCGTGGTTCTAAACTGCTTGGCGCAACGCTGAAAACAGAACTGACTCAAGAAGAAGTACAACAAACACTGGTTGACGGCTTCTTCCCTCAAGTTGCGATTACGGACCACCCTGTTCAACGTAACCGCGGTGCACTAACGCAAATGGGTCTGCCTTACGCACAAGATGCAGGCATCACTCGTCACATTGCTGCATTCTTGTCTAAGCAAGCTAATGCCCTTTCTGCTTCAGGAAATGGCGCAGAAGCAGCAGCTCAAGATTTCAACCCATTCGCTAACATGCCTGGTATGCCAGGTGCGGATGCAGCGCAATCAGCTGACTTCATCAAGCCAACCGCAATCCTATTCAACGGTGGTGTTCTGAAATCGAAACTTCTAGCAACTCGTCTAGAAGACACGATCAACGAATGGCTAATTGAAGCAGATGCAGAAATGGCGAAACGCCTAACAGGTGTGGATCTAGACCTTGCAGTTGCTAGCGGTGCGGCTTACTACGGCTCTGTGCGTCGTGGTCAAGGTGTTCGTATCCGTGGTGGTATTGCTTCGGCGTACTACGTGGGTATCGAAAGTGCGATGCCTGCGATTCCTGGCATGGCGCCTCCAATGGAAGCACTTTGCGTTGCACCATTTGGTATGGAAGAAGGTTCCAGCATTGACGTACCAAGCCAAGAGTTTGGTTTGATCATCGGTCAGCCGGTTAACTTCCAATTCTTTGGCTCAACGGTTCGTCGTGATGACCTAGCAGGTACTCACCTAGACTACTGGGCACCAGAAGAGCTTGAAGAGCTTCCAGAAATCCAAGTAACGCTGCCTGTATCTGAAGGTCGTCGTGAGGGAGAAGTGGTTCCAGTTACCCTAGCTTCTCGCGTCACAGAGCTTGGTACGCTTTACTTAGAAGCCATTGCCGCTGATAACGGGCAAAAATGGCATGTTGAGTTCGATGTGCGCGAAGACGCGAAAAGCAACTCAAACGAAGAAGAATAAATAGAAATCAAACGGCATCCAATCGGGTGCCGTTTTTAAATACACGAAGGTTTGTATGGCATCTCCTCGTTTTCTTGTTGGTATTGACCTTGGCACCACAAACACTGTGGTGGCGTACTGTGAAATCACCGACAACCTTGAACAATCCGAAGTATCCCTATTCGACATCGACCAATTGATTGGTCCGGGTGAAGTGGTTCGTAAACCATTGCTGCCCTCTTTCCGCTATCACCCTGCGGTTGGTCAAATCTCCCCTTCTGACCTAACACTCCCTTGGGAAAACGAACCTGTATCTGGCGATATTAGTAATGTAATCGTGGGTGAATGGGCTCGTGAATTAGGCGCTAAGGTGGAAGGACGTCAGGTATCCAGTGCTAAAAGCTGGCTATCACACCAAGCAGTGGATCGTAGTTCAGACATTCTTCCTTGGGCTGGCGCGCAAGACGTAGATAAAGTATCCCCCGTCATTGCCAGCGCAAGCTACCTCAACCACATTCGTCAAGCATGGAACTACCGTCACCCTAGCAATAAGCTAGAAGACCAAGATGTGGTTGTGACCGTTCCAGCGTCGTTCGATGAAACCGCTCGTAAACTCACGCTTGAAGCTGCACAGCTAGCTGGTTTGAAGAAAATCGTCCTGCTCGAAGAGCCACAAGCCGTATGTTACGATTGGTACGCACGCCACCAGCAAACCGCAGCTGATGAACTCAAAGAGTTACCGCTGATTCTGGTGTGTGATGTGGGCGGTGGTACTACCGACTTGAGCTTGATTGAAGCCAGTTTCTCTTCTCAAGATGAACTAGCCCTTGATCGTATTGGTGTTGGCGAACACTTGATGCTGGGTGGTGATAACCTCGACTTAGCATTAGCGCACCTTGCAGAGAGCCGCTTCAACCAAAGTAAGAAGCTCACTGCAGCAAGCCTGACTAAGCTGATTCAGCAAACTCGCAAGGCGAAAGAAAACCTACTTTCAGCGAGGGCACCTGAAGAAGTAAAAATCACCATGCTGGGCAGCGGCTCGAAACTTCTTGGCGGAACAAAGAGTATTGGGCTGAGCAAACAAGAAGTGCACCAAATCGCTTTGGATGGCTTCTTCCCGCTTTCTGATTTCAGTGAAGTACCAGACAAACGCCGCAGCGCGGTTGTCGAGTTTGGTCTTCCATACGTTGCCGACCCAGCAGTGAGCAAACACGTTGCCGAGTTCTTAACGACGCATCAGCAAGTCTCTCGTGCCGCACTTGGCATTGAAGACGACAAACAAAATGCCATTCCAGTCGGTTTGCTACTCAATGGTGGTGTGTTCAACAGTGAGCTTGTGACTGAGCGTGTCACTACCCTACTTTCCGATTGGCGCGGCGCACCAGTTACGGTATTAGACAACCCACATCCAGATTGGTCGGTTGCACTGGGTGCTGTTGCATTTGGTAAAGCGCGTCGTGGCGCACAACTTAAAATTGGTGGTGGCGCAGCGCGTTCTTACTTCTTGCATCTTCAAGAAAAGAACAAGATGGGCAAAGCGCTCTGTTTGCTTGCAAAAGGCACAGAAGAAGGACACGAGATCCGATTAAGTGGTCGCCGCTTCTCGCTTACCCTAGGTGAGCCCGTTCGCTTTAACCTGCTGACTTCTACCCACGACACCTTAACCAATAACACCGCCATTCAAAACGGTGTAATGGTTGACGTTGATCCGGACTTGTTTGCTCCCCTGCCGCCTTATATCACCACCCTTGAAGGTGAAGGTGCCGAACTGCAAGCCAACCAGAAAGAGCGCGTAGAAGTGCAACTGGCGTGTCAGTTGACTGAAGTCGGCACGCTTAAGATGGAATGTGTCAGCGCAGAAGACGACAACAAACGTTGGGAGCTAGAATTCGAAGTTCGTAACAAGCAAACCGATGACAGCGAGCAAGTTAAACTTCACCCTAAGTTGAACGAATGTAAGGAGCTGATCGCTCGCCTTTACAGCGGTAATAAGAAAAGCGCGGAAAGCAAAGAGATCAAAACCTTAGCCAAAGATCTTGAGAAGAAACTTGGCAAACGCGATGAATGGGATTTCACGACCCTACGTCAACTGTTCGATACCTTTGCACAAGGTCGTAAGCGTCGCCGCCGTTCAGAACAACACGAGAAAAACTGGCTTCGTTTGGCTGGCTTTGCACTGCGTCCGGGCTTTGGCGATCCAACCGACTCATGGCGTATTGAGCAAGTTTGGGATCTCTACCAACAAAACATTCAGTTTAAGAACCATCAAGGTTGGACCGACTGGTGGGTGTTCTGGCGTCGTATTGCCGGTGGTTTAAGCCAAGAGCAACAAGAGACCATCTTGGCGGACATCGCGAAATACCTACATCCTGGTGCGATGAAAAACCCACAATCCGCCAAAGCGGCACAAGATATGGGTTACGAGTCGATGGTGCGCTTGTCTGCCTCTCTGGAGCATTTAGAAGTCGAAGACAAAGTTCTATTGGCAACGTGGTTCTTGAGCAAAGCCATCAACCATAACCAGTTCGAACAAGCACACTGGTGGGCAATGGGTCGCTTGGCATCACGTACGCCTTTATATGGCAGTCAGCATAACGTCGTTCCTCGTGAACAAGCGGAACAGTGGTTGCCTAAGCTGCTAGAGCAGAACTGGCAGAAAGAGCCAATGATCGCTTTCGCAGCCGTAATGATTTGTCGTAAGACGGGCGACCGCCTATTCGATATCTCAGACGACTACCGTGAGCAGGTACTGGCTAAGTTGAAGCAAAGCAAGGTACCTGAATCTTGGGTATCACTGGTTGAAGAAGTCAAAGAGCTATCTGAGAGCGAATCGAAACGTATCTTCGGTGATGCACTCCCAAGCGGTCTGACACTGGTAAATAACTAGGCTCTCACGCTTATAAACGCAACAAAGCCCTTCTCGTGAAGGGCTTTGTTTTATCTGATTCTAATAGCTGACGAAAGACGACTCGTTAGTTCATTTCCGTATTGATCACCACATCACGCGTTTCATTATCCATATCACTAATGCCGACAACTGAGATTTCACGGTCAGATAAATTCTCAATCATGCTGTCTTCTAACCCACCGTCCGTCATCCACGCATAGAATTTTTCTGCAATACGATCCGAACCTTCCCCGACAAACGTTAATGTGACCTTCTTCATTTGTGACACTCCATCAATTTACGATTCAGCCACTTAAGCGTAGTATGTTTCACAAATATCGACATAAACTAGGACTAACTTCTTTTATGAGTATCGAAAAATTTGACGCGATTTATCAGCGCGCTGCCGAGCGTAAAGGTGGTGAAGATCAACTTGAAGCGCTTTTGTCTCATCCACTAAGCAAAGAAGAATTGGCAGCGATTCCCGACGACCGTTGGCTAGCCGCTTTTTCGATGAAGGTATTCCAAAGTGGGATTTCGTGGAGCGTGGTTCGCAACAAGTGGCCGAACTTCGAAGAAGTGTTCTTTGGGTTTAAGATTGAGCCGCTATTGATGCTGTCAGATGAGCAATGGGAAACCAAAGCAACCGACAAACGCATCATTCGCCACCTCACTAAAGTCATGTCGATTCCTGCCAACGCTCGTATGATCCACGAAGCAAAAATCGAATATGGCTCGTTTGGCAAAATGGTTGCCGATTGGCCGCAAGAGAAAATCACCGACCTATGGGCGTATTTGAAGAAACGCGGCAATCGCCTAGGCGGAAATACTGGCCCTTACACACTTCGTCAAATGGGCGTTGATACCTTTATCTTGTCTAGCGACGTGGAAGCTTACCTGCGTAATTGCAAGATCATTGAAGGTGGCAAAGATACGAAAAAATCGCTCGATGCAACCAACAAAGCGTTTGTTCAATGGCAGCAAGAAAGTGGTAGAAGCCTGTCTGAGATCAGCCAAATCATTGCGTTCAGTACCGGCGATAATCGCATTTAATCCAGACTGAACCCAAAATACAAACGGCGCACTGATCATTGGATTTAGTGCGCCGTTTTTATGTTCATTGGTTCAAGTACACACTTACTTTGAAGCCAGTGATTCCCACTCAGTCAGTAGCTGCATAATACGGTGAGAGTCTTCCCATGTTGCACAAGGGTTTTCTAACGAGGTACGCCCCTCTTCAACCGCTTGGCGAATATTGCGCACTTGATAGAAGAAAGCGTCCCCAGTTGCCGGTACAGACACCTCGCGCTTCGACGTCTCGTAAATTTCCACACTAAACTGGTTATCTTGCGTTGGTAGCCATGGGTTTGAATCTAAGGTAATACAGCCTTTGCTACCCAGAATGGTGAACTGGTGTTTCAATCCATGATCTTCGGCAGTATGTACGCTCACCGTTTGTTGCTCACCAAATTGCATCATCAAGCTCGACTCGCAGATATTCCCATCATTACCTCGTCGGCCAATCGCTTTCATTGAACGGTTCTCAAAGGTTTGTTCACCCAACATGGTTTTAACCACCAAATGCACTAATGACATTGGATAGCAACCTAAGTTATACAAAGCACCTTTGCTGTCTGGATTAACAAACTGCGCAATCGACGCAATATAAGACGTATGGATGGAGCGAAGTTCACCAATCTCTCCCGATTTAAGCACCGAAACCAACTCACTGATAAATGGGTGATGCAAGTACATTAAGCCTTCAGCAAAGAATACCTTGTGCGCTTCTACGGCTTGAAGTGCCAGCTCGGTTTTTTCCATATCTACCGAAAGTGACTTTTCACACAGGATCGCTTTGCCCTGCTCAGCCGCTTTGACGATAAAGTCATGATGAAGGTGATTTGGCAATGCGATATAAATAATGTCGACTTGCTCATCAGCAATCAACGCATCGTAATCGTTGAACGTATTCTCGATGCCATATTGCTCAGCGAATGCCTGTAAGTTCTGCTCCGAACGCCCAGCAACCGCGTACAGTTCACTCTTGTCATCGCCTTGGATTGCCTCAGCCATGACTCCTGAGATAAAGCTTGTGCCTAAAATGCCCCATTTCATGTTCACGTCTCCTATTGAGCTTGGGTTTCGAATGCTTGAACTAACTCTGCCATTTCAGCCGCAATAAACGCTTGTGTATGCGGCATAGCAAAATGCGCTTCAATCGCGGCGCGGTTTTCATATCGCTCCCAAAGAATCACACGTTGTGGAGCTTTAGAATCGTAGGTCGCATTCGCTTGCAAGCACCCCGCTTCGCTTTGCATATCAAGGCAAAATTGTTCAATGGCTTCAACCACTTGTTGTCTTGGCTTATCGGCATTCATTTTCAGTTCGGCGGTAACAAAAATCGTCTCGCTCATGATGGCTCTCTTTCTCCATTCTTAATCATACGCCCACTGTAATTAACCTCATTTGATTGATAAACTCTGCTTTAGTTATTTCTTTATCAACTCTGGGTGTGCAATGGATAAATTAACAAGCATGAAAGTTTTCGCTTACGTGGTCGAACACGGCAGCTTTCGTAATGCAGCACACCACTTTGATATTTCACCGACCATGGTTGGCAAGCACGTGAGCTTTCTTGAGCAAAGCTTAGGTACACAGCTAATTCATCGCACCACGCGCAAACAGTCCCTGACCGAAGCTGGCAGACTCTACTATCAAGAGTGCCACCGCATTATTGAAGACATCACCAACGCAGAGAACCTGATCCAGACGCTGATCAACCGTCCAACCGGAACTGTAAAAGTTAACTGCCCTGTCACGTATGGCAAAAAGGTCATTGCTCCTATCGTGGCTGACTTCTTAGCTGAATTTCCCGATTTGAACGTTGAGCTAATGTTGGACAACAATTTGATTGACCCATATCGAAGCGAAGCTGACGTGATTATTCGAATCGGTGAGTTGGTCGATTCGTCGTTAGTCGCGAGAAAATTGGGTGAATACCACATGACTTACTGCGCCTCACCCTCTTACCTTGAGCAACATGCCCCTATCCAATCACTTGATGACTTAGCACACCATCATTGTTTGGGGTTTCAGTATCACCAAGGAGAAAGCCAACAAGTGGTGAACATGCCATCTAATACCTTTGGAAACAGCAACACCCGATTAACGTCTAACAATGGCGATGTACTTAAGTTCGCCGCGTTAAAAAGCTCTGGTGTTCTTATGCAACCAAAGATCTTAGTTGAGCAGGAAATCCAATCTGGTGCCTTGGTAGAAATTCTCCAGCAACATGCTCCCAAGCCAAAACCGATCCACCTGCTTTACCGTTCAAAACAGCTTTCCCTTAAAAACCGTACCTTGGTCGATTTTATTCTTTCTCATGTGAATCCATAACGTCACCCCATAAAGCGGCGACAATTTAACCATTTAATTAACTTTTATTGTCGATATGACAAATATTATTGCTTGTTAATTGTCTTTATTTTTCATGTTGTTAGTCAGAGACACCCATTAACTAGGCATAATTTATTGATTCACACCAATTGCATTGCTCTGACAAAGTGACTAGGATTGCCGCCTTTCCTGAGTGAACTATCAAAAAAATATCGAGAAATTTAATCTAATTTCTCTTCCTGTTCGTGTGCAATCACAACATTTACACTCATTTCAAATTGCATAAGCACATTCCTTTGCTTATGAAAACGACATTGATTTCTCAACGCTTTTAGTCACGTATGTGACTTTTTGGCTTGAGAGAGATTTTTATTCAAGGTAGGTCACAAGGACGCTACCCCTTGACTGCATTTACTGGAGGATAAGATGCCTAAAGGTCTAATGCTGACTGACTTAGCCATCGCTGGCTTACTATTGATTTTGGCAAAAGTCATTCGCGTTCACGCGCCATTACTACAGCGTATGTACATTCCATCGGCGGTTCTCGCAGGATTATTCGGTCTATTTTTTGGACCAGCCCTGTTAGACGTACTGCCTTGGACCGATACGTTTACCGCTAACGCAAGCCTATTAACTGCTGCACTTTTTTCTGCGTTAGGTCTGGCAACGGATGTTCCATCACCTAAAACCGTCGCACAGCGTGCTGGCTCATTGTGGGCGTTTAACCAAATCGCTTCTGTTTCTCAGTGGTTGTTTGCAGCAATGTTTGGTCTAGTTCTCACAACCTTCTTCTGGCCAGAGATTAATCCTGGCTTTGGTGTGACAATGTCTGCGGGCTTTATGGGCGGACATGGCTCTGCATCTGTTGTTGGTGAAATCTTCACGGGGCTTGGCTGGGAAGATGGCTTCACACTTGGCTTAACGTTCGCAACCGTGGGTATTTTCATCTCGATTTCTGTCGGCATGCTCATGCTGCAATTCGCATTGAAGATGGGTTGGATTCGTAGCTTTACGACCTTCGACAGCATGGACGAACACGAACGCAAAGGCCTTGTTAAGCCTGATGATCAAGAACCGGTAATGAAAGACACCATGTCTTCCCTGTCGGTTGATTCTTTCGCGATTCACGCTGCGTTAGTGGTTGTCGTAACCGCTTTCTCTTATGTCGCCGCCAACTACTTGTCTTCTTTCCACGATAAGGTGCAGATCCCGACGTTTGTAACTGGCTTCCTTGGCGGCATGCTTGTGCGAATCATCGCGAAACAAACGAAAGCTTCACGCTATCTTTGTGACGGTGCATTCAAACACGCTGCGGGCATCAGTACCGATTATTTGATTATCTTTGGTATCTCAGCCATCAAGATTACCGTCTTAGCCCAGTATTTAATGCCGATGGTAGTGCTTGCAATCGGCGGTATCGCCTTCACACTATGGCTAATCTTCTGGGTTGCCCCACGTATCATGGGCGAAGATTGGTTCGAGAAAGGCATTTTCTCTTGGGGTTGGTTAACCGGTACGGTTGCCATGGGTATTGCGTTACTTCGTATTGTTGATCCCAAAATGCGTAGCAAAGTACTTGATGATTACGCCATAGCTTATGTCCCTGGCTCAATCACTGACATCTTCATCATCTCTTTGATGCCAATCGCGATGTATAACGGCATGCACTGGCAATCGCTTGGTGTAGGATTAGGTTACATCGCAATTGTCTTATTTATTTGGCGATTCATTTTTAAACGTAACAGCAGTGCTCTGACACACGAATCTTAGTCGCTTTACTCGGGAGGATTTTATCCTCTCGAGTTCATTCCTTGGTTTTTATCAAAATCACTCCTCATCTCGAAAATAAGCAACTTGTTTTATATTTGAGATTTGCAATCTCGATCTCTTATTATCATTCTTTTTTAATACTTGACCTGAACGTTTCTATATCAGAATAGCCGCCTATTCGTTTCTAAAACATGGAGAAAGGCTGTGCGTCGCTCTCAAGGATTTACTCTTATTGAACTCATTGTGTGCATCATCATTCTTGGTATTGTAAGCGTCGTTGCATTTCCTAAATTTCTTGGCTTACAAAAAGATGCCAGAGTGGCGGTTCTATATGGAGCCAGAGAAGCACTCATGACCGCCAACAACTTTGTCTACACCAAAGCAGTGATTCAATCTCAAGAGACAGTAGATGGCGGCATACAATATAACATTGATCTAGATAATGACGGCCATAACGACCTAATTGGTTACTTTGGATTTATCAAAAATGTTATTCCAGCAAAAGAGCTAGCAGGCTTTGATCCGCAACTCACTATCAACACTTGGTATGGGGTAGACAGCCCAGACGAGCCCTACTTCCTTATTGGTTTTGCAAACAAGCCTGTTGGTCCAGAACATATGTGCTATGTCGAAGTTTACTACCCAGAAACTCCAGGTGGCCAAGTGAAATACAAAATACAAACTGACGATTGCTAATTCCCATATAGAGTGGCAGTAACACTTTTACTTTTGGTGTCTTCATCGTTATTGCAAGGTAATGGCTCCAAAACAACCATTAACAACTATTTCACATAATGTCGTCGCACAGTTAGCTCATAGAGATAAAACCAGTAATTTGCGCCGACACATGGCTATAATTGAAACAATCTATCGTTTTTAAACCCGCCTATAACTTGTGCTTGTAAACTCATCATTTCGCTCAATAATAGTTCTATAACAAATTCAATAATTTAAAGCGGGAGGCGTAATGAGAATATTCTGGCAGCTACGTTGGTATTTCCAACAAAAGTGGAGGCACTATGTCGGATCCATTCTGCTTTTCGCTGTGATATCAGCACTACAGCTTGTTCCGCCCAAAGCAGTTGGCATCATAGTTGACGGCGTCGTAGACAACACTTTAGATACAAATACGCTGATTCTATGGCTGTCAGGGTTAACTGTACTGATCTTTACCATTTATGGGTGTCGCATCTTATGGCGAATTTGGCTTTTCGGCGCAAGCTGGGAGCTCGGGACCATTCTACGTAACCGTCTATATAGGCATTTATCGACACAGCCACCTCGTTTTTTTGAACGTTACAAGACGGGGGATCTGATGGCTCGTGGCACTAATGATGTGCGTAATATCGTTATGACAGCCGGCGAAGGGGTTTTAACCGCCGCAGACTCTTTGATCACTGGTATTGCGGTTTTAATCATTATGGTAACGCAAGTAAGCTGGAAGCTCACCGTAATGGCGCTTCTTCCAATGCCATTTCTTGCCATCATCATCTTCTTTATTGTGCGCATCCTACATCAACGCTTTCGTGTCGCTCAGGAAGCCTTTTCTACCATGTCAGACATGACACAAGAGTCACTTAATGGCGTGCGAATGCTGCGTGCTTTCGGATTAGAAAACCAAGAGCAGCAACGTTTTGAAGAGGTTGTGGATGATACTGGCGAAAAGAACATCGCTGTTGCAAGAGTCGATGCTAGATTTGACCCGGCAATTCAGTTAACCATCGGTCTTTCTTTCCTTCTTAGTGTCGCTGCTGGTGCTTACCTTGTTGATAAAGGTGAGATCACGCTTGGTGATCTGACCGCATTTACGATGTATTTAGGGTTGATGATATGGCCGATGCTGGCATTCGCATTCCTATTTAACATTTTAGAAAGAGGCTCAGCTGCATGGAACCGACTACAAGAGATCTTTGATGAAAAGCCAGAAATTATCAGTGGTAATAAGCCAATAGAAAATAAACCACTTCCGTTAAAAATTGATATCGACGATTTCCACTGGTCTAGTGATTTACCGCCCGCTTTGACGGAAGTAAACATCGAACTTGAACCCGGAAAAATGTTGGGAGTTGCAGGGCCGGTAGGAAGCGGAAAATCGACTCTGTTAACACTACTTTTGCGTCAACATGATTTAGAAAACGGCTCAATTAAATTCGGGGATGTCGAGATCAAGGATGCCCTACTACCGCAGTGGCGCAACCGTTTTGCTGTCGTTAACCAAAGTCCGTTTCTATTCTCCAAATCTATCTTCGAAAATATTGCCTTAGGCAACCCTAATGCAGAGAAAGAAGAAGTCTATAGAGCAGCAAAGTTAGCCTGTATACATGACGATATTGAAAAGTTTCCTGAAGGCTATCAAACAGAAGTTGGTGAAAAAGGCATTACACTCTCCGGCGGGCAAAAACAACGTATTGCGATAGCACGCGCTATGCTGCTGAATGCTCAAGTGTTGGTTTTGGACGATGCACTTTCCGCTGTTGATGGACGGACCGAACATCAAATCCTTAAGAATTTGGAAACATACTACCGTAATCAGGCCCTAATCGTTATTGCGCACCGCCTCACCGCTTTGGAAGCAGCAGACGAGATCATTGTATTGAATCACGGACACATTACTGAACGTGGGCAACATAGCGCGTTATTAGCGCATAAAGGCTGGTACGCCGAGATGTTCGAGTATCAGAAACTAGAGCAGGCGATGGAGGAATAATGAATGAACCAGACCAGCACGTTTAAACGGTTAATGTCTTACCCATTATCTCAACCAAAGCCAATGATTAAAGGACTCGCCTTGCTGTTTATTGCAGCGTTAGCTAGCGCCGGCGGCCCTTGGTTGATTCAATATTTCATTGATGAGCACATCGCTAAAGGTGACTATTCACAAAGTGTTCTGATTTCGCTAGCAGTAGGTTATATCGCTCTTCAGATCGTATCGGCAACATTCCAGTATTTTCAGTCATTGCAATTTAGCATTGTCGCGGCTAACACGATCAAAGCGATTCGTAAGCAAGTATTTTCTGGCGTGATTAAGCAGCCGTTATCTGCGTTTGATTACACTCCTGCTGGAAAATTGGTGTCGCGAATCACCAACGATACGGAATCTTTACAGCAATTTTATGAGCTTTTGATCGCGACCGTGGTGAAAAACGTGGTCATGATTGTCGTAATGCTTGGCGTTATGTTTTTCATGAGCTGGAAGCTCACACTCGTTGTGCTTGTATTGCTGCCGATCGTCATCGGCTTTATGTACTTGTTTAAGCAGCTAAGTACAGAAAGCTACCGAAAGATGCGTGACCTATTGACCGATATAAATGCGAATCTGAGTGAATCCATTCAAGGGATGAGTGTCATTCAATTAATGCAACAAGAAGAGCGTTTTAATAAACAGTTCAACGAGCTAACCGCAGAGCATCTGGTGGCATCTAAACGAGTGATTCGGCTAAACGGCTATCTGCTAAGACCATTAATGGACTTACTCGCTGGTCTTGCGTTGCTTTGCTTGGTTGCGATCTTTGGTTTTAATGGTATTGAGTTGATTGGTGTGGGGGTACTGTATGCATTTATCAGTTATCTTGCGCGAGTTACTGAACCACTAATTGAGATGACTCAGCAACTTGCTCTACTTCAGCAGGCGTTAGTGTCAAGCGAACGTGTTTTTGAATTGATTGACGCGAAAGAACAAACTTACGGGGACGATCATCAACCATTAAGGTCAGGTGCTATCGAACTTAAAGACCTCACATTTAGCTACGATGGTAAACAGGACGTCCTAAAAGACATTTCGTTGAAGGCCAACCACCAAGACTTTATCGCGCTTGTCGGGCATACAGGAAGCGGTAAAAGCACATTAGCGTCACTGTTAATGGGCTTTTATCCAACGCAATGTGGTGAACTGCTCATAGATAGTCGTCCACTTAAAACATTAGGGAAAGACGTACTTCGCAAAGATGTGGCAATGGTTCAACAAGATCCACATATTCTCCCTGCTTCAGTCAGAGAAAACATCTCTCTCAGTCGGGCGGTTGATGACAATCAAATATGGGATGCGTTAGACAAGGTAGGTTTGGCAGAACAAATTCATCGTTACCCTAACGGGCTAGACACGCAATTAGGTCAAGGCGAAACTAATTTATCTGCAGGTCAGAAACAGCTTTTGGCGTTAGCACGTGTGCTTGTGGTAAAACCTAAGATATTGATATTAGATGAAGCAACCGCAAATATTGACTCAGGAACAGAGGCTTTAATCCAAAAGAGCTTGGCGGTACTCAGACAAGACATGACGCTCGTTGTTATTGCTCATCGGCTTTCAACTATCCTAGATGCAGACCAAATCATTGTTCTTCATCATGGGGAGTTAGTCGAGAAAGGCACACACAAAGCACTCTTAACGCAAAATGGTCGTTATGCTCAAATGTATCAGTTACAGCAAGCAAACCGACATCTACAACAGATTGAAGAAGACACCAAGCAACTCGAAGAAGCGGTGTGATTTTATGCCCGTGCCTTCTTTTTATTTAGTTGGTATGGGCATAATTGGTGTAACTTCAAAATTTAGCCTTGTTAGCTTCCAATTTCTTCATAATGTGAACTAATTTTCTATTTCTTACCTATTATTGACATAACCCCTCGCTATATCACGCAAGGTCGTTGTAAAATCGTACGGTACTTAAGTCTACTGCCTGTGGCATTGGGCCGAATTCCGCTTTCTAATTATGCACATTAATCTCATGACACAAGTCCATGGACAAAGATAAGTTTACTAACATCTATCGCTTGCCTGGTTCGATTCAAATTCGTATCGGTAAATGGCAAAAGACGTTCCGCGGCACCTCTGATTTAGTTTTACATCAGGCGCTAATGGAGCGTAATAAGCAATTTAAGAAGCCAGACTTTTTACCTAAAGGCTGGTGTGTCACTCCTATTGATGAAAACGACATTACCATTACGCATCACGGTAAATATATCCAAACCGTTATGCGCACAATGCTGGACAGAAAGGTCTCATACAAGCGACTGTTCCTATCTCGAATGAGTCTCGAAGATGGTGAAAAAGTGCTCCACAATTACAAGCTGGAGTGGGTAAGAAAACATAACCAGATCGCCAAAAAGTACAATCAAATTAAAAAGAAACAATATATGAATTTTGCAAGAGAAGAAGAGGAAACCCTCTACCCTTCGATTCCAAAGGGTGAGTTTGACAAAACATTATGGAACAAACTTGTCGTATCATCGTTTGGTCCGCAGAAAAAGTACAAAAACCCGCACTTTGTCCGTAAAGCCGATTTCTAAATAAACACCCCTAAAGTTAGGGGTGTTTATTTATACGTTAACTCACCAGTCGTAAGTTAAACTTGCAATAACATTTTGTCGGTCGCCATACCAACAAAAGCCATCACATGTCGCTATGTACTTTTTATCCGCGATGTTTTTAGCTGCGACTTGTAGCTTGTAATCGCCGATTCGATAACTGACCGTCGCATCCATTAAGAAATAACTTGGTACTTTTAGTCTCTCTTCGTTGTCTCCGTATGACTCACCTGTATAGCGCGCGCCTAAGCCAACAGCAAAGCCATCAAGAGGTCCATCAAAGAAACGATAATGTGCCCAAGCTGATGATACGGTATTAGCCACTTGGGAAGGTGTTTTGCCAACCCATGCCTTATTGATGTCTTCTTTTATCTCTGCATCAACGTACGCAATGTTCCCGATCAATGTTAAGGATGGTGTCACATTAGCTACAGCTTCAAACTCAACGCCGTTATTTTCTATTTTTCCTATTTGCGTTAATTCACTCAAGTAGATACGAGCCAAGTTTTCTTTTGTTGCCCGATACGTTGCAATATTGAAATAACCATCAAACGAATCCGGTTGGTATTTCATACCGATTTCAAATTGATCACCACTTTCAGGCTTCGCTGGCTTACCATTGCTGTCTTCTTGAATAATTGGATCAAAGTACTGAGAGTAACTAAAGTATGGCGTGAAGCCAGAATCAGAAATATAAGCCGTTCCCACGCTAAACGTCCACTCTCCATTATCGACTTTCGTGCGAGCACCCGTGGTAACATTATGTACTTCATTACTTGTATCGTCGTAACGTGCGCCCAATAACATCGCCCATTTATCGTTGATCAGCATATGATCTTGAAAGTAGACGCCGAGCTGCTGATTATCGATTTTCGTTCTTTGCTTATCGGTTTCGCTCAATGGTTGTAGCGTATTCGGATCGAGTAACATTATGTTATCCGAATAAGTAGGATTAAATACATTAAACCTAGGATCGGGCAAAGCTCCCATTGGTGTGTTTAATAATGCATTACCATTAGCAACTATAGGGTCATTGGCAAAATCTTTACCATCGATACTGATCATTTGAAAATCTATGCCCAACATCAAGTTATGCTCAACACTTCCCCAATTTACTTGGTGCATCAAACGATTATCGATATTAAAAGCATCAGATGACCCATCTTCTGTTGAAGCACCCCGAAGTATGGTTTTGCGTTCATTTGATGGGTCCAAAGCCGGCCCCAACGCAGGCACGTCAGCCGAGTAAACGTACGAATACATTTGTCTTAGCTTAACATCCATTTCGCTGTAACGAGCTGCTTGAACAAATGAAGTGGTATCATTAAATGCATGAGAAAACTCATAGCCTAAAGACACCTGCTCACGCTCAAACGTCTCCCAGTTAGGATTGCCTATCGCTAAACTATCACTGATCTTTCCATTTTTGTTTGGCGTTAACGTTCCTTCAACTGGCAAAAATTGCAGATAAGGATCTGAGTCGTCTTTTTGATAGCTCGTTAGAAAGGTAATTTCAGACGTCTCATTAAATTTGTACGTCATCGATGGAGAGAGAAGAATGCGCTCTGCTTCTACCCCACTAATTCTCGTCCCATTTTTTCTCGCTAACCCTTGAAAGCGGAAAGCTAGCTGCTCACTCACCTCAGAGTTTACGTCAAGAGAAAGTTGTTTACGGTCTTCAGAACCGTACTCCAAAGATACAAGTCCTGACCCCCCATCAAATTGAGGTCGCTTACTGACAACATTGATAACCCCACCTGGAGGGTTTTGCCCATAAAGAACAGACGCTGCACCACGTAAAACTTCAACCCTCTCTAACGCAAACGGATCTATTTGCCAACTATAGAAGCCAGAAGAATATAAACGGGTACCATCTTGATACAACCCGCTGTTCGCCTGTTTAAAACCACGAATAATAAACCAATCTTGCTTGTTATCTTCGCCAAAATAGTTAGTTTGAATGCTTGGTGTGTACTGTAGCGCGTCAGAAATGCTAATAGAGGCACGATCATCCATTTGCTCTCGCGTAACAACAGACACCGCTCTTGGAGTCTCATTGATGGCAATATCAGTTTTCGTCGCTGCCCGACTCTTCGCTCCAAGATAACTAAAATCAGGACCAACTGCACTGTCTTGCTGCTGTCCAATCACAACTATATTTTCATCTTCCAGAGCCAAGACATTTGGCGTTGATAAAGCTAATACAACCGCTATCGACGTTGGTGTCAGCATAAACTGCCGAGTCATATTCTTCTCCTTTTTGTCGGCAGCCAAACCAACCCTTCATGACTTCAGCGACCGCTGAAAGAAAAGCGAGTTACGGCATCGCCAGTTGTTTCCGTAAAAGACAAACCAGAGGTTTTGCATAAAGCACTCGCATAGGTTACGAATGCCACTACGAGTGCTTATTTGTATAAGTACTTTCTTGGTTGAGGCTTAGCTCATTTCTATAAGCGGCGTAAACCCCACATTAAATACAAACCGCCAATGAGAGACGCCATAAGCCCTGTTGGTATTTCTTGCGGGTAAAGGACCTGTCGTCCCAACCAATCAGCCAACAACATCACCCCTGCCCCCAGTATCGCGGCGCATAACATGTGTTGTGACGCTTTGTTAAAACCAAATAAGCGAGCTAAATGCGGAGCCAACAACCCAACAAAGCTAATCGGGCCAACAACCAATGTCGCACTGACCGTGAGACAAGCAACTAAAAGAAGCAGTATTGCGCGTGAACGATCAACTCGAATTCCAAGTGCTTTAGAGGAAGCGGCACCGACAGGAAGAATATCTAGCCATCTTACGCAGAGAAAACTCAACCCTATAAAGACAAGCGCAGATAAAGACAATGGGAGTAACGTTTCAACCGAGACATAGTAGGTAGACCCAGACAACCAAGCCAATGCTTGATAACTTCTTGGGTCACCAGTGGCTAGAATAAAGCTCTGTATTGCATTCATCAGTGCGGTTATCGCAATACCAGTCAACAAAATACGCTCCGACTGAAAGCCTGACTTACGGTTTAGCAGCACAATGACTAATACCGTCGCTAATGCGCCTACGAGCCCGCCTAGAGAAAGAGTGAAAATTGACGAACCAAACCCAGTAAACATCGCGATGATCAATCCCATCGCTGTCCCTGAACTGATACCGATCACTTCAGGACTTGCCATTGGGTTTCCACTTAGGCGTTGAATCATGGTTCCAGCAATCGCCAACATTGCCCCCGCAATTGCTGCTGCAAATAATCTAGGTGCGCGCCACTCCAAAAAAATCCAATTTTGGCTAGCAAATAAGTTTGCCCACCCTTCATTTTGCACAGCAACCGTGGCAAAAAGAACAACAGAAATTAACGTGCCGATCAACGCCAATGAGATCGCTTTAGGGTTTAGCTTGTAAACATGTTCACGATGTCGAGTTAACACTGTTTGAGTATGGCCCTGCGTCTTTTGTGATAAGCGAGGTAACAGCCATAACAGTAGCGGAGCGCCCAGTGCAGCGGTTGCTGCTCCCGTTGGTATAAAACTCGCCATTAGCCCCGGCAGTTGCTGAATAACCAAATCGGTTAAAGTCAATAACATGGCACCAATCAGCATTGATACCCAAAGCTTATGCTGGATTTTATTGATACCTATCAATCGAGTAATCGCTGGCGCCGCTAACCCGATGAAACCGATGATTCCTACGGCAGAAACCACCCAAGAAGTGATTAACACCGCAAGCCCAAGACAGACAAAACGCAACTTAGCTAGCGAGACACCTAAACTCTTGGCACCTTGCTCGGAGAGTTCCAACAGACTTAACGGCTTTGCAATCACAAATGCAACGACCGTAGCAAGTGCGATTCGAGGGGCAAGATACGAGAAATCTCCCCATCCACTCTGAACAAGCGAACCGGCTCCCCATATCATTAACCCATTCAGCTTTTCGGTATTCATCATCAGAATAACCGTACTTAATGATGCAAAGTACAGGTTTATCACTAACCCAGAAACGACGACAACCGTTGGAGATAACGCTCGTCGCCATGACAACAGCATCACCAACCCCATCGATATCACACCGCCGATGAGAGCAACCAAATTAGGCGCAATATCCAACATCCAAGGAGCGAATAGCGTAGCTAACATCAAAGCAAAACTTGAACCGCTCGCCACACCAAGTGTCGTGGGTGAAGCGAGAGGGTTACGCAGCACTTGCTGCATCAATACCCCAGCAACCGCTAATCCAGCACCAGATATAATCGTGGTGAAGACTCGAGGCCACCAGCTAAAGTGAAGTAAAACAGAATCGATAGATTGAAAGTTAGGCTCCCATAAACTGATTAGAGCCAACGAAAATGAGCTTACTTGGTACAATTGGAAAGCACCAATAGAAAAGGTAAATGCCGAAAGTAACACCACAAAGCTTAAAGGCATCGTTTTCATTGTGTTAACTCCTCGACCTTACTCGCCGTAACTAACTCTGCGAAACGGAAGGCTGAAGGCATAGAACCAAAACTCCAAACGGGCGCGACTTGCATTACCTTTTCACCAGATTGTTGAACAACATATTGCCAAAATGGGTCTTGAGAGAGCTGCTCCGCTCCACCGTAAGGTAATGGCTCTACGATAACAATTTGAGCTTTTATGCCAGCTAACTTGTCGATGCCAACTAGGCTAAAGCCCCAGCTATTCGTCTTTTCATTCCATGCATTACTCAGCCCAATCTTTTCGATAGCCTGAGAGTAAAGACTATTTTGACCAAAAACACGAACGTGCTTCGTATCCATAAACTGAATCATTAAAAGCGGCGGCTGGTCTTTGTTTATGCGCTGTTTTAATAAAGAGAAACGTTTTTCATATTGTTGGATAAGCGCCTCTGCTTCCGCTTCTCTTCCCAGTTCTTCACCAAACCTCCGAGTGAAACGAGTAAGTACCGACCAATCTGTGATCCCGCTTTCATATAAGTCAATGGTGGTAACGGGGGCAATATCGACTAAACGATGCTTCATTGAGGAGAAGTACGGGGCAATAAAAATACGGTCAGGTCTGAGCTCGTAAATACGCTCTATATTGGGTTGAGTTCTTAACCCTACATCCTTAGTTTGAGGTGGTAACGGTGGCGATTTTACCCAAGCATCGTAATCTTGCCCTTGAGCGACGCCTACGGGCACAACCCCTAACGCCAACATCGTTTCAGTTTGTGTCCAATCAACCGACATCACCCGATGTGATGCGTCAGCTAGTGCTTGAAAAGAACTGACCAAAAGCGCACTAAGTGAGAGAGCGAAAGAGAAATGTTTAAGTCGAGTGTTTGTACTGCTCATTATTCCAACCTTTAGCTTGGCATCGCCACCGGGTAACCCGCAGGGTGGTCAGAGATCATCATCTCTATCCCATATATGTCCCTCAACTTAGGTTCAGTAAACACCTGTTCAACATTGCCTTGTGCAATCAAATCACCTTGATGTAATGCAACGATGTAGTCGCAAAATCGTGCAGCCAAGTTGATGTCGTGTAATACGATAATAACGCCCAAGCCCAGTTCTTGACTGAGTTTAGAGATAAGCTTCAACATATCGACTTGATGGCTGATATCTAGCGCAGACAAAGGCTCATCAAGAAGCAAATACTCGGTTTTTTGGGCTAACAGCATAGCTAGCCACACACGTTGACGCTCTCCTCCAGATAACGTGTCCACTAAGCGATCTGCGTATTTTAGTGTGCCTGTCATCGCCATTGCTTCTTCAACAATGTCGTGATCTTTCTTACTCAAACGTCCAAGTAAACCATGCCATGGATAACGACCAAAACCGACTAAATCTCGACCTAAAATACTGTCGGTCACTGGAAGATGCTGAGGCAAGTAGGCAATGTGTTGGGCGAATTTTTTCGCTGAGAGATCGTTAATGCTCGTTCCATGCAGAACCACGTCACCAGCGGTGTATGGCTGTTGCTGTGCCAACAACTTTAACAATGTGGATTTTCCTGAACCATTGTGTCCAACAAGAGCGTATGTTTTTCCGGGTTCAAATGTCACATCAAACGCTTTTAGCAATGACTTGCCTTCAATCTCAAACTGGAGTGCTTTAGCTTCCAACATCCCTACTTCACCTAATAGCCATTTACGAATAACAGTTATTCAGAGCTCTCATTCGTTGATCACGTTTGCCGTTCTTATTCAACAGAACGATTAATAAGGGAGGTTTTATATAACAACAAAGATACAAATGCAAACCGTTGTCATTATCATTACACCAACAAGATCATTGAGAGAATTGCTAAGTGTTAGTGATAATTTGCTCTGCTGAACTTCATTAGTAAATTATAGGCAGGTCAACGAGAGCAGCGGTCTCCCACTGCTCTCGCATAAATTTGAACGAATACTGCAGCGTATGAAGAAATGAAAAATGCCGCAGTGAATACATTAATGACGAGCGTCAGCGCCAAACTCTACTTCTTTATAGATATCGGCCAGCGACTTTTTACCTTGTTTGTCTTTGGCTGAACGCTTTTTCTTAGTTTGATAATGGTATTCTTGCTCCTGAAGTGCTTGTTCGTGCTCTTTTGCTGACTCAACAAACTCAGGATTTGCAAGTGCTTGTTGGCGTAAGCGGTTTACTCTTTCAAGGGTTTCCCACAACATACTTCACCTCCAAACTTATTACTGTATATAAAAACAGTATTGTTTAAATATTCCTCCTCGTCAACATTTCAACTTTGTTACTGCTCTTCACATTAACCCCAAGCCTGTATAGTGCTCGGGATATTTGTGGATGATTTGCTTTATATAACCTTGATGCTCTCGCAGAGCATCAACACATTCTCGAGATAACCATCCCTGATATACCCATTTTTCAAGTTCTAACAATGCGTATGGGATGGACCACGCTTGTCTGTACGGATGGTGCGTCGTCATAAAATCAAAGGCATTCGCGACAGCCGTAATTTGCGCGGCGATTGGTATATCATCATTGGTTAAACCATAAGGATAACCAGTGCCATTTAAGTTTTCGTACTGATAAGTAACCATCTGCAAAAACAAAGTCACACTCGGGTGAACCGGATTTCCGATACGGGCAACTATGTCATCCGCTGAATCGATACAACGCTCAATATGTTGAATCAATATCGCCTCTTGTTCTTGAGAGTAATTTGTTCGGCGGCTAGCAATTTCAACTGGCAGCTGACTATCACCGAGCGCATGGAACTGAGCAAAAATACCAATATCTTCGACCATTTCGTCATTCAGGTGATAACGATCCGCTAACTGCGTTGCGATAATTTGACTGTAGTACTTCATGCGTTTGGTATGCGCGTAATACTCAGGTGAATAGCCTGGCATCATACATTGCATTCGGTTCGCTAGCGTTTCTATCGCATTGACTACTTGAGTCTCTGATTCAACCGCAAATCGAATCATTTCGAAATAAGGTTTAAGACCATTCAGCGCTTCTAAACTAAACGCATCACGTTGAGTGGAGTTCAAAAATACAAAACCAGTAAAAGCTTTATTGTCATAACAAGGAATAGCAGCCGACGACTGATATCCGTGTTTGAGTAAAATTTGAACCCGAGGACAGTGCTTAATATCATGAAGGTCTTCGACGATACGAGGAACCGCGTTTTTAGAGGCAATATTGAGGTGGTGGAGTTTACGGAATGCTGATTCGTGATGGGCTAAACACCAAGTGTCGAACTCACTTTCTGCAAATGACTTGAGCACATCTTGGTCTGGGTGATATTTTGCAAATGACACCCTATCAATACATGGCAAGTGCGCCTGCATCCTGCCTTTTAGCGTTTGCAGTTGCTCGTTAAGCGGTTTTGCAAACGGGTAAAAACTCCGGTGCGCCATGCTTCACCTCCACACCAAAGCAGAGAAACAAGAAAAGCTCATTGTGTTGCAAATTCAATGGTATTTTGAGCGGTTTTCTCCACTTAAATTATCGATATACCACAACTTAAGTGTACGAAATAAAAGCACATTTCTACCAATTTTTTCACCGGATATCTTACGGTAATTTGATCCAGATTAAAAAAGCCAACGAGCGAAACTCGTTGGCCTAACAATACTGATTGATTACGATGGATTCAGTAACTAGAAGTTATTCAAAGAACGTTCTAAACAACTAGCCTAGAGCAGGAAGCACACCCAGCGTAATTAACACCTGAGCGAATACGATGCCAGTGCCAGCGATGCCCGTTATCACTAACGCACCTTGACCACCTGCGACGCGGTACTCCCCAGTAAAATCATCCGATTTACGAACCTTGATCACCATAACCAAAGGCAAAAAGATGGCTAAAATCGCTAAGGCAATCGCTGCATAGCCCAAAGCCATAATAAAGCCTTGAGGATAGAAAAGTGCGAAGCCTAGCGGTGGAGTAAACGTCACTAGTGCCGCAATCAAACGATTAGGCTTATCGTTACTTCCTTTGATGGTATCACCCAAAAATTCGAATAGACCCAAACTCACGCCAAGGAACGATGTCAACAATGCCAAGTCAGCAAACACACCAACAATGCTACCCAAATTTGATTGGTGTACTGTCTGAGATAGTTGACCAATCAGTGCGCTCAACCCTCCGTTCTCAACAAGCGTACTTTGGCTAACCACACCCAACGTCACGATTTGCCAAAAGATATAAATAACGAGTGGAATCGTCGAACCAATAATAACGGCTTTGCGTAAAGAAGAAGTGTCACCGTCTAAGTAATTCACAATTGCAGGTATACTTCCGTGGAAACCAAACGAAGTAAAGATCACCGGAATCGCCGCTACAACAAGGCCTTGTTCGATTGGCATACTTAACAAGTAAGATTCCGTAACGTTTGGAGCAAGAAAAGAAAGCACCGCAACCATCGCAATGAGCTTCATCGCGAACAGAACTCGGTTTACTTTATCGACCGTACCGGTACCCACTGTCACAACTAAAGTCACAATCAAGGTAAAGATTATCGTTGATGTAGGCCCTGAAATATCGAGGTCAAACCATTGTGCAAGGCGGTCTCCGAACTGAGCACCACCGCCAGCGATATACGCTGCACATAATGAGTAGAAAAGAAACAACATCGCAAAACTTGCCACCCACTTGCCTTTTTGACCTAGGATCTGTTTCGCCAAAGTATGAAGTGTAGCACTACTCTCCGCATGTTGATGAAGCTCAAGCATAAGCAAGGCAGTGAAAGCCATCAGAGCCCATAAGCCTAGCATGATGATAATAGAAGTTGAAAAACCAATGCCGGCAGAGGCAAGTGGAAGCGCTAGCATACCAGCGCCTATTGTAGTGCCCGCAATAATTAGCGTACTACCGAATACTTTAGAACGACTCATTGTATATTAATCTTTACACTTTATTAGAAATTATCAGTATTAGATCGGGCAACGGCGGACCGAAACCAACACCATATTTGTATTGCCGTCGATATTGTAGGATCTTTAGCAGAAGATCAAGCAAAGTGTAAGGATAAAAAACCACACATGTAAACTATAATTTACACCTTACTGATATTTAACAATAACTGTGTGCATTCTTCCCTGTTCATGAACTTGGGAACAGGGTAATTCCAGTGCGCCTCTTTCAGAATTAAATCAACAAGCGCATCAGCATCTTCACGTTGAATGAGCGCACTGGTTTGCTCAATATCAATAGTTGAAAACAAGGACTCCAGATTCGCCAAAAAATGCTGAGCACTTGCGTTACCTAACTGCCCCTCGGCCGTCAACTCATCGAGCTTTCTTAGTTGAGGCTCAATCTCTGATAATGAAAAGCGCAGCACAGGCAACAAGGCTAATCCGTTTGCCATACCATGAGGTATTCCATATCTCGCACCGAATGTGTGAGCAAAGGCATGAACATAACCCAAACTCGCTTTGGTAAATGCTAAACCCGCGTAATAGGATGCCATAGCCATTTTATGACGAGCTTCGACATCATCCCCTTGCATCACAGCCCTAGGAAGATATTTAAAAATGAGTTTAATAGCGGCAACCGAATAAGCCATCGTTTCTTGAGTAGCGTTTTTCGATACATAGGCCTCAATAGCGTGGGTTAATGCATCAACGCCAGTATCAGCCGTGATCTTAGGAGGTAAACCAATCATTAAATTCGCATCTAAAGCTGCCATTAGTGGCACCAACTTTGGATCCATTAAAGGGGTTTTAATGTGTGAGGAGGGATCTGACACGACCGCAGCGATAGTAACTTCACTTCCGGTTCCAGCCGTTGTTGGAATAGCAAAAAGCGGTGCTGGCATTCGCCATACCTTCAATAGTCCAGCTAATTTTTTTATTGGCCGTTTATTGGTAACTTTCGCAGCAATAACTTTTGCACAATCCATTGCAGAGCCGCCACCCAAAGCTAATATGCCCTCACAATGAAAACGATGATAAGCCTCTAGACCGCTCTCAACCTGATCATAGGTAGGATCGGGCTTAACTTGCGAGAAAACATCTAACTGTAAATCGAGTTGTGCTGCTGCCTCAAGCACCTTATCTACAATACCGACTTGGACTAACCCTTCGTCGGTTACTAACAAAACGCGTTTAAATCCCAGCTCGGCCATCGATTCTAATAGCTCATTCATCGAACCAGGGCCGGAAAACAAGGTTGGTCTCGGCATAGGAAGGATAAGGGCTGCTATTTTTAACCCTGCGGTGTAAGTCCGATATAAACGATGCTTCAACATACGAAATCCTTTTCATTTAGAGCTATCATTCTAGCTACTTTTACCACCTATGCTTACTTTGCAATCACACATTTTCAATAAACTTATCTCACCAAAAAGGCTAACATCGCTGGGAAGCCGTACCATTTTATTATCTTTCCTCAACAACATGAGCTACAGAGAAAATATTTTCAACGACGCTCTATTGTCATGTTGTTAACAAGCTGCTTTACCTAATACTCTGTTAGTTACAGAGCAAGCCTCGAAGAAGTCTTCTTATTTTTTGCCTTCAAGAACAACAATATAAATTCTGTTAATCACACATCAATACCGTGTGTCTCTGGTTGAGCCCGAACACGATTTACAAAAATAAAAATAAGAATGCGTTACATCATGATTTATTGTCGTTTTCAAATAAGTCAACAAGAGCAACAATAATCTTTCAAAACTTATACTTAGTTCAAATATCTGACTCTTAACCATGAGCTTCAGGTGATATTATTATGCAACTAGGATTATTATCCCGCCCATAATCAAAACTATGTCTAAACGCCCACCTTTTTGGGGTCTATTCGCTGTCGTACCCAATCTTTCCTATCACCTTCTGATTTGGGTTTAGCGTGGGCTAATTAGCAATGTCGGTATAAACCATGAATCATTCTTGCCATTCCCATACGGACATGGGCTTTGAAGTCGATCTGAAACAAGCACTTATCTGGGTTGCTCGAGCACTCGACTATGTCGGTGTTGATGATACGCACCATAGCCATCGTGTCGCTTACATCGCTTACCAATGTGCTCGGGTCATGAACTGGGAACCAGAAAAAGCGGAGTTTTGCTACTTCGCAGGGATGATCCACGATTGTGGGGTCTCCGAAACACAAGAACATAAAATGTTACTTGAGGAGTTGGTGCCACAAGATGTAAAAACACATTGCTTAAGAGGATACCGAAGCCTCAAGCAGTGTCGTTTGTTGCGTCAGTTTGCTACACCTGTTCTTTACCACCATACACATTGGAGTGAACTAAAATATCTTGATTTACCGCCTTTTGAAAAAGAGGTCGCTGCCCTACTCTATTTAGCCGACCGTCTCGATTTTATGCGTTCCAAATACGTCATGAACTGCCACTGTGACATTGTCACACTTCATGAAGAACTAATTGCAGAGTGCATCATGGCAAACGCTGGAACTTTGTTTAATCCAGACATGGCTAAGGCAATGGTTAAGCTCGTTATGACCGACGCATTTTGGTTCGCGATGGAGTCTGAAAATATAGAAACCATCGGATTAAACTTTAAAAGCATTGATTGGCTTCAAAAACAGCTCACCATCCAAGATATGAATAGTTTGGGCATGTTTATCGCTCGAATTGTTGACGCAAAAAGCCCATTTACTTATCAACATTCGCAAAAAGTGGCGGAGTTATCTCGGTATCTAGCCATCAAGCTTGGGCTCTGTGAGCACGACCAAGAGATGTTATTTATTGCTGGGTTGGTGCATGATATCGGAAAGTTAAAAACACCAGATGAGATTCTTCATAAAGAAGGCTCTCTTAATAAACAAGAGTATACGCGTATTAAACGCCATACAATTGATACTCAGCTCGCATTACACAAAGTGTTTCCCAACGCTAAAATAGCGGAGTGGGCCTCTAATCATCACGAGCGTTTGGACGGTTCTGGCTATCCTTATCATAAAACAGGAGACGAACTCGATGTACCATCGCGTATTGTCGCGGTTGCCGATGTTTTTCAAGCTCTGTCTCAGGACCGTCCCTACCGAGGACGAATGGCTCAAGCACAAATCGCCGCGATTATGGGCGAGCAAGTCGCTAAACAAGAACTTTGTTCTGACGTCTATGCAGTGCTAGAGCGAAACATGACCGAGTGTTACAAGCTATCAACTAATGTTTAATCGATAAAGGGCGTATCTACGCCCTTTGCTGATTTTGTGCTGGTTGCAAACCAATCATTTTGCAATATCAAGTACATTGTCTCGCACACCATTGATTCTGAACCAACCTGCAATACTGAAACGCTCAGCATTGGTCGGTAAAACCTCATGCGGGAATTGCTCAGATAAGAATAAAAGTAAGCGTCCCGATTGAGGAGGGATGGTTGCTATCTTATTATCATTTAGATCGTAAACCACCAATTCACCTGCATCCTTTTCCGTCCAAGATTCGTTCATGTAAAAAACGGTTGTCAATCGACGGTTTTCATTGCCCTTAAAACAATCTAGATGCTTTTGGTAGAAATCCCCTTCCTCGTACTTGGCAAAGTGAGCTTCATACTCAAAAAGTCCCAGAAACAAGTGACGGTTCACTTCTTGGCGTATTTCTTCCATCTTATCTAAGTAAGAAGTAACCGCGTGCCCCATATTGGGCGATAACCATTGAATTTTGTCACTTCGAATTGACTCAATATGAGTCACATCGTCATTACGACCAATACGCGCTTTTTTCCAGTTACTTGGAGTGCAGTCTCGTAATTGAGCCACTTCTTGTTCAGAAAGAAAATCATCCCAGATGTAGTAGCCATGGGTTGCTAACGCATCGATCATTTTATCCATTATTGTCGTTCACTCATATTAGTTGGGCGGTCTATATAAAAAATCTTCAACCCCACAACAAATGCGATTTTTTGTCGAAACGACAACAAAATAAAAAGAGAGTAAAAATAGGTGATGACGAATATAAAAATGCCGCTCATATGAGCGGCAATATCTTTTATTATTGACGAGCTTCTAATCTGGTTGGATGAACTCGCAACGGACTAAGACGTTTAATAGTCGGGCGTTGTTTGTTTTTTAACTGGATATGACAAAGTTCCAGAATTAAGCCGAATGCCATCGCAAAATACACATAACCTTTGTTGATATGAATTTCGAAGCCTTCTGCCATCAATAAACCACCTAACAAAACGAGGAATAACAAAGCAAGTGTCTTAAAACCAGGGTAACACGACACCAGGTTATTGATTTTTTCGGCTGTCATGACCATCACGATAGCAGAAGAAACAATCGCTGCGACCATAAGTGGGACATCACTTGTCAAACCAACGGCGGTTATCACCGAGTCCATCGAGAATACAGCATCCACGGCAACAATCTGCAACAGAACTACCGCTAAACCAGTACGGGCGTGAGTTGAGTGAGCCGACTCGTTGTGATTTAACCAACTCCACAACTCTTTCAGGCTTTTAGCCAAGAGGAATGCACCACCCGCAATCATGATAACGTCTCTTCCGGTAAACGCTTGGTTCGCCAAAGAAAATAGCGGTTGAGTCAATTGCATGATCCAAGAGATTGAAAACACTAAACCAATACGAGCAATAACAGCAAGACCAATACCAAGGTTTCTTGCCAGCTTACGTTGGTGCAGCGGCAGTCTTTCACATAAGACAGAGATAAAAACGACGTTATCAACGCCTAAGACAACTTCAAGCGCAAACAAAGTGGCGAAAATAGCCCAAGCTTCTGGTTGCATAAAAAGTTCTAGCATGAGTATGTCTCCAATAATAAGAAGACATATGGTGAAGGATTTTGTCGACTAAAGGGGTCGTCCATTAATTATTTATACCTTTGTTACTGAGGGATCATGAGTAAATCACCAAACAATCAACAAAACAATATCTATTTTAATTAACAAGGAACAAGTTTAATTCGTGTACAAATCAATCAACTCCTCCAAATTGATTAAAATTACATAGAAGCTTTAGAATTGAATAAATGAAAGCATTAAAGTCCAACAAAACTAAGATAAATTTCTAGACTTATAAGCACCATCAACCCTTATGCAACCCATTAAATGCATTGAGCTCAAAGAGAAACAGGCGTGTTTCCGAGATAAACAATAGTAAAAATTTGTTTCATGCTGATATACTGCCAAAAATCATAAGAAACCATGCTATTTATGGACTACATTGCTCTTTCGCGTATAAGCCTTAAACATCTAACTGTTTTACATATGTTGTTAACCACTCACAGCGTCACACTTGCGGCAGAACGCTTGTGTGTAACACCATCGAGCGTCAGTAAAACGCTCGGACAGTTGCGCGAAACGCTAAAGGATGACCTTTTTTATCGTGATGGCACTCGCTTAGTGCCGACAGCATTTGCGCTGCATATAGGCCCATCAATCCATGGCATACTCTCCAGTATGAATGGATTATTACATCAAGGCTCTTTCAATCCGGCTTACTATCAAGGTAGTTTTTCATTAGCAATGCGTGAAAGTTCATTTGAGCTCTTTGCGCCAGTTCTACAGCACTTGTCCCAACAACTGAGCAACCACGCGCACTTGAATGTCCATGCGAAAGAGGAAATGAGCTTCGATGCATTAGCAAGAGGTCAAGTGGATTTTTTGTTGCTTCCTCACGATCTCAGCCAACCACCCACACAAAATAAAGACTTGGTCTGGAAAACCATTTTGAAAGACGAAATGGTTTGCTTAATGAGAGCATCGAACCCACTCGCTGAGCAACCCTTATCTGTTGAAAGTTACCTTTGTGCAAGACACATCGGTATTCATGATAAAGATCTGTCACAACCTTATTTTGAGCAAAATCTCACCCAAAGGCATTCAAAGCGAAACTTGGCCATGCGTGTAGCCGACTTTGGTTCAGCTGCTGTGATGTGTCAGCACTCGGATTACTTGTTCACATGCTCCAAGCTTTGGGCAAGAGCGGCAATGCAAGCAAAAGGTTTGGTTGAACAAGCTCTTCCATTCGATTACGGACAGGTAGCCTACAGCCTCGTTTGGAACAAAGCGAGCTTAAACGATCCCGCTTTAAAATGGTTGCAGCAACAATTACTCGACGCCTGCGCCATGTTAGATGCCTGTGATGCGTAAGCATAGATAAACAACGGTACTACGTGAGTACTGTCGGCACTGTGATAGGGTTACTCACGTAGCATCGAAGCTCTGATTTTAAGCGTTCGATATCATGATGAGAGCACATATCCCAAGTTAACGCCTCCCCCACTACTCCGTGATGCTGAAAGGCATTTAAACGTATAATCACCGATTCAGGAAGAGTACTCAAGTAACGTCCAATTGCTACGATTTCTATATCTAAATCACTTTTTTGGGGAATATGCAGTAAGCGGACCTCGTACAATTTTTCGTGCTCAACAAGGTACTGAAGGGTTTTAAATACACGATGATTATCACGCCCAGTTAGCCACTGATGCGTCTCCGTCTGCCACGCTTTCAAATCGATCATTGCGCCATCCAGAAAAGGTAGAATACGCTGCCAACCAGCAACCGCTAAAGAACCGTTACTGTCGATGAAACAAGAGAGGTGCCGTAATTCAGGATCTTGTTTTATCCCTTTAAACAGCTCAATAATGAAAGGAAGTTGTAAGGTAGATTCCCCACCGGATACAGTAACACCACTGATGAAAAAGCGATGTTTGCGTATCAAATCGAGCATTGTTACTACAGAGTAGTCAGTAATTTTTGGATTAGATTGGTTCTGACATATCTCTATACAATGATCGCAGTGGGTGCACTCCTCTTTAAGCCAAACAACGTTGTTGTTTTCGTCGAACTTCAATGCGCCTGCTGAACATTCACTCACACACTCACCACAATGATTACAATGGTTTATCGTGTGAGGATTGTGGCAGTTCAAACACTGATAGTTACAACCCTGTAGAAAGATGACTAGACGATTTCCTGGCCCATCAACACAAGAGAAAGGAAGGATACGAGTGACTTTTGCCAAAAGGCTTCCACTTCGTCTAGACATCTTGTTCTTTCCTAAACCGAACTTATGCCTGCGTGTAAGTCGGTGTTACTTCATGACTCACCACACGTGGCGAGCGTTCTAAAATTTTGGTATTTTTTGCTGCTTCTGCACCTAGAAACGTCGTGTTGGTTCTCGAACCTTCTTTATCATATTTCGCGACATCTGAAAGTTTGATCATGTAGCCTGTCACGCGAATTAAGTCATTTGAAGTGACATTCGCGGTAAACTCACGATAACCAGCATTTAGTGCCCCTTTACATAAATTGAACATCGCTTCTGGGTTAGATTTCACCGTTTCATCAATCGTCAAAATATCGCTGATACCCGCACGATAATACTGATGATGCTTCGCCGTTGCTTGTACATAAGTGACAGGGTCTGGCTCTGCACCATAAGGCAGACGTACACCTGGCGTAACATCATGATCTAAGCTAATGCCGCCTTGTGCATGTAAGAGCGCTTTGCCATCTAAACCATATTTCACCGGGGTTGAGTCCACCAGTTTAGCCAGTGTTGCTGAAACATCATGAGCAAAAGTATTTGCTCGATCATTTTTTCCGTATCGCCCTATTTGCCCTTCTTTTTCAAATAGAAGGTTTACCGCTTCGGCCATGCCGTAAACGCCATACATTGGCGCGAAATAGGACTCTTTTATCAACCCTTCTTGCGTCAAAAAGCCTTGAAAGAAGTTCGATTTTTCATGCAAGTGCGTGCTTCTTGCGTTTATGAGCTCGACCATTAATCGATGGTAAGAAGGCAACGCACTGTTTAAGAAGTCGTTACAGTCTGATGCTCGTTTTGCAACTTCTTTTAAATTCATTCGCACCAATGTGTTCGAGCCACCTGCTAATGGAAGCGAGTTGTAGCAACTTACAATACCAAAGCGTGAGCCGTTGTAGGCTTTCGTGTGCATTGGGTAATTGGCGATATGCGGTTTACTGCATTCACAAATGTTCTGTGTCGCTTGACGAAGTAAATCATCAGGTGTAACTGTCTCGTCGTACATAAAGGTGAGATTCGGTGCAATCTGCTTGAGCTCCGCATCTACTTTTAAAACAGTGCGACAAATAATGTTGTCTGTCGGTCCGACATTCACATGCATAAACGCATCTGGCAATGTGCGATCCAGCATGATCCAAAAATGTTTTAACTTTTTGTAAATCTGGCTCTCTGTTAGGTCGCCTATGTAAGGCAACAAGACATCATCTAACTGGCCTAAGTAAACCGGAATGTTCGTTACCGAAGGAACATGATGGTAAATGATGGTCAGCATGTTCAACGCATCATCGAAATCATCAGCCGGAGACAACTCTAAATAGTCTGAGCCTTGCGATAGAAATTTAGCGTAATCAGGCAACACATAGCGAGGTTTAAACGGTGCATGACCTTCAAACATATCGCAGATGATGCCTTCATCCATTGCTTGTCTCAGTGATGGAGATACGGTCATGTAAGGAATGCACGCTTCAGCCTCTAAAGCTAAAAAACTCGACTTCTGTTTTGGAGAAAGACGGACGTCGGTCGCGATATCTAGAAAACGTTGTTGTAGTTTAGAAAGGCTTGTCATCTAAGATATTCCTACAAAGTAACCACAAGCCCACAAGACAAAATACGAGCCCTACCCCTAAAGAGTAACGTGATTTTACTCCTACTTGGCTGTTGCCACTAATGAAAATAAACAAAACGTCTATTTCCATTCTGGAAATAAGACAAAGCTAAATTAGCGCATTCCAACTTACTATATGGGAAAACCTAACTGCGTACCGAAGTCTGTCTTATTTATCGGTTTGCCGTCGACAACATCACGCCTGCACCAATAAATACTCCACCAGTCAAACGATTGAACAACTTCGCTCTTCCAGCGACAAACAACCAATCGGAGGCTTTTACCCCTAACAATGCATAAAATGTTAGCCAGCTAAGCTCAAAAACCACAAATGTAGACGCGAAAATCGCGTATTGAGACAGTAGCGGTGCGGAAGGTTCTATGAATTGAGGAAACAAAGCGGTGAAAAAGACTATCGCTTTGGGATTACTAGCGCCAACAATGAAACCACTAGTGAACGCGCTAAACGCTGTCGCGGAACTTTGAGTCGTTGCCGTTTTATTAAAATCTGTCTGAGATGAGCGCAACGCTTGAATACCTAACCAGATTAAGTAAGCGGCACCACACCATTTGATAATATTAAAAACTAACTCAGATGAAGCAATGACAACTCCCAACCCGGTAAATGAGAGCGTAAGGATGATCGTAATCGCAGACAAACTGCCAAGTGCAGTCATGAAAGCAATACGAAACCCACTACTCACTCCTTTACTCAAACACAACAGTGAGCTTGGTCCTGGTGAAGCTGTGAGCACGAGAATAGCAAGAGTGTAAAAAATCCATGTATCTATTTGCATTGGCATCCCTTCCAGCAAAATGAGGTTTATAGCCCATTGTGTATAGAACTATTTTATCGCCCGGTTTCTATCCATGAAGCCGAGGTCTTAATAACCATCTTGCATCTAAACAACTTAGAAAAAATTAATAGATAGTTATGCAAATAAAATACGATCTACATGCAAGGATGTAAAGCCTGTTGTATAAGCTTATCTATTTCTCTTAATCATAAAAAGGCTTAGGATCGATCTCTAACGATGAAGGCGCGATCGCTCTTTCAATTTTGTACGCACTCGTTTTTAAATCCACCATCGTGACATCAATGTATCGTTTATACTTGCGGGAGTAGAAACATTTCACTTCTGGCTTTAATGCTTGAGATTCATTTGAAGACCAAACAATACCAACACGCCCATCGTTCAACTCGACAATGGAGCCGACGGGGTACATCCCAATGCAATTAATGAATTTGTAAACTAAGTCGGCGTCTAAATGAAATGGCGTTAGACTCAACAAGATTTTAAACGCTTCCGCAGAACTCATGCCTTTTTTGTAACAGCGATCAGCCGTTAGCGCATCGTAGATATCTACAATACAGCTCATACGGCCGTGAATTGGAATCTCCTCCCCCTTCAAGCCTCTAGGATAACCATTGCCATCTAACTTCTCGTGGTGCATCAAACAAACATCACGGCTTACGTCACTAAGTCCTTTTACGTGAAGGATTATCTCACCTGCGAACACTTGATGTAGCTTCATATGTTCAAATTCTTCAGGCGTTAGCTTCGCTGGCTTGTGCAAGATCTTATCATCGACTTTAATTTTACCTACATCATGAATAATGCCACCTACAGCAAGCTGTTTTAGCGTTGGCTTATCCAAGCCCAAGTACTTACCGAATGACACTAAAAGACAAGCGACATTGACGGAGTGTTCCAATAAATAAGAGTCTTTTTTTCGGAGTGCAGAGACACACTGCAACGCATCTGAGTCAATAAAAACACTTTCAATGACATCGTCAGCCCAAGCTTCTACTTCATCAACTTCTATGATTTTTCCTTCAAAAGTTTGATTCAATAGTTTTTGCGCCAAATCTTTTGCTTCGGCGATCAGCTTTTTGGCTCGCTTGTGTTGGATGTCTCTCGAACGATAAGCTCGTTGACCCCTCTTAAAATCGGAGTGTTTCTGCTCTCGCGTCTCTTTAGTGGCACCAGTTGATTCATCTACAGGCTTGAAGACACACTGCTGCGAAGATAATGTTTGATCTACCCAAACATACTTTACGCCACTTGTAGCAAGCTTCTTAATGCCTTCAGGGCTAGATATCCGCCCTGCATTGGCTAAATTGACGCGCTTGTTGTGCTCTATCGCGGTAACAAACATACCAACGCCGATATCAGCGAGCGCAATTTTGATTGAATTTTTCGGATCGTACTGCATATAAAGAAGGCTTACTCGATATTAACGTCCGCATTATAAGAGATTTGATTACTTGGCGTGATAATAAATTTGAATTGATTACAATTAATGAGCATCCTGTCAATTAATAATCGGTCGCGCTCATTAAGTCCTTTTTGTTATTATGGTTTTATCCAAGATAACATATATACAAATGACGTTAGAAAACCGCACATTGATACCGACACAACTGAAAATAACTTTAGGATAATTATTCATAAATATTTATAGATTGCGGACGGCATCAATAACTGTATTTTATAAATGATTTTTACTGTTGACTATTTTTTATAAATGTCGATGATTAGCCGCCTAATCTTAGTATGTTATTAACCTAGTAGCGCATAAAATGATAGCCAAACAATTTGAACTGACACTTTTGTGATTGTAATGTACGCCAGCAGATCAACTCTATGTTATCAACCCCAACACTCATCTCTGATGCTAAAAGGCTCGAGGAGGAAATATCTTGACCACCATATTTGACCAACAAGTCTCAGATAGTGACCGAGAGTTCCTAAAAATCGTCGAAGAACGATTCATTCATATCTTCGATGTATTTAACGAAGGCCTCTTTTACATGGATGAGTTTGGCACCATGGTATTTTATAACAAGGGCTTTTATGAGCAGCTTGGTATCAACGCTGGTCGAATCAGCTTAGAGCAATGGTTAGACCTTGTTCACCCTCTCGATCGAGAAAGACTCTCCACTCGGGTCGATGCTCACATCATTACCAACAACACGAGGGTCACAACGACCTACCGCGTGCGTAAACCCAATGGACAGTACGTCTGGATTGAAGGCGTAGCCATGACCAAAGAAACAGAACATGGTCATTATATGGTTGGTAGCCACCGTGATATTTCTGAACGCAAGCTGATGGAAAGCTACATTCATCAAGTCGCATTTCATGACAATGCGTCAGGTATGGCTAATCGCGCCCATCTCTTGCTGGATATTGAAGATAGTGTGCGAGCCACCGATTCTTGTGCATCTATCTGTTACATTCAGATAGAAGAGATTAAATCTTACTTAAATCAATATGGCAGCGAGTTGGTCGATGGGTTAGTGGAAAAATTGCTACAAACTCTCAGTCACCTACCTTCTCCAAATAGTTCTGTATATCGCGTACATGATGATGACTTTGCGATTTTGATTCACGATGAATGCTCGGTAGAAACGCTGCAAAGTTATGCCGAAAGTTTAAAGGAAACCTACCACGAGGCAGTGATTGAAGAGGGCCAATACTTAGGAAGTAACATTAGTATTGGTTTGTATCCTTGCATAGATCCAAGTCACTCAGCAGAGGAAATATTACGTAAAGCAGCACGAACTTGTCAGTACGCAAGCGAGCAGAATAAAGACCGTGTTGCGGTTTACAGTGAGAAAACTCAGCATGCCGTAGACCGTTATTTCTTTATTGAACAAGGTCTAAAAAGTGCACTAGAAAAACAGACATTAAGCGTTAAGTTTCAGCCAATTATTGACGCCAAAAGCTCAAAAGTGGTGAGCTTCGAATCTCTGGTTCGCTGGCGTAGCAAAGAGTTTGGCGAAATTTATCCAGACGAATTCATCCCCGTGGCAGAGAACAAAGGTTTGATTGTCGAACTCGGATATCAAGTCTTTGCCAAAGCGTGTGAATTTATCAAAAACTACCGTGAGCGTTACCAAAACCAAGTTCGTGTCAACGTGAATGTTTCTGTACTTCAGTTAATGAATAGTGAATTCCCTGCGCGAATTAAAGCCATGGCGGATGAGGTTGGTGTCGATCCTGAGTCTATTGTGTTGGAACTAACAGAAACGTTTATTTTGGATAATAATCAGACAGCCATTGCCCCTCTGAATACCCTCAGGGAACTAGGATTTGCACTCTCTCTGGATGACTTTGGATCTGGTTACAGTTCATTAAATAGCTTCTTCGACCTCCCGATGACACAAATCAAAATTGATAGGTCGATGGCGTGGAAAACACTAACCAACCGCTCTTCACAAGAATATCTGAAGTTTCTTATCACTATGTGCCAGGAAAATAATATTGAAGTAGTGATTGAGGGAATTGAAGACGCCAAAATGTGTGAATTTTTTACCGAAATGGGCGTCGATTATCTGCAAGGTTATTGGTTCTCTAAGCCACTTTCTGTTGCCAGTGCAAGCCGCTATTCGTTGAGTTAAGCATACTAGAGCAATATTCCGCACGGCCACGTTAAACATGCTGAACTATTCACTATAGATTTCAGACACTAACTGGCCGTGACGAAAACAAGCTTAATGTCCCCCGATTAACGTAGACGTTCAAACACCACACTCTGATCTAAATGTTCGTGATACTGAGTGTAATCTAAGCCCACATCAAAGATATATTGGGTCACCAGGTTTCTAACGCACTCTATTAATTGGCTTGCTTGCCATGGTTTTTCAAAGTAGCGGTCAATGCCTGCGGAGTTGATCGCATTAATCGTATCGGTGTGCGTCGCTTGCCCGGTAAGAAGCACTTTCCTCGTAAAACCAAAACGACCGTCCTTTGATACATCGGTCAGCAGCTCTACTCCCGTTTTACCTGGCATCACATGATCGGAAATAATCAATGCGATCATCTCGCCTTCTGCATCAAATTCATCCATCAGTTCTAGAGCCTCACCTGCTGATTCGCAGTCTTCGACATTCAACCACTGATTTAACGGCTCTAAATCTTGTAGAACCGCGCTTAGTACCTCTCGTTGGTCATCAACGCAAATTACATTAAGCTTCTCCATGTTCACCCTCTACTGGTAACTTGATTCTAAAAATCGTTTTTTCACTGTCGCTCTTTACTACAATAGAGCCGTTATATCCGGCGATAATGCGCTTCACAATCGACAGACCTAACCCTAAACCAAACGACAATCCCCCCTTTTTAGTGGTGAAGTTTGGCCGGAAAATTTTTCTACGTGTCGCTTCATCAATTTCTGGTCCGTTGTTAGCAATCATGACCAAAATTTTACCCTTACTCTCCCGAGTATGTATTTCGATACCGGGTTTCTCCGTTTCACCAAGTGCATCGCACGCATTCTTTAATATATTTACCCAAACTTGGACGAGTTCGGTTTGAGAACCAATAAAAGCAGGTAAATCCGCAGGGCTAAAACGAACACTCACTCGTCTTAAGTCACTTTGCAATAGAGCCAAGGCGCGATTGATTGAATCATTGATGTTAATCGCTTCATCCAAGTCGATATCCGTGCGCCCCAATTGTTTTACGGATCGTACAATGCCAACGGTATGTTTAGAGGCAATGCGTAAGTCATGGAGATCTCGTCCCATTTGCCAGAAACGTATCGCTTCTTCTGGTCTTTTTAGCCAATGTTCCGAAAGGAAATTATTTGGAACGGCACGTGCAAGATCACGAGCAACCTCCTTGGTTAAACCGTAGTATTTTTCGAAGTGGCGCCCCCGCTTTCTCGCTTCGCTAGAAGAGACTTTCTGCCCTTGCATTAAACCAAAATCAAAAAATTGACTCGCTTCCGGATGAACTTCTTCAAGCAGTTCCATGATAACTGTCTCTAGCCGTTCTGATTTACTGCTTACAACGCCTATCGCATTGTTCAACTCATGAGCAATACCCGCTGCAAGCTGCCCCAACGTTGTCATTTGCTCTGCGGTATGAAGCTTTTGTAGTGCTTTTTCTTTAGCCAATGCCTCTTGCATTGCGCGCCGTTGACGACGAGATAATTCGTTAACCATCACAGGCATAAATTGTGTCGTCAATGGTCCGTATGTCGCCTCTTCCACGGCGGGCGTATCGCGCTGTATCCAAGCCAATTCAACATCGGTTTGAGCAATCACTGTCGAAGAGGCAGTCCACGTACCAGAAAAGAAACTGTGTACGCCAATAAACGCACCTTGAGACGCAGAAAATACCTGAATCGGTTTCTTGTCATCTTCCGCGTAATAGCCCGCCAGCTCTCCCGAAAGCACATAGTACAAGCGATCGTTGTAGCCTGCTTGCTCAATAAGCACCGACCCGGATAAAACCGTTAATCGGCGTTCAAGGTGATTAAAGTAGCGTTGTACTAACGCGTCTAACTTCGTTTCGTACATGGGTTATCCAATATGCCCAACAGTATGTAAAATCCACACCATCACAAAACTGAGTAATACGCCAATCACGCCTAGCACGGCACCGATACGAGCCATTTGGCCGCTCTCGACATGCCCTGTTGCATGAGCTAACGCGTTTGGTGGCGTACTGATTGGTAACGACATACCGAGTGAAGCGGCAAATGTCACGACCAAGATTAGAGTAACTTCACCGCCGAGAGGCGTTAGCGAAGCCATAGAAGTACCCAGCGCAGCCATAATCGGCATCAGCAAGTTTGCGGTGGCTGTATGCGACATAAAGTTTGCCATTAACAAGCACAAGAAAGCCGCACCAAACAAGACAACATATGGCGAGAACCGATCAAACGGTATGCTGTGTACCACCAGCTTCGCAAGCCCGGTTTTATCTAGAGCAAGGCCCAGAGCAATACCGCCTGACACCAACCAAAGCACATCCCAAGAGATTTTCTTCAAGTCTTCTTTGTTGATGATGCCCGTCAATGAGAACACTGCGACCGGAATTAATGCTACTGTGTAAGAATTCATTCCATGTGCAGACCCCATCAACCAAAGAATAATCGTGCCGGCAAAGGTGACGTAAACCATTATTGCTTTGGGTGTTTTCAAAAACTTGCTTTTAATGTTCAGATCGATGGTGGTTTGTTCGGCTTTATATAAAAAGCCAATCAGAAACCAGGCTAACGCCATCATCACAATAACGAATGGCACACCAAATACCATCCATTCACCAAACGTAATTAAGTTGTCACCAACCAAATATTTTAGGGCGATGGCATTCGGTGGCGTGCCGATTGGAGTACCAATGCCACCAATGTTGGCTGCAACAGGAATACACAAGGCGAATGCAATTCGACCTGGGTCTTTAGGCCCGAAAACCGCTATCACAGGGGTTAAAATGGACAACATCATCGCTGTTGTTGCGGTGTTTGACATAAACATGGAAAAAACAGCGGTGATCAGCATCAACCCCAGCATAACGAACTTTGGTTTTTGTCCAAATGGTTTGAGTAACACTCGGGCTAAGTTGACATCTAACCTGTACTTTGTCGCCGCCATAGCCAAAAAGAAACCGCCGAGGAAGAGCATGATAATCGGACTAGCGAAGGTCGCCATTATCTCGTTGTATTGTAATAGCTCACCAAAATGTGGCTGCCCTTCTTGCAAACGAAAGAGCACAATACCTTTATTTGATACAAGCAATAGCTCTAGGACAATGATCACAACCGAAGTGGCGTAGATTGGAATTGGCTCGAATACCCAGCAAAGTGCGGCAAGCAAGAAGATTGCAATCACTCTTTGCTGGACGATAGTAATGCCATCAAATGGGAACGCAGAGAGAGGCATCAACCAAACAAGCAATGGTATCAATGTTGGAACAACGTATTTGAGATAAGGGCGCATAGTACTACTTCTCTTCCTGAGATGGTTAGCCAGACACATTTGGCGTTTGGAACGCTATTACCCGCCGCAAAACCAAAACTTTCAGACTGTTTTTAAGCCTTCAGAGACGAAATGCGGTAATGGCGTTCCAGAGAAGATTATGTACACTGTTTTCAAACAAAACGTTGGTGCGAGATCAATGAACTCGTTTTCACATTGGAAAACATTTTATATCTGTGTTCAAGCTCACTAAATGCTCACTATTTAAGTTAAATATACTTTTCCATCATAAAGTTAGTTAAGGTTTCTCCCCTAACCTCAACACGTTGTCGAGACTTAACTGTGAAACCCATTTTCTCGTAAAAAGGTCGGGCGGTAATACTCACTTCAGAATACAGTCGCTTTATCCCCTGTACTTTCGCCTGTGAAAAAAGAAAAGACATCAAATCACGACCAACACCTTGTCCTTGGTATTCATGATGGCAAAAGAAATGATCAATCAAGCCGTCACCTTGCAAATCACAATAGCCAACGACCTGCCCTTCTATCTCCGCGACGTAGGGTTGAATATCGTCCATTTTTCGTTGCCACACATCGAGGTCAAAATCTGATGGTGCCCAAGCGGAAACTTGTGATTCCGTATAATCACGACGATTAATGATTCGCACAGTATGGTAAAAGAGTGCCCACAGTGTTGTGGCATCCTCGGTGCGATAGCAGCGTATTGAGAGCATCAATTTCCTCATTCCTATTCAATAAATACTAAGTATTAACGCAAAGTGATACTAGTGAACTCATCATTTTCAATGCCAATCACTAAAGGCTTCCCAATCTGATCACTGTTCATCAATACGGTTGTATTCAGTTCTCGGCTTGATCTGCGTATTTTGCTTTTTCTTATGATATGAACATTCACAATATAATCGGAATACTCCTTTATGATTCCGCCGGAAAATTCTACGTGCTCACTTTCATTGTCTCGGACAACATGAAATTTTCGATTGGCTTGAATATCAGTACTGATGGAAGAGTCACCGTAGTCCAGCACAACGGACGTTGGTTCGCTATCTTGATTGGCAAAACAGCCAAATGCGAACACGCTTAATGCGAGTATACTTTTTGATTTAAACATTAATTATTCTATTTCTAGTTATTTTTCTGCTATTTGCATGACCAAACAGCACTTGTTCTGTGAGCGCCTATTGTGCCATAGCTGAACGCTGACTCTAAATGCGCAAAAAGATGAACGATGAAAATTCCGCCCAAAACAAGCAAACGTGAGACAAAGTGAGGGTCCCAAACTCACCCAACCAGCAATGACTCACTGTAAATGTCTGTTTTGTAATGCTTTTAATTCATGTAACCGTGTAAGGAATACATACAACCTCTTACTTTTTCATACGCAACTAGACGAATCGTTCGAGAAATACGGCATCGTCTATGCCACATGTTACAAATCGGCTTACCTTATTATTACGTATGAACTGGGGTTATGGCACTAACCTTCCCTCTCTCTTTTAATAAGGAGAGGATTTCAACAATCAGACTTGCCACGTTTTTATAGCTAAAATCAATAGAGCGTTAACAGCATCGGTTGGTCTAGGAGCAATAAATGAAAGACCCTCTCAACTTTACTCACCTTGTAAAAATTTGGCTCATGTCAATCGCGGTTATGCTGGGTGGATGCACTCAAGGAGATTGGCGTACCGCAAGCAGAGAACCTGCGGGTATCGCACCCGATCCTTCCAATGTCAAGCATGCTGTGATTGAGTTTTACGCCGCAGACGCGTTTGGTTGGCGAGGCTGGTTTGCTGTTCATACATGGTTTGCAATAAAGCCTGAAAATGCGAACGAATATACAGTGTATGAAGTAGTCGGCTGGAGAGTGAATCGCGGACAACCCGCTCTATATCAGTACCAAACTGGGACGCCAGATCGATATTGGTATGGTGCAAAACCAGAAAAGATCCTCTCCATACAAGGTGAAAAGGCCCGCCAACTTATCCCTAAAATACAAAGTGTGATTAACCAATACCCTTGGGCTGAAGAATATACTCTGTTTCCAGGGCCAAATAGCAATACATTTCCGGCTTGGGTGGGTAAACAAATTCCAGAATTAGAGCTGAACTTGCCGTTTCGCGCAATTGGTAGCGGTTACGCCAGCGATTAACAGCAAAGGTTAGTCACTGGCTCGTTTTATGTTCAGCATAAAGCGCAATATCTATTGTGCGTCGTCACCCAACTCCGTTCTATTTCTTCCATTATGTTTCGCTTTATAAAGTGCATTATCGGCGTCTTTCATTACCGCTTCAATTGGTGTGTCATTGCCTTTCCAGTGAGAAACGCCCAACGAAACCGTGACTTTACCAACCACCTGGAAGTCATGTTGTTCCACGTTGTGTCTAATACGCTCTGCAACATCCATAGCGTGGTTTACGTCTGTTTTTTCCAAAAACATCATAAATTCTTCACCGCCAGAACGACACAGGTGATCATTAGAGCGAGCTTGGTCTTTCATTAACTGCGCAAACTCTCTAAGTAAATTGTCACCCACGTCATGGCCATAGTTATCGTTTACGCTCTTAAAGTGGTCAATATCTAGCGCCAAAACAGAGAACGCGGTATTTTCCTGCTTAAACAAACCAAGAACTTTATCTAATCCACGTCGATTCAATAATCCAGTCATCGAATCTGTTAATGTATCCAGTTGCAGCTTATCAATGGTTTTTGACACGATACCAAATGCTTTAAGAAAGCTAAGCTTCAAATGTGAGACCTCAAAATACCAAGACTTAACCAGTTTGAGATCATCGATAGATGATGAATGTTCTTCGACACCTCGCACAGCACCAGCTAACTGCCAAAGTGGTCTAGAAATAAGAAGGGACAAGAACCAAATTAGCAGCAAAGTTAATAAACCAATTGGAATCGACTTAAGGAAAACATTCCACATCTGTTCATCTAGCACAGATAACGTCATCGATTTCGGGCGCTGAGCAACAATTCCCCATCCTGATGACTTTACTGGTGCATAACCAGCAAGCATTTCGACGCCGCGAGAGTTAACAATTTCTTTGTTACCGCTCTGCCCCATCGTCACCGCTTTGATTGCCTCATTATCGTCGATTACTTCACCAACTCTCGATTGATCTGGGTGATAAATCAGAGTGTTACTCTCATCGACAACGTAAAGGAAAGAACCATCTTTGTATGCGTGCTGGCTGAGTAACTCTGCAAGAATATTTTCTTTTTCTAGATAAATAGTGCCGCCGATATAACCTAAATATTCATTAGATTGAGAAAATATAGGGTATGAGATGGTTAACAAGTAATTTCCAGCTGGCGATATAAATGGTTCAGTAACAACCGGTGCTTGAGCGTTTAAAGACTGGCGTTTTCTTTCACCCACTAACCTTACACCTTTCACCTGAAGTGTTTCAGGGGATACAGAAATAATAACCCCTTTTGCATTAACGACAACCACAGAGTTAAATGATTTGGTTTGCGTTCTTAATCTCTCAGCCTCTTTATCAAGAAGCTGAGCGTCATGCATCTTGTCTTTTAGCACGTTCGCACTGTATTTTAGCTGCGACATTGAGCTTTCTATGAAAGAGTCTGTCATTTCAGACATTTTTTGGGCGTAAACACGGTTTGATTCTAACGTGTTATTGATGATGAGATCCCTTTGAACACGATAAATCGAGTAGAATGCGTTGATCAAAGTGACAAGCACACTGAACACACATAGGGTGACAATAAGATTTCTAAGATTGAGTTTTTCTTTTCTTCTAAAAGACATTGCCAATGGCCAACTTTGAAGGCTTTCTATATGAATGAGCGTATAGGTTATATGAAATTGATTTGATTTTCAGGTAGTAAGTTGGGATCAATGTTAATATTTGCTCACATTAAAGAACACTTTATGAGCTAAAAAGAGAATTCAGTAGCACGATAAAGAAACCGTGCTACTTTCATATTTGGCGTTTAAGAGGGTTTTGTCTCTGTCATCGTTTTTAATATATCCACAACTAGCTGATGATCATCTAACTGCGGTAAACCCGATACCGTCACAACCCCAACCAAACCAGACCCAGAAAGCCGAATTGGGAACGCGCCACCATGAGCGCAGTACTCACGAGCATCGAGATGAGGCTGATTTTCGAAATCACGTTGCTTTTGCTTGTTGTACATAGAAAGATAGTAAGAGCTGTGGCCATACCTTAATACTGAGTTTCGCTTCCTACGGACCCAATCTAAATGATCAGCACAGGTTCCTGCCATCGCGTATTGAAATAGCGTTTGTCCAAAGCCGTAAACCTCAATAGCAACAGCCGCGCCGCGAGCTTCAGCCTCTTCTTTTAGAGCGAGGCCGATAGACCACGCAATATGGTGATTAAATTCCGCCAACTGAAGTTCATGCTCTTGCAGGGCCACGAGTTCAAGCGTCAAACTCATGGTTTCACCTGAATCGTTTTACCCGTTTTACTGCTTTCCAATGCCATCTCAATCAGAGCGATATTCTGTACTGCCTGAGCGGCAGGAACTGGGTTATCAGTGCCCAAACGAATGGCATCTGCCACACCAACAAAGTAAGCTTGGTACGCGCCTCTCTCCGTTTTGATAGTTTGCGCACCGTCTTCGTCGTAACGGACGCCGTATAACGCCTCATCTTCTTCCGACCAAGCATCGTTTTCCGGCAAACGGCCTTCTTTTAAGTAGCCCTCTTGAGGATCTAATCCGAACTTTTCATATTTAGCTTCCGTACCCAATACTTTGTAGCGGAGATTCGGCTCTGGGCTATACAAGTTTGAATGCAAGTGCACAATATGCTCAGGGTAATGAAGTATCAAGTTGTAATAATCAATCGTTGTCGCACCCGGGCGCATCATTCGACATTGTGCGTCTATCGCATCTGGCAAGCCAAACAACACCAATGCTTGATCGAGAAGATGAGGAGCAAGGTCGAATAGAATACCACCACCATCTTGGGCTAGCTCTCGCCAGCGTTGACGAACTTCAGGGCGGTAACGGTCAAAGTGTGACTCGAATAGCTTTATATCACCTAACTTACCTTGTTCGATAAGAGATTTAACCGTGAGAAAATCTCCATCCCAACGTCTATTGTGAAAAACGCTCAGCACCAGACCTTTCTCTTCCGCCAAGGCGATAAGTTCATTACCGTCTTCTATACGAGTAACAAACGGTTTCTCGACGATGACGTGTTTCCCATTGTTCAACGCACGCTTTGCAAGTTCGTAATGTACGTCATTTGGCGCAGTAATGATTACGAGCTCTGCATCACTATCATCGAGTAAAGTATTCGCATCAGAAAACCACTTAGCATCTGGCCAATCATTTTGAACCGCCTCCTGTTGACGAGAGCTTATCGCGCTCAGCGTTAAATTTGGTAGCGCTTTAATGAAGGGTAAATGAAACGTTTTTGCTGAATATCCGTAACCAATCACAGCGGTTTTTACGGGATCGTAAGCCATTCTAAGATTCCTTATTTCGGTGACACAACAATACATTCAATATCATTGTGATCGAGGAGTTGTTGAAAATCTGATTGAGGGGGATGATCGGTAATAATGATGTCGATCTTTGACAAATCACATACGTGGTGGAAATTGTCGCTACCAATTTTTCGGGATTCACAAACGACGATGACCTGCTGAGCTTGAGCAATCATCGCTTGTTTCAATGTTGCTTCTAACAAACTATTTGTTGTCAGCCCTCGGGATGACAATGCACACACGCCAATGAACGCTTTGTTCACGTGATAATGCTGCATTTGCTGCTCTGCTTGCGCCCCCAAAACTGCTCTGGCATAAGGGTCAAAGTGTCCGCCTAAGAAATGAACGTCCATTGTGTCGTTTGTTTCAGCAGCGGTCAGCACATCAATGCTGTTAGTGACGACGTTGAGCTTGTTTTCTCCACAATGCGCTTTTCCTGCATAGAGTGGGAGCAGAGACAAAATGGTGCTGGTATCAATAACAAGATGGTCGCGCTCATCCAACAACGCTGCGGCAGCTTGAGCCAGTCGATGTTTAACGTCACTCACGGGTCGACTCGCGTATGCCTCGGTATGGGAAGAGATCGGCGCAAGCATGACACCACCTCGTATTCTTTGTAACCCAGGTTGCTGACTCAACTTAACTAAGTCTCGGCGAGCTGAATCTCGCGAGATACCAAAGTACTCACAAACTTCAGACAACGTTACTTTGTTTTGCTGCTCCAGCTTCGCTCTGAGTGCTACGAGTCTTTCTTCTTGTGTCATAACTTAAATTCACTTAAGTGATTTTAAGTGAACTTGCCACAATAATAGAAAAATTACCAACAAAACCACTTACAACCAACTCAATTGACCAAAGGTTAACCAAAGATAAATGAGCAGCAAGGCAAAACTTCCTAGGACGGTACGTTCACTCAAGCCCACATAGTTAGGCGTATGAAGTTTATTTATACCCGTTTAAAACAACTGGCTCATCTAGCCCTAACTTCACTCTATTTCTTTTAATAAGCGCTTTTGGTAGTGGAATAAACCCAGCATTTCGTACCTGTTGTGTATTGTGGTCGGTTGTAAGGAGTTCAAATAGCTTTGATTTTTTGATCTTCTGATTAGTGTCGAATTGTTTATTTATATAAACGTAATAGACCACGGAAAATGGATAGCGAAGAGAATAGATGCAATCTGTGCTCAAAGAGCATGAGTCATCGTTATGATGAACAGAGAGAGCCTTGTAGCTCGACCACTGTTCTGAGTATTTAAAATCGGAGTATCGCATATAAGCTTTGGCTGAAAAGTCGTCGCTTAAAGCCCGTTTCAATCGGTCTTCATCAAGCATTTGAATCGATGATTGACAACCATTAGAGCTCACATCTGGGTTACTTAAACGCATCTCCCCGAAAGCATACGTATTTGCATCACAGCGTTTCAATTCGCTAACGGAAACACTATCTACCGTACTCTTTTGACTATTGATTACGACAATAGCGTTTGCCATTAAAAACAAACGTGTAGGCCTGTGGCCTCTTTCTCGTTGAAATCGGGAGATGTTTTCATCTGACCATTTCTTAGATGTGATCGCAATAGAGGCTCCGTCATTTAGCATGTCGTTAAAACCACCAGACTGAGATGCAAGCGCTACATTTACACTTGGCTCATCTATCAATGTTTCTATCGTTTCTAATATTTCTGGTTCGACAAAAATCGATGTTCGAGCCTCAGAGTCAGCAAATGCCAGCGGTGAAATCAAACATGAAGCTAGAGTAAAGAAAGGCAATACTTTAATTTTCATAATTCAACTCCAACTTCGAATTAGGTGTCAACTCGCTGTCCGAACTAAATATAGTCCACGCTTGTTCAGTACTTTCAGCTTTCGTGTTTACAACAGCAATTGTGCGCCTTTCCCGTTTTTTTAGTTGTACCGTCAATGCCGTATTCTGATAAAACTCTTGCTCTTCAATTCGATTGTCTTGAATGCCGTTTCTCACTAGCAATTCTCGTATAGCTGCCGTCCTTTTCTTTGCCAACGCTTTGTTGTATTCGAGTGACGCTTCAGGGCTTGTGTCTCCTATCAGTATGACTTGCGTATTGGGGTTACTCTGAAGCAATGCTTTCAACTCGCTGAGCGGCATATCATGAGATGGCGTTACCTGATGCTCATCCATCGCAAAGAAAAAACTGATCAGGTGTGTCTGCGAGTCGTTGACCCAATTCGCACAGCCTTCACTGTCAACAACGACACCTTTTGGCGTATCTGCGCAGTTATCTCGTTGGTTTATCACGCCATCACTATCATTGTCTTTAAGGTCGTTGTACTGGTAAGTGGTCAACGTCGTATTTGGTGATTCAGCACAGCCTGCTAACATAAAAACTAGAAGACTCGTCACTGCGAATTTATCCATTATTGTTCTCCTTCCAGTTCTCTGGATACTCAACTCGCAACGCATAAGTCAGAATCCCCATCGAGTTGAATAAACGGTAAGTGGCAACCAAATGATCGTACTTTGTTCGGGTATAGTTCCGTCTCGCAACAAACGTTTCAACTTTGGCATCTAATACATCTAACAAACTGCGTCGCCCTACATTGAACTGCTGGATGTACCCTAATTCAGTTACTTTCGCCGCATCAACGTTGACTTTTAAATACTCCATTTGCTGTTGAAGCAATGCATGTGCGTCCCATGCTAGCCTTACACCTTCATTCGCATCTAGTTCTGCATTTGCTCGAATAGCCCTCGCCTCCTCAACTCTCCAGGCGGATGACTCCACTCGGGAGTCTGTAGAAAAGCCGTTAAAAAGATCGTAGTTGACCGTCAGCATAACCTTAGCATCTTCGTTAATGCCTTCAATATTATCCACGTTGTCTGTTTTGTTGGCTGACAGCTCAAGCTTGAGCTCTGGGTAGTAATCCCCCTTTTCTCTTTTTACTTCATGTCGAGCCGCCTCTAAATCTTTCATCGCTGACTGTATGGATGGGTGCAGCCTAACCGCTTGTTTGAGTGCTTCGTCAAGCTTATTCGGAAGCAATTCCTGCGGGTAAACAGGCTCAACTAAGTTTTGCGGCGCTCGACCAACCAAACGTACAAATCTTGTTCTAGCATCGGAAAGATTGTTTTGGGCGGCAATCAATGAGGACTGTGTTGTCGCGACACGCGAAGAAACCTGTGCTAAATCGGAGTTGCTGGTTAAACCTTTTTCTTTTTTATCTAGAATGAAACGGTAGATCTCTTGGTGTTCACTTAGGTTTCTTTCTGTCAGTTTCATCAACTCTCGGGCATGTAAAACATCCACATACGCTCTGACAGTATCTAATGCGACATTTTCCGCAGATGCCAATAAGCCCAAGCGTTCAGCTTCAGCCTCGTAAGATAAGCGATCAACATCAGCACTTGTTTTAAATCCATCAAATAACAGTTGGGAGATTCTTACGCCCATCTCCGTTCTTTCTAATGTTCTATCTTCACTGTCGATGTAGTTTCCGTTGTTATATCGAGTACCTTCGTACCCTGCTGCTGCATACAAATTAACCTGAGGAAGAAATGAACCATTTATGGCATTTCGGTCTCGTACCATCGACTCATAGCGAGAATAGCGAGCAAGCAAACTGGGGGAGCTATCGAGAGATAACGTAACTGACTCTTCTAAAGTCAAAGCGTTTGGCGACGATGATACTGCAAACAAGACCGATAACGTTGATTTAAGCCGCATCTTATATCCTTATGTCTATCTTTCTCTGAGCGAATTCTCTTTCGCACGTAATATAGGTTTTAACCAATAATTCAGTACTGTTTTTTCTCCTGTAAGAATGTCTACCACAACCTGCATTCCCGGGATGATCGTAAACTTATCATCAACCTTGAAAGTAACGTTGGCACGGTAGTAGGCATTGCCCTCTTCATTTTGAAGTGCATCGGCGCTTACGTAGGTCACTTCTCCTTCTAGGCCTCCGTAAATGACAAAGTCATAGGCAGACAACTTTACCGTTGCCGGCAGGCCAGGCCTTATGAAGGCGATATTCTGAGGAGAAATTCTCGCTTCAACGATTAACGTGCTATTACGAGGGACTATTTCTAAAATAGGCTCACCCGGCTTAACCACACCTCCGATGGTTCTGACAAAAACATCTTTGATGGTTCCATCGACCGGAGAAAGTAACTGCGTTCGATTCAACTGATCCGCAATCGCCTGACGACTTTCATTGAGCTGCGCTAGTTGCGTCACAACTTCATTGAGCTGCCCTTGTGCCTCTGCCCTAAAAGCAAGCGCAGTACCACGATAATCTGCGATGGATTCAGAATACACAGCCCTTTGCTTTTGGGCAGCAGCTTGTGAACTCGCGATGTCTCCTTTGAGCTTTATAACGTCTCTATTCAGTTTTAATAATTCCACTTCAGCCACCGCGCCACTAGAAACCACCTCTCTCAACATATCTCGCTCTTTCGAGACAATAACCAGACTGCTTTTTAGTGTTTGAATGGTATTCAAGGTATCTAGATAAGCTTGCGATTGTTGCTCAATTCGCAATTTAGCCTCCTCCAGCTCAGACTCCAGTTGGCTCAACCGCTCAAGATAGTTTGCTTTGGCATTCAGATAGGCAGAGTGGCCGGTCATCGAAATATCAAATGGCTGAGGCTCGATACTCACTTGTTGTTTCCAATCCAGTTGGAGGCTATTCACTTTTACCGTTTCTAATTCAATTTGAAGCCTCTGCTTTCTGGCGAGCAAAGATTCAACTTGTTCAGAGGTCTCCGAATAGGTCGACTTAAACCTTGTATCATCCAGAATGGCGATGGTTTGCCCCTTAGTGACGCTTTCACCAGGCATGACAAGTAACTCCTTTAGAATGCCGCCCTCTAAGCTCTGAATCGTCTGAACAGACAAAGTAGGAACAACTTTTCCTTCGCCGACAACCACTTCGTCTAACCTCGCCCACGAGGCCCAAATAATCACACTCAGCACTAACGCGGCAGACAACCAAATCAACGTTCTCGAACGGTTTGCTAAATGAGCATTACTCCAACGAACTGTGCTCATCATTGACCTCCTTCGCGTACAATTGATACTGCGCGTACTCTGTTCGTCTTCGCGTTAGACTGTTGTTTAGCAAAAATTTCTTGGGGCGCTCCTTCCCTCAAAATTGCGCCTTTATCAAGCACAACAATTCGATCACAAAGCGATAATAAGGAATGTTTATGAGAGCTAATAATCATCGTCGTCGAGTGCGGCAACGATTTGAGAGCATTAAACAATGCATTCTCAGCAGGCTGGTCTAAGGAGCTGGTTGGCTCGTCTAAAATTAATGCTGCAGGGTTTCGATAAAAAGCTCTTGAAATCGCTACAGCTTGCCTTTGCCCCCCCGACAAATAACGCCCTCCTTCTCCGACTTGCGTTTCTAGACCATGAGGAAGGCGACTCATGTACTGGTTCAAACCCGATAATTCTATCGCACGGCGTAATCGTTCTTGATCAATAACATGATGTCCTAATACTATGTTTTCCATAATGCTGCCGTATATAAGATGCGAATCTTGGCCAACCCAACCCGTTTTCTCTCTTATCAATTCGGCGGGCCAAAGCTGACTGTCAATGTCATCAAAATAAACGCTACCCTGTAAGGTACTGAGTTGATTGGTAATAATAGAAAGGAGTGTAGACTTTCCTGCTCCTGCACTACCAATAACGCCAACGCGTTCGCCTTGCTTGATAGTAAGATTAATATCTCTCAAACATGGCATATCAACATCTGGGTATTGGAAGCTCACGTTTTCTAAACGTATATTCCCTGTAAATTCGGCAGACGTAATGACCTGACTGCGTTGCACCTCCTGAGGTAAAGACATGATAGAATTTAAGCCTTCAACCGCTGTTTTTGTCTGTTGATAGCGAAGTAACAGCATAGCTAACTGGTTAATCGCCCCTGCAGCACGACCGCTAAGCATGACAATAGCAATGAGCCCCCCCATGCTGAGCAATCCCTCAGAAATTCTGTACACGCCTGTTACAAGTAACATTACGGTAATTATCTGCTGGTTAGATTGAATGGAGTAAGCAACGATATTCGAATAGTTTCGCGATTGATTTTGCCAATCAGAAAGCATGGATACCGTTTGCTCCCAACGCTTTTGTGCTTCTCCCGTAGCGTTATTTTGCTTAATCTCTTTTAAAGAGGACAATGAATCAAACAAGTGAGCTTGTCGCTTCATGGATAGTGCAGCACTTTCCGTATGTGATTGTTCTATTTTTGCTTTTACCGCAAAGCCAAGGATCAGCAGGGTAAACATGACGGCAATAGGTATGAACATCATTGCTCCACCTAGCCAACCTATTAAGACTAAAAATAACAACGTAAATGGGAGATCAACTAAGGTCACAAGAGATGCAGAAGTAAAAAAATCGCGAACACTATCAAAATCTTGTAGTTGTCGAGCGAATGCACCGACTGATGCAGGACGGTGTTCAAGTTTCATCCCCATAACTTTAGAAAAAAGTATCGAAGAAAGCTTGTTATCGATGTACTTACCCGCGGTATCAGTGACAACTCCCCTTGCTTTACGCAATAGCCAATCAAAAATAATGATGACGGAGACACCAGCGACCAAAACCCATAATGTACTGAAAGCTTGATTAGGCACTACACGATCGTAAACGTTCATAGTGAAAAGCGGAATAACTAGCGCTAGCGTATTGATAAGGAAAGAGGCAATCAAAAGATCTCGATACCACGGAGACATTTCTTTCACTACGGCGAAAAGCCAATGTTCATTATAATCCGCTTGAATAGAACTTATCCGTTTGTCCAGCTCTGGACGCATAGAAACTTGCCATGCTTGAGGCTGGAATTGATTATGCAGTTCCTCGCTCGTGACGTATTGCGTTTCACCTTGATCTTCACTAAATAACGTGACTTGATAATCGCTGTTATGTCGCTCAGATATAATAGCGGGTTGTAACGTCTTCCTATTGATTACCACCAATGGAAAGCTCAACATTGCGGTGGATTTTAAATCGATTAATGTGAGTTCAAGATCGGCTCGCTCAGCGGCTCTGATGAATAAGTCACTATCCAATCTACCCTCAACAAGAGGTAATCCAGAAAGCACCTTTTTTGTATGGTGTCTAACCTCAAAATAACGCATCAACCAAGTTAACGATTGCCCCCAAGGATCGTTAGTCAGCTCACTTGATGAGGATGAGTGATGCTTCATGACATACCACCTACTAGCAAGTTGTTGTCATCAATCATCTTCTGTAAGACATTTTCTTCGGCTACGCCAGTCGAGTCACCTTTGTAAAGCTGATCGAGAGTGACGCCCTGCATAAGAATCTGTTGTTTTGTCCCCGCCTCTTCTGGTTTTATGTGAAGCGTTACGCCATCATCATTCTCTGTTAAATCGAGCTTATTATCGACTTCTGTTATCGAGGTAGCGGTGATTATCGAGGCGATGTCAATTGTGTCATTATCATCACCAATAACGGATATTTGGAAATCGTTGATCACATCGTACGAGGGCTTTAACTCGTTACCGAGCCCTGAACTATCAAACTGGAATACATCGCTGCCACTTCCTCCAATAAGCAAATCATTAGCATCTGTCGCAAGTAATGTTTGGTCACCCTCTTCCACTAAGGCAACATTGACTACCTGAGCAGCACCTTCTGCGACAGTAGCACCCAGTGTTGCAATCGGTTTTATCGACAACGTAAAATCACTTGCACCGCTAAACCCACCAACGATGGAAAGATCAGCGACATCCTCTTGAGCAACAGTGTAAATGCCGTTCAATCTTTCACCATGACTCAACTCTAGATCTGTTGGTAATCCGCGAATCTCCACACTTCCAAACTCTTCTGGTGCAGGGTTGACTAAATTCATGCTCAACCCTAAAGGAATACTCCCAGACGCTTCAGACACAATAGACTGATAATCGGCCGTTAGTGTTGGCTCATCAGCTTCAGGGGTAACAACAATGGTTAGATCGGTGCTTTGCACATCTCCAAAATCGGTTTCGAGTGTCCCTGACACTATCGCTTGATCAAACGTTCTAACATTGAGAGCAACATCCATCGTTCCAAATGCATCCTTCGGAACGAACTCCAAACCTGACACTTCATTTGCTCGCACTAATACCGTCGCCACGGCATTGCCCGCGTCATCGAAGGTAAAGGATGAGAATTGAGTTCCAATACGAATCCTACCTAAGCCTTCCAATGCAGAGGGTTCAGAGCTTGCTTTGATCAACATCGACACTTCTATATATTCGTTGCTCTTTGTTTCAAAACCGCTCGCTAAAAAGTCAATCGAAATGGAATCACCTTCATCTCCAGTGAACGTGTTAGAGGTTGTATTCAACGATACATCGTCGCCAATCGGTTTTACGCCGACGTTGAACTGAGAAGTGGTATAGTTATAGTCGTTTGATCCAGACTCTTGGGTAATAGCTTGCAGTGTTAGTGAAATATCCCCACTAAAATCTAGTGGCGGTAGAAAGTAAACCTTATCAAGTTGTGCTTGAGTTAGCTGCCACTCCTTGCTCTCACCATCCGTTGAACCGTTATCAGGGAGTAATTCGAACGTCCCATTATTGTCCCAAACCAACACGGCTCCGTCTGGCACTCCTGTCATGACCAAAGACATCGACTCAGAACCATCTTGATCGATTAATGATGCAGATAAGTTTCCTAAATAAATATAATTATCTTCATTACCAACTACGTCTTCTGTTTCCAGAACCGCTTTATCAACCACTGGGGCAATGGTAACGGTAACTTCTGTTGATTTAGTTTGAGTATCTTTCGCACTGTCAGTACTTAAACAACTTCCCGTGACTTCATCAGTAATGTTTGCGTCAACGGAAATAACAAGCTCTCCACTGTAGTTTTCAGGTGGGATTAACTGAATTTCGTTTAGACGCGTAACATCTGTCACTACCCATGTTCCATCACCGTTGTCAATGAGTAGGCTCGGGTCCACGGCAGTAAACCGCGCATTCTCGTCAGACACCGATAAAGAAACCCAATTGACACTTTCAAGGCCAGTCGCTGCGTCACCTTCTCCAGTAATGGACTGCATTGGTCCTTCACTATCGCCCAATACAAGAGCAAGATTCAGGTTGGTTATAGTATCTTCTTGAACCGTAACTTGGCTTGGTGCTATCGCGATATCATCGACAACAGGAGAGATTTGTACCGTAATGGTCTGAGCGGTTGTTTTCGAGTCACCATCGCATGGGGCCGTTTCTGTCACTTCTAAATTGAAAGTAATGCAACCAGCAAAGTCCTCATCCACGCCAGTAAGCGTCAAGGAAGACAATCCAGCGCTAGAAATTGAATAACCCAACAGATTGCCCGCATTATCATAAGCAGGTATCACACCTTCGCCAGTAAGCTCGACTCCTTCAGGTAAAGAATCTGCGGCGACAAAGAAGGAAACTAAGTTACCATCACTACTCGCTACATCAGGGTTTAAAAACGCCCCAATTGAGACATCTTCACCTTCTTTACCTACAATATCCCCACTTTGAACGCTTCCTGGTTCACCAGGATCAGCACACTGGTCTCCATCTCCTTCATGGCCAGTAATTTGAATTTGGAACTGACCTGTGATGTATTGAGCATCCGTTCCATCTCGAACATACGCTAACACATTCACATCAAGTATCTCTGTATTAGATGGGCTATAAATCGATGCGCTAGCAAGCAAATCTTGAGCGGTTTCCAACACGCTATCACTTGTGATTCCTTCCATTGGAATCAGCCAGTTCCCATCGGCATCTTGAGAAGCACCATTCGGATGAGTAACAATGAGGTCTTGACCCTGCGGTATCTGTAAAACGATGTAATCGAGATACTCTGAACCATCAATATCCGCTTCTGTAAATGTAATGCCTCCACTCACGTCAACAGCAGACCCATCCGTACTTGTGAATACTTCAGTCGCGCCTTCTAAACGTGTTTTGTCAATATCTTCATTACCAATATCCACTTTTCCAGAAACCACGACGCTCAAAGAGCCATTGATTGCCTTTACATCAGTCTCCATCGTAGGAGACGTGTCTGTCACTTCGTACTGAACTTCCAGGCTAAACGTCCCACTTAGGTCTTCATTAGCTTTTACAGTGATTCGTCCACTGTTTAACAACTCAGATAATGTTGCCGAGCTACCATCGAGTAGTTCATTGAGTTCTAACGGTAAATTACTTTCCTCTACTGCATTACCATCAAAGTAAAGTGTTAAGCCATCTGGAATGGATACAATGGTGTATCCTGTCAAGGACTCACTAGAATCTATATCTTGATTAACGACAGGCTCAAGATTTAGTGTGATGAAATTGTCCTCAATACCATTGCTTTGTAATTCTTGACCGTCAGTTTGATCAACAATAGGTGATATTTCCATTTCCACTTTAAGAGGGGTTTCAGCAGAATCACCATCCGGCTCTGTTGAAACGACGATAACATCCATGCTCAGTGTTCCACTAAAATCTTGCTCTGTTTTGAGGTAAGTGTTTTCAAGAACAGCGTTCGAGACCTGATAAACTGGCCCCGTTATTGGGTCCACGTAAGCAATTGGAAGAACAATAGGGTCACCATTTACATCTGTCAGTTGTGTTCCCAAAGGGATGTTCTGAAGCAAGATGTTAATTTCTTCTGATAGATCGTCGTCTGATGTCTGGATGATAAAATCCAGTTGTATCAGGTTATCTTCGTCTAACGTAGAGAGATTACTAATTACTTTAGTCGCTTGATCATATTGCCAATTCCCCTGTCCACCATCTAGGACAATTGGTTCATCGACCACGCCTTTTAGCTTAATATCAATGGTTGCAAATTGGCTCTCGGCGGTTTCATTAAGAGGTGCTAAGCCATCAATAGTCGACTCTGTTGAAATGGCGGTTACTTGAAGGGATAGAGATTCAGTAAATGAGCTGATATCCGATTTTGGTTGAAGTAACGCCTCCGAATTGGCTAGAGCATTGGAGGTCACTAGGTAGGTATTAATACCGATAAGCGTAATCCCAGCTCCGACAGGCAATGTCCAACCATCTTGAACTTCTATGCGATAAGACAGAGACTCCGAGCCATCTGTGTCAGTGAGCCGCCCTAAGATGTACTCTTTTAAGTCAATCGCTTGGTCTTCAAGCCCCTGAATGTTTTTAACGGTCAGCGTAGGCACATCGGCATCTGGAGATATATCGATAACAACTTGCTCAGTGATCTCCGCTGTTTTATCTTGCTCATCGGCAAACACACTACCCGATTCAGTCGTTACTGCCGTTACATCAAAAGTAAATCTTCCGGCTAAGTTTTCGTTAGATGTGATTTCAATTTGATCTAACTCGGATTGGCTATACGCTTTCCCTTCCTCAATAGCACTTCCGTTAAGTGTTAATATAAGTCCATCTGGAATATTCGAAATTTGGTAGTGGAGCGTTTCAGAACCGTCTTGGTCAAACTTTTCAGCAACAATATTGAGTGAAAGTGATTCAGCGGAATCTTCAACACTTTGATAAGAAAAGTCCGAATCATTAGACCACTCTGGCAAATCTGCAACCGGTAAAACGTTAACATTTAACGTGTTATTGCCTTGTAATACAAAACCATCTGGTTCGACATCAGATACGATTAATGCAGACACTGCTAACGAAACTTTGATAGTGTTGCCCGACAGGTTTAGTGCTGGTTGATAAGTGAGATCACCATTTGGAACAGTGAATATACCCACCCCCATTAGCTCTGTACCAGAAAGACTAATAAATCCGTCATTATCATCATCTTCAAGGCGCGCTCCGTCTAAAAACAGAGCCCCTCCTTGTAGAGATTCAACAGAGATCCTTATCGCTTCAACACGCTCATTATTCTCCGTATCCCCAGGAGAAACTCTAATCGGTAACGCGACTGGCGTAGGGTCTCCACTATTATTCGCGCCATTATCTTCTAACGTATCTACATTAACGGTTCGAATAAAGCCCCTAGCATCATCAAGAATTAATTGAGCTTCACTGCTTGCTTGGTCACCGTCTGCATCCGTCACAGTTATCGTTAGATCATCAAGCAAACCACCTACAGGCGTATTAACAATAAGCTCGGTAGTTAGCGTAAATGTCCCATCTTGAGCAATAGTCAGCGTTCCATATTTTAAGTTACCATCACTACTATTGATTAAATCGATGGTCCAAGCATCATTGCTAAATACCGAACTCGCCGTATCGTATGTTTCACCTGCATAGGTCAAACTTGAAATCAACGTGCCATCTGAACTGATTAAGTCGGCATTATTGCTAAACCAGTTTCCCGAAAACTCATCCCCCTCGGTAAGTTCAATTTCTATTGGTGAGCTTGTGTCTTCAGGGATATCATCTACTACACTAACGGTATATGTCTCAGCTTCAGACTGGTCGCCATCCTTATCAACGGCATAAATTGAAAAACTGAGTTCTAATGTGTTCTCGTCCGCTGGAACACCGTCAGGTTCATCATGTTCAAGTGCACGGTATAGATCAAACTCGACAGTCCCATCGGTATTAAATCTAATTCTAAAGACGTCTTGCTCGCTTTCATCTCTTGCATATAACCAACCATTCGAGTCCGGTGAATCAAGCGAAACCAGGCTACCACTACTTGTTTTATAGCCGAGCGCATTGAACATATCGATATTCACGCTCACACTGGCGATAGAGTCTGAACCTTGTAATAGCGTAATGGATGGTGACGAGCCCTCGATGCCAGAATCAAGCGAATCATCATTCAACCCGCTTTCATTGACTGTGATTCCCTCTGTAATTACTAGTTCCGGAAACAAGCCATCATAGACCAGTATGTTGGACTCCGTAGAGATCTCGCTTCCATCAGAATCTCTCGCCACGATGGGCATAGAGATCGACAATTGCGTCCCATCACCTAAAACATGGTCAAGCGAGTGATAAAGCTCTACAGTTACATTAACGGTAGACGTATCATTTGATGGCAAAGAGAAGTCACTAGGTAACGTGACCCTAAATACAACGTCTCCAGTGTCTGAAATTGCGTCAAAGCTTCCATCATTGTTATCGTACCAAGTGACAGCCTCTCCGTTATAAGTAACAGCATCACCAAGCGTAGTTTTGACAGCATCTCCATCATTTATGTCAACACCCAGATACACAATCGGATCGAATGATGACGTAACTATCACATCCGTATTCGCTATGGCTGAAACCCCATCAGGAGCAATGTTTGTATCGACAGGTGTTTCGGTTAACTCGACATTGCCGCTATTGATTAGCGCTTGTCCATTGTCGTTATCTATCACATTAATGTCTAAAACGACCGACGTGTTATCTTGGTCTGAGTCCATTGCAGTAACAACGAGAGGTACGTTTGGATCAGTATTTTCTTGTTGGTCGAGAGCCTGAAAAAGCTCAAAGGAGTAGGTAATGTCGCTATTTGCATCAATAGGTAATGAAGCATTGAGGGTAGCTTGAAAGATGGGAATCTGAGTTTGCCCATCTTCGTCAAGAATATAACCATCAAGTGTTTTGCCATCCGCAGAGACTTGATAAAGCACAACTTGTTCACCACTCGTCAACAAGGGTTGTTCAGAGACGATGAACGACAAAGATTCGAGGTAATCACTGCCAACCTCAACTTGAAAATTCCCTGAGCTCAACACACTTCCATTTGCGAGATCAGATTCTTTTACTTCTACCCCATTCAAATTATTTAAAGTTGGGTCTGCGCCATCCTTTAGAACATAGTCAATTTCATTCTCTACAAGCGGTGTGGCATCTAAATCTACGCCACCAATGGTCAACGGGAAAGTGACCGTATCACTGCTATTGAATTGATCGATAGGGTGCTCAAGAGTAAGCGAAATTGAAGCTAATACATCGTTACCCGATTCAACGCCACTCAATGTTAACGTAAATACAGTGACACCATTGGCAAATGCTGTAATTTGCTTTCCACTGGAGCTTAACGTGTAGCTAAGCTCATTATCAGAGACTGAGCTTGTAAGCCCTAATGCTTCTAACTTAGTAATAGATGACCCACCGAAATACAAACTACTCGGATCCGGATTGTCAGATCCCGCGACAATATTAACAGTTCCTTCAAAGTTCAATATCGGGCCATCCAAAGGGACTTCTGTTACGTCTATAGTCGCATTGCCTACGTAACCTGCTTGTCCATCAGTAATGTCAATGGTCGCGTTAGCCAAGCCATAGTCTTGGGAGTCATCTGCAGCTAAATAGCTGAAAGAAACACTTTGCTCGACCGAATGATCTAGGTTTCGACCTGCATCAAACTGCCAAGAGCCATCAGAAAATACGGTTAATTCGCCTTTTTCTAAACTAAAACTTACGGATCCCCCCTCTAGAATTGACTTCTGCTCCCCGCCAGCCTCTACAAATTTCACATAAAGTGTTCCATCAAGATCAATATCATTTTCAAGTAGATTGCCCGTAATTGTTTGATCTTCTACGACTGAGTATGTGTCATCTCTAATCACCGGATCAGAGTCATAAATAGTAATCGTTAACGGTGCCACAACCGTCTCTTGTGTACCGTCAGCATCACTTTGAATGCTTTCAACCAATACGTTAGTCACCAGCTCATCTTGACCTACACCATGATCAATCGCTTCATAAAAAGTAATTTGAACCGTACCATCATCATTGACCTCTGCTGAGAAAACTAATCGGTCGTCGGTCGATGTTCCTTGTAAGCTCAACCCATCTTCTGCAACAACAACATTAATAGATTGACCGACCGATGTAAGCGCGCTCAAGCTTGGTTGTTCTGTATGCAGTGCTGGCACACCATTTTCTATGTTGATGGCTGCCGAGCTGCTTTGCTCACCAAAAAATCCAACGATGTTTTCAGAAAATACCGTTGAACCGGGTAGCACTATTGTCGGCATGGTATCGACCGCGCGGTTGCCGGCGGTATCCAACACTTCTGCTTCAATGGTCCACGTGTTGTTTAGATTGAGAGTGTTTACGTCAATTCCGGTTACTGTCCACGAACCTGATGCATCAACAAGGCCAGTAAAATTCAGCGTGCTGTCTCCGTCACTTACCCGAATCGTCACTGCCAGACCTTGCTCTACACCACTGGTTATCCCTCTTATTTCCGTGACTATACCCTCGCGGAAATCATCAATGGCAAGACCACCGCTAATATAAAAATCCGTATCGATATCAATGGTGGGAGCAGTGGCATCTATGGTCGTAGCCTCATCCATCGCTTTCGCTTGGTTGCCCGCCACATCATTCACGGAGGCAGATACGGTTAACGCCCCATCGGCTAACGTGGATAAGTTCGCCCCTTCGACTTGCCACATACCATCAACGACAACGGCATTGAACGAGAGCATCGCCCCCAAGCTGTCTTGAACCGTGACAGAAACCGTCTGACCATTTTCAACATCACTGACTTGCCCTGACAAAGTGACAGATTGGCGCTCTTCAATGTTTAAATAGCCGTCTCCGCCATCGTCAACGTCCACCGTCACACTTGCAAGCGTATCTTTGATGATGGTGTTTTCACTGGTTGTAGGGTTGCCCGCTATATCTATACTCTCAGCAACAACTGTCAGTATACCTTCAGACAATCCAGAAAGGTCAACGTCGTCCAGAGACCAACTTCCACCAGTCACCACCGTTTCTAAGTTTATGACCGCTCCTAACGAGTCGGTTACCGTAACTTGGATACGCTGGCCATCTTCAATGTTTTCAATCGTCCCTTCAAGGCGAGTAGTCGCGATTTCGTACTGATTTAAATACTCATCCCCTCCACCATCAAAATTGACGTTCACCGTTGCAAGCGTATCTTTAATGGTCGTATCGACGGCGTTCAGGTTATTGCCATAAATGTCAGAAACCACAGAAGTCACCGTAAGCGGCCCTTCAGCAAGAGAAGACAGATCAACACCTGATAGGGTATAAGCCTCATTCTCTACGGTCGTTGTAACAGTAATGGAATTATTGAGGCTGTCGGTAATGGTGATAGTAACAAGCCACTCATCGCTTATCTTGAGTGCGTCACCTTGAATCGTGACACTAGGAACTTCAAACTGGTTTTCGTATCCATCACCGCCATCAAGAATATCCACCGTTAAAGAGGCATCATCGTTCAAACCTTCAATTGCCTCTAAGGTAATATCCAATGTTACGGAGGTGGTGTCACCGTCTGAATCTGTTGCATTAACTAACAATGGTATATCCAGGATTTGATCTTTTGACAGATCGAAAGAGCGATATAATTCAAAGGAATACTCTATTTCACTACTCGACTCTAAAGGTAATGTGGATAATAGTTTCGATTGAAAAATATTTACTTCCAACCCACCTTCTAAGATATAGCCAGTAATTGTCGTACCGTCATCAGACAGACGGTAAAGCAACTCACTTTCACTACTCACTAATGTGGGCTGGTTTAATTCGCTAAATCGAAGAGAGTCAACATAATCACTCCCGATATCGAGTTGAAGGCTCCCAGTCTTAAAGATTGCCCCACTTTCTAGATTAATCTCCTCCATTGCAACAACAGTCAAGTTGCTCAACGTAGGATCAACACCATCTTTCAACACGAAATCAATTTCATTCTCTACAAGCGGTGTGGAGTCTAGATCTGTCCCTCCAATGGTCAACGGGAAAGTGACCGTATCACTACTATTGAATTGATCGATAGGATGATCAAGAGTAAGCGAAATTGAAGCTAGTACATCGTTACCCGACTCAATGCCACTCAATGTTAACGTAAATACAGTGACACCATTGGCAAATGCTGTGATTTGCTTCCTACTGGAACTTAACGTGTAGCTAAGCTCATTATCAGAGACTGAGCTTGTAAGCCCTAATGCCTCTAACTTAGTAATGGATGCCCCACCAAAATACAAACTAGTCGGATCAGGGTTATCAGAGCCAGCAATCACATTAACACTGCCTTCGGTGGTTAATAATGCCGCTCCCAGAGGTACTTCTGCTGCGTTTATAGTAGCGCTGCCTACATAACCCGCTTGGCCATCTATAATGTCGATAGTTGCGGTTGCTACACCGTAATCTTTTGAATCATCGGCTGCGAGATAATCAAAAACGAGACTTTGCTCGACCGTGTGATCTAAGTTGCGACTGGCATTCAACTGCCAAGAGCCATCTGAAAATACGGTTAATTCACCCTTCTCTAGACTAAAACTTACTGAGCCACCATCAGGGACAGACTGGATCTCTCCTCCGGCTCTGACATATCGAATGTACAAGTCACCATCAATATCAATGTCATTCTCCAGTACATTGCCAGAAATGACTTGGCCTTCGGTTACACTATATGACTCATTTGCGATCGCTGGATCGGCATCAAGGATGGCGATTTCTAGGGGGGCCACAACCGTTTCTTGTGTACCATCAGCATCACTTTGAATGCTTTCAACCAATACGTTAGTCACCAGCTCATCTTGACCTACACCATGATCAATCGCTTCATAAAAAGTAATTTGAACCGTACCATCATCATTGACCTCTGCTGAGAAAACTAATCGGTCGTCGGTCGATGTTCCTTGTAAGCTCAACCCATCTTCTGCAACAACAACATTAATAGATTGACCGACCGATGTAAGCGCGCTCAAGCTTGGTTGTTCTGTATGCAGTGCTGGCACACCATTTTCTATGTTGATGGCTGCCGAGCTGCTTTGCTCACCAAAAAATCCAACGATGTTTTCAGAAAATACCGTTGAACCGGGTAGCACTATTGTCGGCATGGTATCGACCGCGCGGTTGCCGGCGGTATCCAACACTTCTGCTTCAATGGTCCACGTGTTGTTTAGATTGAGAGTGTTTACGTCAATTCCGGTTACTGTCCACGAACCTGATGCATCAACAAGGCCAGTAAAATTCAGCGTGCTGTCTCCGTCACTTACCCGAATCGTCACTGCCAGACCTTGCTCTACACCACTGGTTATCCCTCTTATTTCCGTGACTATACCCTCGCGGAAATCATCAATGGCAAGACCACCGCTAATATAAAAATCCGTATCGATATCAATGGTGGGAGCAGTGGCATCTATGGTCGTAGCCTCATCCATCGCTTTCGCTTGGTTGCCCGCCACATCATTCACGGAGGCAGATACGGTTAACGCCCCATCGGCTAACGTGGATAAGTTCGCCCCTTCGACTTGCCACATACCATCAACGACAACGGCATTGAACGAGAGCATCGCCCCCAAGCTGTCTTGAACCGTGACAGAAACCGTCTGACCATTTTCAACATCACTGACTTGCCCTGACAAAGTGACAGATTGGCGCTCTTCAATGTTTAAATAGCCGTCTCCGCCATCGTCAACGTCCACCGTCACACTTGCAAGCGTATCTTTGATGATGGTGTTTTCACTGGTTGTAGGGTTGCCCGCTATATCTATACTCTCAGCAACAACTGTCAGTATACCTTCAGACAATCCAGAAAGGTCAACGTCGTCCAGAGACCAACTTCCACCAGTCACCACCGTTTCTAAGTTTATGACCGCTCCTAACGAGTCGGTTACCGTAACTTGGATACGCTGGCCATCTTCAATGTTTTCAATCGTCCCTTCAAGGCGAGTAGTCGCGATTTCGTACTGATTTAAATACTCATCCCCTCCACCATCAAAATTGACGTTCACCGTTGCAAGCGTATCTTTAATGGTCGTATCGACGGCGTTCAGGTTATTGCCATAAATGTCAGAAACCACAGAAGTCACCGTAAGCGGCCCTTCAGCAAGAGAAGACAGATCAACACCTGATAGGGTATAAGCCTCATTCTCTACGGTCGTTGTAACAGTAATGGAATTATTGAGGCTGTCGGTAATGGTGATAGTAACAAGCCACTCATCGCTTATCTTGAGTGCGTCACCTTGAATCGTGACACTAGGAACTTCAAACTGGTTTTCGTATCCATCGCCGCCATCAAGAATATCCACCGTTAATATAGCATCGGGATTCAACCGCTCAGGAGCCTGAGTCTCAGAAGTTGGGTTCTCTCTTTCTTGCACTGCTGGCCTAGTAACATAGCCATTAGAAACGAGTTGCTCAGGTAAAACAGCGCGAATATAGGCAACAAAACTTAACCCACCAGAAGACTCACTAAAATCTCGAACGCTCTGATTAAAAGTGGATTCAATACCGTTTTGAGATGCAATTAAAAGATCATTCGAACTCGATTCATCCTCACTTGTTGTATCTTCATTAAATGCAATATCGAGAATGTCAGTATTAAGAACAACCACCTCTACTTCTGGAACTAATTGTTCGTTGGGCAACATTTGGATCCAAGAACCGTCACTTAAAACCGCCCAAAGAACATTACCGATTTGAATGTAGAGTATTGGCTGCATAATTCGCCCCATATGAAACAACGAACTTTAAGTATGGTCGACGAATATGACTGTTCAAATGAAACTAGAAAAAACATGGCCCTAAATGGCTCTAATGAGATATTGAACCAAAAACATACCTCATGCATGCGAGAAAGAGCCATTGGGGTAAACTACTTCTGGCGTAACCCATCCACTGGAAATTGATTGAAATTCCCCTTGCTACAATCGGGCTTATATCCAAATGGAGCAGGGAAAGGAATCGTATCGCAGCTTGTTGCAACGGAAGATTCAAACTTTACTCTCTTTCCTATCATGATAGGAAATAACCATGTGGCATTATTTCTTAAATCAAACTCCTCTTTAGGGCCATCAATCAAATTGTATATTTCAGGGATCTGTAATGGGCGCCCTTTCTCCGGCATGATATCTTGATCAATAAAGTGCATCTTGTAATTTTCCCACTTATAAGCATAGGTTTCAGAGCCATTGTTAATGATAAAACCATCTCGATTAGACTTTTCACTATCTCCCTTTAAAAAGGCCCACTGATCAATACTATCTATTGTTCTATCGCTTGGTAATTTGTATCCACCGACATGAGAAAGTGAGGCAAATAGATCCACAACATGGATAATTTCATCACTCACTCTGCCCGGTTTGATGTGGTTAGGCCAAGAGGCAATAAATGGTGTTCGGAGAGAGCCTTCAAGAGCCGTAAAGTATGCACCACGCCATGGCCCGCTAGAGCCTTGGTATGGCATATGCCACTCTGGACCGTTGTCAGAAAACCAAATCACTAGTGTATTGTCTTTAATTCCTGCTTTTTCTATTGCACCAATAACTTGCCCAGCTCGAAAATCTATCTCAGCTAACACATCTGAGTAATTTCCTTTGCCTGTTTTACCAATAAAATCAGGATGAGGTAGCGTCGGTAAATGTGGTTGAGTAAAAGTAATTACAGAGAAAAATGGCTTATTCTCTTTCACATTTCGATTTATAAAATTTGTGGCATGTTCAACTAGCTCACTGTCAATCGTTCTACGTGAGTCCAAATTATATTCTTTGACCCCTTTAGGGTCCTGCCCTGCTCTAGCTGAAAGGATTTGAGGTTTAGGTAATATAGCTTTATAATCGGGTTGAGAGCTATATTCTGACTCATCCGTCGTATTTGCAATGCCATACCATTCATCAAAGCCTTGATCCGTTGGAAAGCGCCCTTTTTGGTCTCCCAAATGCCATTTCCCGTAAAGGCTCGTGTTATATCCTTGTTCCTTAAACTTCTCTGCAATGGTTATCTCCCAGTTCACCATACCGTAAGGCACTCCCCAAACAACCTTATCTGTCCCAGATCTAAGCGCTCGCCTCCCCGTCATGAATGAGGAGCGAGTTGGCGTGCATTGCGGTTCCACATTAAAATTAGTAAGGCGTACACCTTCTCTAGCAAGTTGATCTAAGTTTTTAGTTTCAACACCTCTGGTACTCCCATAGGAACTTAGTTCCCCCCACCCAAGGTTATCAACCAACATTACCACGACATTTGGTGTCTCTTCCGCAACCACTTCTAACGGGATACATAGAAACAGGATAGTTGCTAGTTTATTTTTCATAGTGTCGCCTTTCATTGAAATTCAATCCTGTAAGTGCGTCTTATCACACTTAAAACACACTAAAGTCTAGTCCATGTTAGTTAACATTTTTTAAAAACAGGGGTTACTTGGAAGCAACAAAAAACCTCTACTATATTCAACTGACTACATTGTCTCATTTGGTGTCATCTCACTCGACTTCGCCATGATGAACACAATTAGTAACGTTATATAACGATAATGGATTCATTTATCGCGGAGGATTTTCATGCGAAACTCGATTAAAAAGGTAATGGCATTGGTCGGTACATTAGCTGCGTCCACAGCCTTTGCTGCCGATAAGCCCAACATCCTTGTGTTCTGGGGTGACGATGTAGGTGTATACAATATTAGTGCGTATCACAATGGTATGATGGGAGGGAAGACTCCTAACATTGATAAAATCGCCAATGAAGGTGCCATTTTCACAGACGCTTACGCACAACAGAGTTGTACTGCCGGACGAGCCTCATTTATTCTGGGTCAACATCCGTTTCGTACCGGTCTATTGACTATTGGTATGCCCGGCGCAAAAGAGGGTATTCAATCGAAAGATCCTACTATCGCAGAGTTACTTAAAAATCACGGCTATGTGTCTGGTCAGTTTGGTAAAAACCACCTTGGTGATCAAGATGAGCACCTACCAACTAACCATGGGTTTGATGAGTTCTTTGGTAACCTATACCATTTAAACGCGGAAGAAGAGCCTGAGTCTGAGTTTTATCCAAAAGATCCAGAGTTTCGTAAAAAATTCGGACCTCGAGGCGTGTTGAAGGCGACTGCGGATGGCAAAATCGAGGACACAGGTCCCCTTACTCGTAAGCGTATGGAAAACGTAGACCGAGAGTTCATGGATGCTAGCTTGGCCTTTATGGAAAAAGCAGTAAAAGAAGACAAACCATTCTTTATTTGGCATAACTCAACCCGTATGCACGTTTGGACACATTTGAGTGAAGAATATCAAGGGAAGTCAGGTTACGGCTTATACGCCGATGGCATGATGGACCTAGATGATCAAGTAGGTGTGATGCTTGATAAACTTGAAGAGCTAGGCGTAGCAGATAACACCATTGTTGTTTTTAGTACCGATAATGGCGCTGAGAAATTTACCTGGCCAGATGGTGGTACTACACCGTTCAAGGGCGAAAAAGGTACGACTTGGGAAGGCGGATTCCGCGTTCCGATGATGGTACGCTGGCCTGGAAACATTAAACCAGGAACGGTTATCAACGATATCTTTTCACAAGAAGACTGGATGCCAACTCTACTCGCAGCTGTGGGCGAACCAGATGTGAAAGAAAAACTATTGAAGGGTCATAAAGCAGCGGGCAAAACCTTTAAAGCACATTTAGATGGCTACAACCAACTTGATCTGCTGACTGGTAAAGCTGATGAAGGCGCACGCAAAGAAATCTTTTACTTCGATGCTGGTGGTAATTTAAACGCCGTTCGTTATAAAGACTGGAAGATCCACTTCAGTATTATGGAGGGTGCCATTAATGAGGCATACCGCAAAACACCGAGTTGGCCTTTGATTGTAAACCTTCGTATGGATCCATTCGAGGTCGGTCCAGATGCAGCACTTTACGTCAGACATTTTTACGCTGATCAAATGTGGATGTTCGTTCCTGCTCAAGCTATCGTGCGTAAGTTCCTAGAGACATTTAAGGAGTTCCCTGCAACGAAAGGTAGCTCGTTAAGTATTGAAAAAGTGGTAGAAACAATGACACAGCAACCTAGAAACTAGACCCTAGGTATCGAAGCTACTGTGGAGTTAACTAAGGCCTCAATTGTGAGGCCTTTTATTTCGTTGCAATTGTTTGGTTGCAGCAAGTTATGGTCAAACAAAGATTATCATTTAGTGCTCTCTTTAAACACTTGATTCCAATCTTGTTTCATATCGACAAATAGCCAACCTTGCTCTTCACCTACTTTAAACGATTTATCTAACTTACCAACATGAGAATCTTTATCATACGCCCATTCGCGCTTGTCATCCGTGTGATGGATAATCGCAGAAAATCTTGGATCTGAACCTGCTTTCGTCCACTCTAACATCTGTAAATCACCATCAGAATTACCAAACGCCATGACCGGACGTTTGCCAATGAAGTTTTGGATCGTCACAGGCTTTACTGCTTTGTCATTGACGAAGTCTATTTCCGGCATGCGTTGGATGGTAGGTTTTCCATCAACACTTTGATATTCCGCCTTTAACGTCGTTCCCACGATGTTTTGCGTTGGAATGCCGTATACTTCCGGCGCCCAAACGCGCATAAATTCAATTCCGCCTCCAGAAACGATGTAGGTCTGATAGTCGTTCGCTCTTAAATAGTCGAGCAGTTCGAGCATAGGTTGATAGACCATTTCAGTGTATGGTCTACCCGTTGTTGGATGGACAGCCGTTTTCAACCATTCCTTAACTTCTTGATGAAACTGTTCAGTAGACATTCCAGAATGGGTTGCCATAACAAGCTTCATTACACCTTCGAGTCCTTGTTTACCAATCCCCTCCATGTCACCTTTTAATGCGGAAGCAAAGGGTTCGGTTGTCTTCCAATCAGGATGCTCAGAGGCCATTTCTTTTACTCTATCGATCGCAAAAAACAACTGTAGATAAACAGGCTTTTCTGCCCAAAGTGTTCCATCATTATCAAACGTCGCGATTCGTTGGCTTTCAGGAACATAGGAATCCGAACCTTGGGTCGTTGTTTTCGTAACAAACGCCATAATAGCTTGCTTAGCGTCAGTGTTGTTCCATGACGGAAGTGGATCTTGCATATCAGCAGCAACAGCGTAACTAGACAGAGCAAAACCTGTTGCTAAGACAATCGTCTTTAACTTTATAGCCATCTTAATTCCTTATATTGAGGTGCTAGGTGCGAATCCAATCAAAAGTATAGTTCAATTGAAACAGGCGCATATTGAACTGACATATCCAACGGTCACCAAAGAGTGACACCGTCACAAAATTGGTTCACTATTTTATTGAAATAGGAACATGGAATTTACCGATTAGAGTTTAAATTCATTGGCTTCAACTGATGTAGAGGCACTTTTACGTCCCTTTTTCTGATTGAGCTCTTCAATAACATAGTCGGGAGCGACCTTCGTTAGCTCTGTTAAACAGTCATCCGTTTTAGGGTTGCCGTATCTGACATAGATGTCACACACGGCATACAATTGTTCTGGAGCACCGGATATCAAATACGCTTGCTCAAAAGCGTTGACAGACTTCTTCAAGTCTAACTCTTCTTGCAGAACACCACTTAAATACCAAAAGTAACTGTTCGTCTTTGCCATCGTCGCAGCTTTGTCTATTTCAAACGCCGCTTCTTTCTTTTTGTCTAATCTAACCAAAGCGAGAGATTTAGAATAATGCAGCGAGGCATCTTCTGAATTTAGCTTGATACCCTCGTCAAGCACGTTGATAGCTTTTTGGTCTAGCTGTTGCGCTCGGAAGTTGTCTGCGTAGCTTAACCAAACTTGAGGGTTGTTTGGCTCAAGCTTAGTTAACTCTGGGTATATCAGCGCCGCTTTATCCCAATCACGATGCCAACGGTAAACGTCTGCAAGTAATAACTTGGAAACATTATCGTTCTTACTGGACAAGTGTGCTGTCAGCTCTGAAACAGGCCCCTCAAGTGACTGCTGTTGCTCCGAACTCAAATTGGCGTAATCTCGAACGAGGTTAATCGCTGCTGTAATTCGCACCATGGCGGCGTCATCACTCAATAATGGTGAAATCAAACGCCAACGGTGCTCAATCATATATGGCTGTGCTCCCACGATCGCAGCTTCGCGAATACCTGCATCTTCATCCTGCAACCCACGCGCAACTGCAACCAATGCATTTTGGCTTGGATAGTTGGCTAACTCACGTAAAGCATCAATACGTTTTTCTGAAGACAACTTTTTATTTTGCGCATCATAAGACAGCTTTTCGACTCGTTGCGCCGGTGTCATTTGAGCTTCTTGTGGAGTGACAACCGTTGTCGGCGATATCTGGTCTGGGTCTAGCAATGTTGTTTCTTGTGCCACTGCTGTTTGACTCGCAGCAATGCCGATCGAGATCACGAGTAATGATTTAGAGAGCAGCTTAATTTTTTGCATTCAATAACCTATATTCTTTCATTTCCGGGCCTGTAGCAGGCGTAGTGACTATCTTAAAACTTCGTTTCAAACACAGTCTGTGTTTGAGTAGCTTGCTGGTGTAGAGTCTGGTCACTGTATTTACCGTGAACCACTGGGTTACCTGTCGCTCGTAAGATGTACGCCATCGACTGATCAACATGGGTAAAAAACTTCTTCCAACCCGCGCAGAGATAATTAAGACCAGGCTCACCTTGCCTAGTACGGATAAAACGGTTTTTGGGACATTCTCCAAAACATGCAAATTGATAATCACATTGAAGGCACTGTTGGGGCAGCGTACGACTTTTAGCAAACCCAAATTTCTGCTGCTCAGAGCTATAAGCGAGCGTATCGAGCTTTTCGTGATGAATGTTTCCAACCTTATATTCTGGGTACACGTAATGATCACACGCAAACACATCACCATTAGGCTCCATTGCTAAGCCCTTCCCGCAGATTTCACCTAACGTACACAGTGGGTTTTTTCTGCCCATCCAGGTTTCGATACTGGCTTCAAAGTACTGCACAAACACGTTGCCGATATCGTGTAAAACCCATTCATTGAAAATCGCGATCAGAAAATTTCCCCATGCTTCATCCGCAACGCAAAAAGGCTCAACAACGGCATCTTTATGACCTGGGATCAACCGCTTATCTCCTTGCTTTAGTTGCTCGTTTGGCTCCCAAGTTTGAGGGGCGGTTGTTCTGAATGTTTTCTGCTCAACTATTGGAATAAACTGCATTTGAGGGGAGCGTACTTCATCTCGCAAGAATCGGTACACTTCAAGTGGGTTACGGCCGGTCAAGTTGTTAACACAAGTGAGCGTAGCAAACTTTACTTCGTGCTTATGTAATAATTCAACCGCATTCATAACTTGCCGGAATGTGCCTCTACCAGCTCGGTTTGTTCGGTAAGCGTTGTGCATCATTTCTGGGCCATCAATGCTTAAACCGACGAGAAAGTTGTTCGCCTTTAAAAACTCACACCATTCATCGTTAAGCAGTGTGCCATTAGTCTGGAGATCATTGGAGATCGTAATGCCATCGGGACGGTATTTATTCTGTAGCTCAACAATTGTCTTGAAATAATCCAAACCTAGCATTGTCGGCTCACCACCCTGCCAAGAGAAAATGATTTCAGGTGTATTCTGTCCCGCTATATATTGACGGATATAGGTCTCTAGCGTTTCCTCATCCATGACTGGTGAGCAGCCTGGCTTGTACTCAAGTAAATCTTGTTTGCTTAGGTAATAACAATAGGTGCAATCGATATTGCACACTGCACCGATAGGTTTCGCCATGACATGTAATCGCTTGGATGCTTTCCCATTGAACTGCGGACCTTGAGTTATGTGCATTCATCACCTTCTTAGTTGCTAGCCTGCGCCCAACGGCGTTAAGACTAATCATTAAGTTAATCGCCTAGTGTGATGATAATGTTCAATTATTCGTGGCGCTTGTTATAGTGTGTATAACTGTTTTTCATAGACTTGCCTGATAAAATTCTTTGATCATAAATGTTGATGGAGCTCCCCTATGAAGCATTCCAAAAGTAATACTCTTTACCTTGGTGCCGCTATTTCGATTTCGCTAATTATGACTGGATGTGCAACAACACAACCTAGCCCTCTTGCTCAAAAAATCGATCAAGATATGGTTCTTATTGAAGGTGGACAATTTACGATGGGCTCGGATAATCCATCAGCAAATAAATCCGAGCGCCCGGCCCGCACCGTTCGCGTGGAAGATTTCTATTTGGCAAAATTTGAGGTAACCCAAGAGTTATTCGAATCGGTTACAGGCTCTTCTCTGAGTTATTTTAGAAACCCAAATACGCCCGTGAATAACATTAGCTGGCAACAAGCCAATTATTTTATAAAGAAATTGAATGAAAAAACGGGAGAGCACTATCGTTTACCCACAGAAGCAGAATGGGAGTTTGCAGCGAAAGGGGGGAATCTAAGTCAAGGATTCACTTACGCGGGGTCTGATGATATTAACGACGTTGCCTGGTATGCCAATAACTCAAACAATAAAGCACACAAGGTAGGTCAGAAAAAACCGAATGAGCTTGGCTTATACGATATGACGGGTAATGTTGGTGAGTTTGTTATTGATGCCTTTGATGAAGGCTATTACAAATCGGCACCAAGTGATAATCCGGTAAACGCAAAAGATGAAAAAGAAAGCCTGGCACACAAGTCTGTACGAGGTGGTAGCTTTGCCTATGATGCTGACGAATCCGAAAACTATCGTCGCGATTTTGCTAGCCAGTCAGTCATCATGTCCGACATGGGGCTGAGATTAGCGAAAGACGCTGATTAAACTAAGTAAGAAAAAGTGGAGCGATAAAAGCTCCACTTTTGGTAATTAGCTCCTATTGACCCCAACAATAGAGGCTTTAAGCTGATCAATAGCTTGCTTAGGTGCATAGTGACTAAGCTCTTGTATGCACCTATCGAAAGCAAAAGCGACAGCACCTTTTTTATGATTTCTCGCTAGAACCTCGCATTGAGCAAACAAGTGTTGTGGATTGCCACCGACTTCAAATGCTGTATGCAACGCTTTACTGGCTTCTAGAACATCGCTTTTTTCTAAAGCTAGACCGTACACGTACCAATAATGCGCATTAGTTTCACCAACTTCTGCGGCGCGTCTAAGTCGCTTTTTCGCATCATCGGCTTTGCCTTGACGTAACAAAGAAAGACCTGCGCTGTATGGTAATGTGCTGGATTTAGGTTGAGCTTTCATCCCTTGTTGTAGCACCGTGAGCGCAGCTTCTTCTTTACCTAGGTGACGATACAAATCTGCTAGGTTAACGTAGCTATTTTCGAAATAGGGTTCGATGCTGATCGCTTGTTTATACAGCTCGGCCGCTTTGTCGATTTCACCTAAGCTGCGGTACACATTCGCCAAATTGGTTCTTCCGAAACCACGATCGGCATTAAACTCTTGAATTTCCATGTACTCTTCTAAGGGCAATTTAATGATATCTTTTTGTAAAGGGGTCATTTGTTCGTAGTTCGCTACCAGCACCGAGGCAGCTTCCGCTCTCACTGAAAGCACCGGGTCACCAAGCAATGGCTCTAGAATCCGCCACCGATCATGAAATTCATAACCAGACGAGCCTGAAATTGCCCCTAATCGAACCATTTCATTCTCATTCTTAACGGCCCTAGCCAAAGATACTGTTGTATTTTGGTCAGTGTTGCCCCCCATTCTCTCCAGGGCTGAGGCGCGAATAATGTCTTTTAAAGACGAATCCTGAGCAGAGTATGCCAACGCATTTGCTGCTCCTTGATGACCAATTGAATCCGCATAAAATGCGACAGCAAAATGTTGTTGATTACGATACTTCGAATTCGGGTACCATTCTGCTATCTGTTCATCGGCCCATTGATTGCTTTTATCTTCATGGCATGACATGCAAACATTGGGCGTTCCAATGTGTTTGCTCAAATCCGGTCGTGGAATATGCCAACTGTGGTCTCTACGAGGATCGACTTGCATGTAAGTCGTTTCTGGCATGTGACAAGTCGTACATTGCGATGCTTCAGATCCAGCCTTATGAAAGGTATGCTTTTCAGGTGTATATTCCGATGCAATATGGCATTGCGAACATACTGCCTCTTCTGGGATCGTTAACTCTGCCGTGTGTGGATCATGGCAATTAGTGCACGTGACCCCCTTCTCCGCCATTTCAGATTGAAGAAACGAACCATAAACATAATCTTCGTCGTAAATCTGTCCATCATGATAGTAGAGTTCAGGTGTTATAAGACTTAAGCGATATTTATCAAAAAAAGAACCTTTAACATGATCACCTGTTTCATTTAACTGGGTTCGGCGACTATGGCATTGAGCGCATGTTTGCACTTGATTGGTTGCTTCAATTGATTTCGGCTGTAACGTACTATGGCCTTCCTCAAACACCCAATCCGACACTGCTTTAGACAAATTTCGATCAAAGCCATAATGGCTGTCATGCTCAAAAGAAGTGCCAGCATTTTTGTATTTCTTGGCCAGTTCTATGTGCTGACTAGCGGGACCATGGCATGCTTCGCATCCCACATTAATCTCTGACCATGAGCTGTTGTAAGTGTTTTTGTCAGCGTCGTAATTCTTCTTTAGGTTCGTTGAATGGCAATCAGCACACATGAAGTTCCAATTTTGCCCGGTATTGGTCCAATAGAATTCATCCGTTGTTGTCGTTTCTGGATAAAGATGAAACCAACGCTGTCCCCCTTCAACTTTAGCTCTTGTGTCCCAAGCAAAAGGAATAAGCTGCACGCGGCCATCTTCAAACTCGACCATGTACTGCTGTAGTGGCTCCCAGCCAAATGTATAGCTGATCTTATAGTCATGCCATTGCCCGTCAGAGCCTTGAATGTTGACCCAATATTCGCCGCCTTTTTTAAAAAAACGATTAGGCATTCCTTTGTGCGTTACAACATGGTTATCAAAATCACCACGTACAGAGGTTGTACTTGCATGCTTCATGGCCATATCGTGATGTGACCCTTTCCAAGCCTCCACCTCGTTTTGGTGGCACTCTGCACAAGCTTGTGTGCCAGCATATTCTGGATTTAAGCCTGAAGGAATATTTGGTTTCTCTGTGAATAACTCTTGAGAAAAAGCCATAAAACTGACAACAACGTTGACCAGCAATAAAATGCGAAACCGGCCTGCCCACTGACTCATAGATATCCTTATATTTATAATGTACAACCTAAATCAATATAGACACTAAATCACTGGTTATACAAATAATTACAAGCAATACATAACGACTTTAGTATTGCTTTAGGACCGTAAAACAAGCGAGCATCCTATTGTTTTTCATTTCCATCCCCTCTTCTACTACGCAATAAAAATAAGGCTCTTCAGTGATCTAAATCTACTTTACGAATCTCTACAAACTAACAGGACAATCCTATTTCTTCTTAATTAACAAATAGTTACCACCCAGCAATAACTTATGGTTATATCGAGTATAAGAGGATTTTTCTATATACATCATTAACTTATGCAGCAACTAAGCATAAGGCTCACTTGTGCTTATCTTTACTCTCAACAATCTGGAGTTTTTATGGCAAATCAATTGAGCAAAATCGCTGTGGGCGCAGGACTGTTAGCGGCGTCCAGTGCTGCTATGGCAGCCGACAAACCGAATATTCTGGCAATTTTTGGTGACGATATCGGCTACTGGAATATCAGCGCATACAACCAAGGTATGATGAGTTACAAAACGCCAAACATCGACCGTATCGCGAATGAAGGTGCGTTGTTCACAGATCACTACGGACAACAGTCTTGTACTGCTGGTCGCGCTGCCTTTATTACGGGTGAAGAGCCATTTCGTACGGGTTTGTTAACAATTGGTATGCCAGGCTCTGACCACGGCATACCTGATTGGGCGCCAACCATTGCAGACCTGTTAAAAGAACAAGGTTACATGACGGGTCAATTTGGTAAAAACCACTTAGGTGACCAAGATAAGCACTTACCGACAAAACACGGCTTTGACGAATTCTTCGGTAACTTATATCACCTAAACGCAGAAGAAGAACCTGAAACTTATTACTACCCTAAAGACCCAGAGTTTCGTAAAAACTATGGCCCTCGTGGTGTCATTAAGTCTTATGCCGACGGTAAGATTGAAGACACTGGCCCGATGACACGAAAACGTATGGAGCACGCAGATGAAGAGTTCCTAGAGAGCTCTTTGGCATTTATGGAAAAAGCAGTTAAGGCGGATAAACCCTTCTTTATTTGGCATAACGCCACTCGTATGCACGTTTGGACTCGCTTGCAGGAAAAATACCAAGGTAAATCAGGCGTAAGCATTTATGCCGATGGTATGCTGGAACACGATGATCATGTAGGTGTTTTACTCGACAAGCTGGATGAGCTAGGTGTTGCAGACAACACTATCGTTATCTACTCAACGGACAACGGCGCAGAAACCATGACTTGGCCAGATGGTGGCGCAACACCATTCCATGGTGAAAAAGGTACAACTTGGGAAGGCGGTATGCGTGTTCCTCAACTGGTTCGTTGGCCAGGCGTAATTAAGCCAGGAACCAAGATCAATGAAATGATGGCACACCAAGACTGGTTGCCTACATTATTGGCAGCTGCTGGCGTACCTGATGTAAAAGAAAAACTGGCAGAAGGCTACAAAGCAAATGGCAAAGAGTGGCGTGTACATTTAGATGGTTATAACTTCATGCCATACTTTGAAGGTAAGGAAGAAAAAGGCCCTCGTGAGTCGCTGCTTTACTTTACGTCTAATGGTGAATTAAACGCTGTCCGCTGGAATGACTGGAAACTTCACTTTGCAACGCTTGAAGGGAACCTAAGTAACGCAGTTCGTTTTGCTCCGAACTGGCCTAAAATCATCCACCTACGCGCTGACCCATTCGAAAAAGGCCCAAGCGAATCACAAATGTACTTGCGTTGGATGGCTGACAACATGTGGCTATTTGTACCTGTACAAGACGTTGTGGGAGAGTTCTTTAAAACACTTCCAGAATACCCAATGCAACGTGGCACAGCGATGAACCCTGCTTCACTAAACTACGACTCTCTAAAAATGCAAGAGAAGCTGCAACAACTAGACAAAGTTGAACAAGAAATCAGCAAGTTTAAGTAAACTAAGTTAACGTCAATTAATCAGTAACATAGGAACTTACTTAAATCGCCTGTTTAGCCTATACAAAGTGGGCATTGTGAGTACAAACTGAAAAACAAAAAAAGGAGAGCTAACCTGCTCTCCTTTGTATTTTAACCGTGGATAAACTAAGCCACATTAACCGATTTAGCTAAACTGCTACTTTGGAAAAACTCATCATGCAATGCGCAAATCGCGTGCTGGTATTCCTTATCACCGACAACAAATTGAACATTTACATTTCTCAATGATGAGTGCAGTGCAACTGGCGTAACGCCATTATTCATCAATGCAAGCACACCTTTCGCCAACGTCTTATTGGTATCAATTTGAGAACCGATGGCTGAGATAAGCGCGACCATACGGCCTTTAATCGAGGCATTCGGATAACGTTTCTCTGCTTTGTACAATACTTTGTTTAAGCTATCAGTACTGCCACCTAGATAGTAAGTAATAGAGTTCGCGTTCATCTCTTTACCAACCAAACTTACACGAGCATCGGAGATGATTTCCATCAATTCGTAACTAACGTTATCGGCTTTTCCTACCATTGCTTGGTCAAACAAATGCAGTGCAAATACTTTTTCTTTACCTGCGATGATCTCGACTTTGTCTTCTTCCGGACGATAGCTTGAAGAGATCAAAGTACCTTCGTGTTCAGGTTCGAATGTATTTTTAATCTGTAGCTCAATACCACTTTCACGTAAACCCGCAGCGGCATTTGGGTGAATAGCTTCCATGCCAAGGTTGGCAAGTTGGTCTGCTACGTCATAGTTTGTACTACCAATTGGTAATACTTTTTCAGGGCCAACAACGCGTGGGTCTGCTGAGCTCAAGTGGTACTCTTTGTGAATTACTGCTAAATCCGCTTTTGTTATTGCTGCAATTCGGCTAAATGTCATCTCACTATAACCTCGGTCATAAGTGTGCATTAGGCCCTCTTTACAGTAAGCATAACCTGTCACGATTGGCAGTTCTTTTGATACATCGATATCAGCAAACGCGTCACTGATCGACTCATCAAGGCTTCTTGGCGCTTGATTATCCCAACCAGACAGGTCAACGAACTTAGCGTTAATACCCATATTTTTTAGTTTTAGTGCTGTGTTGTAAGCACTATGTGCCTCACCGATAGACGAGAGAAACTCTCGAATTTGAGGCAAGTACTGGCGCAACGAAAATTGACCGTACTGACAGGTTTCTAAAATATTCGCGATACAGTTTTTCGCTTCAGCAATGCGGGAGCGAATGAATTTATCCGCACGGATACGATTCATTGGGTCCGCAAAAATATTTTCATTGGTCAGCAACATACGGCTTTCAACGTACGCTAACGCTTCTTCCCATTTGTCGTCGCGTTTCGCGATAAGCTGATAAACGCCTGGTTTACTGGTTTTTTTACACTCGAGCAGCGCATCGGTCATACCACCGTATGCAGATACGACAAAAATACGATTGTATGGTGTTTTGGGACGAAGAATAATATTGTCGAGAACAGCATCAAATGCTGTCATTGATGTACCGCCGATTTTTTCTACGGTAAATGTCATGATAAGCCTTTTTTGATTGGTAACTTTAAAAAGAAAAAAGAAGAGATAGTAAAGTGTGGGGTGGCAAAGCACCCCACCATCATCTTTTAGTCAACGAGAGGATAAACACCGTTTTCATCGTGCACTTCAGCGCCAGTAATCGGTGGGTTAAACACACACGCCATTACCATTTCTTTATTCTTATAAGCTCTCAAGTAGTGCTCATCGTGTTTATCAAGGATGTATAATGTACCTGGTTTGATTGGGTACGTTTCTCCACCTACAACTTCAATCTCACCTTCACCACTCATACAAAACACCGATTCAAGGTGGTTTTGATAGTGAATATGAGTTTCTTTATCTTCATAAATCGTTGTGATGTGGAAAGAGAAACCCATGTTGTCGTCTTTCAACAACATGCGGACACTTTCCCAGTTATCTGAAACAACACGTCGTTCGCTGTTGCGGCATTCATCTAGAGTTCTGACGATCATAATTAAAATCCTTATTAAGATGCTTGTTTGAAATGTTTCGCAGCGATAGTCTCTACTGCATTTTCAAAGATGCTTAGTCCTTGATCTAGCTCTGATTCGCTGATGGTTAGTGGACAGAAGAACTTCACAACTTCATCGTCTGGACCCGCTGTCTCTATCACCATTCCATTCTCGAAACAGTTTTTCGCAATTTCAGATGCCATGTCACCATTGATACATTCAATACCAACCATCATGCCGCGGCCTTTTTTCTGCACAAACATTTGTGGAAAGCGACGAACACAACGGTCAATAACAGCACTTACCTTGTCTGAACACTGCTTGATGTGTGTTTCAAAATCATCGTTTGCCCAGTAAATTTCTAGTGCTTTTGCAGCAGTAATAAAGGCGTGATTATTGCCACGGAACGTACCGTTATGCTCGCCTGGCTTCCACTGGTCAAGCTCAGGCTTAAGTAATACGACAGCCATCGGCAAACCGTAACCACCGATCGACTTCGATAGCGTCACGATATCCGGTTGGATACCAGACGGCTCGAAACTAAAGAAAGTACCGGTACGTCCACAACCTGCTTGAATGTCATCGACAATCACAAGAATGTCATTGGCTTTACAGATTTTGCTCAAACGTTGTAACCACTCGTTTGAAGCAGCATTTAAACCACCTTCACCCTGCACAGTTTCAAGAAGTACAGCGGCTGGTTTATCCATACCTGCAGAGTTATCATTTAGCATGGTTTCGAACAGCGCGAGACCATCTACGCCAGCGTAACCTTCAAATGGAATACGAGTGACGTTACTTAGACTAGAACCGTTACCTTGTCTGTGATGCTGGTTACCCGTTGCAGCCAGTGCGCCAGCAGTACAACCATGGAAACCGTTAGTAAACGCAACGACGCTGTCGCGGCCTTTTACTTTTTTAGCCAGCTTCAATGCCGCCTCAACAGCGTTAGTGCCTGTTGGGCCCGTAAACTGAACCTTGTAATCCAAGTTTCTTGGTTTAAGGATGTAAGTATCCAACGCTTCCAGAAACGATGCTTTCGCTTCTGAGTGCATATCCAAACCGTGAGTAATACCGTCCATTTCAATGTACTCAAGCAACGCTTGTTTTAGTACTGGATTGTTATGGCCGTAATTTAGAGATCCCGCTCCAGCAAGGAAGTCTAAGTATCGTTCACCTTGTTCTGTTTCTAGCCAGCAGCCTTTCGCTTTACGAAAAACGACCGGGAAATTGTTTGAATATGAGCGTACGTTGGATTCCTGCTTTTTGAAAATATCCATGATGAGACCGTTTTTAATTCCTATTGTTTGAGGATTATTTGAGAGGAATGCGATACAAATATTCTGTATCGTGTTTGCCTTTAAAGTGGGCTTCTTCATCCAAAAATGTGCTTACTTGGCCAGAATTGCCGTTCATCGCATCTAACTTTTTGAACAGTGCCCAAGAGGCTTTATTATCTTCCGTGATGGTAGTTTCTACCGATTTAACACCGCCTAATTCCTCTCGGGTGAGAAGTTCTTTCAACATGCGGAATGCTAAACCATGACCTCTAAAGCGAGGTGAGACTGCAACTTGCCAGACAAATAAAACGTCTTGCTCGTCTGGTTTCTGATAACCGGAAATGAAACCTGCGATTTCGCCTTTTTGCTCAACCAAAATACTGGTTTTGCTGAAATGCGTAGACTGTAGGAAATTGCAATAAGATGAGTTCATGTCCAATGGAGGACAGTCTGCAATCAAGCTGTAAATGTCGTCACCATCAGAGATTTTAGGCTCACGAAAAATCCATTTTTTACTTGAGTCTTCTCCAATCTCTGGATAAAGGACCCAAGGTGCTGATGTGATCATGTGAAAATACATATCCTTTGAGGTCTAATTAAATTTCCTTTTTATTATGGGCATCCCTCGCGACTAAAAATCAAATAATCCGCCTTTTTATCGGTATTTTTGTGATGCAAATCACAAAAATAAACCTATTAACCAAAAGTTAAAATAGTTCGAGGTCTAATTTATTAAATAGTCACCTAAATGCGCAGTACAAAAAACAACCAGAATAAGACCATTTTCCATGCTGTTCATTTCTCAGAGAAAAATAGAAATCCAAAAAAAAGCGGCATGCTTTCGCATACCGCTTTTATCAATAATTTAACTGCTGATACTAGTTATTTTGATTTCTTAGAAACCGCCTTTGGACGAGGTTCATCCATCAAACCTTTTATCAAAGATACCGTTGCAACAAGCAAAACAATAGTAAATGGTAAACCAGTCGTCACCGCCATTGCTTGAGCAGCAGCTAGACCACCACCCAACATCAATGCAATCGCAACCAAACCTTCAAACGTACACCAGAACACGCGTTGTGGCGTTGGTGCATCGACCTTACCGCCCGCAGCAATAGTATCAATAACCAGTGATCCTGAGTCAGAAGAGGTAATGAAGAACACCACGACTAAGATAATGCCGACAAAAGATGTTATCTCAGCCAATGGCATAACATCTAACATGGCAAAAAGTTTTAAAGGTAGTTCTGCGTTAAACACCGCCTCGTAGCCATCATTAACGTATTGGCTAATTGCGTTACCGCCAAAAGCCGTCATCCATAACACACAAACTGAAGATGGGATAAGAATAACGCAAATAATAAACTCACGAACTGAACGACCGCGAGACACACGTGCGATGAACATACCCACAAATGGTGACCAAGAAATCCACCACGCCCAGTAAAACGCCGTCCAGCCTTGAGAGTAATTCACATCCTCTCGTCCAAATGGCATAGATAAGGCGGGGATATTAGCCACATAGGAAACGATGTTCTCGAAGAAACCAGTTAAAATCGCAATCGTCGGGCCAACAACAATAACAAATAGCAATAGCAGCGCTGCAAGACCCATGTTGATTTCAGATAAGATTTTCACGCCCTTATCGAGTCCAGCCACAACAGAGATTAAAGCGAGCGCAGTAATGCCAATAATCAATATAACCTGCGTGGTATTGGTCATTGGGACATCAAACAGGAAGTTCAAACCCGTAGCGGCTTGAGATGCACCGTAGCCTAGCGATGTTGCTAAACCAAAAACCGTCGCTACCACTGCAAGAATATCGATAATATGACCAGTCCAACCCCATACACGCTCACCAAACAAAGGGTAAAAAATTGAGCGCATGGTGAGTGGCAAACCTTTGTTAAATGAAAAGATAGCCAGTCCAAGAGCCAAGAGCGCGTATATTGACCACGGATGAAGTGCCCAGTGGTAAATCGTCGCAGCCATCCCTAATGCCGAAGCTGCAGTTGCATCGCCCTCTGCACCACCTAGCGGTGCCCAGTCAGTACGTACACCATTCTCAACGCTCACGCCACCAATCGCAGAACTAAAATGGGACATCGGTTCTGATACCCCGAAGAATACGAGACCAATGCCCATACCTGCAGCAAATAGCATTGCCAACCATCCGGCATAGGAGTAATCCGGTGTTGCTTCAGTACCACCGATTCGCACACGGCCCAATGGTGTGAAGATCAATCCGACACAGACAATGACAAAAATATTACCTGAAGCGAGAAAAAACCAGTCTAAATTGTGTAACAAACCCGCTCGTAGGTCTGCAAAAAACGGCTCTACCTGTTCTCGGAATAATAGTGTTATCACAACAAACATGACGATTGCTAAGCCAGAAATTGCAAAAACACGGTTGTGAATATCAAGGCCAAATGGGCCTACCTTTAGCGCAACGTTATCCTGACCAATTTGATAGTCAGTATCTATTGCGTTTACTTTTCCATCGGGGCGTTGAATGCCACCGTTATTATCGGTGCTCACGGATAATCTCCTTAAAAATACGTGACCAAGTTTAAATTACTTTCGTCGGAGTTCGAGTAATGAAACGTCTTCATCACTACCAAGCACATGTTCATAAAACATTGTTCTTATAAGCGGTTACTCAATCCGCCATCATAATCTTAAAGCCCCCTATCTCTCATTGCATTTTATTGTTTTCACCATAAATAACGCCTATTGCCAAACCGAAGATATTGGCATGTTTCGATTAAAGTGATACTGCAGTTGTGCTTGAAACAGCTCCGCAGTTGCTAACGCATCCGTCAGGGCATGGTGAGGTTGATAAGCAGGGAGGCCATATCTTTCACGAGCGTGCCCTAATCGTACAGAACCGGGTTTCTTGCCTTTCAACTTATTGATAAAACCTCTGCATTCACGGCGTTGTATCGCATACTCAATATCTAACGTATCAACAACAGGAAACTGTATCCCCTCTCCGATGCTATTTAGCAAGGCGTTATTAAAGAACTGCCTTTCAATGTTCTTGTAGTGAACAAGTACCACTTTGCCTGACAACGCATCCAATATTTCACCCAAGATCTGAGACAGCTGCGGCGCGTTTTTAACCTCAGAGTCAGTGATACCGTGAATAATGACAGACTCGTGGTTTAACTCTCTGTTTGGGTTAACGACCCAATGAGCAGAGCCATTACATTGAACACGATCAATAGTAAACGGCACAAGTCCGATCGTGAGAATGACATCCTCTTCCGAGTTCAATCCTGTTGTCTCAAAGTCTACCGAGACAAATGGCACTTGTTCAATTGGTGTTTCCCCATTAACCATCGGTGTCGAATAGTAGCGTTTGAGCCTCTCGTCTTTCGCTTCTTTAGCGAGTTGTTTGAAGAACATTGACCACTCTGGCGTCTGGGATGTATCCAACAACGGCTGTTCTTTTTCTACTTTTTTTGAGAACCACATCATTTGCTACTTCTCTGGTATCGAAACTTAATGAAGTTCTGTGCGTTACTTAGAATTTGAAATGCTGCTTTTAAGTTTCGACGTTCAAATTCAGACATGTTCTCCGGCTCAATATTGTTGTCTGGCTCTTCTCCATTTTCTATATCAAGGGCTTGGTGACGAATTCGAACCATGTAGATTAGCTCCATCGCATCCCTTAAATCCAAACCTCGACCTTTCGGTAAAATGCCAGCATCATTAATGTCATCTAAACGGTCGAAAGAGTTTTGCGATCGCGAACCGATTGCCAAAGAATGCACCCGTATTAAATCGGCCAACGGAGCCGTCCCCCTTCGCTTCAAGTTAATCGAGTTGCGATGACGACCATCTTTCTCCATCACAAAGTCTTTGAAAAAGCCCAGTGGAGGCGTCCTACGTATTGCGTTATACGCCATACAAGCAAGAAAGCGGTTGTTTCTTTTCGCTCGTCTCACAATAAAGCTGCTTAATTGCTCCGCCCATTTCACTCGCCCATGCACACCGAGGAGATCAAAAAAGATATTACTATTTAACAATCTCTCAGGGGTTGGATTGTCTATCCAGTTTCCAAAGCATTCTTCCCATTCTGCACGAGTTTTTCGCCATTCTGGGTTGGTAGCCATAATGTCTCCAGTACAATAAGCATAGCCGCATGCCGCTAAACCATCACAAACAAATTTAGCAAACTTTTCAAAGTACTCTCCGTGAATCTCAACGTCATAACTGTTATCGAGAATAAGCGCGTTATCTTGATCCGTTACAATTAGCTGCTCATCCCTCGCCATTGAACCCATTGCGACTAAACAATAAGGAATGGGCGCTGGGCCGAACTCTTGCTCAGCTAATTCAGCGAGGCGTTGTTTGAAACTACTGCCTATAACCGACATGGCTCGACCAATCATGTGCGCGTTGGCATCTTCATTGACCATTCTTACGAAACAGTCTTTTACTTGTTCAGAAACCTGCTTGAGATCCTCGACACTGGTTTGCTGAAAAATAGAGCTCACTAGCAATAGGCTGTTCTGAGATTCGTAACGAACGATGTCCGTCATACCAATAATTCCTATCGGCTTTTTATCTTTTAAAATTGGTAAATGATGCACGTTGTAACGCAACATGGTTAACATGGCCTCAAACACATAGGCGTTATAATCCAATGAAACCACGTCATAACTCATGACCTCACTCACTGGAATATTGGTATCAATACCCTGAGCTAGTACGCGAATGCAAAGATCGCGATCAGTCAATATTCCAAGCAGCTGTTCGTCATCTTCTTCTGTGAGCTCCTCTGTCGGGCGAATAATGAGCAGAGAGGTGACATTTTCCTCTGCCATTAGTATCGCAGCTTCCTGAATTGAAGCCGTTGCCTCCAGAGTTACTGGATCTCTTGCTAAGATTTTACGTGCCTTAGCGGTGGTAAAGTCATTGCTTTCGGAGCGGCTAGATATTGCGCTTCGCAAACGAGCGCTATCTTCCAGTTCCATGTAGTCCGCAAAGTTTTCAAACTCATCACAAAGTTCATTGAAGATGTTTTCCGGAATACAGTAAACGAGAGTGTCTTCTATCGCTTTGGCTGGCATCCGTACGCGGTTGTTCATCAACAACCCCATCTGACCAAACAGTCCACCAGCATCAATCCTGTTATAGAGTTCACCTTTACGTCGATAAATCTCTACCGCCCCACTTCTCACCATATACAAGTCGCGGATCGTATCTCCGAAGTTAAGGATTTTTGTTCCTTGCCGAAAGTATGCAACCTCGGCATTGAGAGCAATTTTTCTAAGCTGCTCTTCAGGTAGGTCATCAAAAGGTGGGTACTGGCTAATGAAATTGAGCACTTCTAACTGTTCGGCTTCCATTTTTTATTCCATACGTTGCCTAAACTACAGCGATAAATATCACCCTGAGTGAAATCAAGCAATAAATAAATCTAAGGATAACAGTACCTAACCGATTTCACAGGACCAAGCCTTAACCAAAAATTAGAGCTCTAACCTTTTATATGTAGAGTTCTAAGCTATCACAGCTTATATCTATGCAAGCGAGTTGAGTTGAAATGTACAAAAAAATTCAAAATAAATTCAACCCTACGTCAGGGCAACATCATGGCGAATAAAAACACATCTCAAGCAATTGTTTTAAATATAAAAATAAGAATTGAACATACCTTGCTCAACGAATTCTCTATGCACGGCAGAACTAGTTAACCAACCCCCTTTCGTTGAAAGTTGAACTAAAATTAATTAGAGTACAAATCGTTAAACAGTTATAAACACACGAAAAAGGACAGATAACATGGATCCCATACTGGAAGTTAAGGGACTGTATAAAGTGTTTGGAGAAGACCCAGAGAGAGCCTTCTCGCTTATCGACAAAGGCGTCGATAAAGACGGTATTTTTGAACAGACAGGTTTAACAGTCGGCGTAAACGATGTATCTCTCACCATAAATGAAGGGGAAATTTTCGTAATCATGGGCCTTTCTGGCTCCGGGAAATCCACCCTTGTTCGACTTCTTAACCGGCTCATTGAGCCGACTAAAGGTAGTGTTTATCTCAAAGGAAGAGATATCGCCCACATCTCCGAAAATGAACTTCGAGAAGTTCGTCGTAACAATATCTCAATGGTGTTTCAAAGTTTCGCACTCATGCCACACATGACGGTGATTGAAAATGCCGCCTTTGGTTTAGAACTTGCCGGCATCGACGTTAATGAGCGTCAGAAAAGTGCCCTTTCCGCCTTAGAAAGAGTGGGTTTAGACCCTTATGCAGAATCTTTCCCTGACGAATTATCCGGTGGTATGAAACAGCGCGTTGGTTTAGCGAGAGCGTTAGCTTGTGATCCTGACATCCTATTAATGGACGAGGCGTTTTCCGCTTTAGACCCATTGATCCGTTCTGAGATGCAAGATGAGCTTATTCGTCTACAGAACGATGACAAACGCACAATTGTCTTCATTTCTCATGATTTGGATGAAGCAATGCGCATTGGCGACCGCATCGCCATCATGCAAAACGGTGAGGTTGTTCAGGTTGGTACACCTGATGAAATATTACACAGTCCAGCAAATGATTATGTCGAAGCGTTTTTCCGCGGCGTAAACATCGCAAGTGTCTTGACAGCAAAAGATATCGCGCGCAAGAAGCCAGCGGCTGTTTTTAAGAAATCGGAAAATGACGGTCCAGGCTCTGCGATGCAGATTCTGATGGATCACGACCGTGATTACGGCATTGTCGTCGATAAATCTAGCCGATATTCCGGCATCGTATCTCTTGATTCACTACGTTTGGCTCATAAAGAAAACCGTTCGTTAGCCAGTGCTCAATTACCGGATGAAGTTACTCTTCAGCCTGATCAGTCAATTAATGACATTTTGGGTCTGGTTGCTGGTGTTCCTTATGCCGTGCCTGTCGTAGATGAGAAAGGAACTTACTTTGGTGTCGTGACTAAATCACGTCTTCTACAAACACTAGATAAGGATTAACACGATGTCTTCAGAGCAAACTAACAATGATCCCTGGTCAAATACTGCTCCTGCGCAAGATGATCCTTGGTCGCAAGGTACAGAGGCCGCACCAAGTAATGATTGGCTCAACTCAGAAACTGTAGAGCAAGCGCCATTCGATATTATGAACCCATTCCAAGATGCGGTTTTACCCCTCGATAGCTGGGTAGAGTCCGGTTTGAACTGGCTGGTGGAACATGGTCGACCTGTTTTCCAAGCAATACGAGTTCCAATCGACTTTATTCTAACGTCGTTTGAAACTGCTTTGGTGTCTACACCTGCGCCTATAATGGTACTCATTTTATTTTTGCTAGCGTGGCAGTTTTCCAATGTAAAACTTGGTTTTTCTACTCTTGTATCCCTTGTTTTCATTGGCCTAATTGGTGCGTGGTCACAAGCGATGACAACGCTAGCACTGGTGTTAACCGCCGTTTTCTTCTGTTTGCTTATAGGGCTACCAATGGGGATATGGTTGGCAAGGAGCCAAACCGCTGCCAAATTTGTTAGGCCAATATTAGATGCAATGCAAACGACTCCCGCGTTCGTTTACCTTGTACCAATTGTTATGTTGTTTGGTATTGGTAACGTTCCTGGCGTAGTAGTAACGATCATTTTCGCCCTGCCTCCCGTTGTGCGCCTGACTATTTTGGGTATTCAGCAAGTACCTGAAGAGCTTATCGAAGCTGGCCACTCTTTCGGGGCAAACAAAAAACAGATGCTTTATCGCATCCAGTTACCATTGGCGTTACCAACCATCATGGCAGGTGTAAACCAAACCTTAATGCTGTCACTTTCTATGGTAGTGATTGCTTCAATGATTGCTGTTGGCGGCTTAGGCCAAATGGTACTTCGTGGTATTGGCCGACTTGATATGGGTCTTGCTGCCGTTGGTGGCTTAGGCATCGTTATTCTTGCGATTTTGTTAGACCGTATCACCCAGGTGTTAGGGGTTAATGCGGGCAACACTAAACTTCGCTGGTATCACACAGGTCCTGTTTCATACCTATTAAAACTGAAAACAAAGACGAACCAAGACGATCTAAAACTTAGGAGAAACATCAATGAATAATTCATGGAAGAAAGCGCTCTCTGTTGGAGCTCTAAGTACTATCGCATTTTCAACTTATGGTGTGGCAAGTGAATTACCGGGTGAAGGTGTCACTGTTCAGCCTGTTCAATCAACCGTTGCAGAAGAAACATTTCAAACGTTGATCGTAAACCGCGCACTTGAAGAGCTTGGTTACGATGTTAAACCGACCAAAGAAGTGGACTACAACGTAGGCTACACCTCTATTGCTAAAGGTGATGCTACTTTCTTAGCGGTTGGTTGGTTCCCTCTTCACGCCGATAAGTACACGATGTCTGGCGGTGATGATAAGTTCTTCCGTAAAGGCCAATACGTAAGTGGTGCTGCGCAAGGTTATTTGATCGATAAGAAAACCGCGGAAAAATATAACATCACGAACATTGGTCAGTTAAAAGATCCAAAATTGGCGAAGCTATTCGATGCAAACGGCGATGGCAAAGCGGACTTAACTGGTTGTAACCCAGGTTGGGGTTGTGAAATGGTTGTTGAACATCAGTTGGATGCTTTCAAACTCCGTGACACAGTAACACACAACCAAGGTAACTACGCAGCGATTATCGCTGATACGATCTCACGTTACAAAAAAGGCGATCCGATTCTTTACTACACTTGGACACCGTACTGGGTAAGTGGCGTTTTAGTTCCAGGGAAAGATGTTGTGTGGTTAGAAGTGCCATTCTCTTCACTTCCTGGTGAGCGTAAGGACATTGATACGACACTAGAGAACGGTAAGAACTACGGCTTCGAGATGAACTCTATGCGCATCGTTGCCAATAAAGAGTTTACAGAAAACAACCCTGCTGCTGCAAAGCTGTTTGAAATCATCAAACTAAATATCAATGATGTTAGTGCTCAGAATATGATGATGAGCCAAGGTAAGAACAGCTCAGCGGACATCGAGTCTCATGTAAATGGCTGGATCAAAGCGAACCAGAAAAAGTTCGACGCATGGGTCGAAGAAGCGAAGAAAGCCGCAATGTAATCATGCCTTTATCAATCTCTAGAGCCAGTTGGTGTTATCAACTGGCTCTTTTTTTACACAAACGCCCCTCCCCCTTACATAGACATACCAACACTTACACTACTCGACCATAAACCCACATTATAATTCACGTTTATTTCACGCTTGCTTTGCTAAAAACAACACAACATAACAATTAAACTATTCGAATAAATATGAAAAACTTATCAAAGAGCTCTGTGTGGGGGCCTTTGCAGCCAATTGCTGCCTTTTCTTTGTTTTCGCTTCTATTTCTGTCTATCTCAAGAGTTTTGCTAGCTTTTTGGCAGATTGACCGTATTGACTCTCTAAACGACTTAATTTACATCCTAGGTCAAGGTTTGCGCGTAGATATTGCAACGCTTTGCTGGTTATTTATTCTTCCAGCACTGTTATCAACCTTCATGCCATTAACCGGTAAGATGGGAGAGTGTTGGAAGCGAATATTACGCATATGGATGGTTTTAGGGCTTTGGGTGCTTGTATACATGGAGCTAGCAACAGCGCCATTCATTCAGGAATACGACCTACGTCCAAACCGCCTGTTTGTGGAATACTTAATCTACCCAAAAGAAGTCTTGAGTATGCTCTGGACTGGCTACAAATTAGAACTGTTTATTGGTGCGTTAGGTACAGTTTTAACCATCACTTTAGGTTGGAAGTGGAGTAAGAAACTGACCGATAAGGCGCAGCAGGTCAACTGGAAATGGCGACCACTATTGGCACTTTTCGTTGTTCTTTTTGGGGTTGCAGGTGCTCGCTCATCTTTAGGGCACCGCCCGCTAAATCCTGCTATGGTCGCCTTTTCTAACGATCCACTGCTTAACGACTTAGCACTGAACTCATCTTACTCATTGTTGTTTGCGGTTAATAGCATGAAGTCAGAAAAGAGTGCTGAGCAGTTCTACGGAAAAATGGACACTCAAAAGATGTTGGAATTAGTTCGCACTTCATCAACAAAGTCCGACTTCACCCCTTCATTACTCCCAACCATGAACAGTAACCCCGCGACTTACCAGGGTAAACATAAAAACTTAGTGATTTTGCTACAAGAAAGCTTAGGCGCCCAATTTGTCGGTGCTTTGGGTGGTTTACCTCTAACACCAAACCTTGATGAACTCATGAAGGAAGGTTGGCAGTTCACACAAATGTACGCCACTGGTACTCGTTCTGTTCGTGGAATTGAAGCCGTAACCACGGGCTTTCCTCCATCTCCGTCTCGCGCGGTAGTGAAGCTGAGTAAAAGCCAAACGGGTTTCTTTACCATCGCGGACTTACTGAAAGCTCAAGGCTATCACACGCAATTTATTTACGGCGGTGAAGCCAACTTTGACAACATGAAAACTTTCTTCTTTGGTAACGGTTTTGATCAAATAGTAGAAGAAGACGATTATAACACCCCAAGCTTTGTTGGCTCTTGGGGTGTTAGTGATGAAGATCTATATAACAAAGCAAACGAAGAGTTTGAACGCCTTTCAAAAAGCGACAAACCTTTTTTTAGCTTAGTTTTTACGTCAAGTAATCATAGCCCTTATGAGTATCCAAAAGGCAAAATTGAGCCATACGATTCAGAATATATGACGCGTAACAACGCCGTTAAATATTCCGATTACGCTTTGGGTACTTTCTTTGAAAAGGCGAAAAAGTCATCTTATTGGGATGATACCATTTTCATTGTAATTGCAGATCATGATGCACGTGTTTCTGGCGCTAACCTTGTTCCAGTTAAGCACTTTCACATTCCAGCATTGATCCTTGGTAAAGGCATTCAACCACGTAAAGATGACCGCATAGCAAACAACATAGACATGCCGCCTACACTGTTATCTCTGATTGGGGTAGATGCTAAAACACCGATGATTGGTCGTGATTTAACGAAGCCACTGGCTCGCGAAGATGAACGCGCAATGATGCAATACGACAAAAACTTTGGTTATTTAACGCGCGACAATCTCGTTGTGCTTTCCCCTGGTGAAAAGATATCGACCCTGGCGTACGACTTTAAAGACCAAACCATGAAGCCGCTAGAGGTGGACGAGTCTATTATCGAGCGTGCAAAAGCAAACGCATTATTTGCATCTAAAGCGTATCAAAACAACTGGTATTCTTCCAAACACACTCATTAATACCAATGATTCCGCTGATAAAAAGGAGCTAAACGGCTCCTTTTTCTTAATCTGTCACTTACCTTCGAGAATGTTCTACTGACAACTCCTGTCGTTCCTTTCCGTTAGATTGCCCCTACTATTTCTAATTGATTAAGGAACAAACCATGCTGACTATCAATTCATTCGTTCTCTACGTTGAGGACATCCACATAAGCCAAGTTTTTTATTCGAAACTGTTCGAACGCAAAGTCACGCAGTTGTCTCCAACCTTCGCCGCTATTCCACTGACCGAAGGCTTAACGTTGACACTCAAGCAAAGAGATAATCTTTCACCCTACAGCGGAATTAGAGGTGGTGGCACCGAGTTGTCTTTATCGGTGCCCAATAGTCATATGCTAGAGCGCATTTACAAGCGCTGGAAAGACCTAGGTGTTGAGTTTGTTCAACCACCAGCGACATCAGTGTATGGGTTAAATTTTATGGCTATCGATCCAGATAAGCATCGCATTCGTGTTTTCATAAATGAATAAAAATGCGTTAAAAATGCTTTTTACCCATTCCCAATGTGACTTCAATAAATTAGACTCAAGGAAACATCAAAAGCGGCGTAGTAATAAGAAGGAATGCCCATGAGCTCAAGTATGATCCTTAGCGAATCCCTAATCGAGAGCGGAAGAGATATCCCCCTCAAAGAACTGCTTTATGCAAAGCGCGTGCTGGATAACTACATGGCAGTAGCCAAAGAAAGTAGCCCGCTTGAGCTATTAACTGAGATGAAATCGGCAGCAAAGCAAGTAGAATACTTTACAACGACGAGTAACCCGTGTGAGGCTCGTAATGTCATCAGTCAGATGATTGATAAAATCGACACCGCGGAATCTTTTGCTTCGTTCAAAGCATTAGCAGGTAAGCCATCTCAAGCACTCAATGAACTAATTGAAGATCGAGCTCAGCTGATTAAACACGAACGAGAGCTCCTGCTCGCCTCAGGCTATGACGCCTCACGAATCTAATATACGCGACAGGCTAAAAGTCATAGCTAACAACGAAAAAGGAGCTCTTAAAGAGCTCCTTTTGCTTTTCAAAACCGGATACAAAAGACTTAAAGGCCGATATCTTCCGTTATTGCTTTGATTTGTTTGAGGTCCATTTTATAGACTTCAATCATTTGATCGACCTGACTTAGTCGTGAATTAGCTTCATCATGTTTATCACACGCGTCCGACTTCACGTCCCAAGATTTGCCTTCTAAAAATACGTCACACTCTTTCTTGAGTTCCTCAATCTTAGGTAATAATTTCGACCGTTCTTTCTCGAGAGACTCTAATTCTTGCGAAATTTTTAGCTCTTTCTGGAATACTTCGCGGGACCGCTCAAACATAGTCGCTTGCATATCCGCTTGACGACTCAGCTTCTCATTTTCTGACTTCGTCGTGTTGATCTTATCTGCCTGCTGCTTCAATTGAGACTCTAGTGACAAGTTGACCTTCTCGACCTCAGTCAATTGCTTTTGCAACTTCTTAAGTGCTTTCTGGTGCGCTTCGTCTTTCGCGGCAAGTAACTCACTAACTTGGTTTTGTATTTCTTGGTCAAGCGCCTCTTCACGCACTTTTACTTGAGATGCCAACTGGGTTTTATCTTGCGTTAGTGCTTGATACTTTTCTTCTAATACGTGGTAAGTCGATTCCCACTTGTTCGCAGTGACAACCGATCCAACAAGGCCACCAAATGCCAAGCCTAACACCGCAGCGATTGCGATATAGATATGCGTACGTTTGTCACGCTCTTCAATGACAACTACGTCGTCTTGCTCTTCCATTTTGTTCTGAGAACTCACCGTATACTACTCCAAGGACTCTTTTACTTTGCTAGCGGATCAATTCCGCAAACATAATTGATGCTGTATAAATCAGAAATGCGCCAATTAATGTTATAACGGTCGCTTTTTGGACTTTTTCATTGGTTCGATAACGAAACAGCACAAATGCTACTGCAATCAACACCGCAATGGCTAATAATCTGGTCATACCGCCTCCTTGTCCACTCATGAAAAACTGCCTAGGTCCGTAGACTGTTTCACAAAGATTCATTGTAACCCATTTATACGTACCATAAGGTCAACTTAGCGTAGATTTTAAAATAAGTGCTCCGATTTTAATCAATTTTGTGTCCTTAATTGAATAACTTATGTCGTAACAATCGAAACACATTTATCGTTCTGAAGTGTTTTTGGGTTCCATTCCCTAACCCAATAAATTTTATTTATGCCGTGACTCGCACAAAAAGATTGGCAAACATACCTTCATGAAAATTGATGAGGTTATTTCATTGAAAATAAATTGACATAGGGTGTTGAAATGGACCAAAAACATGATAGAGTTCACACGTTAATGATGACCAGCATCATTAACTAACCTTTACTCATTTAATTGAGTAATTGTTCCGATGAAGACTGCAGGAGAGTGGTTATTAATCAAATTTTAACATTTGATTAGCATAACTCGCCGAAGAATTAACTATTTCAGGTGCTACCTAGGTAGCGGGGACTGTAGTTGGAGGAACCTCTGGAGAGAACCGTTAAATCGGTCGCCGAAGGAGCAAGTCTTGCACTCACGCAAGGTGAAACTCTCAGGCAAAAGGACAGAGGAGTGGAAAGTTACAACCTAACTATTTTGCTTGGCCTTCCCGCCTACAACCAATAGCTTAGTTCTTTTAGAGATCGTTGATCTCGTCCTTTCCCTCTTCTCCTTATTAGTTGTTTTATTAAGGGGAAATCATGAACAACCTACAATCTTTACTACAAACCATCGATAATTTTGTCTGGGGTCCACCGCTGCTTATTTTGCTAGTGGGTACAGGTGTTTACTTCACTTTTAGCCTTGGCTTGATCCAGTTTAAACACCTCCCAACAGCGCTAGCGATGGTATTCAGTAAAGATAAGTCATCTAATACTCAAGGTGACGTTTCTAGCTTTGCAGCTCTTTGTACTGCACTTTCAGCAACAATTGGTACTGGTAACATTGTTGGTGTTGCCACAGCAATCAAACTCGGTGGACCAGGCGCTCTATTCTGGATGTGGCTCGCTGCCCTTTTCGGAATGGCGACTAAATACGCCGAATGTTTGTTGGCGGTTAAGTACCGAAGAGTCGATGATAAAGGCCAAATGATTGGTGGCCCAATGTATTACTTGCAATACGGTGTTGGCTCAAAAGCTCTCGCGATCATGTTTGCAGTGTTTGCTTTAGGTGTTGCTTGTTTTGGTATCGGTACGTTTCCACAAGTAAACGCGATTCTGGATGCAAGTGAGATATCTCTTGGTGTTAACCGTGAGCTATCTGCCTTTGTACTAACTCTTTTGGTTGCTTTCGTAACTTTGGGTGGCATCAAATCCATTGCTAACGTTGCAGGAAAAGTGGTTCCTACCATGGCTGTATTTTATGTGTTGGCGTGTTTAAGCGTGATCATCATGAATGCAGACCAATTGTTCAATGCCGTTGAATTAGTGCTGGTTTCAGCCTTTACATCAACAGCAGCGACTGGTGGTTTTTTAGGTGCAAGCATCATGCTGGCAATCCAATCAGGTATCGCTCGCGGTGTGTTCTCAAATGAATCAGGTTTGGGTAGCGCGCCTATGGCAGCAGCAGCAGCGAAGACAGACTCTTGTGTTAAACAAGGCCTAATTTCAATGACGGGTACCTTTTTCGATACCATCATTATTTGTACCATGACAGGCCTTGCTCTAATCCTGACCGGTGCATGGCAAAGTGACCTTGCTGGTGCCGCGATGACGACTCATGCTTTTGCGGTGGGTTTAAATGCAGATACATTTGGCCCTATGCTCGTCTCAATCGGTTTGATGTTCTTCGCTTTTACCACCATTCTTGGTTGGAACTACTACGGTGAGCGTTGCGTTGTGTTCCTGTTCGGAACTAAAGCTGTGCTTCCATACAAACTGATTTTCGTTGGCTTGGTGGCATCTGGTGCATTCCTTCACCTCGATATGATTTGGCTACTGGCTGATATCGTAAACGGTCTGATGGCAATTCCTAACCTAATTGGTTTGATCGCACTGCGTCACGTCGTGCTGGCAGAAACCAAACTGTTCTTTAGCTCAACATCGCAATCAGGTGAAGTTGAAGCAGTGAAAGCTTAATGAAACGGCAGGTTTGCGGTCATAAACTGTCAGTCACAGAGAGCAAAACACATTAGAAATGGTAAAAACACAAAGCCCGCTATTATTTAGCGGGCTTTATTTATCTTCGGTTAAATGGTTAATCTCTCAACCATTGATGCTCAACGTTTTCTCCACGTTCTTCAAAAAACTTCGCATTTTTTTGCTTGAATTGATCCGCTTTCAACTCTGATAGCGGCCAGTCTAAAAATGCTTCTGTTACAAACGAGTCGCCGACACCAACCTCAATCGATTCCAGATGTTTCCCGATGTAGCGATAAAAGTAGCCTTGCCCAAACGCATCGCACACCATAGGTACATGCCTGACACGTTGATGATTGACAGAGACCGATGCCCAAGTCGTCGTTTTAGGTTCACAGGTTTGCTCTTTTACAACGTCAACCTCAAATTTATTGTCCATAGTTGTCGAAACAAAAACGACAATAGCGTCATGCAAATACACACGCCTGAGCAATAACTGTTTAGTATCTTGAGTTCGCGTTTGTTGTATTCCATTAGCAAAAGGCTCGAAGTAGCCCCAGTGCCAAGACCAGATCATGCCGCGTTGCGCAAACTGTACTTGTGGCCACGTATGCCAAACAACAGCGGCACCTACCCCCACAATAAATAAAGCGAGTAGTATCAACAATCGATAAATATTACGCATTAAACGGGTTTTTCAATTAATAACTTCACACCAAGTGCGACTAATACTGCGCCCGTCGCGCCTTCCATCCACTTCATAAAGCTTGCATTCTTTAGTAGATTTTTAGCCGAGTTAAGCGCGCCAGCTAAACCACACTGCCAAACCATCGCAATAGCAAAGTGTACAGATGCCATCATCATTGATTGAAGCAAGGGTGAACCTTCTGGATTCACAAACTGTGGCAAGAAAGCCAAATAGAAGACCGCCGTTTTCGGGTTCAAGACGTTAGAAAGAAAGCCCTCTCTAAAAGAGCGCTTACCATTAAACACTTCGTGAATCTGCTCGGTCACGGTCAATCCATCTTTCGACGACATTAGCGCTTTTAAACTGCTCAAACCAAGCCAGATAAGATAAGCTGCGCCAATCATTTTTACGATTTGGAACAACTCTGCTGATTGCGCAAGAATCGCCGAGATACCAACCGAAGAAAAAAAAGCATGTACGAATAAGCCAAAGCAAATCCCTAGACTGGTTGTACATCCATCTTTTAGGCCCGAGCGGCTAGTGTTACGGATAACAAGTGCAGTATCTAAACCTGGCGTTAACGTTAAAATCGTAATGGCAATAATAAATGCCTCGAAATTCAAAATATCCATATTATCGTGATAATTAATTGTCAATCCTTCATCAATACCGCCAATCCACAAGATTCGCAAGCTTCTTTTTTAAGAGAGCTATACAACTGGGTGAGTTTATGGACAATGGGTTGGAGTTAATTGTTAATTATTAGTAAATTAACGCAGGTTGCTTAGTGCAACACCATATGAAGGACCCGTTATCGGGTGTTTAGGGAAAGAACAAAAGAATAAGAGTAGTCACATGAACGCATTTACAAAACTCGTTGAACATTCCAAAAAAGTGGCAAATTTTGAGCATCTATCTGCCATCATAGATTGGGATCAAGCAGCGGTCATGCCACCTGGTGGCGCTGAAGCACGCTCGAATGCCACGGCAGAGCTTGATGTACATATCCATTCTTTAATGACTCAACCGCACTTGGGAGAGCTTTTCGCTCAGGCAGAAGAAGACACGCTGTCTACAAAAGAAAAATCTATCCTAAGAGAAATGAAGCGTGGGTGGCAGCAAGCTAACTTACTACCAGAATCATTAGTTCAAGCTCAATCTCTTGCTGGCTCCAAATGTGAACATGCATGGCGTACACAACGTGGAGAAAATGACTGGGCTGGTTTTGAAAAGAACTGGGCTGAAGTAGTAAAGCTATCGCAGGAAGAAGCGCAAATTAGAGCCGAAGCAAATGGCACGACTCCTTATGATGCCATGCTCGATGTTTATGAGCCTGGCACAACGTCTGCGTCGTTAGACATTCTTTTTGCTGACGTGAAAACCTGGCTTCCTACTTTGATCGATGAAGCGCTTGAAAAACAACAATCAGACAACATCTTATTGCCAACTGCGCACTACCCTGCGGAAAAGCAAAAAGCGCTCGGTTTGGAAGTCATGAAGCTACTTCAATTCGATTTTGAACACGGTCGACTTGATGAGAGTACCCACCCATTTTGTGGCGGTGTACCGACAGATGTGCGTATTACGACACGTTATAATGAAAACGAGTTTGTCCAATCATTGATGGGGATTGTCCACGAAACTGGCCATGCTCGATACGAGCAAGGGCTACCAAAAGATTTATCAGGAACACCCGCGGGAGAAGCTCGCTCTATGGGTATTCATGAATCACAATCACTCTTCTTTGAAATGCAAATAGGACGAAGCAGCGCGTTTATCGATCACCTCGCTCGACTGGCTTCTAACCATTTTTCTGGTAGTGAATTCGAAAAAGACAATTTAGCCAAAATTTACACTCGCGTAGAAAAAGGCTTTATTCGCGTAGATGCTGACGAACTAACATATCCTGCTCACGTTATTCTTCGATATGAAATTGAGCGAGATCTCATGAACGGCGTCATCAAACATACAGATGTACCAGAACTCTGGAACGAAAAGATGAAAGCGTACTTGGGGCTATCAACCGAAGGAAACTTCAAAAATGGCTGTATGCAAGATATCCATTGGACAGACGGAAGTTTTGGCTATTTCCCGTCCTACACGCTCGGTGCGATGTACGCTGCACAATTTATGGCAGCAATGAAACAAACCGTCGATGTAGATGCGGTTATTCGTTCTGGCGACTTAGCTCCGATATTCAATTGGCTCTCGGAAAACATCTGGAGTAAAGGTAGCTTATTCACCACTGATGAATTGGTAAAACAAGCCACGGGTGAAACACTGAATGCTAAACACTTTCAAGCTCACCTAAAAGATCGCTACTTATAAAGCGAAAAGAATAGAAAGTAAAAGCCCAAGGTTCGTATGTTCCTTGGGCTTTTTGTAGGCTCTCTATGTGTTATGCCAAGCTAGGGATGAGCCTAGGCTTGTACAAACAGTCCTCACCCTCTGGTCTAGTTTTAAACCGACGATGAAGCCACATATACTGGCTCGGACTTGCCATGATTGATGTTTCAACTATTTGATTCACGAATGCGGCGGCACGTTGATGATCCTCTTTCGGGAAACCTTCGACGGGCGCACTAATGGTTAGGGTATAGTGTCCGTCTTTTCCTCTTACCATCGTAAAAGGCACAATGGCGCAATCTGTAGAATCAACCAACAAACTTGTGCCTGTCGTAGTACAAGCATTTTTAACGGCAAATAACGGTGCAAATGTCGAGCGTCGGTTACCATAATCGTGGTCCGGTGCATACCAAACCCGCTCACCCGTTTTAAGTGCTTCAAGCATGGCTTTGACGTTTTTACGATCAATCAGTGTACGATTAGAGCGAGAGCGTCCCTTATACTGAAAATAATCAAAGCACGGATTATTGTTTGGGCGATAAACACCGGTTCCAGACTTTTTAATGCCAAAAGCTCGAGCACCTAACTCTAGATTCATTGAGTGTACGGCCAACATTAATGCACCTTTGCCTGACTTCTCTAAAGCCTCTAGATGCTCCATGCCTTTTATCGTGACGTGTTTGTTTACCCGTTTATCTGACCAAAACCATGCCATTGCGGTCTCAAAAAGTGCGATGCCAGTATTGTCGATGTTGTCTTTTAGAATTGCTTCGCGTTGGCATTTTTCCATATGAGGGAAGCAAAGCTCAAGATTGCGTCTGATCGTAACTTGACGTTTTCTCATGAATCGCATAGCTAAACGACCAATGTTGCGTCCCAAAGCTAGTTGAACTTTAAAAGGAAGGAGGCTAAGTAAGTACATCACGCTAATGATAATTAACGTTCCCCAGTAACGAGGCAAAAGAAATTCGGCCTTGAAAGCAGGCTTTTTGTATTTGTTCATGTAAGTATTGTCAGATGTGCCCATCTATAAGTGATAAAAACAATGATAATGGACTGCACTTTTATCATTGATAACGCTAATAACATAAATTAAAGCGCGCGGATTCTATGGTTCTTCGACACACTACACAATAAGAACTTTGCAGAAATATGTAGGGAATGAAAAAGCAGTAAAGATGAGTCGCCACGTTAACATCTATCGGAGTGATTTATCTACTGCCCTTTCCTAAAGTTTGAAGAAACATAACTTTGTATTTTCAATGCGCTAAATAATGTCTATTTTTCAATCACATAATGCGACCGTTATGAATACAACAATAAGACGTCATATCAATACTCGCCATTAGCGATTGAATTTGCACTAAAAAGCCGCAGCAATTTCTCGCTGCGGCTTCTTATTCACTTAACAAGTAGAGTGGCGTTATTCGTGCCCTACTGTTTTGGATAATAAATTTACGATCAACACACCAGCGATGATAAACCCAATACCAACTAGGGCTGGTAAGTCTAGACGCTGTCCGTAAACAAAGTAACCAACCGTCGCAACCAAAACGATCCCAGCACCACTCCATATGGCATAAACAACCCCAACAGGCATTGTTTGCACTGTGACGGAAAGCAAGAAGAAAGCGATGCCGTAACCAATCAAAACGACTGTGCTCGGCATTACTTTCGTAAATTGCTCTGTTTTGGGAATATAAGAAGTGGCAATCACTTCACATACAATCGCGATCGACAGCGCCAACATTGGTGGCATAGAGACAAGCATTTTGAACATAAGGCATTAACGCTCAACAGAAATGTAACCGACAACATGTCCGGATAATTAGGCCGCGCATTATACCCAACTCATCTCACGATGGAATACCACTAACGATGTTTACACACCATCACTTTCGCTTACTTTTTGATGACCAGGTGAAAGGCTGACGTTTTGGTGCTGACGAGAAATTTCAAAGTAGATATGCATATCAATCGGCTCAGGTGTATTGAGTAGCATCTTACCTACTTCACGTTGGAAATGACCATAATTACCTAGCTCATCCGTTAGTTCTAGGAGCTCGTAAGAGGCTTCATCGGCAAACATTCCATACGCATACTGATAATGACTGATATCCTTGCTCTTATCATAACCCAGCTTTTGAAGAGCTTGATCAATCTCTTCCGGCGTATAAATGTCTTTATCACCAAACGAATGCAGTAGCACGCAAGGAACTTCTTGAGCGATGCTCTGAATCTTTGTCTTTCTCTTGAAAATACCGAACATAATGTCCTCCACTGACGATGTTTCCAAATATGCACATTAATGCAAAATGGTGAGCTGATTGTTTTTAGTATGGCTCATTAATTTGAGACTTCCTTACTACGAAGTCACCTTCACATATTAACGTGATCGCATAATTACCAGCAAATAGTACACACTGCGTTTCAAACCTATCTCATCAGAAACTCTGCTTTAGTCACAATTGTGTGACAACCCCGAGTACGGTTTACCATAATGTAAAGAGTAGATTGAAAAGTCGGATTTCGTATCGACATCTAAACTTAATTAAGTTAGCTTTAGAAGTATAGACGTCTAGATTGACTATACTTAGGGAGAGAAAGTCGTGCCAATTAGAATTCCAGATCAATTACCAGCTACCGATGTATTAAGGACAGAAAACATCTTCGTGATGAGTGAAACGCGTGCAGCGAGTCAGGAAATACGTCCTTTAAGAGTACTGATCCTTAATCTGATGCCAAAAAAAATAGAGACTGAAACTCAGTTTCTGCGTCTACTCTCAAACAGCCCACTACAGGTTAACGTCGAATTACTGCGCATTGATAACCGCCCGAGTAAAAATACGCCAACTGAACATTTAGACACGTTTTATCGCCAATTTGAAATGGTGCGAGATAAAAACTTCGATGGCATGATCATTACTGGGGCTCCATTAGGTTTGGTGCAATTTGAAGATGTCATTTATTGGGATCATCTCAAAACCATCATGGAGTGGGCAAAAGATCATGTGACATCCACTCTTTATGTTTGCTGGGCTGCGCAAGCAGGGTTAAAGCTACTCTACGATCTACCTAAAAAAACGCGTAAAGAAAAACTTTCAGGCGTGTATCATCATCAAATCCATCATCAATTTCACCCTATCTTACGCGGATTTGATGACACGTTTTTGGCTCCTCACTCGCGTTACGCAGATTTTTCGCCTCACTTTCTAGAAGAGCATACTGACTTAGACATTTTAGCGACATCGGATGTCGCAGGTGTGTACTTAGCCACCACAAAAGACAAACGCAATGTCTTTGTCACAGGACACCCTGAGTATGATTCTCACACCTTACATAATGAATATATCCGAGATTTAAGCGAAGGTATGGAGCCCGCTATTCCTGTCAACTATTACCCAAACAACAACCCAGATAACCCACCAATTGCAAGCTGGAGAAGCCATGGACACCTCCTCTTTTTAAACTGGCTGAACTACTGTGTTTATCAGCAAACACCGTACGACCTCGATCACTTCAGTGAAGATGCTTTCACTAAAGACGATTAGCTTCAAAATAAGCAAACAAAGCACTCATCATTACCGAAATGCAATATGTGAACCAAGCCGCCATATGGCGGCTTTTTCATAACAGTTTGCAAACCTGATCGCATAGTGTTTTTTCCTCAATAGGCTTTTGCTAAGTAATTCATATCATGCAGAAAGATTCAGGGATGTAGGGATAAAGAATGAAAACAGCAAAGCTCGGTGCACTATTATTATTGTCTCAGTTTGCACTCGTGGGTTGCGTGACGGTGAAAGAAGATGGAAGCCCTGTCGTTAAAGCCGATCCTGTGGCAATGGCAGAATCACGTATCGCACTTGGCTTAGGTTATTTAGACGGCGGTAACATGATTCGCGCGCATGATAACTTACAACAAGCCTTAAACCACGCACCTCAATACTATCGCGCGCAATTATCTATGGCTCACTACTACGAAACGGTTGGTGAAGATATTAAAGCCGAACAGATGTATAAACGCTCTCTACGCCAACACACTAAAAACGGAAATGTGCTCAATAACTACGGTACTTTTCTTTGCAAGCGAGGTGACTTCGAAAAAGCCGATCAGATGTTTAATCGAGCCATTGAGCAGCCTTATTACTACCTTATTCCAGCGAGCTATGAGAATGCAGCTTTTTGTGCTCTAAAATCACAAGATAAAGACAAAGCGAGATACTACTTTACTAGAGCTATCGATCATGATCCCCATAGACCAAAATCGATTTTGCAACTCGCTAAAATAGAAATTGATAGCGGTGATTATACTGAAGCTAGAATTCGATTAATGAGATTCAATCAAATGTATGGCGTAAAGAAGCCTTCTTTGCAACTCATGATTCAACTTGAACGTGCAGCAGGCAATGAAGCTCTCGAGAAAAAGTATCAAAAACAATTGGAAAAATTTTCTTAGTACAAAATAGCGATACATAAGGCGCATTAGCTCACAGCCAATACAGCGCTTGACCAAGAATCCAGTGAATTCAGACTCACGGTGATACATTCATCCTGTACATAAACGTCAAATTCGGTACTATTTGAACGGAATAAGTGACCAAGTCACATTATAAAAAGTGCGCACACAACGAAATTTGTACATCATACTGTTTTTAAGATTGATTTCGGCACATTGATAAATACTAAATATTACTGACATGCACCAGAAGGAAGTTGAAGCCGGATGAAACCTGCCTGCACTCTGTTATTACTCACTTTGCTGAGTTCACCTTTTGTCGTCAGTGCACAAGAAAATATTGAGAAAACATTCACATTTGGCATTGTGTCCAATAAAGCCCAAAGCAAAATCAAAAAAGCGACGCCCCTTACTCAGTATGTAACTGAAAATATGGCTGAATATGGTTACGCAAAAGGGGCGGTAAAGGTATTTAAAAATTATCGTCAGCTCGCGGTTGCGCTTGAAAATGGCACCGTTCAAATTGCAACGGCGACCCCCTTTAATGCGATGACCTTAGAAAAGGAGTCTAATAGCCAAGTCCTCGCTATACGATGGAAAAAAGGCCTGCAAAAATATCATACGGTGTTCTTTACTAATAAAGAGAGTGGCATTGAGTCATTTTCTGACCTGCGCGGGAAAACGCTTGTTTTCGAAAAGCGCACGTCTACCAGCAGCTATTACCTACCTGCGATTACATTGCTGAATCACGGAGAAAAACTGCAATACCTTCCCTCTCCTGATGACAAACCGGCCAAAGACAGTATTGGTTATTTATTCCTTGATGAGCAACTCGCTCAGTCAAATGAAATCAACCTATCTGTATGGGTATATAAACAGAGAGTTGCAGCAGGAGCATTCAGTAACTTCAACTGGAACAATCCCAAAGATTTGCCAGAGAACATGAAAGACAAACTAGCGATTTTTTCTCGTTCTGTTGAAATACCCAGGGATTTGATTCTCGCTTCTCCAAGCATGAGCCTAGAGCAACAGCGTAAAATCACGTCCATACTGCTTGATATGGATACAACTCACGAAGGCTCTCTCGCACTTAAAAAGTTTCAGAACACCAAAAAATTCAGCGCGCTTACTCCAGAAATGCGAGCCTCCTTAAGTACAGTGCGCAAGTCAGTTCACTTGTTACCGAAGGTGGATTGATGTTTCAAAAGCTCTCACTCGAAACCAAATACATTTGCTCGACAATGTTCGTTGTCTTGTTTGTTGTGGTGATAAATCTTGCGTTATACATGCACGGTTACGATGCATATTCAAATAGCTTAACTCAACAAATCACGAACAACTCTCAAGAAAAAACAGAATCTTACGTTAAGCAAAAAGGGTTGGTTTATGCAGAGCTATTATCAAAACAGCTTTTTGATCCACTCTATACAGACAATATCAGTCAAGCGTATGAGCAAATTAAGGCAACATTGAGCCAGCCAGATGTCTCGAAAATACATGTTGTTGACAATGAAGGGCTAATCTTTCACGACGGCACTACTCAGCTAAGGATGTTTGCCCAACCTCATCACCGCTCTCCTTTTATTTTGAAAGCAATAGAAGAATCCAGAACTCTCGTTTCCTTTTCCAAGCATCAGTTGGAGATCGCAGCGCCGATTCAGCAATCAAATATTACTCTTGGGGCGGTGTATCTTGAGCTTAACTTGATACATCTACTGGAAGAGAAAGAACAGAACATTGAACAAGTCCAAGCGATTACCTCAAACGATAAACAGAAGATGTTTAACTTGCTGCTAACGATCAGTGGGATATCCGTTCTATTCGGTAGCATCATCGCTTATGCTTTGGGGCGGTCGTTAACTAAGCCACTCAAGCAACTAAAAGATCAATTTTCAGAGTCAAATACCCAAGCGCTGCCAGTCACCGACATACAAAGCAAAGATGAAGTGGGAGAACTTATTTCGGCGTACAACAAAATGTCAAACAAAGTGAACCGATACACCAGCCGAGTTGAGTTCATGGCGTACCACGATATTCTGACTTCCCTGCCAAACCGAGAAAAGTTACTCATTGATATTCAAACGCAAATAACTGACCACAAATCCCCCTCACTTGCGGTTGTGTTTATTGACTTGGATGACTTTAAGCACATTAACGATAACTACGGACATAACATTGGGGATAAATTGCTAGGCCATCTTGCTTCAGAGCTTCAAGGCCGTTTGCCGAGTTATTTTAAGCCGCTTTACCGCCTTTCTACCATCGTAAGTCGAGTAGGTGCGGACGAATTTGTACTGGCCTTTCCGTGCTCGGACAATCATGAAGCTAGAGAAAAAGCGCACGCTATTCATCGCCAACTACTCTCTCCCTTGAGTTTGGAAGAGAACGATATTCAAATTACGGCAAGCCTCGGAGTTGCTGTGTATCCAGAATTTGGTTCAAACGCTGAGTCTCTTTTACAGCTTTCCTCTCTTGCGGCGCAGGAATCTAAAAGACGCGGTAAAGACATTATGACGATATACGATTCCACGTTTGATGAAACGATTAAACAACGTTTATACATAGAACGAGAACTGCGTCGTTCAGTACGTGACTTGTCTCAATTCGAGCTGTGGTATCAACCACAATTTGATCTAAAAACCTATCGCCTAATTGGGGTCGAAGCATTGGTTAGGTGGAATCATCCCGAGAAAGGCTATATCAGTCCAGAATCGTTTATCCCGATCGCAGAGCAAAGTGATTTAATATTGGAGCTTGGAGAACATATCATTGAGACGGCAGTTGCTCAGCGGGCAATGTGGGCAGAACATTTCGGTACTGATTTTCACATCGCATTAAACTTGTCCCCAAGACAAATCTATCGCCAAGATTTAAGTCAATTATTTTCTAAGTATTTACGACTACATGATGTCGCCCCTCAAACCATTCATGTTGAAGTGACAGAGTCACTTTTTATTGATGATACAGAGAAAGCTCAATATGTGCTTAAAAAACTACAAAGTATCGGAGTGGAAGTTTGGCTAGATGACTTTGGTACGGGGTATTCAGCCCTTGCCTACCTACAACATATGGCTTTTGACGGGCTCAAGATTGATCGTTCATTTATCGCTCAAATCCGAAAAAGCGATCAAGACGATTCATTAGTTCGCGCGATTGTATCCATGGCTCACAACCTAAGAATGAAAGTAGTAGCCGAAGGCGTAGAAACTCAAACTCAACTCACACGAATGGAGTCTCTCCACTGTGACGTCGTACAAGGCTTTTTCTTAGGTAGGCCTGTACCTGCTGAGGAATTGATTGCATTTGAATACCAACGAGGGAGTGGCGCTCAAAGCGTCAATCACTTTGCTTAGAACGCCGTTTTGTTAACTATTGCCGCTTAGCGCGTTAGTACTCGTAATGCAATATCGGTCACACTTCCCCCACCTCATTAATATGAATTTTCTCTTAAAATCTAACATCTGAGATAAATAAACTACACTTTTCATATCAACTTCTTGGATATGGAAATGCGCGTGGTAGGAATCTTTTCTTGGAACAACCTGTCGGTAAAACAAAAGCTATTTGGGTTGGTTTTGCTGCCAATTTTATTGTTGCTTGTCCTCGCGGGTAAACATGTACAAAGCCTTTCTATCCAGGCTCAGGAACTACAAAAAGCACAGTTATTCTCTGTCTACATCGACCGCGTATCTTCGCTTTATCACCTACCGAATAACCCTGATGTAATAGATAAGCAACTAAAAACTCAGCAGATATCTCAATTGTTACGCGACACCGCTGCACCAGTATTCGGTGAAAACGCTGAGATACTAAACCAGTTGACAAGCTTTGAGGAAGCAACCCTCTCGATGCTCTCTTCGCAAAATCAAGAAGAAAAGTTAGATGCGGCAGAGTGGCGCGCTGATACGTTCAAAGAAATCCTCATGAGCTTAGACAAAGTCTATTTTAGAAATGTGAGTTATGAAACAAACACTCACCTTTCTTCTTTGATGCAACTTGAATGGTTGATGTTTTGGTCCACTGAAGAGCATAGATTAAGCGAATATTTGATTCGATCTTCAGAGGAAAATAACGAGTACGACCTCACAACACAGGCTTCTATCCAATCTTTAATCCAGAACCAACAACTATTTCTAGAGCGTTTTGTGACGCTAAATGCCAATCAACAACAAGTAGATCTGCTCATTGAGACGTTTACGGGTGAAGTCTTTATCAAAAGCCAAGAGTTTCGTGCTTATTTATTGCAACCAGCTCAACTCAAATCATTAACCCCGGATGAGATTGATGCGGGGTTATCTGCACTCAACAAACGCTTATCGTTATTACAAAGTGTTGACGACAAAATGGAACAACAGCTGAGTGATGATATATCAAAGACAATCAACACGACGACACAGCACCGCTTTACCTTTATCGCAATGATGAGCCTTTTAACGCTGTTGGTCGTAAGTTTAACGCTAAGATTGGTGCGAAAAGTTACTGGAAACTTGAATCTAGTCCTCAAATTTCTCAGTAACGAAAGCAATGAACAAAGTAACACTGAAAATTCACCTCTTGCTCAACTAATAAAGGGTAAAGACGAGCTGAGTAAGTTTGCTCGAGAGGTAAAAAAGCTTAGTGATGAGCGGATGTTGTCCAGACTAAAGCTCACACAAGCTAAAGAAGATGCAGAACAAGCAAAAGATGATGCAATTAAGGCGAGTAAAGCCAAAAGTAGCTTTTTGGCCAACATGTCCCACGAGATCCGCACGCCGCTAAATGGCGTTATTGGCATCTCTGAAGTCTTATCCGATACTTCCCTGACTGCCACACAACGCGATTACGTCGACACGATTGAAACCTCCTCCCAACTGCTTTTGAGTTTAATTAATGACGTTCTAGACTTCTCAAAAATTGAATCTGGGATGTTGCTCATTAGCCCACATTCAACTTGTGTTCGAGAGTCTATCTATGACATTGCTTCTATCATTTCACCGAAAGCAAAGGAAAAAGGCATCGATGTGCAAGTCAACATTAGCCGTAACACGCCTTACCACGTAATGTTGGATGACCATCGTATACGCCAAGTTGTCATGAACTTCATGTCTAACGCGGTAAAATTTACCGAACAAGGCAGTGTAGAGCTATCGGTCATCACCCGCGAAATAAAAAATGGTGAAGCGGTCATCGAGTTTTCCGTTAAAGATTCTGGGATTGGTATTGATGCCCAGCAGCAAAAGAAAATATTTGCTCCATTTGCCCAAGAGGATAACTCTACTACCCGACAATTTGGGGGAACTGGACTTGGGCTTGCCATTAGCACGCAATTAGTTGAGCTAATGGGTGGAGAAATTCAACTTGAATCCGAGAAAGGTAAAGGCAGTCGCTTCTTCTTTGAACTAACTGCTCCTGTTGTGACGCAAGAGTTTAACGCTTATCACGCTCTGAATCACAACGACATATGGATTGTATGCAGCAGTACTCAACTAGAACAAAAACTGCGTAACGAGTTAAGTTTTTTCAACATCAATATAACGCAGTCAGTAGATACCTTAAGTGCGTTGCCAACGTGGATTGATAACGAGCGCGTTATCGTTATTCATGTAGAAGCATCACCAAATGCAGCGGCGATGCATATCGATGAGATAGAAAGCCTTTGTAAACGAAACATTCGTGTCTGCCTCATCAAGCACCTTCATAGCCCACAATTCGACTTTAGAAACAGTATCAGCGCCTTGGTCACTCAGCCACTACTAGGGCAGCGCTTAATTAAAGCACTTGAAAGTTGTGCGGCAAATTTCTCGCACGCACAACAAGAGAGCACTTCAGCGCAACATGTTAAATCTTTGCCGAAAATTTTGGTCGTTGATGACAATACGGTCAATCAAAAAATCGCGGGGCTACACGTCACAAAAGCTGGCTTCGACTTTGATGTCGCAGTAAACGGACAAGAAGCGGTTGAGAAATTTCAACAGAATCAATACAGCCTAATTTTAATGGACTGTATGATGCCCGTAATGGATGGATTTGAAGCCACCCAAATAATTCGTCAAATAGAAGTAAAAGAAAAACGCGCTTTCAGAATTCCGATTATTGCTCTAACGGCAAGTGTGGTCGATGACGATATACAAAAATGCTTTGACGTTGGAATGGATGACTATGTGCCCAAACCGTTTAAAGCAGGGTTGCTTAAAGAGAAGTTAGATAAAGCAATTGGGTTACGTGTTTCCAACACGACGCCTGCTGAACCACACCAAGAGAACACCACCCCCGATAAAACTCATGAACTACCTGCAAGTTCTGAGCAACCAGAAGCAACGGTAACGCCTATTCGCTCCGAACGCATCTTGCTTGTCGAAGATAATAGAGTGAACCAGAAAGTGGCTTCTCTATTGCTATCTAAAGCAGGCTATCAATTCGAAGTCGCAGAAAACGGACAAATTGCAGTCGAAATGTTCCAAAAAGATGGAAAGTTTGATGTTATTTTGATGGATTGCATGATGCCCATAATGGATGGGTTTGAAGCTTCTAGGCAAATTAGAGCTTATGAAGCGAGTAAAGGATTAGCTAAGACGCCCATTATCGCATTAACAGCAAGCGTCGTAGATGATGACATTCAACGCTGCTTTGATTCAGGAATGGATGCCTACGTACCAAAGCCTGTGCGCAAAGAAAAACTGTTGTATCAAATTGAACAAGCAATGTAGGTGGATTCTATGAGTAGAAATCATTCTCGCGTTGCTTTTCCTTTGCGTTACATAAAACGCTATCTGTTTATTCTGATTGCCCTTCTTTCATTAAATTGCCAAGCTCTCGCTGCAGAGAGCTACGCCGTTTTCTCATTTAATGACGAATTCTCTCCGCTCACTGTCAATAAAGCGCGAAAGTTGTACAGAGGGAAGACGCAACTTTTACAAGGCCAGCGAATTGAACTCTCTGACTGGCCTGCGACATCAACAGAAAGAGCTGAGTTCTATCGTTATCTTCTCAACAAAAATTTAGCGCAAATGAACGCGCATTGGGCAAGCTTGTCTTTTTCAGGTAAAGCTAGACCGCCAAAAGTGATTGCACGCTCCAGCATTGATGACCTCATAACATGGATGCAAGAGAAGCCGAATAGAATTGGTTATGCCCCAACATCGAGCGTCCCTAGTAATGCTCATGTTTTATGTGTGGTTAGCTCGGAGAATTGATATGAAAAAATATTTAACCATGTTATCGCTGAGTATCGCGACCTTTCCGAGCTCAGCCACGATTGAACTAACAGAACAACTTTCTTTAAGTGGTTTTGGCTCTACTTCGTGGGCAAAATCCGATAACCCAACTACGTTACTAGTTAACCGCTTTATTGGCGATGAATCTTGTTTCGATTGCGATACCACTTTCGGCATGCAGCTCGATTATTTTCACAAGGCATTTCGGGCATCCGCACAAGTCGTAAAGCGCCCGCAAGACCATTGGAGCTCGCCTCAGCTCGAGTGGGCGTATTTGGCTTATACCTATCAAAACATAGAAATACGAGGAGGACGCTTAAGACTGCCACTGTTTTTGATGTCTGAGTACAACTATGTCGGCCACGCTTTTACCCAAGCCCGCCCACCGAATGAGGTATATGACAGCATTCTAGGTATCACGGCTTATAACGGCCTATCTGCACGCTGGATTCATGACCTCAATGAGCAAGTCGTACTTACCGCCATGCCGTTTGTCGGGTTTAAAGACAATAGTGACGTAACCATCAATGAACGTACTGAATTGGAAATTGAGTCAAACAATACTGCAGGGATGAACTTAACGCTAAGCGGAGAGAGCTATCGTTGGAATTTTTCCTACCTCCACGGCGATTATGATCAAACAACGACGCTCTCTAACATTGAGCAGTCCACTCCCGGTGGCGGAACCACAATCATTGACCGTCTAGTTGAAACAGAAAAAAACAACACGATCGATCTGTTCTCTCTAGGGTTAAGATACGAGCTCGATAACATTGTGATTATGGCAGAAGGACAGACCAGCAATCTTTCCTCATCTTGGTACGCGACAACAAGTTATAATGTAAACAAGCTGACTCCTTATATTGTTTACGGTCAGCAGTTTAATAGTCGGGATAAAAAAAGTGGAGACAGTTTCTTACTCGGGTTGAGATACGACCTAGATTACAACGTTTCCCTGAATGCAGAATGGCAAAGGTTCAACGCCTACAATAATAGCTCTGGCGCGTTTTCATCAGCCCCAAAGGATGACAGTGCGAGCCTTTATACGCTAATGCTCAACTTCGTTTTTTAATGTTTCTTACAGTACCAATTTCCACAACATTGGGGGCTGTTGTATTAAGAAGGCTTTTTGCAACACGTAACTAAACGCTAAACGACTGGAAGGGATAGAATCGTTCAGATAGGTAAGTGGCAATCCAAACACAGACAAAGGTTACTCTATTTCGGTTTGTTTTGATTGCCTTTTAACCGCTTTTCTTTGCGTCGCAGTGCCCGGAAAAACTTTGACTCTTCGTGGTACCAACCAAGGACACTAATTGGAAAGCCCACGAGCATCATAATAAAAACATCCGCAGGGAGTTGTTCCCAAATGTCGCTTAAAGAATGCAGCTCTCCAAAAATGAACAAACCGATGACTTTACCGAGCAGTAATGCACAACAAATCATAAAGAAGGACTTTAATATATAGTGCCATTTGCCTTTTTTACGCTCTTCTCTCCAATAGGCATACTTATATTGTCGATCGTACATTCATCCCCCTAAAGTAAACTTGCCGTAAGTTTAAGCATCTCGATAGCGTAAAGTGCGTTGGCACCTCTTTAATCATAGTGCGTATCTAAAGTGAATGCTTGTCGTGGCAATAAGAAGGAGAGGTATTCTGTAGTAAGAGCTACATAATCTCTGAACGTTATATGTCTTGTGTAATTCGGATGATGCCTGATTTTGCTTATCGCTAGTGTTTTCTGAACACCCAAATCGGGCCGATGAGTAGAAACTGTAAATCCTCAAAAAACGACGGTTTTTTACCTTCAATCTTGTGACCGATAAATTGCAATATCCACAATACGCCAAACAAGAGCATAGAAATATGCAGAACGGGCAACATCAATACCTCTAGCGACCAAATAAGGCCAATGCACGCTAATGTGTAGCCGATCATCATCATGAATACACTCAGAGACAAACGAAAATAGAAAACCCAAGTGGGGAGCACCGCTACCCAAACCCAATTAAGTTCGAAGCCTAATAATGAAATCTGGGGAATCGACCAAATAAGTCCAACCACAGAAAGGTAAATACCTGGAACTGCGATTGTGTGAATCTTTTGGTTGATAGGGTTTTGGTGACTCTCCCCGTATTCTTTTAGCCATTCAGATAATGCTCGCATATCATTCCCCTTTTCCACCTTCTTATTCTTATATAGCCCGAGGATGAAAAAGGTGCGAATTTTTCCGTAAAGGCTACGAGCAACGAGCGACAAAACAACAGAGGCCAGTGCGTTGCCGATTACTCACCAAGCAACGTTCGTTGTGCTTTCGGCAGCTTGGCAACGACAAGAGCATAAGAGCGTTCACACAAGTCTTGAATCAACCCATCCTCGACATCACCGTTAAAATAAACCGTTATCCAATGACGCTTATTTAAGTGATAACCCGGGATAATGTCCGTAAACTGCGACGTTAAGACTTCTCCATCTTCTGGTTTTACTTTTACGCTGACATACTCCCGACCGTTTCTCTCTGCAATGATGGCAAACATCTTGCCTTTGATTTTGTAAACAAGCGCTTCAGGCCCAAATGGGAAATCGCTTTCTGCACACATGAAGGTACTTAAGTATTGTTCTAGTTCTTTGCTTTTCATATCCCCTACCTCCTTCTGCGTTCTCACTCAAATTGTGGCAATAGCAATTTTAACGCCTGGTTAACCTGCTCTTTTTCATTGCCTTCTAAACCATGCAATAACGATTGCTGAACGTCTACATGCTCCAAAATTAGCTTGTCAATTAAGGTTAAGCCTTGCTCTGTTAGTTCAACGGTGACGCTACGTCGGTCTTCTTTACTATGGGTTCTGGTAATAAACCCTTTCTTCTCAAGTTTATCTAAGCGATTAGTCATCGCACCCGAAGTGAGCATCATCGACTCTATTAACGCTGAGGGAGTAAGACAATATGGTGAACCAGCTCGACGCAGTGTCGCTAACACATCAAATTCACCCATTTTCAGGTCGTACTTCTTATGTAGCTCGGCGACCCTAGATTCCATGTGTTTTGCAATTCGCATTAGTCGACCCATTATTGCCATCGGTTCAGTGTCGAGGTCTGGCTTCTCCCTAGCCCACTGCTCTACCACTCTATCAATTGCATCCATTATTTCTCTCCAAACATCATATATTTTTTATTTTAACATAAAGATACTTTACAAAAAGCCACCTTGCCGATATCGTTACATTTAATTATCTCTACATAAAGATATTTAACATGAACATTTTACTTGCGATGATTCCTGCCTTTTTTTGGGGGACGACTTACGCTGTTACTCAGTTTACTCTACCGGACTGGCCTCCCGTTTTACTTGGCGCTCTAAGGGCACTGCCTGCGGGTCTTTTGTTGCTGGCAATAAAGCCCTCGTTTCCAAAAAGAAGTGAGTGGAAGGTGCTGCTTGTTTTAGGAACCATCAACATCGCTTGCTTCTTTGGTCTCATTTTTGTCATGGCGTTGACGCTTCCTTCTGCCATCTCTGGTGTTGGTATGGTTTCGGTCCCCGTTTTTGCAATGCTGTTTGGTTGGGCGGTCTACAAACGTCAGCCTAGTGGCATTCAAGCAATAAGCGGCGCAACTTTGATTGCTTTAGCTTGGTTCTTATTTGATCCTAGCTCTATTTCTCTCGAACCCGTGGGCTTACTTGCGATGATCTCCGCCATTATGTGCATCGTGATAGGAAGTAGCGTAACAAAGTCACTAGGTACAAAAATGCACTGGTGGACAGTGCTAACATGGCAGCTCATTTTGGGTGGCGTGATTATGTCTATCGCAACAAGTGTGCTGGCGATAAACAATCCAGAGCCATATGTTACGGTCGTTCAGGACGTATCCATGACGAATATTCTAGGGTTACTGTGGGTAATTATTCTGAACACCGCATTAGGGTATGGCATGTATGTATGGTTATTGCAGCGGATGTCGGTCGTAGATTTTACCTTTGGTGGTATTGCAAACCCAGTCGCAGGCATTGTTTCGGGCCTACTGCTATTGGGGGAAACGTTCACTCCTCTGCAATACAGCTTAATGCTAGGAATGATCGTAATGTCATTACTACCTCAGCTCATTACGTCGATCAAAGCGAAAAGAGCCGCACTCTCCTCCTAAGTAACGTTAATTCCTAACACTCTAGAAGTAATGAGAGTGTTAGGAATCCTCAAGTGTGACCCCATCAGCAGAAATCAGCGCTAACCTAGGCAACTGACACCTTTAAAACGGTACGTTTTGACGTTATGGCTGTTAAGCGCTTGCAAGGTTAGTCAGGGGCTCTGGTTTAGCGTAAACATAACCTTGAATAAGGTAAATCGCATGCTGAGCCAGGTATTCGACTTGAGCCTGGCTCTCTACACCTTCTGCAATCATCTCACATTCCGCTTTGTTCGCTGCAGACACAATTGAGTCCAGCACTTTCAACTTTTGGTCGTCAGATCCTATTGGATCAATGAACATCTTATCCACTTTTACACACCGGATGCCCAAATCTTGTAGGTAAGAAAAGCCACCATATCCGGTACCAAAATCGTCAATTTTGAACTTGTAGCCTTTATTCGTTAAATACAAAATCTCTTTTTTCGCGGCCTCAGTGTCTTTTACTGGTATTCTCTCGGTCAATTCAAAATGAATTCTATTCGAGATTGGCCAATTTAACTCCGACAGCAACTTCGTTAATACACCTGACTCTAAATGGGAGGAAACAATATTGATACTGACCCACGTATGCTCGGGTAAGTCACTTAAGTCTTGTATGATTTTACGAATAAGCTGATTCGTCATCGGAATAATCAGGCCACTTTCTTCTGCAGCACCAATAAACATATTTGGTGGCACCATTCCATCACGTCGCGACCATCGAATCAGAGCTTCATATCCTACTGTCTTACCATCGCGACTATCGACAATCGCCTGGTAGTAAGGAATAAATTCTGCATTACTAATCCCATTTTCAATTAGACCTGTAATGGATTTTCTCAAGCTTTTACCAGATATGTATGCAAAGGCAGTCACAAGACCTGCAAGCACACTTACAAGACCGCCCCACAAAAGTACTCTTTCCTGAGCATAATTTTTAAGTTTTTCACCGCTGTATATCTTGATGAGCATGTTGGCTTGAGACTCTCCTGAAAAGAAAAACTCTTTTGAGAGTGCGTTTTCTTCTCCTGCAATATTCGCTTTGCCACGGCTTATCGTTAAATCACCAAATATTGGTTCATCATACTTAAACTCTACAAATAGGCAGTCTTTGCAAGGCGTTTTTATTACCTCGTTAACCCAACTGTTATCAAGTACCCAGAAGACTTCAACGTGTTCATTATCATAAATGACCATCCACTCTATTTGGTCATTCTGTTGCGGCAAAATAAGTGATGCGAAAAAGTTTTCATCCATCTGAAATCGTTCACTACTAGATGGGCGAGACACTTCACTACCAACCGTGGAACACGTTTTTCCGCCTTCTGTGGTCATCGCAATAAAACGAATGTAACGGTTATAAAAACGTGGGTCGCGTAAAGTTCTTACATCACTATCACTACAAGTAAAATCTAACTGAGCAATCTGCTTCACTATTGCTCCGTCCAAATAGGCAGACCTTTGATTTAAATAATCTACGTAAGCATCTATTTTCGACGCTTTTACCGAGTTGACGTAAAAGTTGGTTATCGAATGAAAGGCCACTACAAATATGGCGATGGGAACTAAGCCGAGTAAAATGGCATACTTTGTATTCTTTGTTATCAAAGTTCGTCCTGCTAATCTGTCAAGCAACCTAAGTGGGATATGAATACTATCTCATTTTTATAGTCCAAAAAGTGAGGAATGACGCTCAATAAAATTATAGACTCAAGTGGCTTTCAGATGTCGGGATTTAGAATGTGAGCACCAAACCACATTCGAGGAGAACAAAGTAGCGACTAAGTGAAAAGTAAGAACGAGCCCAACTGTTAAGTCATCCGTAATAAAAGTGACAACTTGGATCTTGAGCAATACTTTTTAGATAGGCAGCAGATACGCTAAAAAACAAAAAGGAAACGATTGATGCCAACCGCTTCCTTTATTTGTTATTGCTATTTAAAAGTGCGTGAATTACGCCACTTCAAGAATCACTTTTTCCAACTTATCTAGGCCTTCATTTAGCACGTCAGATTCGATGGTCAGTGGAGGTAACAGACGAATCACGTTCGCTTTTACCCCACAAGAAAGCAGGATAAGACCATTTTCTTGCGCTTTAGAAATCACCGATTTGGTCATCTCTTGTAGCGGCTTACCTGATTCTGGGTCAGTAAATTCAATCGCCATCATCGCACCCGTAGTACGGATTTCACCAATAGCAGGCACAGATTGTTGCAGTTTGGTCATACGTGCATTGACCACTTCACCGATGCCCATCGCTTTAGCACACAAATCTTCTTCTTCGATGATTTTCAGCACTTCAAGACCAGCAACACAACCGAGTGGCGAGCCTGCATAAGTACCACCTAAACCACCAGGCAGTGCGGAGTCCATTACATCCGCTTTACCAACAACAGCTGAGATTGGGAAACCACCAGCAATGCCTTTCGCCATTGTCATTAGATCGGGTTCAATGCCTAGGTACTCCGTCGCAAACATTTTACCGGTACGGGCAAAACCCGTTTGGATCTCATCCGCAATCAGCATGATACCGTGCTTGTCACACAGTTGACGCAAGCCTTGTGCAAACGCTTCAGGTGCTTTGTAGAAGCCGCCCTCACCTTGTACTGGCTCGAAGATGATCGCCGCAACACGTGATGGTTCAATATCACAAGCAAATAGATCGTCGATCGCTTGTAAACTTTGCTCAACGCTGATGCCGTGAAACGCATTTGGGTACGGCGCGTGGTAGATTTCGTTCGGGAAAGGACCAAAGCCCGCTTTGTACGGCGCAACTTTACCAGTTAACCCCATAGTCATGTTTGTGCGACCATGAAAGCCGCCTTTAAACGCTATCACGCCGCTACGGCCTGTATGAGCGCGTGCCACTTTTACGGCATTTTCGACCGCCTCGGCGCCAGTGGTTAGAAAGATCGCTTTCTTCTTAGTCTCACCTGGTGCAAGTTCTGTCAGCTTTTCAGCGAGCTCAACGAATGACGCGTACGGCGTGACCATCGCACACGTATGCGAGAAGTTATCCAACTGAGCTTTTACCGCTTCACTGATACGTTTGTGAGAATGCCCGGTATTGGTCACCGCGATGCCCGCTGCAAAGTCGATGTATTTGTTGCCTTCGATATCCCATACGTAAGCGTTTTCTGCTTTCTCGACGTAAAGTGGGTACAGTGCGCCCATGCCTTGAGCAATTACTTGGCTTCTTCTTTCATGTAGTTGTTGGTTTGTCATTGTTTTGTCCTTAATTAGTTGCCGCCAAAGCAGAGATATTTCACGTCCATGTATTCATCGATACCTTGTTTTGCGCCTTCGCGTCCGATGCCGGACTGCTTAACACCACCGAAAGGAGCGACTTCAGTAGAAATCATGCCTTCGTTAATGCCAACCATGCCGTATTCGAGCGCTTCTGCGATTTTCCAAACACGGTGAATGTTTTGGCTGTAGAAGTACGACGCGAGACCGTAGATGGTGTCGTTCGCCATTTCGACTAGCTGTTCGTCGCTGTCAAAACGAATCACTGGCGCGACAGGGCCAAAGATTTCCTCGGAAACAATCTTCATGTCGTGAGTAACGTCTTTGAGAACCACTGGCTGCATAAATAGACCATCGAGCTTTTTAAGCTCTGAAACCGGCTTCGCGCCTTGCTCGATAGCACCATCAATAAGCGTCTGAATGCCTTGCTTCGCTGACTCGCTGATCACTGGACCAATGTTGACCCCCTCTTCCAATCCGTTACCAACTTTGAGCTGCTGAACCGCAGCGTCAAACTTAGCAACGAATTCGTCATACACTTTGCTGTGTACATAGAAACGGTTCGCACAAACACACGTTTGGCCTGCGTTACGGAACTTCGACGCCATCGCACCCGCCACGGCTGCATCAATGTCGGCATCATCGAATACGATAAACGGCGCGTTGCCACCGAGCTCCATTGAGGTACGTTTAATGTCCGCCGCGCTTTGCTGCATCAACACACTACCAACGTGGGTAGAGCCAGTGAAAGACAACTTACGAATCAACGGATGCGAAGTGAAGATAGCGCCTACCTGACGTGAATTTTCACCCAGAACCACTTGCAGCACATCGCGAGGGATACCAGCTTGGTAAGCAAGTTCTGCCACCGCAAATGCAGACAACGGCGTGGATTCAGATGGTTTTACGACAAAACTACAGCCTGCTGCTAAAGCTGGGCCTGCTTTGCGCGTGATCATCGCAATTGGGAAGTTCCAAGGTGTAATCGCACAGGCAACACCAATTGGCTGTTTGATGGTCACCAAACGCTTGTCTGCACTCGGCGCAGGAATCGTCTCACCGTAGGTACGTTTCGCTTCTTCAGCAAACCATTCGATAAAACTCGCGCCGTAAAGCACTTCACCTTGAGCTTCCGCTAGCGGCTTACCTTGTTCTAACGTCATCAAACGGCCAAGGTCGGCTTTGTTTTCTAACAGGAGTTGGAACCAACGATTGAGCATACCAGCGCGCGTTTTTGCTGGCAGTGCCGCCCATTCTTTCTGCGCGACACTGGCACGTTCAATGCTATTTAAAATGTCATTCTCGGTTGAGACTGGTGCGTACCCGAGAAGCTCTCCGGTCGCTGGATTAGTCACTGCAATGCCCTGTTGTGGGTTCGCTACCATAAACGAAACAAGGCTTTGGTTTTGTATCTGTTGCATGGTCATTCCTTTTGACAACTCATCATCGCCGCTGAGCCAGCGGCGAGCTTGTGTTTAAGCGGGGATCTGCTGCGTAATGCAGTGAATGTTCCCTCCGCCGAGTAGAACCTCTCTCGACGGTATCGCGATGATTTGGTATTCCGGCATCGCGTTTTGCAAAATATCGATCGCAATGGCGTCGGTGTCTTCATCCAACATCGGTAAGAACACATGGCCGTTGACGATAAGAAAGTTCGCATAAGAGGCACTTAGGCGTTCGCCAGCTTGTCGGCTCATTCCTGAACTGGCGTCAATGCCATTGGCTTCGCGCTCGCTGTAATGCAACGGACCCGGTAATGGCAAACGGACAATTTCAATCTCGCGCCCTTTCGCATCGTGCTGAGATTTCAGTACTTGTTCCGCTTGACGAGACAACGCGTATTGCGGATCACTTGGGTCATCGGTCCAACTCAGTACCACCTTACCCGGTGCGATAACGTGCATCAGGTTGTCAACATGGCCGTCTGTTTCGTCATTGAATAAACCATTTGGCAACCAAATGACTTTTTCGATACCGAGATACGCCTTTAACTGCTCTTCGATTTGCGCTTTGTTCAATTGCGGATTTCGCCCCGGACTAAGTAAGCACTCTTCTGTGGTGTAAAGGGTGCCTTCACCATCGGTGTGAATCGCCCCTCCTTCAAGTACAAACGGTGCGCGGTAATAATCTATACCGATGATGTCGCACACCGAGCCAGCGACAAGATCGTCCTGCTGCCAGTTATCGTAAAGCCCGTTGTATTCGCCGCCCCACGCGTTAAATTGCCAACTAATCCCACGGCGCTCACCCACCTGATTCACGAGCACGGTCGGTCCAATATCGCGCATCCACGCATCGTTAAATGGGATTTCCACCAAACGTACGTCTGAGTGGAGCATTTGACGCGCTCGGTCAAAGTTGTGCGAGCATACCGCCACGCACACCTTGGTCACTTCCGCGATTAAGTTCGCGATTCTGGCAAAGGTTTCTTGCGCGGGTAATGCGTCATCACGCCAGTTGTCTTTCCTTTCTGGCCACGCTAGCCAAACTTCACTAACCGGCTGAAACTCAGCCGGAAAATAGAAGCCATCTTGCGCTGGTGTTGTCGATAACTTCATTTTAACGCCTCTTTAAACAGCTAGTTTGCCAACACTGGTGTAAAGGTCTGGACGACGGTCGCGGAACAAGCCCCATGCGTGACGCGCTTTCGCTGTCGCAGCGAGATCGATTTCTGCGTAAATAATGGTTTCACCTTCACGTGGTGCTTCGGCAATTTTTGCACCAGTGTGGTCAGTGATAAAAGAAGAGCCGTAGAACGTGGTCTCGATACCATCATCGACTTCAATACCCACTCGGTTTGACACAATCACTGGAACGAGGTTTGCTGCCGAGTGACCTTGCATTGTACGTTGCCAGTGATCACGCGAGTCCAGTGTTGGATCTTGAGGCTCAGAACCGATTGCAGTTGGGTAAAAAATCGCTTCCGCGCCGTGCAGAGCCAAGCTGCGCGCGAGTTCTGGAAACCATTGGTCCCAGCAAATGCCAGCACCGAACTTACCGAACTTGGTTTGCCACACTTTGAAACCGGTATCGCCAGGGCTAAAGTAGTACTTTTCACTGTAGCCCGGACCGTCAGGAATGTGTGACTTGCGGTAGTTATCTAGTACCGTGCCATCGGCATCTATCATCACTAGCGAGTTAAAAAACGTGTTGCCCGCTTTTTCAAAGTAGCTAACAGGAATAACCACGCCGAGTTCTTTCGCCAGTGCGCTCATTTCCTGAATAAGGTGGCTATTTGCCGTCTCTTCTGCGAGCTCGAAATACTTCGCTTCTTGTTTTTTGCAGAAATAAGGCGCGGCGAACAGCTCTTGAGGAAGAATCACGTTCGCACCGTTTTGTGCTGCTTCACGAATCGCCTTTTTGGCTTTGGCTAAGTTATCTTCCAGATCCCAGCTTTTCGTCAGTTGAAGAGCTGCAAATTTCACTACTTTGCTCATTGGATATTCCTTATCTCTTAAATCGCCAGTTTGTCACGTAGGTTGTAGTAAGCCGCGCCCATTGCCGTAAACGGAATTTGGAAGTGGCGGCCCCCCGGGAAGGAGTAATGTTTCAGAGCCGCAAACGCGTCAAAGCGTTCTGCGTGTCCAGTCAAGGTTTCAGCCAGCAACTTGCCTGCGAGGTGAGTACACGTTACGCCGTGACCGCTGTAGCCTTGTAGGTAGTAAATGTTGTCTGCAAACGAGCCAAATTGCGGCATGCGTGAGTAAGTCAGCAAGAAGTTACCTGTCCAGGTGTAATCAATCTTGATGCCTTTCAATTGTGGGAAGACTTTTTCCATCTTCGGACGAATCAATGCTTCAATGTTTTCTGGGTCACGTGCGCCGTAAACTACGCCACCTCCGAACAACAAACGCTTGTCGGCGGTTAAGCGGAAGTAGTCAAGCAAGTAGTTACAGTCTTCAACGCAGTAGTCACTGGTCAGCACTTGTTTTAGCTGCTCATCACTCAAAGGCTGAGTCGCCACCACTTGTGTGCCGCACGGGATCGCTTTGTTGCTGATGTTTGGTGCCAAACCACCAAGGTAGGCGTTACCTGCCAGTACCACGTACTTGCTCTTCACGCTGCCTTGCGCTGTTTTCACTACTGGGTTAATCCCTTTATCAATCGACACCACCGCCGACTGCTCAAAGATTTGACCACCTAGAGAAATGAACGCAGCGGCTTCACCTAATGCCAGTTTAAGCGGGTGAATATGACCACCGCGCATATCCAGCAAACCGCCAGTGTACACTTTCGCACCTACCGCTTGTTCTACCTCTCCTGCGTCAAGCAGAGTCATTTGGTCGTTTCCGTAACGCTCCCAGTTCCTCTTATGTTCTTCTAGCCCTTTGAGTTGTTTACTGTTCAGTGCCGTGAACAAACCACCTTGCTTGTAATCGCAGTTGATGTCGTATTTGTCAATCAGGCCACGGATGATATCGCCGCCTTCAAAAATCATATCGCACAGAGCTTTAGCTTGGTTTTGGTCGTAACGGCTTTCAATCACGTCAACATCTCGGCTGTAGCTGTTAACGATTTGGCCACCGTTACGACCAGTTGCTCCAAAGCCCACTTTTGCGCTCTCTAACACAACGACTTTAAAACCTTTTTCTGCAAGGTGCAGCGCAGAAGAAAGACCAGAGAATCCCGCACCAACTACACACACATCGCACTCGATGTTGTCTTGCAGTTGTGGGTATTCCGGCATGTTTGGCACAGAGTGCGCGTAGAACGAATCCGTATGCTTGTTCATAGAACTATTCCTTTATTTATCGTAATCGTCAGCAGGCTTAAGGATGGAGGCGAATCCAAGTGGTTTTGGTTTCGGTGAATTTTTCAATCGCGTGGAGAGACTTGTCTCGACCATTTCCGCTCATTTTGAATCCGCCAAATGGGACCGTCATGTCACCTTCGTTGTAGTTGTTGACCCAAACCGAGCCGGCTTGCAGTCGTTTTGCTACGCGATGAACACGGTTGATATTGCTACTCCAAAGTGCAGCACCTAAGCCGTACTTCGAATCGTTAGCGATCTCAATTGCTTGCGCTTCGTCTTTGAATGGAATGACACACAGCACCGGACCAAAAATTTCCTCTTGGGCGACACGCATCTTGTTGTCGACGTTGTCTAAAATGGTTGGGGAAACAAATGCGCCCTGCCCATCGACATCGCCGCCACAACGTACGTTTGCACCTTCTGATTCACCTAACGAGATGTATTCCAACACTTTTGATTTATGATCTTGGTCGATAAGCGCACCCATGGATGAACTTGGGTCCATTGGGTCTTTTGGCGTGAACGCTTTCGACGCTTGAATAACTTTTTCTATGAACTGATCTTTGATGCTTTCGTGAACAAGCAAGCGGGTTGCCGCGACGCACACCTCACCTTGGTTGTAGAAACACCCTGCAGCGGTTTCTGCTGCTGCGCGGTCTAAATCATCACAATCTTCAAACACGATGTTCGCGTTCTTGCCGCCCGCTTCTGCAAACACGCGCTTTAGGTTGCTCTCACCCGAGCTGACCATCAGTTGACCTGCAATGCGCGTTGAGCCAGTGAAGGCGATGCAGTCTACATCTTGGTGTTTCGCCAGCGCGTCGCCAGCTTCATGACCAAAACCCGTCACAACTTGGAAAACGCCTGTTGGCAAGCCCGCTTGAGATGCAAGCTGGCCTAAGAATATCGCGGTCAGTGATGACTTCTCTGAAGGTTTTAAGATCACGCTGTTACCAGCGGCTAAAGCAGGACCAAGCTTCCAGCACGCAAGCCAAAGGGGGAAGTTCCACGGCACAACCGCAGCGACCACGCCAATTGGCTGATGGGAAATAAAGGCATGTACGTCTTTTTCCGTTGGGGCAACTTCTCCGTACACTTTGTCGATAGCTTCTGCATACCAGCGTAATGCACTCGCCGCACCAGGAATATCGGTAGAGAAGCTGTGAGAGATAGGCTTACCGGTATCAAGCGTTTCTAGCAGAGCCAATTCTTCTTGGTGTTGATCAATCAAGTCAGCAAACTGTTTAAGCACTGCTTTGCGATGAGCTGGGCTGCTCTCGCTCCACTGACCGGATCGAAATGCTTGGCGAGCGTATGAAACCGCGAGATCAACATCTTCATTTTGGCAACGGGCGATTTCGGTGAATATCTCATCTGTTGCTGGGTTAACTACCGGGATGGTTTGCCCTGTTAAAGCGGCACTGTATTCACCGTTAATGTACGCCCTGTTTTCGATGTTTAGATTGTTTTTTAGTTCAATCCATTGCTCTTGGGTTTTCATACGCTCTCCTTGTGATCACACAAGGCAAGCCCCCACTAAAATGTGGTTGGCGTATGCGCACTTATCATTCGACAAGCCTTGTCTGTGTGATTAGTAAATCGATGGGGCTTCGTCGTATCAATAATGTACGACTCGCCCGCTGTTATGACATGAGATTGCCCTTTATATTCCAGAGTGATTTCACCCTCTAATACGGTGCCAATCTCTTCGCCTTCGTGTTTGATTTCTGCCGCACCAGTGGTTCCATAAGGTGCATATTCCTCGATCAAGAATCCGATGACTTGATCTTTGTCACCATTCGTTACCAGTTTCATGGACACCGTCTCGCTCCCGATTTCCACAAGATCTGACGGCTTGATGACTACTTTCACTTCATCGTTCGAAGGTTGTTCAAAAGTGAAAAACTCTGATAACGATAAAGAAAATACATTAACGATTTTTTGTAGTGAGCTGACCGACGGGCTCACTTTGCCATTTTCAATGGATGAGATTGCACTGTGGGTAATACCAGCGCGCTCGGCTAGTTCCCTTTGTGACAATCCATGTTTTTTTCGTAACTGAACAATATTTTTACCAATCTCTTGATTGTCCATTCATACAGCTCCAAACGTTTAACGAGAGGTAGCCATCATAAATTCATTGAACAAAATTTGAGAGAAATGATTGGTTTTTGCTTCCCATTCTGGGTGCCACTGCACGCCAACGAAAAATTTTTGATTAGGAAGACTAAATGCTTCTACCAAGCCATCCGGGGCTTTAGCTTCTACTTGTAATAGAGGAGCAAGCTGATCGACGCCTTGGTTGTGTAGTGTGTTCACTTCAAAGAAGGAGGTGTTTTCCCAATGATTTTGCACCAGCCATTGTTCAAATAAGCTCTGTTTTTGAACTAGCACAGCGTGTGCTGGCGCGTATTTTTGTTCGAAATCTTCAACAGGCGCTTCACGATGGTCATTGAAGCCGGAGTCATGAACGGCTGGGTTTAACGAGCCACCGAGTGCGACATTCATCTCTTGAAAGCCGCGGCAAATACCAAGGCACGGAATGTTTTGGTCAACCGCATGACGAATTAACGTGAATGAGAGCTCATCACGAGCTTCATCTTTGTAGCTCTCTTCGTGCGTTGCATTGTATCGATGTGGCGCAACGTTAGAGTGGCTGCCAGGAAAAAGAAAACCATCACATATGTCTAGGATGGTGGTTACGTCATCGCCCGACATGTCGGGAGCCAACATAATCGGTAGTCCTCCAAAATCCTTTATGGCGCGAAGGTAAAAGTCGTTGACCGCTTGTATCTGATAGCCACCCAACTCTTTAGCGCAGCTAACCACACCAATGATGGGTTTGTGTGTATCTGCCATGATATGTCCATGTTCAATTTATTTAACACAAACCCTACAAACCATGTACAAAATTATCAACACAGATGACCATTATTATCGTCACAACGTGATCTGACGCACTTTTTAGGCTTCAAAACTGAATATTTATGCTCATTATATTGAACAAAACAAAACCAACTGTTACAAAATAGTTAACAGAAAGACATAAAAACCAGCCGTTAAACATCAAAGACACAGTGTAAGTGCATGTTTAAATTAAAAATAACCTAAAAAACAAACAACTCGCTCAGAATACTGTAATTTATTTGTTAATTTGGTTATTTCTAATTTCTACTCGTCAGGCTATTTGGAGAAGAAAATGGAATCGTATCTACAGGAAGTAAAAAATTTTAAACAAAAATGGCCCGATATTGAATTTATCGATCTCATCTTTACCGATATAAATGCCACCCCAAGAGGAAAACGCATCCCGATAGATGCTCTAGAAAAACTGAATAAAGGTGTTGCCCTCCCCCTTTCGACCATCACCCTAGATACCAAAGGTAACGTCGTTGAAACAGCCGGGTTGGGAGAAGATCTCGGAGAACCAGATAATCTCTGCTATCCAATCAGCGGCACCTTAATGCCGACGGCAAAAGAACAAGTTGGTCAGCTACTGCTTAGTATGATGGATGAAACCGGGCAGCACCCTAACCCACTGTTCATCCGAAACATTCTCGCTTCTATATTGCAAACACTGCATGCTAAAGACCAATATCCTTGCGTCGCGCTCGAGCTGGAGTTCTATTTAATAGACAAAACCCGCGGCGAAAATGGCGAACCATTAACGGCAATTAACCCCACGAAAAAAACTCGAGAAAAAGATACCGAGGTTTACGACCTTGATGGACTAGATGACTACGCTGATTTCTTGGCCGACCTTAATCGAATTGCATTAGAACAAGGTTTAAACACTTCCGGAGCCCTATCTGAATCGGCACCAGGGCAGTTCGAAATCAACTTCAACCATTCTAAAGATGTACTTCGAGCATGTGATGAAATCATCATCGCAAAACGCTTGATTCGCCAGGTCGCTCATCAGCACGGATTTGACGCCACATTTATGGCGAAACCTTTTAGTGAGCAAGCGGGTAATGGCATGCACATTCATCTCAGCTTGGTTGATACAGATGGTAACAACCACTTTAGCCAATCAGACGGTCAAGCGAGCGCCTTCTTCTATCAAACCATGGCAGCGATGCTGTCACAAACATCCGATGCCATGGCCCTAATCTGTCCTAACGTTAACTCTTACCGTCGCTTTGTTCCTGGCGCTTACGTCCCAACCAAAGCCGATTGGGGAGAAAACCACCGCGGTGTTGCGTTGCGTGTGCCTATCAGCGATAGCAAAAATCGCCGTATAGAGCATCGTATAGCAGGCGCTGACGTTAACCCATACATTCTCGCTGCAGTAGTACTTTCCGCAGTATTAGCGAGTGAAAGCTACACCAAAGATCAATGTCCACCGACTCTCAGTGATGATGCAATTGAGTTACCTCTGCGTATGTCAGAAGCTCTAGAGCGACTGGAGCACAGTGAGCTAGCTCAATACATCTCAAGAGACTTTATCGATTTGTATCTAGCTTGCAAACAGAGTGAACTCGCAGAATTTGAGCGAGCGATTACTCCATTGGAAATCGACTGGATGTTGCACTCGGCATAAACAAAGGAAATGAACTTTATGACTACGCAGACCAAGGCGCTGGATGCGCCTCTTAAAATCAACTCTCAACACATTATTGTTTCTTTAATCTCGGTTGCGACGTTTGTCTTTTTTACCACAATCGGTTTGAACCATGAGGAAGGCGAAGCCTACGGATGGATGAGTCTTTTACCAACGGCGTTGGTATTGGTCTTTGCGCTGACAACACACCGAACTGTGGAAGCCCTCTTTAGCGGCGCTATTGCCGGTGTTCTTCTGCTTAACCCAACTGAAGCGGTGGAACAGATTGTTGATATTTCCATGAGTGTAATGATGGATGAAACTATCGCCTGGATCATCCTCGTTTGTGGTTTGATGGGCGGCCTAATTGCTATTTTGGAGAAAGGCGGCAGTATCTTAAGCTTCTCCGACATGCTGGTCACGAAAGTAAAAAGCCGTAAGCAATCGATGCTGATGACCTTTGCGTTAGGTATTCTGATCTTTATCGACGATTATTTGAATGCGATTGCAATTTCTTCCTCAATGAAAAAAGTTACGGACGGCTACCAAATCTCGCGTGAAAAGCTCTCATATCTTGTGGATTCAACCGCCGCACCTATCTGTATCCTCGTACCAATTTCCACTTGGGCAATTTTCTTCAGTTCGTTGCTAGAAGCAAACGGAGTAGCAGAAGCGGGAGATGGTATCAAAGCATACATTGAAGCTATTCCATACATGGCTTACGGCTGGGTAACGCTGGTGATTGTTTTGCTGGTTGCAATGGAAAAGATCCCAGATCTAGGTGCGATGAAAAAGGCAGAAAAGCGTGCGAAGAATGGTCAAGTTCGTCCAGACGGTGCAACAGATGTCGACTTTGGTCCCGATGTATCTGCACATACCAACCCAACCATGGGCCTTGTCAACTTCTTGTTACCAATGATCGTACTTGTTGCCGCAAGTTGGTATTTTGGTATCGATCTACTTGCTGGTGTTTTCGTCGCGTTAATCTTTACTATTAGCTTTTACGGCGCACAAAAACTGATCTCGATGAACGACATGTTCGAAGCTGTTTATGATGGCATTAAGGTTATGCTACTGCCGCTTGCGACCGTTATTGGTGGTTTCATGTTGAAATCGGTCAACGACTCATTGGGCGTCACGCAGTATGTCATTGAGACCGTCAGCCCTTACCTGTCAGCGTCTTACTTCCCTGCGATTATCTTTATGATTACGGGCGCGTTGGTATTTGCAACGGCATCGTCTTGGGGAACGTTTGCAGTAGCGATGCCAATTGTTCTACCTTTGGGCGAACAGCTTGGTGTGCCTCTACACTTAACCGTTGCCGCGCTGCTTTCAGCATCAGCGGCAGGGAGCCACTCTTGTTTCTTTAGTGACTCAACCGTGTTATCTGCACAAGGTTCAGGCTGTACAGCAATGCAACACGCAACCACACAGTTTCCTTATGCGTTGATTGGTATTGTTGCAACCGCGATTTTCTTCTTCATCATCGGTTAGCCCCTTTATCTAATTGCAAAACCCTGCTCAAAAATAGCGGGGTTTTGTTCTATCAAGTCAAATGATCCTCTTAAAACTACTTTACGCCCGTTCAGTATAAAAATACTCAAAGATATACAGCTGCACTCAATAAGGGTTTGGTAAACCTAATATTTTTGGTTTACGCTTAGCGAAGCGTTTATTGTGCAGCAAGGCAGCTTTTGAGTAACTTAAATGCCGCCTTAATACAGTGTTAACGGTTGGAGAGACATGAAAAAGTTAGCCCATGAGATATGGATATTTGATGGAGATCCCGTCCAATTTTTAGGACTCCCATACACCACTCGTATGACTATTGTTAGGCTTTCTGATGGTGGCCTTTGGATTCATAGTCCAATTAAGTTATCAAATTCGATTAGAGAGCAAGTCAACAATCTAGGCCAAGTGAAATACTTAATCGCTCCTAATCATTTACACCACTTGTTCTTATCTGAATGGGTATTTGCCTATCCTAGCGCAGAAGTTTATGGCACAGATGAAGTCATTAAGAAGTGCCGTGATATACACTTTCACGCTTCACTTAACCAAGGCGGTAATGCTTGGAACTCTGAGATTGAACAAGAACTATTTTCTGGCTCTCCATTAATGGAAGAGTGTGTGTTTTATCATCGACTTTCAAAGACCTTAATTGTTACTGACCTCGTCGAGAATTTTTCTGGCCAGGACTTTAACTACTGGCAGCGGTTTGTGGCTAAAGGGGCCGGTATTCTTGCTCCGAATGGAAAAATGCCTTTGGATTGGCGCCTAAGTTTTATGTTTAGCAAACAAGAGGCTCGAAAACACTTAAATAAATTGCTGTCTTGGAAACCTAATATATTGGTTATGGCTCACGGTGAAATCGTCCTTGATAATGCAGACGAGTTCTTACAGCGCTCTTTTAAGTGGCTAGTATGAGACAACATTGAAAACTCACTCAACAGAATAGACAAGAAGCTATTTTAAAACATTGGGCCCTTTTAGCTTAGTCTTAGGGACGAATTTACAGCACTACACGTTATGTTTAACGATAAGCTCCCCTATTCCTCTTAATTGAGCATTATGCAGCAATTTAAAATTCCGTTAGAATTGCACTTCAAAAACTTCAATGCGAAGAATTCTGGACATTGATACGGACATAAGTTCAAGAGTTAACATAACGCAATAGCAATCTCTTACTAATTATTTTGCATCGAGACATTGGCATACTCCCGAAACAAACCCTTCTACTCTAAAGGTTTTGTTAATAACAGTTGCCATGCTTGTTAGTTATTCTCGTTGAACTCAGTATCTTGAAGTTGTTTGAATATATAAATTTAAAAAAAAAGAGACATAAGATGCACAAAAAACTCATCATTCTAAGCTTGCCTATTCTATTAGCTGCATGTGCGGCACCAAAGTATACGGTAGAAACAATCTCGAAAGAAAATCAGAGCAAGGAAATCACCATCGTAAAAGACAACGCCACGCGAGATGTTTTCTTAGATTCGATGCAAGACTGGTGTTTGGATACCGCCCATAAATGCACAGTCGTAAGCGACGGCACGCCTCCCGTTAGCTCTGAGCTAACACTTACTTACGTATCACGCTGGAGCTGGGATTTTAGAACATTTATCGCTGATGCTCAGATCAAAGCCTACAAAAATAACGAAAAAGTAGGACAAGTTGAATTTAAAGCACCAAACAGCGCGAATCCAGATAAATGGGGTAAAGACAACAAACGAATCATTTCGATGATGGATTTGTTATTCGGTAAACAAACCGTGAGTGAGGCTCAATCCAAGATTAAGCTGGGCGAAATGTAATGAGCCGAACAATTGCCCATTTAACAAGCATCATATATTTGTAGAGAAAGATAGGAATGTTTAAGTGACTGAAGTCAAAACCATTGGGCTTTTCTTTATAACCGCCATTGCAGAAATATTAGGCTGCTACTTACCTTATCTCTGGTTAAAGGAAGATAAGTCAGTTTGGCTTTTGGTACCAGCAGCGCTATGCCTTGCTATGTTTGCTTGGCTTCTATCTTTACATCCTACCGCAACTGGCAGAGTTTATGCTGCTTACGGAGGTGTCTATATTTTTGTCGCAATTCTATGGTTGTGGTGTATCGACGGCGTTCGACCAACGCTCTGGGACATAGTGGGGGTTTCTGTCGCTATGCTTGGCATGTCAATCATCATGTTTTCACCCAGAGCATCCTAAACGTAACCGAGGGAAACCCTTACGCTTAGTATTTTGGCTATGTGCTAGATTTATTGATTAATAACATTATGACGTAATTGCTACATAGCCAAAGTACGCTTGGGCTTCACCCCAAAACGGCGCTATTTATGGGAGATACTAATGAACCATGCAGTGAAGGCAAGATTTGATGAGTATCCAAAACATGTGCGTATTCGGATAGAAGAGCTACGAAATATCGTCTTAACTATCGCTTCTGAATTAAAACTGGGGGAAGTTGAAGAATCTCTAAAATGGGGAGAGCCAAGCTACAGTGTGAAAACAGGTAGCCCGGTAAGGATGGATTGGAAACAGAAAACGCCTAGTCGTTATTATCTGTTCTTTAATTGCCAAACTAAGCTCGTCGACACATTCCGCGAACTGTATAGTGACTCACTTGAGTTTCAGGGTAATCGAGCAATAATTCTATCTTTATCAGCACCTTTGCCAGAAGCTTCAATCAAGACCTGTTTAGAATTAGCATTAACCTATCAAAAGCGAAAGAACTTACTTCTTTTAGGTATGTAAAATCGCTTAATAAAACTATTTACGGCCGATTAACCATATTCAACTACTCTACCTTTGTATCCTTTTTAATGCTTCCGCAGTAAAGTTTTAGATTAAGTGGTCACGTTAATAGCGCCGTAACCAAACTAGTAATATCGAAATAAAGAAGAGTTTATGAAATCAAAAATCTTGTTCTTACTTATGCTTGGAGCTCATTTCAATGCTTTTTCAGCGACGAACTATCAAGTCAATGTGGTAGTAACAGAGCCTCAATCAACATTCATTTTTCCGACTTTTGAAATATCCTCTAAAGGAAAAAGCAAAACCAGTTTTGTCGACGGCTGCACGTACTTAGGAACCCTTTCAGAACCGAGCAAAAATAGCATACAGCTTGAAGCTACCATGTCATGCAACCGAGATGACGCTACGTCAAGGATGGAAATGCCGGTATTTGTACTCAACTCCGAGGGTCAAAGCGCGAGTTATGATCTTGTAGAAAACGGGATCGTGATGTGGAAATATTCTGTAGAAGTTAAGCCGTCACTTAAAAAGTGATATATCAGAAATACTAAAGTAACAATCAGCACTATTAACCGCCGTTTAAGTGTAATAGGTATATTCTTTACGACTTAATGACGTTACTTGTTGCCGCAAGTCTCCAACTCATGTACAAAACAGCCCTAATTTTAATAGGAGCTAAGTGGCATGAATTTAATTGTACGTCAGGTAACTTTAGGTGATGCTGAAGGCATTACAAACGTCCTCAATCCCATCATTATTGAAGGTTTATACACTGTATTAGATACGCCTTTCACACCTGAAGAAGAAAAAGAGTTCATTACTCATTTCCCAGAACGGGGCGTGTTTACAGTCGCTTTATCCGAAAATAGCTCACAAGTCATTGGTTTCCAAAATATCGAGCCCTTTGCACAATATACAAAAGCTTTTGACCATGTTGGCATAATTGGTACGTTTGTTAGTGACGGTGCTCGTGGCCAAGGTGTGTCTAAACAGCTTTTCAAATCGACATTCGAAGTAGCCAAACAAAAGGGTTACGAAAAACTATTTGCGTACGTTCGCAGCGGTAATGAGCGAGCGTTATCAGCCTATCTCAAACAAGGCTTCGAAATCGTAGGGACCGCGAAGAAGCATGCAAAAGTTCGTGGGAAATACGTAGACGAAGTCCTCATTGAGAAGTTTTTGTAGGTGTTAAGTCGCTAAACACTAAGCACGCATATAAGAACATTTGAACCAAGACTCAATTTCCGTCGTAGAAATCTCTTTTCTAAAATAGGTTATTTGAAATGAAACTGACCTCTGAAACTGAGTCAAGAATAATAGAAATGGCATGGGAAGACCGCACCCCATTTGAGGCTATCGAATTCCAATTTGGTTTGAATGAATCCGACGTGATTCAGTTTATGCGTAGCCGGCTCAAATCAAGTAGCTTTAAATTGTGGCGTAAAAGGGTTTCGGGGCGCAATATAAAACACAACAAGCTACGAAACTCAGACATCATTAGAGGTTATTGCCCAACTCAATATAAGCCGCGATAGCGAACTGCACTTGGCATAAATTTTTATTACGAATCGCAACATTTATCGCCCTACCTTTGAATCAACTCCATGATTGGAGGGGAATAGTCACCACTTAATTCAACCTAGGTGTTTCAGGGCGATAATAAATTCAATGGGAGTCATCTTAACGTCCTCAGTCGCCATCAAACTAATGATTCCACAGAAAAGATTGATACAAAACGCCCACTAAAAGTAACTCAGATTAAGGCGTCATTTAATCCGTGTATCAATCTCTTTTACCTTCTGTTTAGGCACTAGAATCACTAACCTTCTATTTTATCTTTGAAGGCACAGATAAAAAGCTGCATGATTAAAAAGGAAAAATAGCGGATAACGGTTTAACAAGCACTCGGAGCTTGGAGGCAATTTTGAACAAATTACTTATGATGTTTGCGTTGGTTTCTTTACCTTGCTTGGCTTCTGATGATGTTGAAGATCCCTGCAAAGTAAAAGGCGGGGGCGTTATGGCTGGTTATCAGTGTGTAGAAAAGAAGATGGAATCTGCAGATAAAGAGCTTAACGAAAGTTACAAGGAAGCAATCGCTAGAATAGGTGAGGAAGAAAAAGCACTAAGGAAAACATGGTCTCAGACCGAACTGGTAGAGCCATTTCGAAAGGCCCAAAGAGCTTGGCTAAAATACAGAGACGCCGAATGTGAATTTACGGGCCTGTCTTCCACACCCTCACCCTGGCAAGGTGTCCAGATTGAAGAGTGTAAGTTAAGAATGACGTTAGAACGCGTCGAGTACTTCAATGGAGTATACGTAGGCTAAACGGATTACATCTAACAAAGCACTTCAATAAGATTCGCAACTCTTGGCAATTTCAGTTTAAATGTACTCGGTGTTTAAGATGCAAACGTTCAGGTTGAGTGGTCGCTCCGCTTACTACTTAACCCTGCGTTGTGCGTAAAGCTAATATGGGTGTGAAATAATTATGGAAAAAGACGATTTAGTTGGGCTAGTAGTTAAGTATTTCGAGAAAATAGATGCCGGTGATCCTAGCTATCTGGATCTATTCTCAGAGGATGTTGATTTTTTCTTTCCTAAATTTGGGCAAGCGAAAGGAAAGAGTGCCTTAGTGGAGTTTGGCAATAGGATTGGTAGCTCGTTGATTAGTATCTGGCACGACATAGACGGCTTTCAAATAACGACTGCTGGAAACAAGGTCATTGTTGAAGGACAGGAAGGCGGCGTAATGAGTGATGGTACCTCTTGGCCGGACAACAAAGTTTCCACAGGGCGTTTTTGTAGTGTATTTGAGTTTGAAGGAAAAATGATAAGTCGTATGTTTGTGTACGTAGACCCTGACTTCCCGAGTCGAGATTTTGAGAGAATTTCCGTGCTGTCAGGCGAGAGCAACGTGCGACAAACTGTTCAAGCCTGAATACTACCGCTACCGCATAGCATCTTTGTTATGCGGTAGTATTCGTAGTTAAGGTGTGTTGAGGGCTTTGATATCGCTTTACTCACACCTTATCAGTGCGTTAGCTATATTCCCTTACTGATAGAAATGCTACTTTCTTCAATCGTCCTGTATTATGATAATGAAAAAGATTGCACTAATTTTAAAATTAAAATGAACCAAAAATTTTTTCTAAAACTACTCCCTGTCCCTTTTCTTCTAACCGGTTGCCAGTCTACGCAAAGCCAGCTTCAGCCTATACCTGAAAACGTATTATCAAACCTATCGACTCAATGGGCAGTGGTAGAGGCCTGTTTTCACTCCGATGCTTATAGCTTAGAGCAATCCGTAAACTATCGAGAGGCCATTAACTATTCTTTTTCTACTTGGCTAGTCGATCAGTCCGATATCGATCAGTCTGTAAATGAAGCTCGTGTAGCGTTATCAGAATATCAGTCTCAGAATGATGGTTTAGGAACAACATGTAAGGATTGGCACCTACCCTTAGAATCTGGGTTGCGAGAAGTTAACAATCACAAGAATCAAGTGGCGATAAACCAGCAGCGAGCACATGAAATACATAAAGCAAACGCTTCTAAACCTGTGACGTATTCAACACCAGCATCTACTTCGACTAGTAATGTTGTTCACTGTTACAAATTGGAAGACGTTAGCTTGAATAAGAACATTCAAACCTTTAATGGAATGATATGCCCTATAGGCTGGCTTAAATATTATGGCTATTAATGTATTTGATTAATACAGCACTTAAGAATGAACTCTAAGTTTAATTTTTAGTTCAAGATTGGGGTTCTTGTTTACAATGTTATGTTTCCAGTTGGATTACCGTATTCGAATAGATTGACGAAGTTAATCAATATATGTGTATTGATGCTTACTTTTTATCGAGTTATCTTTGTTCGATAGCCATTAAAACGAGTAAGGAAACAAAGTGACTGTGTTAACAAAAGGCATACACCACGTAGGTTTAACCGTATCTAACCTAGAAGCAAGCGCGAAGTTTTTCACTGAACAATTAGGTTGGAGTGAAGTAAAAAGAAATCCAGACTACCCGGCAATATTTGTGAGTGATGGGCATATCATGCTTACACTATGGGCGGCTAAGGCTGATGCCGCCACTCCATTTGACAGAAAAACGAATATTGGTTTGCATCACTTAGCTTTACTCGTAGAGACTGAGAAGCAACTCGATGAGTTGCGTGATCAATTTATGGCGTCGGGAATCGAAATTGAGTTTGGTCCCGAGCTTGTTAAAACAGGACCCGCAAAACATTTAATGTGTTACGACCCAAGTGGTATTAGGGTTGAGTTTTTCTGGGCAGGCTCATAAAACAAACATAACAAAGTTTTATAATAGGGATTTGGTACACATGGCATTGTTAGTTTGCACCGCCTTTGGTATTTAAGGTGCTTAGCAGAAGCTTGTGTATCGAATGCCCCTCCCCTCCTACTACACATTTTGCGACTTACGAGTAAGTCCAAAAGGATAAATGTTATGTATAAAATCGGCGTTGTTTTATTTGATGATTTCACGGATGTCGATTTCTTTCTTATGTATGACTTGCTGGGGCGCACAACCGACAGTTGGACAGTAAGTATACTTGGAACTAAATCTGAACATCATTCCCACCTCGGTATGAAAGTTAAAACAGACGGACACCTTTCTGAGGTGACGAATCAAGATGTCGTTCTTATTACAAGCGGCAAACGGGGTATTCCAGCCGCTTTAAAAGATGCTGAATTTATGTCAGCGTTGAATCTTGATCCAAATAGGCAGCTAATAGGTTCGATTTGTGCGGGATCATTCATCCTCCATGAACTCGGTTTACTAAAAGGCAAGCGATTAACAACAAACCCAGATGCAAAGGATGTTCTACAAAGTATGGGAGGAGATGTTCAGGATCTGCCTCTCGTGATAGACGGTAATGTAGCGACGGCCGGTGGCTGCCTTTCACTGATGTATCTAATTGGTTGGTTAACAGAGCGGCTATTTGACTCAAACAAACGAAAAGCTATACAAAATCAATTGATACCTGCTGGGCAATTAGAGCTGTTTGAAGAGCTTATTGCCACAACTATTCAATCAGCAGAGTTAGCAAGCTCGGATAACAAGGCGTTAAATAATCATTCATAACATGTGGTGTTTTACAATACGTTAGTTTTAGTGTTTAGGGTAAGTCACACATCAGTCTTGTGCGACTTACCCTTGAACATAACGCCACTTGGGGAAATTAACTTACAGGGAGTAAATCAATTGGTAAAAATGTACGGTTCTGAAGAGACAAGAGCGTTTTGCTGTAATTGTAAAGAAGTAACGCTACATCGGTACGAAAGCTTCTCTAAAGCGCAGGAAAAGACCGAGAAAAAAGCTAAAGGTTTCTTCTCAGGTCTATTTGCAGCAATAATTAGCTCATTAATGGAAGGCGAAGCGACTGGTGACTACAAATGTACAATATGCGGCACCAATCTTCACACGCCAGATAATTTAGATTAATAGTCAGTGTCTCTAATGCCACGGCTAGTGGCACGCAACATGATTTATAGACGGCTCTAGTGGGTTTGAAGTGTATGCACCTTATGCATTGCATTTAGGGTTTTGAGGTTGTGTTGCGGATCAGGTAGTGCGCTTTTATCTTTAACAAGGGGCTAACGCAGAGCAAAAACAAGGGACAAGAAAAGAAGTAGTTTTACTTGAGTATCAATGAATTACAGACACAAAAAAGCCCACCAAAAGGTGGGCTTTTTTAAAATTTGGTGGGTCCGGGCGAACTCGAATCGCCGACCCCTACCATGTCAAGGTAGTACTCTAACCAACTGAGCTACGGACCCAAATTTTTATGTTCCTAACCATTCAATTCAGAATGGTGCGTCCGAGTGGACTCGAACCACCGACCCCCGCCATGTCAAGGCGATACTCTAACCAGCTGAGCTACGGACGCATTTCTCTGGAACGACGAGGATATTAGCTATAAGCGAACGACGGTGCAAGCACAAATTTACCAACTTTGAACCGTTTGGCGAAAATGTAAACTCAACACGCGTTTTCAGATGATTTTATCGACAAGGACTGAGCCTGCAGGGTTTAAAAGTGTGATCTATATAACTTTTATTATCTCACTTAATTGTCGTAAGGCACTTCACTGAGCATCCAAATCTGTAAGGTTTGCGATACCTTAGGGCAAGTGCCGAACAAAATCTGATATTTAGGTTTAAATGGTTCGCCGATATAGGTTGTACGAATCAACTCTCCTGTTTTGACGTCCACTTGAGTGCTCACCCTGCCTTTGAAGTTTTGAAATATGACAAACTGCTCACTGTGGTAAACCATTTGCTCTCGGTAAAACAAGAAATGATCTTGGGGTGTCTCTGTCAATTCACACTCCAGTGGTTTCAAATTAGGTATCGCACTAACATTAGATGCGATGAACAATGCTGACAAAATCCATCCGTATCGCATATGGCTGCCCTATTCTGCACTCTTTTTCAAAGTATAGGTCTTGCCTTGAGGACAGATACAAAAAAGGCTTTGATCATCTCTAATCAAAGCCCCTTATTTCTGCAGGTTAATTGTCGTGTTTAGTCGTCCGCCTCAAACACAACGTTATAATTTTCGGTGTATGTACAATTCGGCTGACGGCTACAAGTAAAGAAACGTCTCCCTTTGAACTCACCTTGGCTTGCGGTTTTAATGATCATCGGACTGCCGCATTTTTTGCAAAAGCGCACTTCTTTATCGGGCTCAATCAAATCAATGTGTGCCGCAAGCAAACGACGTAATCGCCCAACTTGATAACTGTGCTTTATCGAGGCGCCAATTAAAGGCAGGTTGGCCGTCTTACAAACATGAATCAATAACTTTTGTCTTTCTATCTTACCCTTGTTTAGCTCCTGCCCATTATCCAATTCAACGATAACGCGCGGCTCTAGTGTCCTTGGGTCACAAATAACGTAATCAAAATAGCTTCGAGATATACGATTGTTCGCGACAAAAAACTGCTTCTTATTTTTGATTTCTTTTGGCGTAACCAAACTGGACATGTTTACTTTCGCGAATACTACGGCATGCTCCCCGACCGCCGCTCTTAACGCATTATAGAACGCACCCTCTTGACCTCTGAGCAGAGGGCCTTTCGAGCGATAAGGATAATCACGCGTGTCATCGTGCTTAATCACGTACTTTTGAATAACAAAGAAGAATAAAACCAGAAGAACAACAATGATAAAAATGTTGGTCATAAATAAAGTGCATCCAAAACAACTCGTTGCTCAAAGCGTAAATGGAAATGTTATGCAGAGCAACAAAACCTCGCAATTTTGAGGCGCCACGACGATAGCGAGAAACAGAAAATTTTGCTCACCAATAAAAACGAGCCAATCACACACTTGGATTGGCTCGTTTAAATTTTGTTAATACATTATGTATGCTAAGAATCAACTATTAGCGTCTGGCTGATTCTCTGGCATCGCATCAATAAAAGCTGGCAGTTGATTGCATGACTGCACAACAGCGTTAATGGTTGGATAAAGAGAGGTATCTACACCAAAGCGTTGTGCGTTATAAAATTGTGGTACCAGACAAATATCGACAATAGATGGCGAGCTTGTCAGGCTAAACTTGCAATCACCATTTAGTTTACGATGCTTCTGAAGTTTCTCTTCTAATGCTGTAAAACCTTTGTGGATCCAGTGATGAATCCAAGCGACTTTGCGCTCTGGTTCGCAAGCTAGCTCCCCCTCTAAATACTGTAGAACTCTTAAGTTATTCAGGGGATGAATCTCCATTGCAATATCCTGAGCCAAAGCTTGCGCTTGGTATCGAAGCGGCGTTTGCTCGGGGATCACAGTGACATCCGGGTAGTGTTCTTCTAAGTATTGAATGATCGCCAGTGACTGGGTTAACTGAACCTCCCCATCCACTAGCAAAGGAACCAGTTCAGAAGCGTTTAACTCATGGTACTCGTCACTGTGTTGTTCGCCACCATTGCGCACCAAGTGTACCGATTTTGAATCATACGATAACTCTTTAAGATTCAAGCAAATACGCACACGATATGCCGCCGATGATCGCCAGTATCCGTATAAAATCATGCTATCGCTCATATCGTCTCCCAACCAGCACTGTTAGTGCTTGAGATATTGGCTAACTTGTTGGTCAATCGAACCGAATATGTTGTTGCCATCCGCATCGAACATTTCCAATCTAATTGAATCTCCAAACGACATGAAGTTAGTCGACGGCTTACCATCACGAATGGTTTCAATCATGCGAACTTCCGCGATACATGAATAACCAACACCACCCTCCTCAATCGAAGTGCCATATTCGGCGCCTTGCTTATTAGAGACCGTGCCAGAACCTATAATTGCCCCAGCAGATAGCGGGCGCGTTTTAGTCGCATGAACAATTAAGTCTGCAAAATCAAACGTCATATCGATACCCGCATTTGGGCGACCAAACGGCTTGTGGTTGTATGTCGAGACCAGTGGTAAATGCACTTTGTTTTCGTACCACGCATCGCCTAGTTCGTCAGGTGTTACTGCCACAGGAGAAAACGCAGAAGAAGGTTTAGATTGGAAAAAACCAAACCCTTTAGCTAACTCTGCCGGAATTAGACCGCGCAGTGAGACATCATTCACCAGCATGATCAAACGAATCGACTCCTGAGCCTCTGCAACACTCGCGCCCATTGGTACGTCACCAGTTACCACAGCAACTTCACCTTCGAAATCAATACCCCATTCATCACTCGCAAACTCGATGTTGTCACAAGGTCCAATAAAGGCATCAGAGCCTCCTTGGTACATCAACGGGTCCGTCCAAAAACTCTCTGGCATTTCAGCGCCGCGAGCTTTTCGAACCAACTCAACGTGGTTTACGTAAGCACTGCCATCAGCCCACTGATAAGCGCGAGGAAGCGGCGACTCACAGTAGTGCGCTTCAAACTCTTCATACCCTGCAACCGTGCCATTGTTCAGTGCAACGTATAGCTCTTCCAGTTGCGGTGCTAGCGTATCCCAGTTATCAAGCGCCACCTGCATCGTCGGTGCTAAGTTCATAGGGTGGAAAATTTCTGTCGCAGGTACGCAGCGCGTTAAGTCTTTGCTCACGACCATCAACAAACCGTCACGAGTGCCATTTTTCTTGGTTGCTAATTTCATCCTTGCCTCTTACTTCTCTTGCCAGCTATAGACGTATTCTTTGTTTTCTACTTTTTCCAGCTCATCCGAAAACTGAAGTGCGTGACGCGTATCAATCATGACCGCAACTTCGTCGGCAAAAGTCTTCTTATGCTCTCGCCCTGCTTTGAATGCTTTCGGGTGAGGACCATGCGTAAATCCTGCTGGATGGAATGTCACCATGCCTGCTTCAATGTTGTCACGGCTGAAAAAATCACCTGCATGGTAGAACAAGACTTCGTCATAATCGTCATTGTTGTGGTAGAACGGTACTTTGAGCGCTCCAGGATCACTTTCAATTGGACGAGGAACGAAGGTACACACCACAAATCCTGCTCCTACAAATGTAGTATGTGCAGAAGGCGGTAAATGGTAACGATGTGACATAAGTGGACGAATATCACGCCAGTTCACTTTTACTACCGCCAAATCACCATGCCACCCAATCGCATCCAGCGGGTTGAATGGGTAAGTGATAACACTGACTTTATCGTGGCGTTTCACCTGAACCTGTGTTTGATTCTCAGAATATTGAGCACGGAACTGATCGTTGATCGACGGCGTTTCTAAAACCGCCGGATCAAACACCGCGTGGTTTCCAACCATGCCTTTTTCGGGCAATGTATAAGCCGCATCGGTGTTTTCAATCATCAGAATGAACATCGGCTCGCTTGGTTCTAAACGCCAGCTCGTTGAGCGCGGGATCATGACATAATCCCCTTCGCTCACTTTCAAATGACCATAATCACAGTAGAGATCTGCCGTACCTTGGTGGATGAATAGCAGTTCGTCGCCATCTGCATTTCTCACCAAGAAGTCCATTTTTTCATCCATACGCCAAACACGAACTTTACAATTCGCGTTGTGTAATAGATGCGGGACTGCCCAAGGGGTAATATGGCTGGCTTTTTCGACTAGATTAAAATCAAACGCTCGTGGACGTAGCTCGCCCTCCCACTCAGACCACCCCGTTGGGGCATGTTGATGATGAAAATGTGTTGCGGGGCCGAAGAAGCCACTTCGACCTGCCTCACGTTCATAAATTGCCTCTTCCGGGAAGTCAGCATGTGCTTGTTTAGAGCACACTCCCTCCCGGTGAGGGAATGTGATCCATTTATGCATCGCTCAATACTCCTCGGCGAATTTGGTCTTCTTCTATCGATTCAAACAACGCTTTGAAGTTACCCTCGCCAAAGCCTTCATTGCCTTTACGTTGGATGATTTCGAAGAACACAGGGCCGATAACGGTTTGAGTAAAGATCTGTAGCAAGATGCCATCTTTCGTTGGTGCACCATCAATAAGAATCTGCAAATCACGAAGCTTGCTTACATCTTCACCGTGGCCTTCAACACGCTGATCGACTTTCTCGTAATAAGTATCTGGCGTTGGCATAAAGTCCATGCCTCGCTCACGCAAGGTTTTGACCGTTTCGTAGATGTCGTCAGTGGTCAATGCGATGTGTTGAATACCTTCGCCATTGTATTCACGGATAAACTCTTCAATCTGTGATTTATCATCTGACGACTCATTGATAGGAATTCGGATTTTGCCGCAAGGTGCGGTCATCGCACGGCTGACAAGACCAGTCAGCTTACCTTCGATATCGAAATAACGAATTTCGCGGAAGTTACCAATGCGCTCATAGAAACCAGACCAGACATCCATGTTGCCTTGCTTAACGTTGTGCGTTAAGTGGTCGATTTCGTAAAGACCAACATTCGCTTTTGATAAACGTTCATCAGCATCATCATAAAAACGAAAATCGACATCATAAATACTCTGCTTTCCATAACGGTCGACAAAATAAAGCAAGCTTTCACCGATGCCATAAATAGCAGGAATGCTTAGCTCCATCGGCCCAATTTCCGTTTTATATTCTTTACCGCCTTTCTCTAACGCATGCGCCAGAGCAACTGTGGCGTCTTTCACACGAAATGCCATGCCACAAACCGACGGACCGTGAACTTTGGCGAATCCCTCAGCTTGGCTATGCGGCTGCGCATTCACAATAAAGCTAATGTCACCTTGTCGATATAACCACGCTTCTTTTGAGCGATGCTTTGCAATCTCCGCAAAACCTAACGATATAAACAGATCTTTAAGCTGTTGAATGCCTTTGTTGTCAGCAGCAGTATATTCAACAAACTCAAATCCGTCTGTTCCTAGTGGGTTATATGCATCAACCATGACTTTCTCCTTGTCTCAGTAGCTTTTGTTTGGACTTATTTTTCTAACTTGGCGCAGGTCTTGAGAAATTGGAATACGTGGGGAGAAATCTTTATCTTGGCGATTTTTACGCATAATTGTAAAATATATGTTACACACAGAGAACGCATCGAACCCACTTTCGTAAACATCAAACAAACTGCTTATTTTCAATATATTAGATTGATATTTTCGGCTTTACGCCACCACATAAAATGTAAACAAGTTGTTACTTTGGCATTTTATCTTGGCAACGTAGCTCAAAAAGCAAAAGGGGATGGAAAGTCTATTGCACCCTATCTCTATCCGATTTATTCATTTGATCCTGCAAAACATCAAAAGTAATGTTTCGTGACGCTTCATACAGTTCGAAAGGCTCATTGGTCAGAATCGTGTCATGGATACCCCTTTATTGATTCACCTCAGTTTTATTCAAAAGTAACTGTGCCATAAGTGGTGCTCTGTTCCCTATCGAGCCGAGCCACAAGGCTTCACGCTCGATCAGAAAAAGAGACATCTAATGACACACATCAATCAAGAACGCTTAGTTGAACACTTTTGCCAACTAGTACGTATCGACAGCGAATCAAAAAACGAAAAACAAATTGCAGAAACACTGGCAGAACAGCTAGGCGAGCTAGGCTTTACCGTACGCAAACTTCCAGTACCTGAGCACATTTCTAACGGTTTTAACGTGTACGCCCGTTTAGACGGCAAAAAAGACGGCTCTATTCTAATGAGCTGTCATATGGATACGGTCACTCCAGGTATTGGCATTGAGCCAATCATCGAAGACGGCGTTATCCGTTCAAAAGGCAATACGATTCTTGGTGGCGATGATAAATCTGGTATTGCTGCCATCATGGAAGCCGTTCGTTGTATTCAAGCGGAAAACCGTGAGCACAAAACGTTAGAACTTGCTTTCACCGTGTATGAAGAAGGCGGTTTATTCGGTTCACAATACTTCGATATGTCACACGTCACTTCAACGGAAGCAATCGTGTTAGATACGGGTGGCCCTATTGGCACCATTGTGACCGCAGCCCCAGGCCAGCAAAAGATCATGGCAAAAATCAAAGGTCGACCAGCACACGCAGGGCTTGCGCCAGAAGAAGGCATCAGTGCGATCATGGTGGCGGCTGATGCTATCAACCAAATGAAGCTACTTCGCATCGACGAAGAAACGACAGCCAACATCGGTATGGTTAACGGCGGTCAGGCCACAAACATTGTTATGCCTGAATTAAAAATCGTGGCAGAAGCACGCTCCCTGAATGGCGATAAACTAGATGCTCAGGTCAATCATATGATCTCAACATTAGAGTCTGTCTGTAAAAAACACGGTGCAGAAGTCGAAATTGAATCTAGCCGAGCCTACGACGCTTTTGTTATTGAAGAAAACCACCCACACGTAAACGCTATAAAAACAGCGTTTTCAGAGTTGGGAATTGACGCCTTCACAAAAGGCACTGGCGGCGGTAGCGATGCCAATAACTTTAACAAGAAAGGTCTCACAACGGTCAACCTTTCAACTGGCATGGCAAAAGTACACACGACAGAAGAGTTTATCGCGGTAAGTGATATGGTCAAAATCACTGAGTTCGTGAAACATTTCCTAGTCAGTTAACGTCGTGCCTTTTGAAGAGCAGACTGACTATCTTCCCCTTCTAGCCTGTGCTTGAAGGGGATTTTAATTTGTATCGAAGCAAAATTACTTCCCGTCATGCCAACTTGATATCAGATCTTCAAAGAAATTCCCCTAGCTCACTTTTTGAGACCAGACAGCTCAACACCTGACACCCTGTTACAGTAATGTTAAAACTCGATTGTGTAGACAATTTATACAATATACATTTTTGGCATCTTTCAGGATGAAAAGAGTGAGACAAGGATGAAATTACCTAAGTTGCTTTTATTAGCGTCGATGATGAGTCCAATACTGGCAACATCAAGCTATGCCGCGCCGTATCCCGTAGGTGTGACCCTCGATGAGACACAAGAAATTACGCTAAACAATGGGGCTGAAGTTACTTCTATTGACCCAGCCAAGCAAGCCGCAGAGCCCGCTTTCAATCTCGGTCGAGACCTGTTTGAAGGTCTGGTCATTCAAGATAAGCAAGGTAAAACCATTCCTGGTGTTGCTGAATCTTGGTCAGTCAATGACAACAATACAGTTTATACCTTCCACTTACGTGATGCAAAATGGTCAAATGGCGAAACGGTCACTGCACAAGATTTTGTCTACAGTTGGCAACGCTTACTGAATCCAAGCACTGCTTCACCGTACGCTTGGTTTGCGGCCATTCCAAATATCGAAAACTCGCAAGCCATTATGAAAGGCGACGCCGCACCCGAGTCTTTGGGCGTGAAGGCGCTGGATGAAAAAACGTTCCAGGTAACACTCGAAGAGCCTATTCCCTTCTTTACGAAACTATTAAGTCATCCAGTGCTTGCCCCCGTTCATAAAGCGACCATTGAAAAACATGGCAACCGTTGGACCCAGCCAGAACATATAGTTACAAATGGTGCGTTTACTGTCTCTGAATGGAAAGTTAACGAAAAACTGGTGATGGTTAAAAATACACATTATTGGGACGCAAGCAATGTAGTGCTGGAAAAAGTCACCTGGCTACCAATTGGTGATGCAAACGTAGTGCTAAACCGCTACCTAGCTGGTGAGATAGACCAAGCGGTTTCCATTCCTGCCGCTCAGAAGAAAAAGTTAATTCAACAACGCCCACAAGAAGTGGCAAGCACCAGTGCGTCTCTTGGCTCCACATTCTATTACCTCAACACTCAACAAGGGCCAACAAAAGACGTGCGGGTTCGTAAAGCCCTCTCATATGCCATTGACCGTCAACTGTTAACAAGTGCTATTTTGAGAAACGGTGGGGTTCCAATGTATACCCTTGTGCCACCTCAAACAGATGGTTTTAAATCTCACACTCCTGAGTTCGCAACTTGGAACCGCCATAAACGTATCGAAAAAGCGCAGCAATTACTGTCAGAAGCTGGATACGATAAAAGCAATCCGCTTAAGTTAACGTTTACCGTACCAACTTTCTCGATGGACGTAAAAATGGCAACCACCATGGCAGGCATGTGGAAAAGCCGATTGGGTGCGCAAGTCACGATAAAACAGCTAGAACCGAAAGTGTTCTACGCACTTAAAGAGCCGACCGACATTACTCGCGGCGGCTGGACGGCCGACTACAATGAAGCCTCTACATGGTTGGATATCTTCGTTTCTAGTGGCGAGTACAACGATTCTCGTTATAACAACCCGCAATACGACGAGTTAATGGCTCGCTCAAAGACCATGAGCAACCCATCAGAACTGTATCTACAAGCAGAAAGCATGCTGATTGAAGACATGGCCATTATTCCTATTTATCGTCCGGGTAACGATCAATACCTCATCAAGCCTTACGTGGGCGGCTACGAACTGACAAACCCTGAGTCGTCGTACTACCGCAAGAATGTCTATGTAAAAGCCCACTAAAAGCATGTTTTCGGTCTGAGTCGGCAAGTTCAATGTTTACTTGCCGTTCCTCATATCTCTCGGTGGAGAAGGCAACCTGAGCTCAGACCATTTTTTATTCATAACCGTTCGAAGTGATTTCGGATGACCAAAGGATGATGGATCATGATTTGGTACATTGTTAAGCGATTAGCTATCGCTATCCCCACGCTTCTATTCATCGCACTCGTATCATTTTGGCTGATGCACATTGCACCAGGGGGGCCATTTGATATGGAACGGCCTATGCCAGAGGTGGTACGTGCGAATATCGAAGCAAAATTCCATTTGGACCAGCCCTTCCTTACTCAGTTTTGGATTTACATTGGTAATTTCATACAAGGAGATCTCGGTCCGAGCTTCGTTTATCAAGACTTCAGTGTTACACAGCTCGTCGCACAATCATGGCCAGTTTCAGCAGTATTAGGCGTACTCTCCTTTTGTATCTCCGTTCCACTTGGCATGTTACTTGGCACCATTGCGGCATTGAACCGAAATAGCCGCCTAGATTACGGCCTGATGACACTTTCGATGACTGGAGTTGTGGTTCCGGCTTTCGTGCTTGCTCCAGTTTTAGTCATGATCTTCGCTATTCAGCTCGGCTGGTTCCCTGCTGGTGGTTGGGAAGGAGGAAAGCTGGCTTTTCTTGTTCTTCCCGTGCTCAGCCTGGCGATTGGCTCCATTGCGAGTATTGCACGCGTCATGCGTGGCGCAATGATTGAAACGCTCAACCAACCATACATTCGAACGGCAAAAGCCAAAGGTTTGTCCACAACCTACATTTTATTCCATCACGCTTTGCGACCATCCCTGATTCCCGTCGTTGCGATGCTCGGCCCTGCGTTTGTGTCTGTCGTGACAGGCTCGGTAATTATCGACATTTTCTTTGGTACAGGTGGCATGGGACAACACTTTGTGTCTGGGGCTCTCAACCGCGACTACAGCCTAGTAATGGGCATTACTCTGATTGTCGCTTCACTCACTATCTTCTTTAACCTTGTGGTCGACTTGCTATATACGATGATCGACCCTCGTATACGCGTTTAGGAGTCCGGCATGTTAACGATAAAAAAACTGGATACACAAGCTCTGCAAGATCAAGTCGTCGACAATATTGAAGCCGTCGAAGGTCGCAGTCTTTGGCAGGATGCATGGACTCGATTTCGTAAAAACAGAGCCGCGATGACATCAGTGTATGTTTTGGCGTTCATTACCTTATGCATCACCTTCGGCCCCTCTCTTGCCGCTTTTGGCCATGATGAAATTGACTGGGAAGTGCTCATCGATCCATACGAGCTAGGGAAACCTTCACTGAGCAGTGGCCATTACTTTGGTACCGATGATCTCGGGCAAGATGTCTTTGCTCGCACGATGCAAGGCGGCAGGCTCTCTATTTTGGTGGGTTTTGTCGGCGCCTTAGTCGCCGTTGTTATTGGTACGATTTGGGGAAGTATTTCCGGCTATCTTGGCGGCGTTGTCGATAGCGTAATGATGCGCATTATTGAGGTGCTCGATTCGGTGCCATTTATGTTTATGGTTATCCTGTTTGTTACCCTTTTTGGCAACAACATCTACCTGATTTTTATCGTGATCGGAATGGTATCTTGGCTGGGCATTGCCCGTGTTGTACGTGGTGTCACCTTCGGTCTAAAAAAGAGAGAGTTCATCGAAGCCGCACACTCTATTGGGGTTTCTAAATTGACAATTGTCCGACGCCATGTTCTGCCTAATGTGCTTGGGATCGTGATGGTTTATTCCTCATTAATGGTACCAGGATTCATTATGTTCGAATCGTTTTTGAGCTTCTTAGGGCTTGGTGTTCAACCACCAGACACGAGCTGGGGAATCCTAATTTCCGAAGGCGCAAAAACGATTGACGTTGCATTGTGGATGCTGCTTTTTCCCTCTCTGTTTTTAGTTGCCACCCTCTTTTGTTTTAACTTCATCGGCGATGGCTTGCGTGATGCTCTTGACCCGAAAGACCGATAAGGACAAACCCATGCTATCTATTGAAAACATGAACGTGCGCTTCGATACGCCAGATGGGCAAGTGCAAGCGGTCAGTAATCTCTCCTACTCGATTAAAGCGGGCGAAACTCTTGGGATTGTTGGGGAATCAGGTTCGGGAAAAAGCCAGTCTGTTTTCGCATTAATGGGGTTAACCGCGGATAACGGCGCCGTGTCTGGAAGCGCAATGTTCCACGGTGATGATTTACTCGCGATGTCTAAAAAGCAGCTCAACCGCATCCGTGCAGAGAAAATCGGAATGATCTTTCAAGATCCGATGACGTCACTCAACCCATTTATGAAAATTGGCAAACAGCTTTGTGAAGTTCTCATGATTCATAAAGGAATGACCCGAAAACAAGCAAAAATTGAATCGATTCACATGTTGGATGCGGTGCGTATTCCCTCTCCCGAAACTAGGATGAATCAATACCCTCACGAATTATCTGGCGGAATGCGTCAGCGAATCATGATAGCGATGGCCTTGTTGTGTAAGCCCGAGTTGTTAATTGCAGACGAACCAACCACCGCGTTAGATGTAACCGTTCAAGCTCAAATTTTGACGCTATTACGAGACTTACAACAAGAGTTCAATACGGCCATTTTACTGATCACTCACGATATGGGCGTCGTCGCCGAGATGTGTGATCGCGTATTGGTCATGTATGGTGGTCAAAAAATGGAGCAATCAGATACCGAGACATTGTTCGCTCAACCTGCTCACCCCTATACTCAAGGCCTGCTAAAGGCTATTCCTTCTATCACTGAAGATATGCCGCGTTTACCAACCATCCCAGGTAACCCACCAAGTGCGTTGATTAACCATAAAGGGTGTCCGTTTAGAGAGCGGTGCGAGCATCGAGAGACGCGTTGCCAATACGAAACCCCACGGTTTTCTCCATTAAACACGAGCCAGTCCATTGCCTGTCACGTTAACGCACCCAGTGTTATCACTCCTATTCAAATAAAAGCTTAAGGAGGCGTTATGAACAAAAAAGAAGTCCTCATGTCTGCTCGTGATTTAAACGTCCACTTTCCTGTTTCGCGTCACCTTATTCCAAGTCGACGTAAAATCGTGAAAGCGGTCAATGGTATCGACTTAGATGTTTATAGAGGTGAAACACTTGGCATTGTGGGGGAATCAGGCTGCGGAAAATCAACGCTTGCACGCGCCTTACTTCGCTTAATTGAACCTACACATGGCGAGTTGACTTGGAAAGGTCAAGACATGCTCGGGTTTAGTAAAAAAGACCTTTCCTCTCGACGTAGAGAATTTCAGATGGTGTTTCAGGACCCATCCGCTTGTTTGAATCCGAGATTAACCATCTCAGAATGCATCGCCGAACCACTGCTCACCCACGAGCCACAACTTAAACGGGCAGAGGTAGAAAAGCGTGTCATCGCTATGATGGATAAAGTGGGTCTCTTGGCGAGCCAGCGAAACCGCTATCCACATGAATTTTCCGGAGGTCAATGCCAGCGTGTGGGCATTGCCAGAGCATTAATTCTCAATCCAGATTTGGTCGTGTGTGATGAACCCGTTAGTGCGCTAGACGTCTCCATACAAGCTCAGGTCATCAATCTTCTAGATGATCTTAAACAAGAAATGGGGTTAACACTGGTGATGATTGCGCACGACTTAAGCGTGGTGCGCCACATCAGCGACCGCGTTATGGTGATGTATCTTGGTAAACCTATGGAAGTAGGACGTTACGATCAAGTATTTGATGATGCACAACACCCCTACACCAAAGCACTGTTATCTGCTGTCCCGATAGCTAATCCGCAATTAGCACGTGACCGTGAAATACAACTATTGCCCGGCGACCTTCCTTCTCCACTTAACCCACCTAGCGGTTGCGTTTTTCGTACTCGATGCCCAGAAGCAACAGAAGTATGCGGGCAACAGAACCCAATAAAAACAGGCTCGGAGCAGCATCATATCTATTGCTCAAATATGACTTTAGGAACCATTTAATGAACAATACTAACTCAGTAAACCAACGCCTTACGTTATTGCGTGAGGCAATGTCCTTTCACAACGTGTCTGCATATATCGTGACCAACAATGACCCACATAACAGTGAATACTCAGCGGATCATTGGTTAGCGCGAAGCTGGATTTCAGGTTTTACCGGCTCAGCAGGCGATGTCGTCATTACCCAACAAGGTGGTGGCCTGTGGACTGATGGTCGTTACTATATTCAAGCTGAAGAACAGTTACACGGCACAGGACTTGAACTGTTTAAAGCCAAACAACCAGAAACGCCGACAGTTGCCAAATGGCTGGCTACCACGCTACCAGAAAACAGTATTATCGCGGTTGACGGGCGCGCCATCAGTTACGCTTTTTATCAAGGCCTCAAACAAGCCTTTGAAGCGAAAAACATTAAGATCATTCTCGACCTAGATTTACTCACACCGATTTGGCTTGAAAGACCACCTCGCCCAAGTGCACCCGTATTCGAGCACCCCATCGCTTTTGCTGGCGTTGACACTGAAAATAAGTTAGCGAGAATCCGTTCTTGGTTAACCGAGAACCAAGTAGATAGCTTATTAGTGTCAACGCTAGATGATGTCATGTGGACAATGAATATTCGAGGTGGTGATACGAATTACTGCCCAGTTTCAGAAGCCTATCTAATCGTAGAGCAATCACTTGCGTCACTGTTTATTGATAAGGCCAAACTGCCTCAAGACGTTGAAAGAGCGCTGACCGAGCAGAGTGTACACATTCGCCATTACAACTACGTAAGTCAGTATTTAAATCAGCAATGTGAGGGATTATCGCTCGCTTTTAACCCGACCCACACAGACAGCTTATTGGTGAGTTCGATTGAACAGAATGTGAATCTAAAGCCAATGGCTTGCCCTGTAACGGCAATGAAGGCCATAAAAAATGCGACCGAGCTAACTAGCCTAGAACAGGCATTAACAGATGATGGTGTGCCAATCGTAAGGTTCATGAACTGGCTCGAAGAGCAAGTTCCAAGCGGACTCGTTACAGAATTGTCTGCTGAGGCACAACTGAATCACTATCGCCGTCAAACCCGACATTATGTGAGTGACAGTTTCCGCACTATCGCAGGCTTCGCAGCTCACGGGGCAAAAATGCATTATGCCGCCGATGAAGAAAGCAATGCGGCAGTCAATGAAAGCAACTTCTTTCTCGTCGATTCTGGTGGCCAATACCTTGGCGGGACAACAGACATCACCCGTACTTTCCACTTCGGGTCACCGACCATTAAGCAGCGCAAAGATTATACCTTGGTGCTCAAAGCGGTCATCCGACTGACTCAGACTCGATTCATGAAAGGCTCTACGGGTGCCAATCTTGATATCATGGCGCGTGGCGTCTTATGGCAACATGGTATTGATTACAAGTGCGGCACTGGACACGGCGTGGGCATTTGCTTGAATGTTCACGAAGGCCCACAAAATTTCTCGCAAAGCCACCACGAGGTTGAACTAAAACCGGGTATGGTCATTACTAATGAACCAGGCGTTTATCGCGAAGGTGAGTACGGGGTAAGAATAGAGAACATTCTTAAAGTTGTAGAAGTAGAACAAAATGAGTTCGGCACGTTTTACGGTTTTGAGACCATCACTCTTGCTCCAATTGCGACCAACGCCCTTGATTTATCAATGCTAGATCAAGCAGAGCTAGACTGGCTCAATCATTACCATTCACGAGTCTATCAAGCACTTAGCCCTTTTCTTGATACGCAAGATAAAAACTGGCTTCAACGCACAACCCAACTTATTGAGAAATAGGATATCAGCAAGCTTTATAACGTTTTCATTTTCATCTCAAACTCCTTGTTTGCCAGCCTTCGGGCTGGTTTTTTTTATAGAGATAACGGCGTGAAAAACAAAAACGCCCCGCAATGTTAGCGAGGCGATCAATTAAATTAAAATGATGCAGTTAAAATGCCCTATTGACGACACTTCTGAGCATCAAAATCAACGACGATGGCGGCATTCTCAAAGTCACCAGATACTTTAACATAGCCCCAGTAGTTACTCTGATTTGACAACGTAATACACTCTCCATTACCAATATTATCTGACCACCCGTGAAGATTAGTACCATCCGGCCAACCAGAGTTACTGTATTCAAGCTTTAGGTTGCCCGTACCGTTTCCCGTCGTTATCGCCAGATTTGAGCTCTCATTCACCGCTGGCACGCTCAGCCAAATGGTTTGTTGATTTGCCAAGCAAACGGGCTCTCCTGCTGTTAGGCGTCCACCGCTTACTTTACTTTGCACCGCGCAGTCTTGTGGCAATGTGTCATTACCGCCCAACGCTGAGATAACAACAGTATGAGTGGCGGTTGCCGTCAAGCCTTCACTGTCTGTCACACTTAGGCTGACCGAATACTCCCCTTCACTCCCATATTGGTGCGTCGGCTTGGTTTGTGTACTTGTCGAGCCATCACCGAAGTCCCATAAGACGCTGACGATCTTCCCGTTTGGGTCTGTACTGTTTTCACTGCTAAATGTAATGCTTTCACCGACTTTCCCCTTACTGTTTGCGGTTATGACTGCATTAGGTGCACCATTTGAGACAAGGGCTTGCTGCCACTGCTCAAACTCACTTTGATATAAATTCGCCCATTGGGTGATCGTTGCTTTGTAATTGCTCCAATTCCCCTGGCGTGTTTCCACCAGCATTTGGTTTACGTCATCTTTATGATTTTCAAACATAAAGCGTACAGCTAAGTACCCCCAACGATAAATTCGATCGACATCAAACCCATCATAAGTAGTCTCGAAAATCTCACTTAAGGTATATGTCGAGCCGTCTAGAATCGTCTCAAGTGCTGCTTGGTTGTCATTTTCTTGAGCGACATACTCTGCAATGCCTTCACTCCACCACACTATTTTTTCAGTTGGATGACTAAACCCTCCATAGAGATCAAATCGACCATCTAAGTAATGCACGTATTCGTGCTCTAAGTTCCAGACAAAGTGATCCGCGTTCGCATAAGAGGCTTCATAAGCAATAAAGTTGGGAATATTCCCCGGCTGGGAAGGATCGCCCTCCAAGTACATACCGCCATTGTCAGTACTAATATCGAAAATTGGCCCTGCGTACTTACCATAATCAGTGCTTGAATCGAAGATATTGACTTGGAGCTGAGTGTTGTGGTCATCTTTTACTGGCTGTTCACCAGTTTCTAATGACTGATGAAAGTAACCCTCTTCGTAACCCATTTTAGAACATGCGGCCGCGTGTTGCTCTTGCGTCATATTCTGGGACAATATTCGAATTGTTGGACTACAAGTATAAGTTTGCGATAGCACTAAGCCTTTTAGCTCAGTTTCGAAATTACAAATTCCGAACTCACTACAATCTGCGTAATATGAGGCGGTGTCCGCCGCCGCAAGCCAAACCGCGTCACCCCGACCATACATTTCATACTGTTCAAAGATTCGACTTAGCTGACTCTTCACCACAGAACTCGCGTTACCCGCATACTTGGTCAAACGCCCGAGCTCTCGCCCCGCATTCGCGGCCATAAACTCATCTTCAGTACCGATTGATGACGCCCTTAGAGCGAAATCGCCTAAAGCTTTGGCAAGGTCCATTTGATTGCCAATTATTTGCACAAATTGCTCGTTCCACTGCCCACCAAACAAAATAGTAAAAACACCGTTAACCGCATTGCGCATATACCAGTGCTGGGCGTATTGATCATTCCAACGAGTAAGCCACTGGGTCACTTGTGGTAAGTACGCGTGCTGCAAGCCCGCACTATCCATAGTGATGATGACTTCACTAAGCACTTTGCCGTGACGATCGCTGTTCTCGTAGAAGTTTGCGTTGTTAACAAACGCATCCACTGATTCTTTCACCGCTGGTGTGACCCATTCAATAAATGAGATGTTGTCATTGTAAAACTCGGCGTAATAACCCGCGCGCAAGTATAAGAACAACGTTTCTAGTTCATCGCTCCCGCCACCTGTATACCCCTTCGCCAATGTCGTAGTACGCTTCGCAATGTTGTACATATGATCGGAGCTAAATACCGACTCTTGAATCCGACTTTCAGCAGAGAATAGCTGGTTCACACACGTCGCGCCCTGACTTAAAATTTCGCCGATCAATTGGTTACTGCTTTCGGTAACCAATGCTTCCAAATCACAAGCAGTGCTCGACTCATCAAGGCTTTCAAGTGACTGTACTCGAGTTGCCTTGGAGGGCTGAATAGGGAGAGTTGCGGTTGGTTGGTATTCAACTCGATTGGATTCAACACCGTGTGTATGAGCCGAATGTGCATGTTGCTCTGTAACTTGAGAAACTGGCTCGCTTAACGCAAATACGCCAGTGCTGGTTAATGTTGTCGCAATCGCGACACTCAAAGTCTTCAGTTCCATCTAATTTCTTCTATATTGAGTTTTCCTTAGATGCATTACGTCTTTTGCATCGCCACTGCCCTTATTACTGCAAGAGCATCTCCATATAATCTACTCGCAAGACAAGAAGAAACATTTTGTTAACAACTAGATGTGGCGGTATCAGTTTTTGGTACTCGAGTTGCCGTTGCACGGGCTTGCCAGAAATCGATTTGCTTTAGTAATATTGATCAACTAGTTGTTTATCTTTCCATTCAAATATCTTTTATTGCTCCTCACAAAAGCTATAAAATGGTTTCTTTTCTTTTTGCTAAACAACTCCTATGACCGACGCTGATATTGAGCTACAACACCTTTGGTTAGAAGTCCAAGCCGAACGCTGGCAAAACCTGCCACGCTTTTTATTCAGTTACTACTGCTACAAGCACAACCTTATCAGTAAAACCAACAAAGTTTGCTGGGAGACGGCACGTGCAAACCTGCCCGCTTCAACGTCAATAAAAGAGCGAAAAAACGCGGTGGTTGAACCGTTAGTTTCTGAGGAAACCGTCGCTGGGTTATTGAAAGCCATCAGCAAAGATGGGGAAATGACATTCGACGTGATGGGAACCACACTTGATACGTTTTTGCATTATGTTGTGATTAGCAAGGAAGAAAAAGCGCGACTTAAATCAAACATGCCAGCTAGTTGGTATCAGCGATCAAACAAGTCGCCTTTGGCACGTTTCGAGCAAGCTGGCATTAAGCTACCAGAGTGATATGTCAGTCATCGCTGACGACAAACACAAAAGAAAAGCGCCTACAATGAGGCGCATTTGATCAAAAATTGAGGTGCCCCTAAACAAAAGTGCAAAGTGACCAACAAAGCAAAAGTTTGGTTATTCTTGAATGCCTCGAATGCGTACATTACGTCTACGTAAAACTTCTAATGTCACGAGCAAACACACCGACATAAAAATCAACAACGTAGCGACCGCCAATATGGTCGGACTAATTTGCTCTCGAATTCCTGACCACATCTGCCTCGGAACGGTTTTTTGTTCTGCCCCAGTCAGGAATAACGCCACCACAACCTCGTCGAACGAAGTGCCAAAAGCAAACAAGCCGCCAGAAATCATCCCCGGACGAATCAGCGGAAAGGTAATGTGTCTGAAAGTATAAACAGGGTTTGCTCCTAAGCTAGCCGCCGCTTTTACCAAGCTATGGTCAAAGCCGCTTAACGTCGCAGTAACGGTAATGACGACAAAAGGCGTACCTAAAGCAGCGTGTGCCAAAATGACGCCTAGATAAGTTTGTGACAAGCCAAGGCGCGTGTAGAAAAAGTACATCGCAGCAGCAGAGATAATGACTGGTACGATCATGGGTGAGATCAACAGCGCCATAATCGTATTGCGAAAAGGCAAATTACTACTGGCTAAACCCAACGCCGCCAGAGTTCCCAGCCCTGTTGCAACGAGTGTCGCCATAAAAGCAATGAACGTGCTATTTTTCAGCGCCAACAGCCACTGATCACTAGTAAACATTTCTTGATACCAGCGAGTAGAATACGCTTCCGAATCAAGGTTTAACATCCCCTCGGTAAAAGTAAAGTAAGGCGTTGCATTAAACGATAACGGGATGATGGTCAGAATTGGAGCGATTAAAAAGAACAGCACCAACCCACAAAAAGCTAAGTAACCTGCGTAAGCAACTCGCTCTACTTTTGATGCATAGTTTGGTAATGCCATGGTTATCCTCCTACCTTAAGGTTATTAATACCAACCACACGGTTGAATATATAAAACAGAACCAGTACAACGAACAAAAGCAGTCCACCCAATGCGCCAGCCATCCCCCAGTTCAGTGATGTCTGCATATGATAGGCAATCATATTGGAGATCATCTGTCCGCTTCTTCCACCAACCAAAGCGGGCGTAATGTAGAAGCCAATAGAAAGAATGAAAGTAAGCAAGGCCCCCGCACCTATCCCCGGTAACGTAAGCGGCATATAAACTTTGATGAACGCAATGAAAGGCGTCGCGCCTAGAGAACGAGCGGCACGGAAATAAGTTGGGCTAATTCCTTTCATTACGCTATACAGAGGCAGGATCATAAAAGGCAACAGAATGTGCACCATAGACACCACCGTTCCGAAGGTATTGTGAATCATCTGAATTCGCTCAGAAGTAAAACCCGACCAAATAAGGAGATCATTAATGACCCCTTGGTTTTGCAGCAGAACAATCCAAGACGTGGTTCTGACTAACAATGATGTCCAAAATGGCAGCAGCACAATAATTAAAAGTAAGTTCGCGCGCTTATCAGGTAAATTGGCAAGCAGGTAAGCAACGGGGTACGCCATCACCAAACAAATTAAGGTGATTGAAATAGACATCCAAAAAGTTTTAAAGAAAAGGTCGACGTATATTTGGCGTTTTTCTGGTTGGGGCTCAATGTCTCCAAACTCATTCACTTGCAAATCTAGCGCTGCAAGATAGTGACTGAATGTTAATGCGCCACTAAGATTCTTAAACGCCGCCCAATATTTAGGATTAGTCCATCGCTTATCCAGCTTAGCCAACTGTGTCACCGAGCTCGGCAGCGACGTCAAACGAGACAACTTTCTGCCGGTTTTCATGAGTAAACTACGCATACCAGACTCTTCAATATTCATCCGGTTGGCTATTTTCGGCAGCTCTTTGCTTTGATAAAGCGCAAGTACTTCAACAGAGAATGCCTCAATGACTTCTTGATGAGGCTGACCTTGATAATCCCAACTTTCTAAGGCTTGAATAGTTTGTGGTAGTGACAGGGATATTTCTCGGTTATCCACGCTTCTAAAAAGCATGTCGAGGATAGGAAAAGCAAACGTAAGCAGAATAAAACACACCAATGGCGTTGTGAGCATAATGGAGCGAAGCTTTTTTCGGCGCTCGGCCTTTTGCAACTGCGCTTTCAAATTGGTTTCTTGCTCATGAACTTGGCGTTCGATTTCCAATACAGAATCTAATGCGGTTAGCTCTCGACTCATGCTGCTACCTCGCTACTTTGAGTTTGTGTCCCATCAAGAGCATGGCAATCGTCACTTTGCCAACCAATACGACAAATTGAGCCAGGCGTTAACTGCAAGTGTTTACGATTATCGTTAGGTACTTTAACGATGAAGTGACCAACGCTCTCTACTTCGATGACCAGACGATAATGATCACCGTGATAAATCAATTCTCGTAGGACGCCCGAGACTTGGTTCTCACAAGACGCTTTCTCTGGTTGAATAACAATCTTTTCTGGTCGAATGGAAAGTGTTGTTCTCTGCCCTTGCTCAGAGACTCTGACAGGTTTCGCAGTAAATAACTCTTTCCCAACGAGCACTTGGCAATACTTTCCGTCCCACTCTTTGACTAAACCTGAGAGTTGGTTGTTTTCTCCGATAAACTGCGCAACAAACGTATTACTCGGAGATTCATAAAGCTCGGTTGGTGTCGCGAGTTGTTGCACTTCGCCGTGATTAAAAACCGCAATACGGTCGGACATAGTGAGAGCTTCGTCTTGATCGTGCGTCACATACAAAATGGTAATGCCAAGCTTTTCATGCAAATGTTTAATTTCCATCTGCATTTGCTCACGCAGCTGCTTATCTAACGCGCCTAGTGGTTCATCCATCAACACGAGTTTAGGCTCAAACACTAATGCTCGCGCTAACGCAACACGCTGTTGTTGACCACCTGATAACTGCTTCGGGTATCGAGTCGCAACATGCTCAAGCTCGACCATTTCTAATACACTCTGAACTTTGCTTTGAATCGTGTCACTGTCGAGTTTTCGCACCTTTAAAGGAAACGCAAGATTCTCAGCAATGGTCATATGTGGAAACAACGCATAGTTTTGAAACACCATACCAATATCGCGCTTGTGCGGCGCGAGATGATTAACAGGAACGCCATCAATATAAATGTCTCCACCGGTCGCAGTTTCAAAGCCTGCTAGCATCATCAAGCAAGTGGTCTTGCCCGATCCTGACGGCCCCAACATAGTAACAAACTCTCCAGGAGCAATATCTAAGTTGAAGTCTTTCACCACCAAATTCGTGCCATCGTAGGTTTTCTTAACGTGTTGAAAGCTGACATAGTCCTTGTTTTCCGTGCTCATGACTTCCCTCTTCTCATTTTTTGAATATTACGAATAAGTAGAGCGTCAGTTAACGCTCTACTAAACAGCACAATTACAGATTGTATTTGGATAGGTCTAAGCGGGTTTCTAACGCATGTTCAACCATTTGAATGACTTGTTGACGCTCTTCACCTTGTAAAAGTTGGCGTGGCGCACGAACTTGTTCAGATCCACGTCCGCAGACTTGCTCGGCCAATTTAATGCACTGAACCAGCGTAGGAATGGTGTCTAAACGCAGTAGCGGTAAGAACCAACGGTAGATTTCTAACGCTTCAGCATAACGACCTTGGCTTGCCAGTTTATAAATCGCGACGGATTCTTCTGGGAATGCGTTGGTTAAACCAGAAATCCAGCCGGTCGCACCTAGCATCAATGATTCAAGAGCGATGTCATCAACACCGCTGAACACGGTAAAGCGGTCATCAAATTTATTGTAAAGCTCAGTGATACGACGAGTATCAGTGGTCGACTCTTTGATAGCTACAATGCTTTCAAACTCAGCCAGTTTCGCCATGATATCGAGGTTTACATCTACACCATAAGCAACCGGGTTGTTGTAAATCATGATTGGCATTTCTGGCGTTGCTTCTGCTAGCGTGCGGTAATATTCGAACGTTTCGCTCTCAGACGTGCGGTAAACCATGGCAGGCATCACCATACAACCATCGATACCAATTTTGTACGCATCCTGCATGTAATCAACAGCTGCTGTGGTAATAGACTCTGCTGTACCAGCAATCAAAGGCACACGGCCATTTACGACTTCTTTTGCCGCTTGCAAGACCTGGCGTTTCTCCTCCGGGTACAACGCACAGTTCTCACCGACAGTACCCAAGCAGATAATGCCATTCACACCATCTTTAATTTGGTTATCTATAACAGTTTGCGTTGCGTCTAAGTCGATTGACTGATCTTGACGAAATTGCGTACTGACCGCCGGATAAACACCTTTCCAATCAATTTTCATGAACTACTTTCCTTATATGTATATTGTATGCAATTTAAATGAACGAGCAAAAATGCTCAGGCATGGCTATCTATGCCATTTTCTAACAACACCGCCTTTACAGCGGCCAAATCAGCCAAAGCACTGCCAACTGATTTGTATAAAGTAATGACCTCATCGTTTTGACGTCCTGAGATTTGTTGGGCGCAAAGCTGCGGTAATTCCCCTTTAATATCGTCTGACGTGAACACGCCCTCTTGAATTGGAATGAGAAGATCGCCCGCTTCGGCTAATACATTAATACGGCTATCAACATACACCTGTGCTCGTTGCACTGCTTCGGAGTCGCATTCACGCTTATCCAAGTCATGATTACCGACCAAATCAATATGGGTGCCCGGCTGCACGTCTGCGCCATTAAACAAAGGCTCTGCTGATGCGGTAATACAGCTGATGATGTCAACGTGTTTGATAACGTGGTCCACATTTTCTACGACTGAAACACGGAACCGACGCTCATCAGGAAGCGACTGATACTCTGAAGATGACACAATGGCATCTACCGTCGCCTCGGCTTTGTCTGAGTTACGCCCCCAAATATAAACCTGCTTAAGTGGGCGAACCGCAGCGTATGCCCACGCAAAATAAGGCGCAAGATTGCCCGTTCCGCAGATCAACAAACGATCAGCATCGGGGCACGCTAAGTAGTCCGCTGCCAACGCAGAAGCTGCGGCGGTGCGCCAAAACGTTAAAACTTTACCGTCTACGAGTGCGAGCGGCTCACCATCATTTCGTCTAAAAACAAGCAGTTTAGATGCAAGCGTATCTTTGCCGTGCTCAGGGTTATGCGGGAAATACGTAAAGGCTTTCACCGCAATCAACTCCTGGTTCCAAGCTGGAAGTAGCGCAAACGCCTCGTATTCTCCCTCTTCTAAGGGCATAACTCGGCGTTGAGGTATTGTCGCTGGCCGCGAGTACATTTCACGCATCGTTTCAATAAGAGACTTCATTGTTAAACATTGCGCGACTTGCTGTGCTTCGATGACTTTCATCATTTCTCCGAAAACATAAATACAGTTGAGGAAAAGTACGGAACCTCGCTTATGGATGAAAACTCGGCCCCATACATAATTTAACGCCTAGTTAAGCAGCCAGGTGTTGAACTCTTCATTTAGTTCATCCGCGTAGTCTGACCACCATTCATCGTTAATCAGGAAGGCGGTTTGGAAGTTTTGAGGTGCGGTAGGAAGGTTCGCTAAAATGTCTGGGCTCACCTCCGCCGAAGACGATTTACGCGTAGGCCCGTAGGCAACGTACTTAGCTTGATCAGCTAATGGTTTTGTTCCTGAAGAAAAAGCGATGAAGTCCAATGCAAGCTTTGTGTTCTCACTCCCTTTAGGTATTGCCCATCCATTCATGTAACCCATTTGACGGTCCCATATAATCCGAAATGGTTGACCCTCATCTTTACGGGCATTGTGAATTCGGCCGTTAAACGCCGAGGCGATCACCACTTCTTTGTCAGCAAGCATTTGAGGTGGCTGGGCACCTGTTGTCCACCACAGCACTTCTGATTTGATCGTATCCAACTTAGCAAACGCACGCTCACGCCCGGCTTCGGTTTCGAGCAGGCTGTAGACCTCTTCTGGTTTTACACCATCAGCCAATAGTGCCCACTCAAGATTACCCTGAGGTTGTTTTTGCAATGCACGTCGACCTGGAAAAGTTTTTAGGTCAAAAAGATCGGTCAACTTGCTAGGCAAAACCTTACCTTTAAACGCGTCTTCGTTCACCGCTAATACTGTGGACACCACGATGGTATTGATTGCGCACTCGTGAATCGCACCATCAATGAAATCCTCTTGTGCTGGTGTTCCATCTGCGCCCGGAGGCAAAATACTTGGGCTCACTGGTTCTAATAGCCCTTCTGCACAACCACGAACAATGTCCGGCTTGTCGAGAGAAACCAAATCCCAGCGCACGTTGTTCGCTTCCACCTGCGCTTTAATTTCGGCTAATCCGCCACTGAAATCCTCGGATACGATCTCAACACCTGTTTTTTTAATGAAAGGCTTATGATATGCCTCCACTTGGCTCTTGGTGAATGCACCACCCCAAGATACGACCGTCAATTTGTCTTCAGCATAAGCAGAGGTCCCCAACAGCATTCCTGAAATCAACAGCGCCAATGGTGCTTTGGTCATTCGTGACATGTATTACTCCTTTTGGTTGTTTTTCTGGAGGCATCCGAGTACGGCTGTTGGATACCAGTTTTTGTTAAAATTACGTTAACATTAGCATTTAATATATTTTATACAATATTTAATATTAAATTTTTCAGGCAAATCGTTGTAATGAAAAAGGTGAAAGATCAATCGATGTCGGCTTTCCTTCGATAAGCTCTAAAAGGAGATCTGCCGTAATCGCCGCTTGAGTTAATCCAAGGTGTTGGTGGCCAAATGCCAGTAATACATTTCCATCCCAAATGCTATCAATAACCGGTAACGAGTCGACTGTTGAAGGCCGATTCCCCATCCACTTTTCTCCTTGCTTGAGTGGATTTAACCCCGATTCAAACATCTCATCACCTAACTGAAAAAGCATTTCTGAACGTTTCATATTGGGTGTTGATTCTACATCGGCATACTCAACAGTGCCTGCCAAGCGTAGCCCACCAGACATCGGAGTCATGATGAATTTTCTATCGGCAGAGCTAATAGGAAATGGCAGTACATCACGCTTGTCATCCACCATTAGGTGATAACCACGCTCGGCTTGAATAGGCACTTTGACTCCGGTTAGTTGCCGAATCAAAGGCTTAGAATGTACACCAGCGGCAACAATGATTCGGTCAAATGAATGTGTTTGAGACTCAACCAGCACATCGCCATTTTTCGCCAACGCAGATACACCTTTTTGTAAAACCTTACCGCCAAGCTCTTCAAAGGCTTCACTTAGCTCAACACAGAGCTGATAAGGGTCTAGCGTATGACCGGTTTCGGGAAAAAAGACTCCGATACGAACCTTATGGCTGAGATCAGGTATCCGCTCTCGAATCTCCTCTTGTGTCCAAACTTGATGCGTCACACCGTTTTTAGCCAGTGAGTTAAGCGTACTTTGATAATTCTGAAACAGTTTCTCGTTTTCAAAAGTGAGCAATGAACCATTCATTTTTATTAGATGCGCTTTTCCGATTGAATCAAGCACGCCACGCCAACTTGCCACTGACCGCTCGTTAAGACTCTTAATCGCGTTTTTTGCCCGCTCCGCGGCTGATGGCTTGGTTTGTAATAGAAAACGAATCATCCACCCGATTGTGTTTGGAATATCTTGCCAACGGATCGAAACCGGACTTTTGGGATCTAGCAGCATTTTAGGTAATTGTGGAAGCAGCGCTGGCGTTGCAAGAGGGAAGATTTGCTCAGTCGCGATATGGCCTGCATTTCCCTTAGAGCATCCATTCCCCACGCCATTGGGATCAAAAATCGTGACTTGATAACCTTGCTGCTGCAATTTCAAGCCAATTGATAAGCCAATAATCCCCGCACCTATCACAGCGATCCTTTCCTTTTTAGTTTCATCCTTGACCAACATAAATATGCTCCGAGTCACACTTGAAAACGTAGATTGTATACAATATATTTTACATTACGTTAACATCACTATTGTTTAATTCAACCATTTTTTCAGCAAGGAGCGAAAAATGAGACAAGGAACTTTTTTCTGTGTTGATGCCCACACCTGCGGCAACCCAGTTAGGCTGGTCGCAGGCGGTGTGCCTCCACTCGAAGGCAATACCATGAGCGAAAAGCGCCAATACTTTCTTGAGCATTATGATTGGATTCGTCAGGCACTCATGTTTGAGCCTCGCGGACACTCAATGATGTCGGGGTCAGTTGTCTTGCCTCCTTGCAGCGATAACGCAGACGCTTCAATTCTGTTTATTGAAACCAGTGGCTGCTTACCAATGTGTGGCCACGGCACCATTGGAACCGTCACTACCGCTATCGAGAATCGCCTTATCACTCCCAAAAAAGAAGGCCGTTTGATACTTGATGTCCCAGCAGGACAAATCGAAGTGCACTACCAAACAAAAGGTGACAAGGTCACGTCGGTGAAGATATTTAACGTACCAGCTTACCTTGCCCACCAAGACGTAACCGTGAACATAAAGGGCTTAGGTGAGCTCACTGTCGATGTTGCTTATGGCGGAAACTATTACGTAATCGTCGATCCTCAAGAAAACTACGCCGGACTTGAACACTACTCTCCAGATGAAATTTTGATGCTTTCTCCAAAAGTTCGCGAAGCGGTATCTCGAGCGGTTGAGTGCGTACATCCAGAAGATCCAACAGTGTGCGGTGTTTCTCACGTGCTATGGACCGGAGAGCCCACTCAAGAAAACGCTACCGCTCGAAATGCTGTGTTTTACGGCGACAAAGCGTTGGATCGCTCGCCATGTGGTACGGGAACAAGTGCGCGCATGGCGCAATGGCATGCAAGAGGCAAACTCAATCAAGGAGAAGACTTTGTTCACGAAAGTATCATCGGCAGCCTATTTCAAGGACGTATAGAAGGCATTACCGAAGTGAATGGCAAAGCGGCTATTTTGCCAAGCATTGAAGGATGGGCACAAGTATACGGTCACAACACGATATGGGTAGACGATGAAGACCCATATGCGTACGGATTTGAAGTGAAGTAATAAGGATAGTAAGGAAGAATGATGACCCCACAAGAACCAACCACTTTTTACGCAGTCAACGCCTTTACTGGTGAGCCTCTACCCACAGAGTTTCCGGTGCATGGGGAGCAAGAAGTTAATCAAGCAGCCTCAGCCGCCCAAAGCGTTGCGCGTGAGTTTCGCCAACTAAGCAATGCAAAGCGAGCGAGCTTACTTTGCTCTATCGCCTCTGAATTGGAAAAGAAGAGTGAAGAAATCGTTGCTCGTGCTCATTTAGAAACTGCCCTTCCCGAAGCACGTTTAAGCGGTGAAATAGGACGTACCGCGAGCCAATTAAGACTATTTGCCGAGGTTGTGAGCTCGGGTAATCACTATCAAGCAATCTTCGATACGCCAAACCCAGACCGCCAACCACTGCCAAAACCAGATATTCGTCGTCAGCAAATAGCAATTGGCCCTGTCGCCGTGTTTGGTGCGTCTAATTTTCCGCTCGCATTTTCTACTGCAGGAGGTGATACGGCTTCGGCACTGGCTGCTGGCTGCCCTGTGATTGTAAAAGGCCATACCGCCCACCCTGGCACCAGTCAACTTGTTGCAGAGTGTATTGAGGCTGCACTGGAGAAAGAGTGCTTACCGCAAGCCATCTTCACGCTATTGCAAGGCAACAAACGCGCACTTGGCCAAGCACTCGTTACCCATCCAAAAATTAAAGGGGTTGGGTTTACAGGCTCCGTCGGTGGTGGCCGTGCGCTGTTCAGTCTAGCTCAGCAAAGACCAGAGCCAATCCCCTTCTATGGTGAACTAGGGGCGATTAACCCAACATTTATTCTCCCTTCAGCCATACGAGCAAACGCCTCATTGGCTGAAGAGTTTGTGGCTTCTATGACTTTGGGCTGTGGACAATTTTGTACAAAACCAGGCGTTGTATTTGTCTTGAATAGCCCAGAAACGCAAGCCTTTATCGAAATCGCTCAAGGGTTAATTCGACAACAATCAACGGCCACTTTGCTAACGCAAGGAATCCGAGAAACGTATGAATCCGAAGTGGATAAGCGAGCTTCCGAAACAGGCATTAACGTCACTCGTTCTGAACAAGCAGAAACGACCAATGTCTCACCAGCACTGTTCGTGACGGACAGTAAAAACTGGCGTGAAAACCCGCAATGGGAGGAAGAAATATTTGGTCCTCAATCGTTAATCGTAATCTGTGAAGATTTCGATGACATGTTGAAACTGAGTGATTCACTGACTGGATCGCTCACCGCAACCCTTCACGCTACCGCTGAAGACGAAGAACAAGCCAAGCAACTGCTTCCAAGTTTGGAAGAAATCGCCGGACGCCTTGTATTCAACGGTTGGCCAACTGGCGTCGAGGTTGGTTACGCTATGGTTCATGGTGGACCATATCCGGCTTCAACCAATTCTGCCTCAACATCTGTCGGTGCGGAGGCTATTCATCGTTGGTTGCGTCCGGTCTCTTATCAAGCTTTGCCAGAATCTTTATTGCCGGATTCATTAAAAGCGTCGAACCCACTGGGTATCCAACGCGCCATAGATGGCAGTGTGTCCCAATAAGATCAACAAATGGCTCAAAAAGGCATCAACTGATGCCTTTTATTTCACTCTACTTCTCAAAACCTTCTTTCCTAGTTGGTTTGTGCCAGAAAAACAATAAACTACTAAAGTAAAATGGATTGGATACAATATTAATTTCACGGGAGACTTCAATGTCACAGAAACCTGTTTTTAAAACGCGCACTCAGCTCGTTGAGGAAGCAATTCGAACTCAGATCTTGAAGGGCGAGTTAAAAACTGGTCAACCTTTACGTCAAGATGCGTTAGCAAAAGAGTTTAATGTTAGCCGAATTCCTGTGCGTGAAGCGTTAGTTCAATTGGAAGCACAAGGACTCGTTAGCTTTGAACCTCACAAAGGTGCGACGGTCACTGAGCTATCTCCAGAGAAAATCAATGAGCTATTTGAACTGCGCGCTGTCGTGGAATGCCACATTTTAGAGCGCGCGATTCAAAATATGACAGACGCTGACCTTGAACGCGCGCGCGAAGTTCGCGAACGTTTCGAGTCAGTAGTGAACAGTGGCGACGAAGTAGAAGAATGGAGCAACTACAACTACGAGTTCCACAAAGCCCTATATGCGCCAGCCAACATGCCTGAAACTATGGACGTCATTTACAACCTGAACACAAAGTGTGACCGATACATACGTATGCAGCTATTGTTTACTACAGGCATTAAAAAGGCAGAAGAAGAGCACTTAAGCTTGTTTGAAATGTGCCAAAATCGCGATATCGAAGGCGCCAAGTATCTACTGAAAAAGCACATTCTAGAAGCGGGCACAGCGATTCGAAACCTGCTGCTTGAAAGGCAAAATATCAGCCAGTAAACGGAATAACGAATAAGGTGATATTCAAGGATGAATGTTGGACCAAAGTTTTTACTTGCAGCGCTACGACAAAAGATTAAAGAAGAAGGGCTTTGCTACAATTCCTTGTCAGAGAAAAGTGGCATCCCTTTATCTAGTATTAAACGCCACCTACATAATCCAGCTTTAGGTTTGGATAAAGTACTTATTTATCTGAACTACCTGAATACCGATCTCATCGAACTCGCAACCTTAGCCAACGAGCTTCAGCACCAAAACGAGCAAATGCTAACAGATGAAGAGAGCGCCCTTTTCGTTGAGCATCCTTATTTACTTGATTTTATTTATATGCTGACTTCTCGTGATATTAAACCGCAAGAGATAGCCCAAACTTACGGACTTTCTGATACAAGCTTACGATTCTATTTGCGTATCGCGGAAATTCTAGGGTATGTCGAAAACTTCGGAGACGGCTTGTTTTACCGTTCTGGTCGTCGATTTATTATGGAAGAAGGTACGGCATTAGACACCTTATTCAAAGAGCGATTTCAACAAGATTCGCTTTCTCATGATATCAACCCTGGCATATGTATAGGTCGCATTAGGCTCACCGAAGAGCAGAAAGTGCAAATAGAGGACGAGCTTTGTAATAAATTAGCGAAACTTAACGCAGTTAACACTTCCAACAATGAAGGTGAACTAACAAATATATTAATGCGCTGCACTCCCGGTGCTCAGATATTTTTCGCTGATGATTTACCTAACATTGACGGAAGCCTATTAAAGCACGTCGCTCAACTCACTAAATTAAGTTAAAGCATCAGACAAATAAATCAAACAAATCCCAGATAACATCATATACCCCTACCAAATTATTGATTCAAAGCGTTTCCTGAATCTAATTCTGATTTTTATTTAGCAAGCATCGCTTAGTCAACTAAGAACTTGTCTTAATTTCACACTTATTAATTGTCTTGTTAGATCTTTTGAAATAGACAGAAAACTTAAGTAATGACTAATTTAGCTTAAGGATAAAAGACAACTTTTTTACGTTATTTACCTCACACTATTTAACTATAAATTTGCAGACGAACAAATTAAATTAATACATTCACCTAGCTAATAAAAACAAAAGCAAAACACATAATTATAATTCTATTATTTATAAGGACATAGAAAAGTGAAATTTAAGTATTCTTTAGCAACGGCAGTCACTCTCGCATTATTACAAGGCTGTGGCGGTGGCGGCGGTGATGGTTCATCACCTACTCCGTCCACTAGCAGTGCAAACGGTCCAACATGGAAAGCCGGTGATTTTAGCCAACCGTCGAAAACGTTTATCAACCAATGTGAAACGCCCCGCGTCGGACTGGACCCATATGACAACTATGCCGCCTATCCAGATAAATTGGGCTCTGCATTACACGAAAAACTCTTTTTAAGAGCTTTTACTAACGAAACGTATCTATGGTATGACGAGGTTCCTGATAATAATCCAGCAAACTACAAAACTGTTACTGATTACTTCAATACGCTGGTCACCTCTGCTACTACCGCGACGGGTAAACCAAAAGATCGCTTCCATTTTACCGTCCCTTATGAAGATGATATGAAATCATCGCAATCCGGTTTAGTTGCTGGATTTGGTTTTAACTGGGCATTCCTACGTGGCGTACAACCTCGAGACGTTCGTATTTCCTACACTGAAGAAGCCTCGCCAGCTGATAGAAGCGGCATTGCTCGTGGTGATAAGCTTCTGAAAATCAATAATATTGATGTGGTTAACACCGGTAGTCAGTCCGACATTGATTTTATTAACAAAACGCTCTTTAACCCTGACATCAATCAAGATTACACCTTCACATTTGAGAGTGTTGACGGTCTAGAGAAAACCGTGACGCTTACCGCCTCTGATGTCATGACCTCTCCAGTTAAAAATGCCAAAGTGATTACACACAATGGTATGCGGATCGGCTATCTGCAATACAACTCCTTTGAACCAAGCGCTCAAGCCCCGCTTATTGAGGCGTTCAGTATGCTCTCAGCAGAGAATGTTGACGAGATCGTCGTTGATTTACGTTACAACGGCGGTGGCTTAGTCCTTCAGTCCTCGCAAGTAGGCTACATGCTAAGCGGTGCTGGTCAGAACCGAGTCTTCAGTGAGTTGATTCATAATGACAAAGTGATGCGTACCATTAAAGATGGGGATAACATCTATCGCTTTACGAATCTAGCAATAGACTGGGCAGCACAGAAATATTCGGATCAAGTGCTTCCGACACTGAACAAAAAGCGCGTATATGTGCTGACTTCAGGAGGCACGGCTTCCTCAAGTGAACTGTTAATCAACGCTTTGCGCGGCATTGATGTGGAGGTTATCCAAATAGGTTCAACAACCACAGGTAAACCGTATGGGTTCTCACCAGAACAAAACTGCGGCACTATGTACTACACTATTCAGTTCAAGTCGGCGAACGAGAAAAAATTTGGCGACTTCGCTGATGGTTTTATTCCTACTCCAAAGAGCCAAATCAATACCGAGCTAGGCTTAAACAATAGAGTGGAAGGTTGCTGGGTCAATGACGACCTAACAAAACCATTGGGCGATCCGTCTGAAGGTATGCTTTCTGCGGCACTAAACTACATGGAAACTGGAACCTGTCCGCCAGTATCCCCTTCAAGTTTCAACGCCATGCCGCGTAACATTTCATCTCCGGAGTTAAGCGATCTTCGCTCTCCGCTACGAACAGAGGCAATTCATGTTGAGATCAACTAACTTTTTACGAATGCTGATTCGGGTTGCGCTTTTCTTAGGCACTTCGATTTCTTTGATAGGATGCCAAGCTATGTCACAAGAACCCGTTGAAGCATTGAGTAAAAAGAACTCTCCGGAAACAGTCATAGAGATTCAAAACGCGATCGCAGAAATCCAAGGGACACCAGCACCTAGAGTCGCAAATAACGTATTTGAATCCTCACCGCATTTGTTGATTGAAAAAGGACGAGTAAAAGGGAACAACAATCAACTGTTGGATGGCAGCTATACGGATCTTCCAGACCAATATACGTTGCAGATAAGAGGTGAAACCTGTGGCTTGTACTATGCCAAAACAGATACTTTTGTCTCTCTCAGTTCACTAGATTGTGAGCCCATCATTAAGTTTTAGATCTCCCAAAATAGAAGCCCGCTGATATCAGCGGGCTTCCTACTTTATTGTTCAGTGTGAAACGGTCAACGTTACTTTAGTTCAATCCATGCTTTGCGCTGTTGCTTATCCATGTATGACCAAGCTACAAAGCGGCTCACTTTCTGCCCTTGACTCATTTCAACCACACGAATGGCTTTCACACCCAATTTTTCAAGCTGCTTGCGCATCGGGCGAACGTTGTCTTTTTTGGATATAAGTGTTGTAAACCACAAGACCTGTGCGGCAAAAGCTTGGCTTTCATTCGCCATTTTTCGGATAAACGCCGCTTCTCCGCCTTCACACCACAATTCAGCGTTTTGACCGCCAAAATTCAACGCAGGCTTACTTGTCTTTACTGGTGCGGTTTGAGGTTTTAGCCCTTTCTTGCGCTGGTTTGCTTTTAGATTATCGATTTTACGCTGGCTGCCCATAGCGGCATCTTCCGCCGAACGGTGGAATGGCGGATTACATGTCGTCACATCATAACGATCATTCGGTTGAATGATACCTCGATAAATATTGGCATCATTGTATTGCTGTACCAGTGCAATTTTTCCCTTCAAAACACGATTGTGCTCTACGATCGTTTGAGCCGATTGGATGGATTTTGGATCGACATCGCTGCCCGTATAGTGCCAACCGTATTTTGTTACACCAACAATCGGATAAATACAGTTTGCTCCCACGCCAATGTCCAACGCTTTCACTTTTTGGTGCGCGTACTGACCTTTTACTTCACCATCAAGAAGTTCTGCCACTCGGTGAATGTAATCAGCGCGGCCCGGAATCGGTGGGCAAAGGTAGGTGTCGGGAATGCCCCAGAACTCGATACCATAATACGCAGCAAGCAATGCTTTATTGAGAATTTTAACAGCGTTAGGATCAGAGAAGTTTATGGAGTCTTCCCCTTTCGGATTTTTGATAACGAATGGCTTTAACTGTGGTTCACTTTCCACGAGTTTTTTAAAATCGTAACGACCTCGATGAACATTACGCTCATGCAAACCATTCTTCGCTATTTTTATGAACTCGACTTCGCTCTTTCCTGCAGGCTGCGAGGATTTGCGCGCAACTTTGTCTTTAACACGCTTCGGCTTGGCTTTATTCGCGTCTTTATTCTGAGCCGCCTTTGAAGTCTTTGGCTTTGCTTGCTTCGCGTTGTGATTATTGTTCTTCATTCAAATTCGCTTTTAAATCGAGGTAAATCATAAACAAACGAGCATCAAATTCGAGTTGGTGATACTCAGGCTCCATATAGCAACATAGCTGATAGAACGCCTTGTCGTGGTTTTTCTCACGAGTATGCGCCAACTCATGTACCACCAGCATTCTTAATAGTGGCTCGGGCGCATCCTTAAATACATTGGCAATGCGAATCTCGTTTTTCGACTTCAGCTTACCGCCATGGTTTCTACTGATTACACTGTGCAAACCAAGCGCGTTGTTTACCGCGTGAATTTTCTTATCGTAGACGACTTTACTGATTGGCGCGGCTTTCTTCATGTAGCGGTTTTTGATTGCCATGGCGTACTCATAGAGCGCCCTTTCGCTTTTGATTTGGTGCCTGTCGGGATAACGCTTCTCGAACCAAGGAACAAACTTGCCACTCGCTATCAATGAGCTCACCTGCTCTACGATGTTTTGTGGGTAGCCTTGAATGTATCGAAGTGACGGATGCATAGAATTAACGTCTGTTATGACAAAATAAAGGCGCTCAATATACCTGAGATAAAGGACAGTTTCACCTTAGCTTTCGCCTTTCATTTATTGTGAAAGGCCGTTAAACTTCGCCTCCCAATGATAATGGAGAGAAACTCAATGAAACGTGTCGTCCTTTACGTCAAAGACAAATGCCCTCACTGCAAAGATGCTCAACGTTATCTGGATTCGAAAAATATTAACTATCGTTTGTGCAATGCTAAGATGCAACGCGGTCGCAAAGAACTTGATGCGCTTGGTGCTCGTTCAGTGCCAGTTTTAAAAATTGGTGATCGGGTAATGATTGGCTGGAACCCAAAGAACTTCGAGAAGATGTACAAAGGCGACTAGTGCTCGGACGATGAATCTGCGCTGCGTTTAAACGTAGCGCTTGATAAAGTCGATAAACGTTCGATCTGCTATTGATAAATACCCCTGCTTGCGCCAAGCAAGTGCCAGATCCAGCGTCACTGGTGGTTCAAACGGTAAGCCAACAACGCCCGACTCATGTTGAGTCACCAATTCCAGTAACGCGGTAATCGCAAACTCTTGTTTTACAATACTCAAAATCAAAGGCAGTAAGTTGGTCTCGAATGATGACTTCATGGTAAACCCATGCTCCTCACTCACCTGATCCAAAAATTCGCGGTGAAAATAGCCATGCTGAAACATAACCAAATCGTGTTCAAAGAACTCATCAAAAGTAAGAGCGTGTCGCTGGGCTAACTCATGCTCAGGTGAAACAACGGCGACCATTTGGCTAGTAAATAAATGGTCAGTTTCTAGGTCATCAGGCACATTATCACAACTGATCACACCGATATCGAGTTGACCATTGAGCAGCATACGACGAATCGATTGAGTCCCAGCTTCGACCAAGGTCAATTTTAACTCCGGGAACTGGCTTTTAAACGCCATCACAATTCGTGGAAAGAAATAACTGCCCATCATTGATGGCGTTCCGAGTCGTACTTCTCCTTTCGCTAAGCCTTTCAACTCATCAATCGCGAGCTGCGCGTCGTGCAACTGTTGAATCACCCGCTTGGCATGTATAAGTAGCGTTTCGCCCTCTTTCGTTAAGCTGATTTTTTTATCATCACGGCGAAATAGGGTAACGCCCAAAGACTGCTCAAACTTTTTGATAGAAATGCTTAATGCGGGCTGGGCAATATGCAGGGCTTTCGCCGCATGGGTAATGTTTCCATGTTCAGCGACCGCCAGAAAATGTTTAAGTTGTTTCGATTCCATTAGATCAAAAATATATGGTGTCCATATTTTTAATATATTTTTTTAATTTACAACGAACTGATAGATTGATCACAGTCTCTCCATTTGCTCACATTAGGCAGGATTCATGGTCAGTTTTGGCACACCGGAATACAAACGCATTACGCTCTCGCTAGCGCTTGGTTCCTTCTTGGTTTTTTCAAATTTATACCTACTACAGCCAATGCTGCCCACTTTTGCCCAAATTTTCACGATCTCAGAAACGCAAGTGAACTGGTTATTTGCGGCCTCGACACTCGCTCTCTCTTTTAGCCTCGTTCCAATGGCTGTGTTGTCAGAATCAGTGGGAAGAAAGCCAGTCATGATGGCTGGTCTGTTTTCAATTCCTACCCTTTCCGCTTTGATGCTGTTTGGTGACTCATTTCTGTTTTTGGTGGTATGTCGAGCACTGATCGGTGTCGCGCTCGCCGCTTTTGCTGCGGTCGCCGTGGCTTACATGGCAGAAGAACTCGACAAGCACGCCTTCTCGATGGCAATTGGAACGTACATTGCGGCTAACTCATTAGGCGGCATTGCAGGGCGTATTAGCGGTGGCTTATTGGCGGACAATTTCAGTGTTGATGTCGCCATTGAAGTTATGATGGTGCTCACTCTTCTTGGTGTCATTGGCGTTCACTATTTATTGCCAACACAGCGCAACTTCACCCCGTCATCAAGCAGCTTGCGCCATCAAAATCGTGCGCTTATTGGTCATTTTAAAAACCAACGCGTGTGGTTCGCGATGCTGATAGGAGGACTCAACTTTGCTTTGTTCGTCAACCTTTACTCCGTCATGGGTTTCCGTCTGGTGAGTGAACCTCACAATGTGCCCGTCGGGTTGGCCTCACTGATCTTTATTTGTTACTTGGGAGGGACTTTCTCCTCTCGTTGCGCAGGCCACTGGAGTAAACGTTATTCATCAATCCTCGGTATGTTCTTAGGCGCGATAGTGAGCATGGCGGGGATGTGGATTGCGGCGGTTGAAAGCTTGACTGCAATGCTATTTGGGTTGTTGCTGATAAGTTTTGGTGCCTTCTTTACTCATACCCTCGCCTACGGTTGGGTCGGTCAGAACGCCACTCGCGCCAAAGCCACCGCGACAGCGCTCTACTTAGTACACTACTACGTAGGCGGTAGCTTAGGAGGATTCTTACTTCTTTATTGTTGGCAGCATGGTGGTTGGTCGAGTGTTCTTATGGGGGGAAGCGCCGTCTACCTAGCGATGTTTGCTGCGATTGCGTATTTGAAACACATTGCCGAAAGAAAGCATACTGACCAAACACCTGACGCTGCGAGTTTAAAGAGTAGCTAAGGTACGCTCATTTGCGTAATACCTCTCTGGTTACTTGGATAACCAACTCTGCTATGCTTGCGCTACTTTAATAAAAACCAGAAAGTCGTATGTCAACGCGTTCAACACAAAACACAGATATCGAAGCGATCACTCAACAGGTCGATCAATGGCTCAACGATGTAGTAATCGGTCTCAACCTTTGTCCGTTTGCTGCCAAGCCGCAACGTAATAAACAAATCAAAATCTTTGTTAGTGAAGCGACTCAAGAAGAAACGCTTCTTGAAGATATTTTATTGCAACTGATTGAGCTGAGTAACACAGAGCCCGAACAACTTGAGACCACGTTGGTTGTGGTTCCCAACATGCTACAAGATTTCTGGGACTACAACTTTTGCATAGATTGGGTTGAAGGATTAATTAAGCAGCAAAACTGGGAAGGTATTTTCCAAGTAGCGACTTTCCATCCTGATTACTGTTTTGGCGGCGCAAGGCCTGAAGACGACGAAAACCTGACCAATCGTTCTCCTTACCCGATCTTCCATTTGATTCGCGAAGAGAGTATGGAAAAGGTACTAAAACACTATCCTGATCCTGAATCCATTCCCGATACAAACATCGCTCGTGTTTCCTCCCTTTCAGAGGAAGAACGTAAAAAGCTGTTCCCTTACCTATTTCGTTAAGCACCACCATTCCCAAAGGCAGATTTATCACCAGTTAGATGCAATGCCCTTGGGGTTCAAAGTGCGGTTTGGTATCATTGCCGCTTCAATCGATTCAATGGAAATTAGAATGCAACTGTCAAAGCTAACCCAAGAGATTTTTGATCACTTATACCGTGATATCACCGAGTTCCGTAGTACGTTCGACTTACCAGTCGCAGACGCTGCAAGCCTTGATACGCAAGCAGACACACTACACACCTCTTTGGCGATCGAAGAGCTAACAGAGCTAGCAGAAGCAGATTGTAAAACTGAGCAAGCAGATGCCATCGTAGACAGCGTGTATGTATTAATGGGCCGTCTCGTTCATCTTGGCCACAGCAAAGTAGAAGACAACCTGGCGATCAGCTACTTAATTGATCTTCTATTAAACGTTGCGGTAAACCGTGGTATCGAATTTATTCCTTGCTGGGATGAAGTACATTCAAGCAACATGAGCAAAGTATGCCGTAACGAGCAAGAGTACTCAGAAACAGAAGCATTCTACGCAGAACAAGGCATCAAGTTGATGGCGGTGCAGAAAGGTGAATACATCATCGCGAAATGCGCCGAAGATTTCGTATCGGAAGGTAAAACCATTCGTAAAGGCAAAGTACTCAAATCTGTTTACTACCGCCCTGCAGATCTAAAACCGTTAACTCAATAAGCGTTGAGTTTGGCTATCTCGATTAAAAAAAAACGACCTCAAGTAGGTCGTTTTTTATTGTCCCTAAACATTAATCAAAGATTAAATAAGGTTGCTCATCTACGATGACCTTTTTGACTTGAGTATTGAACACTTCCCCGAGAGCTTCTTCCGTTAGCACAGTATCGGCACTTCCTGATGAGTGCAGCACACCGTTGTTAAGCAGCAATACTTTATCTGCGTGCTTTAATGTGCGATTGAGATCGTGATTAGCAACCAATACTCCAATTCCCTGCGCCGCCATAGCGTTAATCAATTGATAGAGCAGACCCTCTTGCGCAATATCTAACGGTGCTGCTGGCTCATCCAAAATTAAAAACTGCGAAAAAGGATTAATGGTACGCCACACCTGCAAACATACACCTGCTAATCGGACACGCTGCCACTCACCACCGGATAATGTTTGAATACTGCGATGAAGCTTATCTTGCAGTTGTACCAGCTCCACCACCATATTGACGGCATCACGCACTTTGATATCCGCAATCTCAGCACCACTTGGCAGAGATAAAGCGAGATACTGAAACACATCAACATTAAACGCTGGGCGCGATTGCTGACACAAATAACCTCGAACATGAGCTTGCTCTGACAACGGTAAAGTAAGCAAGTTTTTGTTGCCAACGTACACTTCACCACTCATACCGTCTCGGTGACTTAACGTACCAGAAATCGCAGCCAATAAAGTACTCTTACCGGAACCATTAGGCCCAACGATATGTACGATTTCGCCAGCTTTGCATTCAAAAGAAAGAGGCAATAATCGACTACCAACCGACATATGTTTAACGTGCATCATGACTCTTCACCAGCATCCAGATGAAAATAGGTGCGCCAATCGATGTTGTCATGACACCTAAAGGTAACTCTGCGGAGTCCAATAACAGTCTTGCGCCGATGTCAGCAAATACAAGCAACGCAGCACCAGATATTGCAGAAAGTGGCAATAAATAACGGTTTTCCGTACCAAAAGCCAAACGCAACAAGTGCGGCACCACCAAACCAACAAAACTGATGATGCCACCCAAAGCGACTGAGCTACCCACCAAAACAGAAATGGCGAGGATCAATTTCCAACGCATTTGATGCACATCGACACCCAATTGGGTCGCATGAATCTCACCCAGCATCAATTTATCAAGCGACTTGCCTTTACAACATAACCAGATAAGCACCGGTAACATCACCAAAGTAACGGTATGTTGATACCAACTTGCACCGCCAATACTGCCCATTAACCAATACATCAGTTGGCGTAAACTGAGATCATCACTAAAGTAAAATGCCCACGTCACAATCGCGCTCGATAAAATACCCAATGCGACCCCAACCAAAAGCAATCGAGCCGTCGTCAGGTGCATTGCCCTTGCTATCGCCACCAAAACAAACGTGAATACCATCGAGCCAGCAATCGCTGCCAACATAAAAACAATCGGGGTAGGAAGAACAGGTGACGCGAACATGATTAAGACCATTGCTAAGCTTGCGCCACCAGAGATACCAAGCACGCCAGGTTCAGCCAACACGTTCCCAAGCAACACTTGTAACGTCGCGCCAGATACCGCTAACGCAGCACCAATAATTGCCGCAGACACTAACCTCGGTAAACGCAAGTCCACCAATAACTTCTGTTCAAATGCAGATAAGGATTGAAAAGGAGAAAGGAAAATTTCTCCGACCATCAAGTGAATGGCAGAGAGTACAGCGAGGACGATCGACATAACCATCAGGTTACGTTGCCAGCGTCGTTCCTTGTTCAGGATAAGTTGTTGAAAATCCATAGCGGCCGATAAAAACAAACGAGGCTTAACCTTACAGTTAAGCCTCGGTAAATTGCAATTAACTTCTCAAAGCAATGTTGGATTAATCGTAAACCAACTCACCCTCTTCAAAACGGGTTTTCACTTCACAAACCATAAGAGCTGCACGTTGACCTATTGCGACGTGGCGGTTCGGGAAGACAATCGCTTCGTTTTCATTCTTCGCCATTAATGGTTTGTCGCCATCATGACCAAACACTTCGCCGTGAACAAATGAGGTGAAGTTTTCAACATTGTCGTCGAACATAAAGTCAAAGTCTTCGTTCAAACGAACGATTGTGCGACTTACGCGATACTTAATGCATGGTTTTGGTAGGTGTTCTGGCTTCGTTTCCGCAATCAAATTACGTAAAGACAAATCAAACGCGGTCAGTTTATCGAGGTCATTTTCACCAATACGAGCCACGCGTCCAAGCTCCATCGTGAGAGCCTGCGCACCAAAGTTCTCGGCACTGTACCAGCTAAACGTGCTCGATGGTGAGTTTGACAGGAGCACAGCTTCAATGTGTGCACTGTCCAAGAAATCGATCAATGCCTTGCTGCGCACAGGATGACGAGTCTTAGGACTTACTGCAAACGTATAGTGCTTCGAGCCTCTAATCGCGCAGTGTAAATCAAGGTGCCAGCGTGTTGTCGGGTCGGTATCCTGATAAAAATCTCGAACAAGCAGCTTAAGTGTATCGGCGATAACAAGCTCTTTTGTCTGTTTGTGTTCTTTTTCGTCAAACAGACGGTTGAGGTTTTCTTCGAGGAATCGCGTGTGCGCCAGAGTGGACTCTGGGTGAGCGATAATGAACAGACAACGGGTATCGACCGTCTGGAACCCAGATTCTATGTCTTGAATAATGGAATCCACCAGCTCCATCGGTGCGGTTTCATCTCCGTGAACCCCACAAGAGATGATGATGTTCTTCGTATCCTGAGTATAATTCGCAGGGATTACTTCTAATACACCACGCTGATAGAGTTTAAGTTTTACACCGCTAGAAAGCACCTGCTCCGCTGGTGCAACATCAATATGAACATCTAACGTGTCAGTTAAAAACGATTGGCGAAAGAGAGACTTCGTCATGCGTTACTCCTTAATAGCACGGCGGATATGTTAATAAATTGTACAAAGGATTTTTGTTGCTGCGATCTCACTTATGAGTAGAAATCACTATTTCCCTCGAAAATCCGATGCCTTTTCGCGCCAGGCACTCAAATCAAGCATTGAGGCGTTTAATTTTCAAACAATTACAAAGTGTTAGGGCTGTGAACTTTACCACAGCCCTGATTAAGATCATTATGATTTGATCAAATTTTTGTAGCTATAAAGCAGATTACGCATCAACACTGCGAAAAACTTAGCCGCGCTGTGCGAGCAAACGCTCAAACTCATCGACTTTTTCACGCACTAGCTCAACACTCTGCTGCCAAAACGTTGGCTGGGTTAAATCCATCGACAGATGCTTTTCGACGACATCTTCCGCCATCATGCAGCCTGTATCGCGCAGCAAATTGATGTAATCGGTGTAAAACGCTTCGCCTTTGGTTTCTCGCTGTGCATAGATACCCTTGCTAAACAAGAAACCAAATAGGTATGGGTAGTTATAAAAGCTCACGCTATCAATAGAAAAGTGCAGCTTGCTTGCCCAGAAGTACGGATCCGGTTCGCTCATTACGTCGCCATACCATTCTTTCCAAGTTTCTGACATCAACTCACAGAATTCATCTGCGGTTAACTCTCCATCCTGGCGGCGTTCATAAAACGATTTTTCAAACTCGTAGCGAACCGGAATGTTGATCATTAAAGCTAGCGCAGATGACAACTCTTCCCACAACATCTCGAGCTTTTCATCAACGCTCTCAGCTTTCGAAATCAAATGATCACGAACGATGTTTTCTGCAAAGATAGAGGCGCTTTCTGCTAACGTCATTGGGTAGTAAGTTTGGCAAAGTGGCAAATCACGAATAACCCAGTTATGGAACGCATGGCCAAGTTCATGTGCCAGAGTCATAAGGTCTGACCGGCTGCCACTCCAAGTCATAAACACAAGTGGTGTTCGCGTTGCTGGCAGTTTGGTGCAGTATGCGCCAAGACGCTTGTTAGCATTTGGCGCGGCATCAATCCAACCATTTTGTACCATCAAACGGACAAACTCCGACATCTCAGGGTTTACTGTTTCAAATGCTTCACAAATAACATCAATCGCTTCATCAAAGTCGTAAACCTTCACTTCACCGCTCAAAGCAGGCATAGCCGCCAGATGATTCCAAGGTTTCATCTCATCCAGACCATGTACTTGCGCCATCAATAAACCCGCTTTCTGACCAATAGCTCGACTGTCTTTGGCTACGGTCATCATCGCATTTAAAGTTTCAGCTTGGATTCGGCTACCATGCAAACTCGGCTCTAGGAAGTGAACTTCACGCTTCGTAGAACGCTTTTTGTTTTCAGTTAAGCGCCATCCTGCTAACGCATTCAAAATCGCAGCGAATGATTCTTGGTGCGTTTGCATTGCATCTTGTACGCCTCGCCACGCGGCTTCTTGACGCTCGAATTCAGAACCATAAAGAATGCTTGCCGCTTGAGAAAACCCAAGCTCTTCACTATTACCATCTGTGTACTCAAGCTTCACTTTCAATGAGCCAGTCAGGTTATCGTATAGGTTACCCCAAGCCGATTTGCCATCCACACTCATCGCAGCCAGTAACTGTTCTTCTGCGTTGCTAAGACGAGTATCCGCCAACTTTCTAGAATTCAAGATAGAAAAAGCTTGCCCACTGATATCAGGATTCTCATGGTCTAACACGCGCAAGATAAACTCTTCGTCGGCATGCGTTAGTGTCAAATCAAAGGGACTGAACGCTTGGGAAAGCTCCGAAAAGATGCGGGTCATTTTACCAAGTAACGATTTCGCTTCGGCGTTTGTTGCATCAACAGAAGCATAACAACTCGCAAAATTTGCAACTGTACCCGCTAAACGACTCGCGGCTTCATTGGTCAAAATCGCATTTTGCATGATCTCTACGTTGCCACAATCTGCTGATTGTTTATTCAAAAGATCAATACATTGTTCCACAAGAGCAATATCGTCTTGAATTCGTGGGTCAGAAAGGTCGTTATAAACGATGGACAAATCCCAACTCGGCGTTGTCATTTCTATATTTCCTTTTTATGTAACTGAGTCAATTTTCGCTTCCTGCACCTAGCAGATGGGCTTCCACTGACATCTTCCGTGACTATGCCCGTAAGCAATATCGTTCTGGGCATTTTAATATTTATAAATTAACGAGTTAAAAGAGGTACGCCAATCGAACGCACCGAGGCGTAAATTTGCTCATCTATGGTAATTGTTACATGCGTGACAGAAGCGTTTCCTATCGACAACGTCGAATACCACTTTGGGTTACGCCAATCTAACTCCAATACATGAGCAAGAATCATACGAATGACGCCACCATGCGTGACGATAAGTAGATTGTCATTGATATCGTTGATGATTTGAGACCAAACGCGACATATGCGCTCAGAAAATGTGCTTAAGCTCTCAGCATTCGGCAACGTATGTTGTGCTGGCGATTGCCAAAAAGCATCTAGCTTTTTCCACTGCTCAGTGAGCATATCAAAAGGCATACCATCAAAATCACCAAATGCCATCTCTTGTAAAGACTCATCCGTCATTACTGGTAATAATTGCTGTTCAGCAATGATGTTTGCCAGTTCTTGACAGCGTGAAAGCGGAGAAGAAATTATTCCACCCACACCTCGTCCACTCTCGGCCCAAGCCCGAGCAATACTCTCTTGATCAGCAGGCGTAACTTTTACATCTGTTTGGCCATGGAGTCCTGGTGGAGCGTCTACTTTTCCATGACGCACAAGATAGATATTGAGTGTTTTCATTTTGTTCCATCCTACTCTTTAAGAACCAACGGCAAACCAGCAGCAACAAAGGTAACGCGATGGCAAACACTGGCTAGTTTTTGATTCATCCGTCCTGCATTATCCACAAAATAACGACTAACCGCCCCCAAAGGTACAATGCCCATTCCAACCTCGTTAGAGACGAATATTAACGTCGCATCTGAGCCACGTACCACCTGTATAAGCTTTTCAATTTCTGCTTCTAGCTTCTCATGGGAACATTCATCACCTAACTCAAATATCCAATTGTTGAGCCACAAGGTTAAACAGTCGACCAATACAACATCGGTGGTAGCGAAATTTGTCAGTAACTCAGATAAATGAAGGGGGCATTCATGCTCTTGCCACTCGCCCCCGCGTTGCTTTTGATGATGCGCTATTCGCTCTCGCATTTCTTGGTCAAATGGCAGCGCGGTTGCAACATAGTGTAATGATCGATGAGAAGCGACCGATAATTGCTTAGCTGTTTTTTCTGCCAAATGCGACTTCCCAGAGCGCGCGCCACCGAGTATCAATTGCTTCATGAGGAGTGATACAACCCAATCATAGTGAGATAAATAAGCAGTTCCGACAACTGCTGCGCTGCGCCAAGGCAATCCCCCGTGAAGCCGCCAATTCGCTTGATTAACCAACGTTTGAATATCAAACGAAATACCACGAGAACAAGCGATATCAAGATCGCATCCGCGATACCAAGCACAAGCAATGTTACACCACCAGTAAACAACAAAATGGAGACTTCTAGAGAAGACTGGCGACTTGCCAGCGGTTTACTTTTCGACGTATCACTGTCACTGACATAAGGCATGTCATAAATAAGCGTCGCTGCTAGTGCTCGGCTTGCGGTGTAAGCGACGACAATGACCAACCAAAAGAGCGGCAAGTTAGCGAGTTCACTCCAAAAAACATACTTAGCCAATAACGCCATAATGAGAGTGGCGGCACCATAAGTGCCAATACGACTGTCTTTCATAATAGAGAGGCGTCGCTCTACGGTCATGCCACCGCCAATGCCATCCGCCATATCGGTCAAGCCGTCTTCGTGAAAAGCCCCAGTTAACAATAAGCTAAACACCATCGTTAATACTATGGCAACCGACTCTGGGAAAAGAATTGAGGTGAGCGAAAATACCAAAGCGCAAAGCGCTCCAAGCACGAGACCAACTAACGCGAAGTAACGGCCTGCCTGATTCATGCGTTCTTCACTGTAAGGCAACGCTTGGGGCACGGGTAAGCGGCTAAAAAAACTGGTAGCTAATAGAAATAACTCCCACTGGTATCTTAACGATGACGGCATGACGTTCTCAGAATTATCAGGGACTGACACTAAACTGTAACTCCTGCACTCTCGAAGCTCGCCATTTTGTTGTAAAACTGGGCAGCAGCTTTTAACAGAGGCAAGGCAAGAGCGGCTCCTGTTCCCTCCCCTAGCCGTAAACCAAGGTCGAGCAGAGGTTCTGCTTTAAGATGTTCCAATACAAATTTATGTCCATTTTCTTCAGAGCGATGGGCAAACAACATGTATTCACGCGTTTCTTCGTCTAACAACGTCGCAATATAAGCCGCTACCGATACGATAAACCCATCCACTAAAACTGGAGTTTTAAGCCGCTTGGCTTCTAAAAAAGCGCCCACCATTTGTACGATTTCAAAGCCCCCAACCTGTGCGAGAATCGCTTTGGTATCAAGACCTCGACATCGGTTTACCCCCTGTGCTACCAGTTTATATTTGCGGCTCAACTGCTGTTGATTGATTCCGGTGCCAACGCCAACACAATAATCAATATCTAATGAGCTCAGCGCCGATAACAGTGCTGAGGCCGAACTGGTATTACCGATGCCCATCTCGCCGAACATTAAGAGGTTTGAACCATGCAAAATGGTATGCTCAGCAATCTTCGCACCATATTCTAAACCTAACGCCACGTGTTCTGGGGACATCGCTGATTGTTTAGAAAAATTAGCCGTACCGTTACCCAACCGTTGTTCAACCAAGTTGGGATGGGATTTAAATTCTGGAACCAGCACATCAATAGGAGCCAACATGCCGCAATCTATTACTTTGAGTTGAATGCCATTAATGTCGCAAAAACAGTTGATGGCTGCGCCGCCAGCGAGAAAGTTAGCCACCATTTGCTGAGTGACTTCGCTTGGCGCAATGCTCACGCCCTCCTCTGCAACGCCGTGATCTCCAGCAAATACCAGCATGCTTGGTTTGCAGATAGCGATGGAATCAACTGGCTGAGGTTTATTCTGACTTTGAATAAGAGCTAACTGCAGTGCCACCTTTTCCAATAAGCCTAAAGAACCGACGGGTTTGGTTTTGTTATCTATGCGTGCTTGTATCTCCGCAGCAAAAGAGTCATCCATTTTTTACGTTCCTTTGATGTTGTCTGGGTGAGAGGTGTTCTGTTGTTCAAGAGGTCTTGTTCAGCGACAGTTTTTGCGCGCCCACTATTGTATACACTTGCATCCAATTGGGGCAGCGCTAATCAAGTTTATCTCAGGATAGTCTGCCGAGTTCGCAGAGCGTCTCACCTTTCTTGCACGAGATTATAAGTAACTCGTTGAAATCCGCTACAATAGCTTAGACTATGTTCCCATATAGGAGAAAAGATATGGATAACAACACCTGCGCAATCATCGCCGGTGCAACTGGCTTAGTAGGCTCAAAAGTCATTGCAAACCTCATAAATCAATCAGGTGTTGGAACCCTATATTATCTTTCTCGCCGCCCACTCGATGGCGTCCTAGATGTGGACAACAAGCTTATTCCTCTCATTGATGCAGACCTTTCTATCCACCAATGGGATGAGAACCAACCAACACCAACCATCGGCTTTATCTGTTTAGGCACGACCCTTAAGCAAGCAGGGAGTAAGGATAATTTGCGTAGAGTAGATGTTGATCTGGTGTGCAAAGTCGCGCAACAAATGAAAACAATCGGAGTCAAACGCCTTGCGGTTGTTTCTAGCCTCGGTGCAAATAGTAAATCGCCATCCCATTACTTAGCTTGTAAAGGACAAATGGAACAACGAATCGAAGCTATGGATTTTGAGGAAATCGTATTTGTTCGCCCAGGCCCGCTTGTTGGTCAACGTCAAAACCCAAGAATGGACGAGAAGTTAGTACAAACTCTGTTTAAGGTAATTCGCCCACTTATGCTTGGCAAACTGTCCAACTTTTTACCTATTCGAGCAGAAGATGTCGCCAAAGCGATGATTTATCAACTTTTCAGTTATCAAGAAGACTCGGTGGTTTACTTACAAAGGAAAGAAATGCGTGACTTACTGCATCACTACGAATAACCATTTTGTACAATTAACGTGCTAATTCACACTCTCACGCGACTTAGATCTCGTTTTTATATTCATTTTAGATCTAGCTAATACCCGTTTGTCATTTTTAAAGTTATATCACGAGCGTTATCTTACGCTCCATAAATAAATCCGTATAAAACCCCGTATAAAAAACAACCGCCACTTCGGCTGGTTGATAAGGTCAAATTATGAATTTTGCAGTGATAGCCTCTCTAGCCGTCTTTGTTGGCATATTGTTCTTTCTATTTAACCAACAACAAAAGAAACACACTCTTTCACGTCTCGTTTTGATCGGTCTTGTTACCGGTTCTCTTTTTGGTCTTGCTTTGCAACTCATTCACGGTGAAGGCAACAGCGCTATTGCTCAAACACTTGAGTGGGTAGGCATTGTAGGCAGTGGCTACGTTGGTCTACTGAAAATGGTCATCATGCCACTGGTGTTGGTATCGATGATCTCTGCAGTTGTTAAATTGGAGAAAGGTGGATCTTTAGGTAAAATTTCTGGCCTGACCATCTCTGTTCTTTTAGTAACGACTGCAATTGCTGCACTTATCGGTATCTTGGTGACAACGACATTTGGCCTTTCAGCAGAAGGGTTAACTGAAGGTGCGCGTGAAACCGCTCGTATCGCCGTTTTAGAAAGCCGTGCCGGTACAGTAAGTGACCTAACTATTCCTCAAATGCTAGTTAGTTTCATTCCAACCAACCCATTTGCTGATCTAACAGGTGCTCGCTCGACATCGATTATCGCTGTTGTGATTTTCGGCGTGTTAACTGGTATCGCCGCTCGTAAAGTGATGATAGAAAAAGCAGAGTTGGAATCACCGATTCGTACTTTCGTAGAAGCTGCTCAATCTATCGTTATGCGATTAGTGAAGATGATCATGGCCCTAACGCCATACGGCATCGCAGCACTGATGGCAAAAGTGGTAGCGACATCAAGCGCAGGCGACATCCTAAACCTACTTGGCTTTATTGTGGCGTCTTATGTTGCTATCGCACTGATGTTTGTTGTTCACGGCGTATTAGTCTCTTTTGTCGGCGTTAGCCCTGCGGAATACTTTAAGAAAATCTGGCCTGTACTGACCTTCGCGTTTACATCTCGTAGCTCAGCAGCAACAATTCCACTAAACGTAGAAGCGCAAATCACCAAGCTTAACGTTCCACCAGCGATTGCAAACCTATCAGCATCGTTTGGTGCCACTATCGGCCAAAACGGCTGTGCGGGTATCTATCCTGCAATGCTTGCAGTGATGGTAGCTCCGACAATGGGCATCAACCCTCTGGATCTTCACTTTATCCTGTCATTGATTGCGATTATCACCATCAGCTCATTTGGTATTGCAGGTGTCGGCGGCGGTGCAACGTTTGCAGCCTTGATTGTTCTTCCTGCAATGGGCTTGCCTGTGACCATCGCGGCGCTGCTTATCTCTATTGAACCATTGATTGACATGGCACGTACCGCACTAAACGTTTCAGGCTCAATGACTGCGGGTACAATTGCTAGCCGAGTGCTGAAGTCACCAGAAAGTGAAGCAACATTGGAAGAAACACGAGCATAGAACTCAAATTCCTTCCAAAGCGATAAAACGTAAAATATCAAGCCGATGGTTCGCCATCGGCTTTTTTCATTTTCAAAAATTCAACTTGCATCTTTCGTTGCTAGTCAAGGCGTTGAATGGTCTAATACTGTCATCGGTTTTGTAAACGGTAAGCAGAATGCACCAAGATAATCAGCCCACTTTTTTCTTCTTTGATTATGAGTGACAAATTGTAACTTACTGAATATAAATCATATAAATTGCACACATCTAATTTTGAGACGCAACTTAGACACAAAAATCCGAACAAACAGACATAAAAAAGGGCCACCGCACAATGCAGTGGCCCTTCTTGATTCACATTGTTGCTAGGCAATGGCTTTGGGTCCATAGACACATAGCGACCCATACAGACCTAAATAAATGCCAATAACATTGAATTACTCCTTCAAACCTTAAACAGGCTTAGACCAGTATTTCCCATTCCATTTCAACTGAATGGTATCGTTAGTTGAGTTAAGCTTAATATCT
>NZ_JAWOUO010000008.1:0-230948 GCF_033339435.1 Vibrio sp. 378
CGATGGCAGCTTTACCATTACGCCTGACGCGAACTTCAATGGCGACATTGATATCACGTTCGATATCAACGATGGCAGCGACACTATTGTTGCAACGGCGGACCTAACGGTTAACCCTGTCAATGACTTACCGCAGCCAGAAGATCAAGCGTTCACCATTGGTGAAGATGGCGTGTTGACCTTCACTGATCAAGACCTACTTGATGGCGCAACGGATATCGATGGCGATGACCTATCGGTAGAAGGTGTCACTTACACTGGCGCGGACGGTGTCCTAACTGACAATGGCGATGGTACGTATAGCTTTGCACCAAACGAAAACTTCAATGGTGACGTGAACTTTACCTTCGATGTTTCCGATGGCACGGATACCGTGACCGCGAATATCGATGTGACAGTCACACCTGAGAACGATCCTCCGGTGGCCGGTAGCACGTCTTACACAGTGCATGAAGACAACTCAATCACCATTAGTGACGAGCAGTTACTGGCGAATTCGTCTGATATCGAGGGTGATGTTGCGATCAGCAGCGTGAGCTACAGCGGTAACGACGGTGTGCTCGAAATTAATGGTGATGGCACTTACACCTTCTCGCCAAACGAGAACTTCAATGGTGAAGTGAGCCTTGACGTTGTGGTTGTCGATGAAGACGGTGCGACGGATTCAACCACCGCAGGTATTACGGTACTTGAGGTGAACGATCCGCCAATCGCAGGTGCGACAAGTTACTCTGTCAATGAAGACGAAGTCATTATCTTCACGGAAGAGCAACTGCTAGCGCAATCAAGTGATGTGGAAGGTGACGTGAGCCTAGAAAGCGTCTCTTACAGTGGTAGTGACGGCATTCTAACGGCGAATGACGATGGCACTTACAGCTTCGCACCAAATGAAAACTTCAACGGTGGCGTAAGCCTAGACGTAGTCGTCGCTGATGAAGACGGTGCAACTGCGACAACCAACGCGAACATTGATGTATTGCCAGTCAACGATGCTCCGGTATCTGGCGACTTGGCTTACAGCGTCGATGAAGACGGTTCAATCACATTGAGTCAAGAGCAGTTACTGGCACAAGCATCGGATGTAGAAGGCGATGCACTAACCGCTTCCAACCTAGTGGTTGACGGTGATGCGACGGTTACGGCTAATGACGATGGTAGCTTTACTATCACGCCTGACGCGAACTTCAATGGCGACATTGATATCACGTTCGATATCAATGATGGCAGCGATACTATCGTTGCAACGGCTGACCTAACGGTTAACCCAGTCAATGACTTGCCGCAGCCGGAAGATCAAGCGTTCACCATTGGTGAAGATGGCGTGTTGACCTTCACTGACCAAGATCTGCTTGATGGCGCAACGGATATCGATGGTGATGACCTATCGGTAGAAGGTGTCAATTACACTGGTGCCGATGGTGTCCTAACCGATAACGGTGATGGTACCTACAGCTTTGCTCCAAACGAGAACTTCAATGGTGATGTGAACTTTACCTTCGATGTTTCTGATGGCACGGATACCGTGACCGCAAATATCGACGTAAGCGTGACGCCAGAGAACGATCCACCGGTTGCAGGCAGCACGTCTTACACGGTGCATGAAGACAATTCGATCACCATCAGTAACGAGCAGTTATTGGCTAACTCATCTGACGTCGAAGGCGAAGTCGCGATTGATAGTGTCAGCTACAGCGGCGCAGATGGCGTGTTCCAAGACAATGGTGATGGTACGTACACCTTCTCTCCAAACGAGAACTTCAATGGCGAGGTCAGCCTAGACGTTGTAGTTGTCGATGAAGAGGGTGCGACAGACTCAACCACTGCGGGTATTACGGTACTTGAGGTGAACGATCCACCAATCGCAGGTGCGACAAGTTACTCTGTTAATGAAGACGAAGTCATTATCTTCACGAAAGAGCAACTGCTAGCGCAATCAAGCGATGTGGAAGGTGACGTGAGCCTAGAAAGCGTCTCTTACAGTGGTAGCGACGGTATTCTAACGGCGAATGACGATGGCACTTACAGCTTCGCGCCAAATGAAAACTTCAACGGTGGCGTAAGTCTTGACCTAGTAGTGGCTGATGAAGACGGTGCAACTGCGACAACCAACGCGAACATTGATGTATTGCCAGTCAACGATGCTCCGGTATCTGGCGATTTGGCTTACAGCGTCGATGAAGACGGTTCAATCACATTGAGTCAAGAGCAGTTACTGGCTCAAGCGGGTGACGTAGACAGCGATAATCTAGAAGCAGTGAACTTAACCGCGGTTGCCAATGCAACCGTTGTTGAGAACCAAGATGGTAGCTTTACGATTACGCCTGATGCGAACTTCAATGGCGATATCGACCTAAGCTTCGACTTGATTGATAACGATGGTGCGAGCGTGGAAGTGGGCGTCGACCTAACGGTGAACCCAATTAACGATGCGCCGCAATCAACGCCAGTGAATATTGCTGGCACCGAAGATACCACCATTCTAATCACGCAGGACATGTTGCTTGCTAACGCAACAGACATCGACAACACCTACGACGAACTGTCTGCTGTCGACCTAGTGATTGATGAGCAATACGGTGACTTGCTAGACAACGGTGATGGCACTTGGTCATTCACTCCGGCAGAGAACTTCAATGGTGATGTGCCAATGTCGTTCGGTGTCAGCGATGGTGATTTAGTGACGCCAGTTGAAGGCAATCTAAACATCGAAGCGGTTAACGATGCACCAGAAGCACCAACCATCCAGATGCAGGGCGAAGAAGATGTGGTCATGGTGATTGACCCAGCTTACATCGCTGATCAAGTTACGGATCTTGATGGTGACGAAATCAGCGTAGAAAGCATCACGGTTCGTGCTCCTGCAAATGCGACATTAACCCAGCAACCAGATGGTATGTACCACTTGGTGACCACTCAAGACTTCAATGGTTTGGTGGAACTGGGCTATACCGCGACGGATGGTGAAGAAGTGGTTGAAGGCTCGTTGAATGTGGATGTTATTCCAGTCAACGATGCTCCATTCAATGTGGGTAATGCCTTTATGGCAACCGACGAGGATGGCGCATTCACCTTCGACGCTGGCGACCTGATGAACTTGTTCGGCGATATCGACACTGAAAACCTAGTCGTATCACGCATTATCACCGCAGAAGGTGAAGATGGTGGTGAGGTAACAGACAACGGTGACGGTACTTGGACATTCACACCGACTGGCGATTTTGCAGGGGTTTCTGACTTGCAAGTTGTGGTCAGTGACGGTGAGTTTGAGACGGTACTTGATGTACCAGTGTTTGTTCGCCCTGTTGCGGATGGCGCAGTCATCACAACCGACCATGATGGTCCGTTAGTCTTCGGTGAGGACGAAACGGGTCACCTAGGCTTGAATGTCGGTCTAATCGACGATTCAGAAACGTTAAGTAACCTAGTGATGACTGGTTTCCCTGTTGGCTTCGAAGTTACGGATGGTGTGAACACCATTACCATTACGGAACCGGGTCAATACATCGATTTGAACGAGTGGGATATTTCAGACCTGCAAATGACGCCTCCGGCTGACTTTAATGGCGAGTTCTTCGTAACCGTGACCGCAACAACGGTGGATTACGGTGACGAGCCAGAAGAGTTCGAAGATGGCATCGATTCAGGTGACTTCGAAACCCTAGCGGGTGAGCCAGTTATCCTAACCGCTGATGACCTAATCGGATTGGCAGAAAACGTAGACGCTGACGCGGGTGATGAAGTGAAATTCGTTCACCTAGCTGATCGCAGCCAAGGTGAGATTGTCGATAACGGTGATGGCACATGGACATTCAATCCAGCACCGGGCTTTACTGGTGAAGCGGATATCGCTTATGTGATTGATAAAGACGGTGTGCTTCATGATGAGCAAACAGGCGTGGTCGTGAAAGAAGACGCACCACAAGAGAATGCTTCTCCAGAAATCGACAGCATTTCTACCACAGAAATGGCAGCGGATGGCACCTTGTCGTTCACCAATGACGACATGCTATCGACATTGAGCGATGCAGAAGGCGACAGCTTGAGCATTGAATCAGTGAGCCTAATGGAAGGTCAAGGTGTGATAGAGACCGATAACCAAGGTAACTACCAATTCACACCAGCAGAAGGCTACACCGGAGATGTTCAAGTTGGCTTCATTGCAACTGACGGTGAAAACCGCATTGAGAGCTTCTTTAATGTCGACATCCAAGGTGAAGGTGAAACCACAACCAGCGAAGGCTACGCACTGGCTGATGATGGTTCACTAACCCTAACGGAAGCGCAGTTGATTGATGAGCTTGGCATTAGCCCTTCAGCAGAAGTGTTGGATGTCGCCGATGCAAACGATGCAGGTTTCTTCGCGAAATCAGGTGATGAAGAGTGGACATACTGGCCGAACGATGACTTCGATGGCAATTTAGCTATGGATGTTCAGGTCAACGATAACGGTGAAGTATCGACTCAGAATCTGAGCATCCAAGTTGCGGACGATTCAGCGCAAAGTGACGAGCCACAAATCCAAACTGCTCAAGCATCATCAGAGCAGCAAGTTGGCGAAGCGCAACAGCCTGAAGAGCAAGCAGCAAACGGTGCAGACAGTGAAGAGGAGAGCGCAGCTGATGTGACTGCAGCGCCAGGCGATACCATTTCTATCTCGGTTCCAGATGAGGTCAGTGGTAACGAATCGGTGGATTATGCAGAAATGTCCGGTCTACCTGATGGTGCATCAGTAAGCAACGCACTGGATAATGGCGATGGCAGCTTCACATTAAGTGGCAACCTGAACCAACCAGTATCGGTTGACCTACCAGAAGGTTACGAAGGTACGAGCGAAATCCAATTCCAAGGTTACGACGAATTGGGCAGCGCGGTAGAAGGTGCGAGTGGCACAGTTGAAGTTGAAGTCGATGATCAATACACCATGCAAGGTTCTGCTCAAGATCAGCAACCAGATATGGCGGGTATGGAATCTGGCGGCAGCGACTGGACAAGTGCAGGAGGTCAAGATCAAGGTGTTGACTTCACGGATGACTCTGGCAGCTTCGACTCGGATACTCAAACGGGTACTGACCAAGGCAACGATTTCGATCAAAGCTCAATGTAACCAGTCCTAGACGAGGGCAGTGTCATTGCTGCCCGAACCAAAGCCATGCAGAGCCTACTTTGCATGGCTTTTTTGTTGGTCTTCTTTCTATGAGCTCTAGAAAAAAACTTGGAAATTGAAAAAAGTATTCTTAGCTAGTTTATACCCAAGTAACCTCGAGATGTTAGGTTCAGCGAGAATGGCTTGGTTTGTAGACGCGGCGGCGATTTAAAGGTCTAGTGGGTCTAAATCAAGAATCGACAACAAAGTATACAAACCAAGACAGCTCGCCCTTCGGGAGCGTGTCATTGACTCGGCTTCTGTGTCAAACAACTTGGAAAGAGCTGACTATTACGCTGCGTTGTTTTCCTTGACCCCGAATCAATGACAACGCTCTGAATCCTGCATCTTGAAGTCACTTGGGTATAAGAGTCATTTACAAGGAGGAGCGACATGTACCGTTATGTCAGTTCGCCAAAAGCGTCAAAGTACATAGTACCGCCACCACAGCATCGTGAGTTGTCTAGTATCGATGTACCAGAGTCGGAACTTGAGATGCGTGAAATTCTGAACAACTGGTTTGCCGATGGATTGGCGCCCATCATTCAAAATGAAGACAATGACATCTCTGCTAATGAGCAACAGCGCTTTGAGCAGCTCAGCCGCACGGTGGGCGTGCTATTGCGTAATAAAGATTACTACTTTGCCACCAAGCGGATTCTTTCATTGTGGGAGCAAGACTGCTTAGAAACGACTTACGTTAATTATCTGATTTTACGTAGTGAGCGCATACCATACTTCGAATAAGTCCCATTTCTTGGCTTGAAATAGTGGTTTACATGGTTTTCTTAGTAACTTTTGATACTTGTATTTAACATTTTTGTAAACATCGTTATATTTAAGGCTCATCGTTGTCAGGAGTTTATGGATGAACCTTACGATATCAGGGAAGTTGCAGCTCAGTTTTGTGCTGCTAGCCGTACTTTTTATGGCATCAGCGGTATTTACGTATCGCAACGTCACCACCGTAGAGCAATACGCCTCTTCGTTACTTAAATCCGATTTACCGACCGTCGACACCAGTCGCGGTATCCAACAGTCTGTTCAAGCGTCGCTGTCTTCTATTCGAGCCTACATGTTGCTAGGTGGCGATGAAGAGGCGAGCGCACGTCTGAGTGAGGACGTACGCAATATCATGGCATCTACAGACGAGTCGCTTCCAACGTTGCAGGCTTTGATCTCTGAACAGGATTTTCAAGCGATTCAAAGTCAGTGGGACGCGGTAAAAGTTTCTCTAAACAAGCTGATTGAACTTAGCCACAGTGATGAGAACTTACCCGCGCACAACCTCTTTATTAACGAAGCGGCACCCATTGCAGAAGTGGCACTTGATCAGCTTCAAAGCTTAATCAATGAAGAGTCAGGAAACCCATTTGGTGGAGACAGAAAACGTCTGTTTAAAGTCTATGCCGACAGCTATACCTCGCTCGCTAATGCTCTGTCCGCCTTGCGAGATTTCCTGTTGTACGGCCAGCAAGATCATCTGGACAAATACCACGACTTGATTAAGTACCACAATCAGTCTGTGGCGGAAATCGACAGTAAACTCGACAGACTAACTGATAACGACCAATCATTGTGGTCACTGTTTAAGGAAATGCAGCAACTGTACTTTCCTTTAGCAGAGCAGGTGATTGCATTGCGTCAATCGCCAGAATGGAACGAATCAAACTTGTTAATGGCGAATGAACTGTTGCCAGCAGCGGATGCACTAGACCAAAGTTTAGAAACGATCGTATTGGCTCAGCAAAGTCGTGCTGATCAAAGTGGACAGGGTATTAATCAGTCGATCAAGAACGTACTGACCACTATGTTGATTGCAGCAGCATTAGTTTTGTTTGCCGCAGTAGCGATTTCAAAATACATGGGCAACACCATTGGTCGCCGAGTGAAAAACTTATCGGAGCGTGCAAAGACGATCGCTTCAGGAGACGTTTCTCAGCCTCCGCTCACTGTTGTTGGGAAAGATGAATTGGCAGACCTTACCGATTCGATTAACCGCATGAACCAATCGTTAGCGAGCATCGTGGCAGGGGTGAGTGAGAAAGCGCACCAAGTGGATACCAGCATGGGAGCTTTGTTGGAATCGGCGCAAGTCACCTCATCGAATGTTGAACAGCAACAGACCTGCATTGTTGAAATGGGAAGCCAATTGGATGAAATCGCTTTAGCCGCGCGTAACACCCTAGATCAAGCCAATCAATCGGTGCAGAAGCTTTCTGATTCAAAAGGCGAGATTGAACAAGGTCGCGATGCTTTAGAGCAAAACAAAGTCACCATGGAAAGTTTGCACGGCAGCATTGAAACTGCGAGTACGCAAGTCACACAGCTAAGCAAAGAGAGCGAAGCCATTGGTCGAGTGACGGAAGTGATTGAAGGTTTGGCAGAGCAAACTAACTTACTGGCATTGAATGCCGCGATAGAAGCAGCGCGCGCAGGTGACCAAGGGCGAGGCTTTGCGGTTGTGGCGGACGAAGTGCGTATGTTAGCGACGCGCACTACTCAATCGACGACGGAAATCAACGGCATTATCAACGCGATTCAACGCTCGACCAATTCGGTGGTTGAGGAGATTGAACATAGCCAATCACTTGCGGAGCAGGGCGCTGAGCACATTGAAAAAGCGGTAACTCGTTTGCTTGTCACGACCGAGCAAATTGGTTCTTTGAATGAACAAATGGCAGAACTTGCGGCAGCGGCAGAGCAGCAATCTCATGCGACCAATTCGATCACTGGATTGATGTCCGGTATTACTCAATCAGTGGATGAGGTTTCGAATAACAGCCAACGTGCATCAGAGACATCATTGCAAGTAAAAGAGCAAGTTACCGAGCTGAATCAACAGATGGCAACTTTTAAAACGGCGTAGATAAGGTTTACGTCTGTTCATCGACTTTTGAACGTTAACCAAATAGTAAAAAAGCCCCAATTCTTTTTACACAAAAAGGGTTGGGGCTTTTTGTTGGATGATACGCCGATATTCGTCTACTTGCTCATTGGATTTAGCTATTTAAATCATAGTTAAAACCAAATTTTCTTCACTGAGCCAGAGTCGTAATATGACTCCATCGGCAGCAAATACTGCAAAAGAATTTTTAAACTTTATACCAATCCCGGTAAGAGAATCGTTCGTTACTACGATTGGTATCATCCTTCTAGGAGCAAGATTATGAACAAACAAGTAAGCCTAATTGGTCTAGACAGCGAACAATCAGCACAACTAGCTCAACAGCTCAATCAACTGCTAGCGCATTACCAAGTGTTGTACATGAACTCTCGCGGTTACCACTGGAACATTAAAGGTGCGCAATTCTTCGAACTGCACGTAAAATTTGAAGAGATCTACACTGATCTACAAACAAAAATCGATGAGCTTGCAGAGCGTATTCTAACTTTGGGTCACACGCCAGCGCACGCATTCAGCAACTACTTGGAAGCAAGTGAAATTAAAGAACATCAAAACGCGACTTCTGGTGAGGAGTGTGTACAAGGTCTGGTTCAAGGCTTTAGCGTTCTACTTCTAAAACAGCGTGAGATTCTACAAAACGCGGGTGAAGCAGATGACGAAGGTACAGCGGCATTGATGGGTGACTACATCCGTGAGCAAGAAAAATTAATGTGGATGCTTAACGCTTACCTACAAGGCTAAGCAACGCATCACTCAAGCAATCCTTGGGAACGCATGAAACAATCGGGAATAAGTCATAAGGGGCACGTTGGTGCCCCTTTTTTTGTTTGCGTATTTTATATGTGTGCTTTATTTACGTGGTAAGGATTCGAAATGGCTCAATAAATCACTGAGTTCATTAAGCGCCAACGAGGCTGAATCATTGAAGGTTTCTTGATTACCGTGATGAACAAGGCAAGAGGGCATATGAGCGTTATACGCTGCCTGTAAGTCGTAAAGGTAATCGCCGACATAAAGCACTTCATCCGGCATCAAACGCCACTCTTTCGCCAACACCTGCAAAGACAATGGATCTGGCTTGGGCGGGAAGCATTCACGAGTGATGACTCGCTCCACAGAGATTTGGTTGTGCTCTAGTTTGCGCTGCGTGGCGATTTGACAGTTGCGCGTCACGATAGCGGTTTTGATTTCATTTTGATGCAAGTGGGCGAGCAACTCATGGCAGCCAATCATTGGCGCAGACTGCTCAGCATCAGAAATCTCGTAATCAAATATCACGTTATGAGCGTGCTCTCTATGGTGAGGATGCTCAAGTGCGTCGACAAAATCTAATAGATCTTCACTCTGCGGACAACCTAGCTGTTGTCGCAATTCGCCGAAGTTCATATCAGAACTCACCAAGGTGTTGTCTAAATCAAACACCACGGCTTTAATTTTATCGAGCTGTAAAGGGAATGGAATCATAATGACCTCGTACAACTTAACCGAACTATCGTTTTAAAAAACAAAAGGTTATTGTTAAGTTTAGATTCTTCTGCTTAGATTGTACGAAAATAAATCACTAGTACGTCACAAATTAAATAGTCTTAACGATTTTAGTGTTTGATTACCTTTCCTCAAGACGAAAGATTTTGCCGCTGTCGGTAGAAAAGTAGATATAGCCATCGGGGCTGATGGTTATATCTCTTACTCGCTCTCCAAGACTCTCCATCAATCTTTTTGATTCGGTGAGCTTGCCATTATCAATAGAAACCACGTTGATGTGCGCCAGTTTCAATGCGCCTGCGAGGATTTTCCCGTCCAATTCTGGGTATTTATCACCACGGTACAAAATCATATTACTGGGCGCGATAGAAGGGACGTATACCAGCTTGGGATCTTCCATTCCCGGTAACGACTTAGCTTCCCCAACGTCCAACGGTCCCCAATATTCTTTACCATGAGAGACTTTTGCCCAGCCGTAGTTCGCGCCTTTCTTGATTAGATTAATTTCATCGCCGCCGCGTGGTCCATGTTCAATCGACCACAGCTGTTTTGTTGGTTCGTCGTAAAACATACCTTGTGGGTTGCGGTGCCCGTAACTCCATATCTCAGGACGAGCTTGGGAAGGTTTGAATGGGTTGTCTTGCGGAACCGAACCATCAAGGTTAAGGCGCACAATACTGCCAGCATGGGTTTGACTGTCTTGCCCATTATCACGTTCGCCACGGTCACCGATTGAGAAGTAAACTTTGTCGTCAATAAATGAAATTCGACTGCCGTAGTGGCGACCCGTGTCGGTGATGGCATCAGCAACAAAGAGATCGTTCCAACCTACAAGCTGATTGTTTTGCAATTGCGCCGTCGCTAACGCCACCGTATTGCCTTTGCTCGTGCGCTTGCTGTAGGTAAAGAAGAGTTGCGGGTTTTGCGTATCGGCATTCGGTGCGCGCGCGACATCCAATAAGCCGGCTTGTCCACTGGTGTTCACATTGGGGACGTTAAACAGCTTTTGAGGTTTGCCTGTGGTGATATCCAGCAACGAAACCGTACCGTTCTTTTCATTGACAATAACGCGTTGGTTATCTAAAAACTCGATCCCCCAAGGGATCTGAAATCCATTCGCCACCTCGTTCGCGCGGTATTCGGCAGCGTTGGCAGAAAAGGATAAACAAGTGAGTAGGGCAGCAGCAATCGTTCTCATGGTTCCTTCCAATATGAATCGTGTTAATACTTAAAAGCTAACACTAAAAGACTATGTTTGGCAGAGATTCACTTGTATATGAATGTAAAAAATCCCCGATACGAGATCGGGGATTGAATTAAGGCTAGAGAATTGTTTAGTTAGCGAGATTACATCGCTTCTTCGAAGATCTTAGAAATTTCTTCGTGAGTTGCTTGTTTAGGGTTAGTGAAACCACAAGCGTCTTTCAGTGCGTTGTCTGCTAGTGTTGGGATGTCTTCTAGTTTCGCACCAAGCTCTTTGATACCTGCTGGGATACCCACATCTTTCGCTAGAGTAACGATAGCGTCGATTGCTGCCGCTGCACCTGCTTCAGCAGACATGCCTTCTACGTTTACGCCCATTGCTTTTGCTACGTCACGTAGACGCTCAGGACATACTTGCGCGTTGTAACGCTGTACGTGAGGTAGAAGAATCGCGTTACAAACACCGTGTGGAAGGTCATAGAAACCACCTAGCTGGTGTGCCATTGCGTGTACGTAACCTAGAGACGCGTTGTTGAATGCCATACCCGCCATGAACTGCGCGTATGCCATTTGTTCACGAGCTTCTAGATCTTCACCGTTTTTCACTGCTGTGCGTAGATAAGCCTGGATAAGCTCAATCGCTTTAATTGCTACCGCATCAGTGATTGGTGTTGCCGCGATAGATACGTAAGCTTCAATCGCGTGAGTTAGGGCATCCATACCTGTTGCCGCAGTTAGCGAAGCAGGCTTAGCGAGCATTAGCTCTGGATCGTTTACCGAGATAAGCGGTGTTGTGTGCTTATCAACGATTGCCATCTTGATGTGACGCTCTTCGTCAGTGATGATGCAGAAACGCGTCATTTCAGATGCAGTACCTGCCGTCGTGTTGATCGCGATAAGTGGCATCATTGGTTTTGCAGATTGGTCTACGCCTTCGTAATCTGCGATTTTGCCGCCGTTAGAAGCAACAAGCGCGATACCTTTCGCACAGTCGTGTGGTGAACCACCACCTAGAGAGATAACGAAGTCACATTCGTTATCAGTAAGAAGTGCTAAGCCGTCGTTAACGTTGCTGATAGTTGGATTTGGTTGAGTGCCATCAAACACAACGGTTGCTACATCGCGCTCAGTGAGAAGGTCTTGAACTTGTTTGACTACACCGATTTGGTTAAGGATCTTATCCGTAACGATCAAACCTTTTTTAAAGCCTTGAGATTGGATGCTGTCTGCTGCGTCTTTCAAACAACCAGCGCCCATTAGGTTTACCGTAGGGATAAAAAATGCACTTGTCATATTGGATAGCTCCGTCGTTATTTTTAATAATCTTTCTTAATTTGCCATTTACTGTCGCACATTCGTTTCCAGATTGAAGTTGATCTGAAGCAAGTTTACCTACTTAGAGGTACTTGCAAGAGAAAAACTGTGACAGTGATCTTGTTGCACTGCGTATAAGTGCAACACTGATATAAAGTAGAACAAATATGAAACTATGGACGCAAACGATTGGCAGAAATTGACTTCTGACGCGGATATATCTCTAAATTCGACTAAAGTATAAAAAATCCCCATTAATAACTTAATTATCAATGGGGATAGGGAAGTGTTTTATAAGCTAACTACTAATAATTAAGCTATTTTAATCAGCTTTGATACTAACTTTTCGATACCTGAAGCCGCTTGAGAGATATTTTCTGCCAACATGTAAGCAGGGGTTGAAAGTACGAGGTGTTTTTCATCAAAAACGATGTCTTCGACAGGGCACGTGGTGTGTTCACCGCCCATTTGATTAAATGCTATTGAGACTGCCTCATCGTTGCCTACCGTTCCTTTCACGCCTTGCTCATAAATCATCGGAATAATGACAGGAGAAATACACAGATAGCCAGCTGGTTTTTTCGCATTAGCAAACGCGCGACAAGCTTGAGCTACGTGTGTGTTAATGGAGCACTCCGCACCCGAAACAGCGAAGTCGGTTAAGTTTTTCGCGGCACCAAACCCACCTGGAAGCAGTAGGGCATCGTATTCATCAACGTTAAGTTTGGCTACATCGTCAATATTTCCGCGTGCAATACGAGCTGATTCGATCAATACGTTACGTGTTTCATCCATTTCGTCACCAGTTAGGTGATTGATGACGTGGAGTTGGTCAATGTTAGGTGCAAAGCAGTGCCAAGTTGCACCTGCCTTCTCGATGGCGTAGAGCGCCAACACTGCTTCGTGGATCTCAGAACCGTCGTAAACGCCTGAACCACTTAAAATGACTGCGACTTTTTTCATGTTTGGATTCCTTTACTCTGAACGTTCCTTAGATTGCTCTTCGCTATCTAGACCATGCGTTTCCGAATGTGTTTTAACGTTTTCACTCTCGTTGTCATCTTCATCATAGTAGCGCACAACAAAGGGTGTAAGCATAACACTAGAGGGCAGAAAATGTTTCATATCGACTCCAACGGCTTAATAGAATGATTTTTATACTGATTTTTATAAAACAGTACGTTGAACCTGATCATTTTTGAGTTAAGCTGACGTTTCCTTTGGCATTCGTGAGTGGTAGGTCACATGAAATCAGTGCAATTTCGTTTCACACTTTATGGTTGTATCGCGATTCTCTCTTGGAGTTGTCTGCTTGGCATCGCGAGGTTGGTTACGGAGAGTTTAGGTCCTGTAGGCGGGGCAGCCATGTTGTACTCTCTTAGCTCTGTTTTCCTTCTTATCGTGGTCGGTATTCCAAAGTTGTCTTACTTTTCTCCCAAGTATCTTGCGCTTGGTGGTGCGATGTTCGTCTGTTATGAAATATTTCTCGCTCTATCTTTGGGATATTCCAACTCGCGCGCGCAGGCAATTGAGGTGTCGATTGTCAACTACCTTTGGCCCGCATTGACGGTTTTATTTGCGGTCCTTGGCAGCAATAAAAAAACAAACTGGTTGCTTTATCCAGCAGTTACGCTGGCGTTTGTTGGGGTTGCTTGGACTGTGAGCGGTGAGAATGGCTTATCCATAACTCAGATCATGTCCAATGTTAGTAGTAACCCTCTGGTGTATTTTATGGCTTTCGCTGGGGCGGTTATATGGGCCTTTTATTGCAACTTAACCCAAAGGCAGCAATCTAAACATAATGCGATTACCCTGTTTTTCATTGCAACAGCTGTTTCGCTTTGGGTCAAATATGCGTTTACCGATGAGCCACCAATGACATTCAGTTGGGAAGCGATGGGGTACTTAGTGGCTTCTGCGGCTTTAATGGCTGGTGGTTATGGTTTATGGAACATCGCGATCGTTGGCGGCAATATGGTTTTTCTCGCCACCTTGTCTTACTTCACGCCCATTTTTTCCGCTTTATTTTCTTCCATTATTCTTGGCGTAACTCTGAGCCATAGCTTTTGGCAGGGCGTTGTGATGGTAACGGTGGGCTCGCTGATGTGTTGGTTAGTCACCAAAGAGAAGCGCGAAGCGGCTGGATAAGTTACCAACGAGATCAGAGAATTTAAGTGAGCAACGAACAGATCTCCCTTGCGAGCTGTATTCGAATACGAAGCAACTAAATCGAAAAAATTAAAAAAGCTCCCGAGATTGGGAGCTTTTTATTGAGTTTTAACGGCTCTTTGGTGGCGCTCTAATAAGCGACGTTCAAGTGTAGTTGAAGCTTGAATCTGTGCTTCGACAGTCGCTTGATAAGCTGCTTACGAGTGTGCTCTAGTGTATCAAGCTCCAATGTGTCGTCATCAATATGTACGTCCACATTTACTCGTAGCTCTTGGCCCACCTTCGTTACGCCAGCCAGTTTCAATTGATGCTCAGTCACTTTTTCAATCTCAAGAACATCTTTGCCAACGCTCTGACACAGCTCTTTGCTTGGTGTCATCATTAGTAGTTCACGTAAGGCACCTACTAGCATATCGAACGGTACTTTGAGGAAGTAAAAGCCCATTAAAACCATCATCATGGGATCGGCATATACCGCATACTCAGAGAATGGCGTTAGTGAAACAGCCCAAGCTGAGATAAATCCTACGGTCACCGCCACACTTAGCAGAGTATCCATTTGCCACTGTTTTTTCTCCGCTTCAATCAAGCCTGATGAGAAGCGGCGGCTGCGTTTCGCCATAAACCACCAAGCGTAACCACAGCCGATAACATTCACGATGCCGAATAAGGTCGCAATAGAAGCATCGACCTCACGACCTCCAGACATCAATGCTGATATCGCAGAGTAGAGAGAGAAGCTTACAACCACTAAAATGACGGCTGCTTTTATCGCAATAACGATTGGTTCTAAGACCGCTTTTCCAAATGGGAATACAGATTTTGAAGGTTTGTTAATATAGTAAGAAGCGGCCAGTGACAATAAAGTTAACAGTAAGCTGACCAAAGAGTAAACACCGTCAAACACGATGACAATTGAGCCTACAAGCAAGCCAAGTACCATACCACCAGCAGCGAACCCAGATGCCAAAAGGGCTGAAATGGTTAGAATACGGTTTTCGTTTTTGCTTGTCCTGTCACACATAAAAGATGCCTTTGAATTTTAATACCTTACTATTCTTCGCTCATAAGGTAATTTAGGCAACCACAAAGTGACCAGTAACTAATCTAAAAAATTTCGTTTTTATTTATGTGATTATAAAACAAAGACTTACTGTGGTTCTTGGGTGTCAACAAAATTGACGCTCACTGATAAAATGTTTAGAAGTCAAATAAATACTCGCTCAATTTATCTGCTAACCACGTCATTGCAGGATGCTCAGCATGGCCGTTAGGTGAAAACATACAGTAGTCTTCTTGCGTCAATCCGTATGTGTGTTTGATAACGGCGAGCTTCTGCTGACGAAGGTAATGGCGGATTAATGGTTCAGGAAGCACGCCCCAAGCGTCTTCTTCTAAGATGGTGTTCAGCATGTAGTCAAAACTCGAAAAACCAATATATCGAGTCGAGAAAGGTTGCAGTTCAGGGTTGTCTTTCTCATTTAGGTACACCATTAGTGCTTGCATTTGACTACGTAGATCTTCGTCTGAGACACGGCGCATCTTACTTAGGCGGTGTTCTACACTGCATACTGACATCATACGTATCTTGCCTAACGGGTTGTATACGATACGAGGATCGTCTACTCGCTCATAATCAACGCCGAAAGCAAAATCTACTTGGTGGGTACTGACCAAGTTGGCTAAGTCGCCACTGGATGCCAAGATTAAGTTGAAGGTTGTTGAAGGAAAGCGGTTATTCAATGTATGAGATAATTCTTGCCAGAGATCATCAGGTAAGGAGTCGTCACGTGCTACCCAAACTTCCGCGTTAAACCCTTCCGAGATTTGAGCGCAGGTCTTTCTGACCCGTTGTGCGATGATAAGTAGGTGTTCGCAATCTTTATAGATGGCTTTCCCAGCTTCAGAGAGGGTGAGCTGGTTGCCAGTTCGGTTAAACAATTCAACGTCGAGATCTTTCTCTAATGCCTTAATCGACATACTGAGTTTGGTGCGATTGCAGTCGAGTTGCCTTGCCGCTTCAGAAACAGAACCACACTCAGCGATGGTGCAGAAGGCTTCTACTTGAGTTAAGTTCATGATTTGACACAACCAATAAATGAATTTAAATAATTTGGGTATTATGCAGATGCGCTCCCAAAGCCATGAAAGATTATCGAAAAAAACGCGAATCCGCCAGATAAGTCTATGGTCTTTTAACGGTTTTGCGGTAATCTATGTGGGTTACAAAAAGTGAACATGGAGGCCACGATGGCACAAGATTGGGACGGCTTAGCAAAAAACTGGGAATCAAATCCAGCAACAGAGCAATTTGCGCAGTCGGTGTTTGAGCAGTTACAACAGCTAACTCAGCTTGATGGCATTAAAGTACTAGATTTTGGATGCGGAACAGGGCAGTTAAGTCAACGATTGTCACCGATGGTTAAAGACATCGTAGCATTAGACGCATCGGAAGCCATGATTGAGGAACTCGATAAAAAAGAGCTCGTCAACGTAGAACCTGTGGTAGATGCATTATCTCGCGGCTTGGTCGCTCAGCACCCTGCGTTTCGTGGACAGTTCGACTTGGTGGTTGCATCATCAGTTTTAGCATTCGTGGAAGACTTAGACGCGTCATTGACGATCTCGCATTCTCTACTTAACCACGGCGGCTATTTTGTTCATTTTGATTGGATTGCAGAATCTGAACAAGACGGTTTTACCCTTGCGAAGTCTGAGCGTGCACTGAAAGAAGCGGGTTTTACTGAAGTTGAATCGCAACACGTTTTTGACATTACATCTGATGGTAAAACAATGTCGGTATTAATGGGGCTTGGTCGTCGCTAATACCGCTGAATAAAGAACAAAAAATGACAAAAGCGAGCTAACAAGCTCGCTTTTTTCTTATCTGCTGAGGGTATATGTAACTTCACTTGCTCTAAACAAGCGTCGTGGTGCAGGCAAGGACATACTCGAACAACTTAGTCTTCGGAGGTTATTTTGAGACGACTATCCTGCGTATCTCCTCCAGCACTTCAGGGTTGGCTATTGCGCCTAAATTTTCGACGCTTCGGTTGTTAACGACTTGCTTAACGGCTAACTCGACCAGCTTTCCTGAGCGTGTCTTAGGTATATCGCTTATTGCGTAAATTGCACTAGGTACATGCCTTGGAGAACATGCAGACTTTAGCAGTGCTTTGATGGAAGCGATCATCTCGTCATTGAGCTCTACCCCTTTGACTAATTGGACAAACAGCCATATTTGTTCGTTGCGATCGACTTCTTTTCCTACTGCGATCGAATCTAGAATACCGTCTATACAGTTCACTTGCTGATAGATTTCGGCCGTGCCGATTCTTACGCCACCGGGATTCAACGTGGCATCACTTCGACCATAAAACACGTATCCCCCAACGCTGGTCTGTTCAACATCATCGCCGTGGTGCCAAATATTGTCGAATTTATCCCAATAAGCGCGATGATATCTCTCACCGGTGTCGTTCCAAAAGCCAGCGGGGAAGTTGGGCAATGAATTGGCACAAACCAACTCACCGCGCTCTCCGATTACGCTATTACCCTGCGGGTTAAAGACTCGGACATCGACCCCTAATCCCGCTGATTGGCACTCTCCTCGATAAACGGGAGAAATAGGGTTGCCTAACACAAAGCAGCCACAAATGTCTGTCCCGCCTGAGATCGATGCGAGGTGTACATCTTCTTTAATGTGCTGATAGACATAATCAAACTGTTCTGGATACAGAACAGAGCCCGTTGAGCAAATGGTTTTCAGACTTGGAAATGCATCACTTTTCTGCGGAGAAAAAGATGCTTTTTCCAGCGCCTCTAGGTATTTTGCTGAGGTTCCAAACAGCGTCACTTCGGCTCGTTCTGCGAGGTCCCAGAGCACATCATGAGTGGGGTAAACAGGGCTACCATCAAAAATCACCAAACATGCACCGCTCGCGAGTGAAGAAACGTGCCAGTTCCACATCATCCAACCGCAGGTCGTGTAATAAAACACGCGTTCGTTCGGTTGAATATCGCAATGCAGTTGATGTTCTTTCAAGTGATTAAGCACCGTTCCGCCGACGGAATGAACGATGCATTTCGGTTTGCCTGTTGTGCCTGAAGAATAAAGCACAAATAGCGGATCGTTAAAATTCACACGAGTAAAAGTCAGCGCTTCGGGTGTGTATTGATTCAGGACGTTTTGCCAATCTTGGGTGCAGACATCGCATTCAAAAATGTGTGGTTTAAGGTAGCTAATTTGGCAAACTTGTTTAAGACCATCAAGATGATCCGCAATATGCTGGTTTTTCTCAGACATATCGAAAGTTTTGCCATTGAATGTATAGCCATCACAAGTAAACAGGATTTTGGGTTTCACTTGACCAAAGCGCTCCAAAACGCTTTCGACGCCAAAATCAGGTGAGGTGGAAGTCCAGGTCGCCCCTAAACTGGTGGTTGCTAGCATAGCTATCACCGTTTGAGGTAGGTGAGGTAAATAACCAGCGACGACATCACCGTGCTTAATTCCACATTCTTTCAACCATTGCTGCACACTCGAAACTTCTTCGCACAATTGTTTCCATGTGTAGGTCTGTTTTTCTTCACGTTCATTTTCAAACCAAATCGCGAGATCATCGGGTTGGTGACACGCGTAGGTTAGCAAATTTTCGGCGTAGTTAATTTGCGCGTTTGGGAACCATTTTATATCCCTATTTTCGACGGGTTGCTGCCAGCGACTTTCTGCTCGCTCTTTTATGGTCTCTCCCTGAGTGCCAATGACGTCGCAGAATAGCCAAACTTCCTGCCAAAATTTTTCTACATGATCGAGTGACCATTGATGCAGATCAGCGAAGCTTTCAAGGGTATTTCCTTGTCGATTAATGTGTTCAATAAACTGTGTAATGTTGGCTTCTTCGATACGACTTTCGCTCGGGTGCCATACTTTGCTGCTCTCGCGCATAGGTCCCTCTATAACAAAGTGATAACAGGTTTTAGTTTGAGAGGAATACACGATAAAGTCAAACAAGCCATAGATTATATCGTGTCATAAAAATCATGCAGTTACGATGCATTGTAAACAATATGTTACATCGGGATGGTGCTGAGAAAATCGCGCAGGGATTGGAAGCTCTTAAGACTACAGATAGGCTTAATGTAAAGGATTTGTTAATGGAGATGAGCCATGACGCAGTATCGTTCTAAACCCGTAAACCAGGAAGGCAGGGTTGAATGGAGCCGTGAAGAAGACGCCATTTGGCGAGATTTGGTAACACGACAAATGGGTGTGATCCAAAACAGAGCTTGTGAGGCTTATTTACACGGTTTGACGCTGCTTGATTTACCTCAAGACCGCGTTCCTCAGTTACCAGAAATTAATCGTGTCTTGATGGAGACAACAGGTTGGCAAGTGGAGCCCGTTCCCGCGCTTATTGATTTCGACCGATTTTTTAATCTACTCGGTAATAAGCGCTTTCCAGTCGCCACATTCTTGCGTACAAGAGATGAGTTCGATTACTTACAGGAGCCAGATTTCTTCCACGAAATATTTGGTCATTGCGCGATGTTAACCAACCCAGACTTTGCTGCATTTACCGAGCATTATGGTCAACTAGGGCAAGCCGCTACACCAAAACAAAGAGCCTATCTCGCTCGTCTCTACTGGTTTACTGTAGAGTTTGGTTTGGTGAAAGAAGGGGACAAAACCAAAATTTACGGTGGTGGTATTCTTTCATCTCCTGGCGAAACCCTCTACGCATTAGAGAGTGATGCAGCAATTCGCGACCCATTTGAATTACAAACTGTGCTGAGAACGCCTTATCGTATCGACATCATGCAACCGAAGTACTACGTGATTGATGACTTTTCTCAGCTTTTTAAAATCAGTCAGTTGAATTTATTGAAACAAGCCGATCTAGCGATTGAAGCTGGACTGCTTCCTCCACTTTTTGAACCAAAGGAACCTGCTCATGTTGAATGAACAAAAATGCGAAGCTTGTAGTATCGATGCCATTGCACTAAGCAAAGAAGAACAACAATCTCTGCTGCTGCAATTGTCTGATTGGCAGATCATTGAAAGAGAAGACATACCTCAACTAGAAAAGGTGTATAAATTTAAGAACTTCAAACAAGCATGGGCTTTCAGTAACAAAATCGCGGAACTGGCAGAAGATGAGTTCCACCATCCTTCTATTTTGTTGGAATGGGGTAAGGTTACCGTAACGTGGTGGAGTCACTCTATCAAAGGTCTGCATAAAAACGATTTTATCTGCGCATCAAAGTGTGACGCGCTAGCATCGGCAGAGTAGGACATTACCTCATACAAAAAAACGCCCGGCTTACGTCGGGCGTTTTGGTTCTAAATGACTTTTACATTACTTTATAGATTGATTCGGAAGACGGATGTCGTGCCCGATACCTCATTGCCAACGACGATAAAATGACCACCGTTACGGGTAAAGTAATTAATGGACTCTGGACCTAAATCGCCTGCTTTTGGATTGTATGTGTCGTTCATGCATTCGCCATCTTCGACTTCTGTACATACTGGCTGATTGTAATCACGGCGGTTTACGTAATGCATAAACTGCGCTTGTTTCGGGTCTGTGATGTCATAAATCATGATACCGCCTTGACGCTCCAAGCCGATAAACGCGTAATGACGACCGTTAATTTGTGCTACTTCAATCGCCTCTGGCTCAATACCTTTATCATCACTTCGGTCATTGCCACTATTATTGTTATCGTTGGTGCTGTTGAAGTTCTTGCCTTCATTCAGCAGCGCGATAGTCGCGAAATCGTCACCACTATCGAAGACCAACTTGCCGTTTTCATCCCAAATCGAGAATGAACGCGCGCCAAATGATTGAACATTCTCTTGTGCAGAAAGCGTTTGTTCCGGCTTAATCACTTTTAAACGCGCGAGTTGTTTGTTGTCTTTTAGTGCCTCTGCCAATGGGTGTTCTGCTGCTACTTTCAGCTTCTTACCGCGCACTTCATCAATATGGCTTAAACAGGTTCCTTGCTCAGATGTATATTCATCTGTACCGAGGTAATCGTCTTCATCCCACATAAAGCCAGCTTTGTCGCACAGTTCTTGAGTGGTTTTGAATCCGTACTCACGCCCGTCGCCTTCATTTGCCGATACGATGTAAGTACTCCCATTCACTGAGTAGCTGTCGATAGTGTCAGGCATAAATAAGCCAACCAGTTGTGGGTAGCTTTTCAAGTTCCCAATGATTTTGTCTTTGTTGGATGCATCGAGTTTAGCGCCCGACCAAGACTTCTCACCCAAGCCAACAATTCGCTCTACTGATTTGCTCTCTGGATTGACGATTGCCATGGCGTTATTTTCTTGTAGCGCGACATAGATTTTGCCGTTATCTGCAAAAGTGAGGTATTCCGGCTCTAGATCTTGTGCGATGGTGGCGTTTGGCCCCGAAATACGCACATTCTTTGGAAGCTCTGCTTTTCGTGAATCATCAAATTCGTTAAAGCCAATTTGTGACACTTCTGCTTGAGTAACACCAAGGCTCAGATCGATCAAAGTGATACTACCTTCAGGGTCAATGCTGTAATCGCTGTTTGGCTCTCCTTCATTAGCGGTTGCGATGTATCGGCCATCTTTCGAGAAGCCAACCATGTCTGGCAATGCGCCTGTTGGGAAAGTCGTGACTAATGACAAATCGTCGGAGCGGTACAAGCCAACAATACCATTCGCTTGTTTATTACTGTTTTCAATCGCAACAGCTACCAAACCATTGAATACAGCGACACTGTTTGCTGCGCCAATTTCAATGCCCGCTGCTTCGCCAGCGCTGTTGAGATCAATGAATGCGCTTTGCGTTGGTACGCCGTTGTCATCCATAGAAAGTACATCGATACGTTTTGCTTGAGCATTCACCACATAGAGCTTATCTGTACAGGCGTCATAACTCACGATTTCAGCTGCCGATGTGTCGAATGGAGCATCAGCAACGGATGTCCCGATAAAAGTTAAACCTTGAATTGACGTTTCCCCAGTAACGGGTGCAGTGGTAGGTTTGCATTGTGTAGCGAATGAAGCCACGGTATCTTCGGGTTGTGATGAACACGCGATGGCAAGTGATGACAATGCGAGTGCACCGATTGCCTTTAAAGGGGTGATCATGATATCTCCTTATCAATCCGATAGGTTGTCAATCAGCATGGGTTTTATGCTGCTGTCCATTTCCGCAACTGGAATGATAGAGCGCTGAATGACGTGTGATTTGGTAAGGCTCTGAATATATGTATGATTGATGACTCTTATATTGGCTTTTTATGAAACTAATGTGTCATCAATATGATGAAGTAGGGATAGAGGAATAATGGAGTTAAAATCGTTTTTAGATTTATTGGCAGCGTCACCAGAGCAGGTCGAATTTGAAGCAACGATGGCGGTGATCGAAGATAACTATACGTTTGAGCCAACCGCTTTTGTAAATGGTGAGACACAAAACAATGCAGGCGAGAACAACGGTTCGTGTAAGATCTTCGCTTTCGGTTTGCTAAACAACCTAGACAAAGAAGCGACGCTAGCCTGCTTTGGCCGTTTTTATCGTGAAGATGTATTGCAGCATCCAGAGAACAGCGATCACCAGAATATTCGTAATTTTATGGTGACAGGGTGGGAAGGCATTAAGTTTGAAGCGTCCGCTTTAACCGCTAAATAAACACCTGTCAGAAAACGATGATCAGTAAGCCAGTCGTATTACGCGACTGGCTTTTTTTCTAGACATTTTCGGCACAAACACAGCTGGTTGGCGCTTGGCTTGGGTAAATCACGGGTTTCTATAGTAAAGCACCAGCATGTCTCTTTGCCTGCGGCGATATCACAATGGGCTTGAGTCCCGCACTCAGGACAACTGTGCGTTGAATCTTCTCCTGCGATTTGTTCGATAATCGCATCTCGTTGGAGATCGGTTTTGTCTTTCCATTGGATGATTTCATCCATCGTCCGGTGACAACCAGAGCATATTCCGGCGTTATTTTTACATGCTGCTCGACAAGGTGACTTCATTGCTTTCTCGTTCTCATTTTTTATGCCGCGTACTCTAGCACAAAGCGAGTCACGGCCGCCAAAATAAACGTGACTGCGATTTGCTGGTGAGGAGGGAGAACCAGTGTTACCCTTGGACGAGTTACCTTAACTCTCTGTCACTTATGTTAGAAAAAGAAAACCTCATTAAACTCGCTAGAATGCAAATGCCATTTGGGAAATATGCAGGGCGAGTGTTGATCGACCTGCCTGAAGAATACTTACTGTGGTTTGATAAAAAGGGCTGGCCAAGCGGCGAGCTAGGGGATTTGCTCAAGCTATGTTTAGCGCTCAAAATTGAAGGCTTAGATAGTGTCGTGAAGCCTTTGAAGCGTATGTAACTAGCCACAGAAACTCCCACTCTTAATGAAAAGACTTATTATGAATTTTGATATCGATGCACTGAAACACCACCAATTGGTCGAAGATGGTAAACTAGAGGGATGTTACATTCATCAGCCAGCTCAAGGTAGCCAGCAAGATGACAAAGCTGTTTTGGCAGAGCGCCAAGCGTTGGAAAAGTTGGGATATAAGGTAATACAGGTTAAAGCTAAAGGCGGGACAACAACGTTTGCCGAGGCGATGCAAAAGCTTGCGAAGGAAACTGGTCACCTGCCTAAGGAGTAAGTGAGTGTAACCTGCCACAGCCTTACAAGTTCTCCCACCAGACTATTTTTTCATTCAAAAGAGCCAGACCGTTAGGCTGACTCTTTTTTGTCCCAAAGTGTGTTACGCCTCGAAATGCGAATTTAGATAATTGGCAATTTTATACATACAAAACTCTGCTCTTTGTCATTCAGGCAGAGTGCCCCAAAACTGGTAACAATGATATGAATGTTATCGTCGCTAGGCTGATGTTGAATACGCGCTGTCTTAATACGGTATTGAGATAAATACGAATTTTTTTACCAACCCAGACCCAAGTAATATTTGCAAACAGTCCGAATGTCGTAAACACGAAAGTAATCAATGTAACAGAGAACCAATAGTTAGAAGGGAGACTATAACTTGTGACCAAAGCAAGTGATGCCATCCAAGCCTTCATATTACCCAGTTGAAACAACGTAGCCTGAGTTACGTTGATTGGTTTGCTTTTAGTGGGTTTGCCTGCGAAAGGGTTGGTACATAGCAGCTTAATCATCAGCCAGAACATGTAAACCAGACCGATGTATTTTATAGCGAGATACCAACTTGGATGAGTCTGTAGGGCAACACCGACACCACATGCACAAAGCAGAATTAACCCTATTACGCCAATACGGATACCAATTAGGTGTCGCCATGATTTCCTTATACCAAATTGTGCCCCTGAGTTGGCGAGCAATAAGTTATTTGGGCCGGGTGTTATGGCGGTGACAAACGCAAATAAACTCATCGCTGGAGTTAGGTCCCATAATGTTGTCATTTCTTTTCTTCTCAAATTAGTGCTGATAAGCCAAGAATAAAGGGATGAAGTGAGAGAGACCTACAGTTAATGCGTCATGGTGACAATTCTTTGATTTCATTTTCGTCAGGCCTTATTTATCCTGAATACAAGAGTTAATTGTACCCCTTCGGAGAGAGACAATGTTAGTCCCTGATATATCGGGTCGTTCCGGACCTAAGTTTATGGCACTGGCTGAAGCGATTGCAGAGGTGATAGAGAGTGGTGAACTCGAACCAGACACTAAATTACCTCCTCAGCGTATTTTATCTTATCGCTTAGGTGTGACGGTTGGAACGGTGACGAGGGCATATAGGGAGCTAGAGCGGAGGGGCTTAACGGAACCAAAAGTAGGAAGCGGTACTTATGTACGTAACAGAGAAACTGAACTGAACCACTTTTATCATCCGGTATTGGAAGAAAAAGGCATTGATCTGGCACGTTGCCGACCTTTGCTATTATCGCAGCCGAAATTTCTTGCGAATGCGTTGAAAGAGCTATCACACGAGGAAATTGCGCAGGCAGCCGTGCTGGATTACTACTCCGCTGATGGCATTCGGGGTCATAACGAGACTCTTCGACAATGGCTGATGACCAAATTCAATATCGATATTGATGCACGGCGTCTAGTGTGGACTCATGGAGGGCAACACGGGATATCGTTGATTATTCAATCTCTAAGCCGCCCTAAAGATACAATTCTTGCTGAAGGGCTGTGTTATCCAGAGTTCATCTATGCATGTCAGCAATCTGAACGAAAGCTAGTGCCAGTAAAAGTCGATGAATATGGATTAGATCCAGAAGATCTGGCTTTGCACTGTAAGAGGCATCGCCCAAAACTGCTTTATCTTACGCCGGGAATACAGAACCCGACCGGAGCTCAGTTAACGGATAGCCGAAGACTAAAAATCATAGAGATATGTCGTCGTTACAATGTGTTGATTATTGAGGACGATGTTCTCTACTGCCCACCGTCTCATCGAAAGAGTCCCTTAGTTGCTATCGCTCCAGATATTACCTTATACGTGGGCAGTTTTTCTAAGTACTTTGCAGGTGGATTGCGGCTGGGTTTCATCATTCTGCCTTTGTCGTTCAAAGATTTACTGCAACGTGCGCTACGAGTCAGTTGTATGTATGTTAGCCCTTTGATAATCGACCTTGTTTGTCGTTGGTTAACTAGCGGAGCTATGCAAGCCGTGGACAAAGAGATAGCGATGGAACTCAGTGCACGTCATCGGATCTGGAAGGCAGTATTTCCCGAAATCCAGATTGGTGTTCCTGGTTACAATGTGTGGCTACCTTTGCCTGAGCCATTAACAGGGTATCACTTTAACCAGTCGTTGTTGAAACATGGTGTCAGAGTGAGGGAAGCGGAAATGTTTGCTGTGGGTCGGTATGAAGTGCCGGCAGCAGTGAGGATATCACTTGCAGGTCCATTAAGCCGATTACAATTGCAATCAGCTTTAGATATCGTAAGAGAGCAAATCACACGGTTAACTTAAGTTTCATAGTTCACATGGATTGTTCAATATCTAACTATTCAATGCTCTATTAGGATTGAACACACCGATATACATAAAGTGCTCAAAGTCTCAAAAGTTACTTGAAATCTGAAACTCGCTTAGACGTCTTTTGGGCAGCATCGAGTTGATTCATCTTTGTCGAGAACCTTCATGTTGAGTACTTTCTAACGCAAAAGTGCCCCATTGTTACTTGGGGCTAGTACTAATCCATCTATTGTGAGTATGGCTTTGCCTTAATAAATCTTATTTGAACTCGCCTCTAAATGAGTGGGCTTATCGATGTAACTCAGCAACGCTCATAGTGAAAACTAAATCCGAATCTGCTTGGTTTGAGTAGCTGTGAGGGACATCCGTTTTAGCTATAGCGGACTGACCTTCATGCAGTTCTATGGCTTTCCCATCAATATTCAAAGTGAGTATTCCAGACTCAACATGAAAAAGTTCAAACGTGCCTTGTGGATGACCTGCTGATTCAAAAACTTCTGATGGTTTCATATTCCAGCGCCACAACTCAATCATATCTGGGCCGCTTGTTCCCGCCAGAAGTTTTGCGCTACCACCGTGCTCGCCAGTCCAAAGCGTTGGAATGTCCTCTTTATCAATGATGTTGACTGTTGGATTACTCGCAACATTCACAATATCGGCAACCGAAATCCCAAGGGCAGCAGACAGTTTACACAACGTCGAAATGCTAGGGTTAGCTGCCCCTTTCTCTACTTCTACTAACATGCCTTTACTTATCCCTGCTCTTTTTGACAGGGCATCCAGTGACAACTTGAGCCTTTTTCGATGTTCCTTGATCCTTGCGGCTACCGCTTGATTAATGAAATCAGCATCAGTGCCACCATTGGTCGATATATTGACTTTTTTGGTCATTGTAATGTATCTTGCATGAAAATGAATCACTGAAGGAATTATCTAATGGTTGTTGTAGTGCCGTCAATCGATGCTCGAATTTCCCAGATTGCACCAGAGTTCAAAGCATTGAGCATATCCGTTAAAGGAACGGAAGTTCAGAGCCAAGAGTATGCAAAACGGGTTCTGCAAGAAGCATGTACTTCCGTCATTGAGAACGACTATCCATGGGCAGAATCACACATCAATGCGTGGGGAGACGTTTTTCGTCAATTTGGCGCTAAACCAAATCGAACCCCTTGCTCGGCTGCTGCACTGCGAAAACGAGTATTGAAAGATGGAGGAATGCAGAGCATTGACCCTATTGTGGATATTTATAATGCCATCAGTATTCGATACGCCATACCCGTAGGTGGTGAAGATATGGACAGTTATCAAGGAGCGCCAACACTCACTATCGCAGATGGCTCTGAATCCTTTGACACCATGAAAAATGGTGAGGCTTCAATTGAAAACCCTGATGTTGGGGAAGTAATTTGGCGCGATGAAGTAGGCGTTACTTGTCGTCGTTGGAACTGGAGGCAGGGTGTCAGAACCCGAATTGAATCTGGCACACGTAACATGTGGTTTATTCTAGAAAGCTTGCCTGAAATGCGACTAGAACACTTGCAGGAGGCGGGGCAAGAAATGATTAAACACTTGCAAGTGATCATGCCTGATTCAGTGATAGAGCAATCGTTGGTGTTTGCTTCAAAATCCATTGAGGTTTGATGTGATAAATACTTTGTTAACGGGTGCCGTTGTTTCTGGAAGTTTGATTGTCGCAATCGGTAGCCAAAATGCGTTTCTATTAAAGTGCGGATTAAAAAAGCAATACGCACTGTCCGTTGCCACTATCTGCTTTCTTGGAGACATTCTACTGATCAGTACTGGTGTACTTGGTATAGGGACACTGCTCTATAAAGCACCATTATGGAAAGACCTTTTGACTCTTGGCGGCGTAGTATTTCTTTTCTGGTATGGCTACCAATCTGCAAAATCAGCATGGAATGGTTCAAGTCACCTAGAGTTGGAAAATTCGGACATTGCCCAGAGTTGGTTAAAAGTCGTTTTAATGGCGATGGCTATCACTTTTTTAAATCCACATGTCTATCTGGATACGGTGGTGATCCTTGGTGGTGTGACTGCTCAAATGGAACCTGATGAAAAACTATTGTTTGTTATAGGGGCACTGATTGCATCAGGGATCTGGTTTTATGGATTAGTGTATTTGGCTAACAAGTTGATCCCACTTTTTAGTAAGCCAAGAACATGGAGAATTTTAGATTCTGCGATTTCATGCATCATGTTTGGTATTGCATTGAAGCTCGCAACAACTTTGTTAAGCCAATACATATAGAACGTCTCGATAAAGCTGCATTTCCAATAACTAAACTGCTCCTGCCAGATTGGACACAGATTTTCCATACCAGAAGTTATTCGCATTTTGCTAATTTAAGTAAATGCTCTAAATCATTTCTGTCCAAGAGAGTGCTGGCGCAGTTCAAAGTAGGCACTTGCTTTGGGTTACTCGACTCCAAGTAACTTTATTGCTATGTTTCGCAAAATATATGGAGAATCTCCTGCGCGTTATTTTTCTAGATGCCGTGCAGAATAATGTGTTGACCGGCTGAGGGAAAAATGAAAACCAAAATAATAATGTCTTTTCTACTCGCTACATTGTGTGTCAGTGCCAGCGCCAGTACGAATGAGCCGAAATACCATTCTGCGCTAACAATCAAAACGGGATTCAGTGAAGACAGAGATAAGCCAGTAGAAGTCTATTATTGGTATCCCACAACGAACGAAAAAAACAATTTCACGTTTGGTAGGGGGAACATTTTTAAATCAGTCGAAACGCAGTTAGATGCCCCGTTAGCAAGTGGAAAATTTCCCGTTGTGCTTTTGTCGCAGGGCGGAACACGGTCAGCGTTTTCCCACAGTGGTTGGATAGCCACGAGCCTGGCGCAACAAGGTTATGTCGTTGTGGTACCAAAGCCTCCTGCACCGAACGAAATCAATGCAGAAATGGCTGTTGATGAAATCACATTCAGAACCAGTGATTTGGTGCTTGGGCTGAACGAATTAAGTTCGGTCGGGATACTGTCCGGAGGCGTAGATACTGATGCAGTGCAGGGGGTCGGCTTTTTTCTGGGCGGCACATCTATGCTGATGCTCTCCGGAGCGAAAATAAGCCCGGAGAAATATCGAACATCGTGTCACAACGCCACCAATGTAGACTGTCATTGGTTACGTGAAAATAACATTGATATTACCAGCATCCCGGATCAAAAATTCCCCCGATTTCAGTCTGAAAACAAACTGAAATCGGTCGTCGTTATCAACCCTGAGCTAACGAAAACTTTTGTCCCTGAAACTCTGGCCTTGATGAACAATGCTATCACCGTGGTGACGCTTTCTGATCGGCTACATCCCGCACTGACACCAGCCGATTCACTTGTTGATCTTCCCAATGTGACGTTTCAAGAGATTCCTAGTGCGAGTCAGTTTAGTGCGTTCGCAGAATGTACTGAGCGTGGCATTAAAATTCTCGCATCAGAAGGGGAGGAAGCACTTTGCCAGGAGCGTGACGAGGTTTCCAGAAAGGACAATCATCAGCACATTTTGGATGTAATTCTGGTCAGGTTAACAAAGTCATAAGAGTGCAACAATGAGGAGCTTTCTTACACATTGTGTGCTTGGACCAGCAAAGCGAGAAGTAAGTTTTTGCAGGCTTATCCTTTCACCATAGTGCAAGGCCTACTAGTGACCGTGTTATTTGATCTAACTAAGTACTTGTACCAACATTTTGAAACTTAGAAGAACACACAAAATACCAACGATTTTCTTAAGAACTTTATTTGGGAAATACTCTGCACAACGTACGCCGAGGCTAGTAGTTAAGTAGCTACTAATGGAGAAGCTGAGCATTGCAGGAAGGTATATGTATCCTAATACTAAGTTGTTCCAATCTGTGTTTCCCCATCCGTTTAACATGTAACCGAGGCTTCCTGACAGCGCGATAGGGAAACCTATCGCAGCAGAGGTACCAATAGCACGTTTTACCTCAAAATTTTGCTGGACAAGATAGGGGATGATCAACCCCGCACCGCTTATAGAGACAAGCGCTGATACAGAGCCAATCACCGAGCCTACAGTGATATTACCGATAGCCCCATGTGGGTTAGGGTTGTACTCATTTTCAGTGTTGAGAAACATCTTATAAGCAACATACAACATGAATACGCTGAAAAAGCCTGCCAGATAGACTCCTTGTAGATACGATGCTACGAATGTGGCGCAAAATGTTCCGACTAGAACTCCGCTCAACATTTTTACTACCATTGTCGAGTCTACATTCTCTTTTTTGTAGTGAGCGCGCATGCTGCCCAATGTTGTAATAATCATCGAAGCCATTGATGTCCCTAACGCAAGATGCACTACTTCCGTATCAGCTATTCCCTGTAGTGAAAATAGAAACGCAAAAATAGGGACGGCCATTCCACCACCACCCACACCAACGAGTCCAGCGAGAAAGCCAATGCCCAAGCCTGCTGTAATGTAATAGATAATAAAGATAGGTTCGTTCATGATGGTTCTGCCTTCGATAAAATGATCGTTGCTAAAATGTTACTCGAACGCTAACTTGCTATGGTAACGTTAAGAGGACAGAAAATAATGAATAATGGCCAAAATGGAATTGAGTAAATAAAGTGACAAACTCTGATTACAGCGAATGGAAAAATGGCGCCGCACTGATCGTTAAGGAGTGGCAGCATGAAAGGAGCGACTTCAACCATTTGGATCAACGGCCACATAATTGGCACAGTCATCATCGAGGCCAGTTACTGTGTATAGATGAAGGGCTAATTCAGGTCAAAACCGATGAAGGAACGTGGATACTTCCACCTCACCGAGCTGGTTGGATCCCCCCGGGTGCGATGCACAGTGTTTATTTTTGTGGTTCTCTGAAAGGTCGTTCATTACTGTTTACTCCAGAGAGTTGTGAGCGGTTTCCAATGAGACCTTGTGTTATCCAAATGAGCGATGTGTTGAAAGCCCTATCGGTTAGAGCATCGATATGGAGCAAAACAGACGATCTATCCATACAGTCTTTACGTATTCTCGCCGTAATATCCGATGAAATCGTCAATAGCCCTCATGAGTCACTCCACATCCCACTGCCCAGAGATCCGAGACTGCAAAAAGTTACTCAAGCAATTTTAATAGACCCAAACAGCAAGCATTCTGTAGAGCATTGGGCCAATATTGGGGCAGTCTCATCTCGGACGTTAAGACGATTGATTCGAAGTGAGTTAAACATGAGTTTTAGTGAATGGCGGCAACAAGTACTGCTAATACATTCATTAGAAATGATAGCTCGAGGGGAATCGGTGGGAGATATTGCACATGCTTTAGGTTATTCGACGCCCAGTAACTTTATTGCGATGTTTCGTCGGGTCTATGGCGATTCACCCACGCGTTACTTTTCGAGTCGTGGCATATAGTTGCCAGAGCTTACCTAAATTAGGTTCGTTTTTATGTACTGAGGCTTTACATACATTTACTCACCCAACATAAGCAAGTGCTTCTAGCTTCTTTCTACCCCAAATGAGCTGAAATCAATTTCGAAGTGGATGATAGATTCGTCGCGAACGCTACCATCTTGGTCGTAGAGTATTGGTTACCGAAACCATTAACTCATGTTAGTGAAAGGAAATTCCTGAACCCTATAGTGCTTCTTTCACCAATCTTCTGTTTGGGCCATTATCTCTAACATCCAGACGCGAAATAGCATAAGATACACGGCCTTTACTAGCACTGAGCCACTCATCGTAATGACAGATAAAACACAGCAAGCGACATTTGCCGATCTTGGCCTGATTCCAACATTAGTCGAGCGACTAGAAGCGTTGGAATACAGCCAACCGACGCCTATTCAATCCCGTGCTATTCCTGATATCCTTGAAGGGAAAGATATTATTGGTGGTGCCAATACGGGTTCTGGTAAAACCGCTGCTTTTTCGCTGCCAATCTTGCAAAAAATTGTTCAGCAAGACGGATCAAACAATCGCCGTGGTAACTTCGTTTCTCACCTGATTTTAGTTCCAACTCGTGAGTTGGCATCACAGGTGGCATACAACGTCAAATCTTACTCGTACCATCTTAGAGATAAGATCAAAACGGTTGCCGTATTTGGTGGTGTATCGGTGAACCCACAAATGCTAGCGCTTCGCGGTGGCTGTGACATTATCGTAGCTACGCCGGGTCGATTACTTGATCTGGTATCCAGTAACGCGATTAAGTTGAGCCAAGTAGAAACGCTCGTTCTTGACGAAGCTGACCGTATGTTGAGCCTCGGATTTACCGAAGAACTGAATAAGATTCTTGCGTTACTCCCAGAGAAGAAACAGACGCTGTTATTTTCTGCTACTTTCCCTGATAAAGTCACGACGCTGGCTCAGCAGTTGCTCCGCGACCCTGTTGAAGTTCAGTTGCAGAGCGCAGAAGCCAGCACTTTGGTGCAGCGCGTGTTTAGTGTAAATAAAGGTGAGAAGACGGCGGTACTCGCGCACTTAATCAAACAGCACCAGTGGCGACAGACTTTGATTTTTGTGAATGCTAAGAATGCCTGTAACCATTTAGCTCAAAAATTGTCAAAACGCGGTATTACCGCTGAAGTTTTCCATGGTGATAAAGGGCAGGGCGCTCGTACTCGTGTCCTTGACGGTTTTAAGTCTGGCGAGATTCAAGTTCTTATTGCCACCGATATCGCAGCACGCGGCCTTGATATTGAAAAACTTCCAGTGGTGATTAACTTCGATCTTCCGCGTAGCCCTGCTGATTATATGCATCGAATCGGTCGTAGTGGTCGTGCTGGTGAAGTAGGTTTAGGGTTATCTCTTATCGATTACGACGACTACCACCATTTCAAAGTGATAGAAAAGAAAAATAAGTTCCAACTTGAACGCGAGCAGGTAGTCGGTTTTGAAGTGGAAGACGATCAGAGTGAAGCCTACTTTTTACCAATGAAGCCGCGAGCGAAGCCAGCAGGTACGGGTAAAAAGAAGAAAAAGCGTAATCAATAGAAAACGTAAACTACATGTGAGTTTACTTACGGGAGTTGCTGGAGAAAGGGAATGCTCACTAGCTTGAGTCTTCGCTTCTAGCCATTCCTTTAAAGAACAATAGAGCCCTGCTGGAGCTACCAGTAGGGCTCTATTGCTTTTCAAGATAGTGTTATTGGCGACGAGCAGGGCGTCCGCGAGGTGAACGCTTTTTAAATGCAGACGCTGCTTTAGCTTGTGACTTAAGAATAGAGTCAACGGTTAGCGGCATTGGCTCTTTAGGTTCAAGGCCATGAGGGAAGGTACGAGCTCTTGGTGGTAAGTTGTATTCTTCTTCGCTCGCGCGTGGCATACGCTTAAAGCGATAAAGGTAAAAGTTTTCTAATTTTTCTCTCGCCCATTCGGTTTTCTTTAAATACTTCACGCTACTTGCAATCGAAGGCTTAGTGTTAAAGCAATTAAAACGCATTGCTGTATCTAGAATGTCCCAGCCGTAAAAATCTACTAACTCTTGCAACATAGTCTCTAGCTTTAACCCGTGCAGTGGATTGTTCTGTTGCAGCTCGATTCTCTCTTCGTCAGTCATCATTTTTAAGGGCCTTACTCATTAAAGGGCGGAGTTTAACAAAGTATACAATGCAGAGATATCTATAGTTACTTTGCGATGGATGCGAGCACAGTGATCTCTACCTTGAAAGTATAAATCGGAATTGGCCGTTCTACTTGGCTCTCTGCTCAAAAATGACTCATAAAAGTTCAAGCGTCTTAGTTCAATGTTAAATTATTGTGTAATAAGTGAGATTTTTGTTGTTCTTTTACTAATGTCTAATATTCCTACCCATAGCAACACATGCTTAATAAGCTCAAAATCAAAATTGGTTCATGCCGCTATCTTAGTATGGCCTAGAAGTTTGATGTGGGTGTTGTCTCGTATTGGTCGAAGGTCTGTCTACCAAGCGAAACTCTAGTTGACGTAGTTCAACGTTGAAACATAAAAGGATGACTCAATGTCTGACAAAAGTAAGACTTTTTACAGGGATGTGCGCAAAAAACCGCATGAATTTGAAAGCCGAGAAGACTTTCTAAATCATGATTTAACCGTCATGAGTTTCCGTCGCTGGGGAATTCATTTGCCCTCACGTGATTACAGTATTGAAATCGAAGACTGGGTACCTGCATTAGCAGCGACCATTGGTAAAGTGGTGATGGTCACTGCCATGGTTTCCGCTTTTGCTGCTCAGTTTGGTTTATCTCCGGAATTCATTGCAGAAAACGTGCGTTACGAATTGCTTATCGCTGGAGCCCTGTTCGTCATTCTGTTTTCTGCCATCCTAAACCCGAATGCAAACTTAGCGGGAACCCATGGCCCAATGATACCGCTGATTCCTATGATCGCAGCTGCAGGAGGGCACCCTCTCGCGCTAGGTTTGATGGTATGTGTTTTTGGTTTAATTCTCGCTTTAACCAAAGGTGGCTCTAAACTCATGACTCTGACTGGTATCGGGGTTCGAGGAGGGTTGTTGATCTACCTTGGTGCCGTTGGGTTGCTCGGGCAAATTAATAAGACGGAAGCGTGGGCTGCAAGTACGGACCAAGGTTACATTTCGTTTGTGGTCATAGGCCTAACCGTTATGGTTTACGCTTACTTAGCCAAGATCAATAAACGTTGGCTCGCTATCCCATTGTGCTCTGCACTCGCGGGTATTGTTGCTTATATGATGGGAGCGGAATTCACTTTTACCACAGAACCGGGCCTGCCTAATTTCAGTCCATTCTACTGGTGGGGGGAAGATACAGGCTGGCAACTAGGCTGGCCAACCCTAGAGCACTTTATTGCCGTGACTCCATTTGCTCTACTGGCAGTCGCTATGTGGTCCCCTGATTATCTCGGCCATCGTGTGTTTCAAGAACTTAACTACCCAAAAGAAGCGAAAGGTGTACTCATGGATGTCGACGACACGATGGTCGGAGCATCTGTTCGTCAGGGGGTTGGTTCACTCTTAGGGGGCGGAAACCTAGCTTCTTCTTGGGGAACGTACATGATTCCTGCCGCAATTGCCAAGCGTCCTATTCCAGGTGGCGCTCTGTTGACGGGTTTCATGTGTATTGCGGCGGCGGTAATTGGCTACCCAATGGATCTAGCAATGTGGGAACCTGTTCTGCGCGTTGCTTTGATTGTGGGTGTATTCTTACCACTCCTTGAAGCGGGTATGCAGATGATCCATAAGCATAAAGATTCACTCAGTGCAGGTATCTGTATTTTTGCCTGTGCATTCGTTAATCCAGTCTTCGGTTGGGCAATCACGATGCTGTTGGATAACCTCGGGCTTATCGGCGACCATGAGCGTGCTAACGAACTATCGCGCAAAGATAAATATCTGATTCCTGGCACTGCGTTTATCGTTTGTGCAGGCTCCCTTGCTATTGTTGGTCAGCTTCCAGGCATTCCAGCTCTTATCGGTTAATCGAATTATGCTCTAAAGGTATAGTGAGAACAGTGAGTAAAGGGACTTGCTTCTTAAAATAGTAGACAAAAACAAAAAGCTACCTAGTACCAGGTAGCTTTTTGCATGTAGGGTTAGGCTACGGAGTTAGGCTATATGAGTGATTCAATGCCGTATTTTGCGCCGTAGTGTTCAACGACAAAATCAATGTCTTTGTCACCACGGCCTGATAAGTTGATCAAAATCGAGCCGGTTTCTCCTTGCTGCGCGAGTTTAATTGCGTAAGCGACAGCGTGTGAGGATTCAATAGCAGGAATTATTCCCTCTTCACGAGACAGCTCAAAGAATGCATCAATCGCTTCGTCATCGGTGATTGAGCTGTAATTGACACGGCCAATGTCTTTTAAGTAACTATGCTGAGGTCCAACCGATGGGTAATCCAAGCCACTTGCTACAGAGTACACTTCCTGAGGTTCACCTTGTGCATCTTTAAGCATGTAAGACTTAAATCCGTGCATGATACCTGGCTCACCGAGTGTGAGTGTTGCAGCATGCTCGCCAACCTTTTGCAAAGAGCGGCCCGCAGGTTCAACGCCGTGAATGGCGACTTGTTCATCCTCTAAGAAAGCAGTAAATAGCCCCATCGCGTTAGAACCACCTCCAACGCATGCGACGAGATTATTGGGTAACTTGCCGGTCATTTCTTTGAATTGAACTCGTGCTTCGTTACCGATAATTGATTGGAAATCTCTCACCATTTTAGGGAATGGGTGAGGGCCAACGACAGAGCCTATCGCATAAAGTTGTGTATCAGGATCTTTCAGATAAGCTTCGAATGCAGAATCTACCGCTTCTTTGAGGGTTTTGCGCCCATGAGTGGCAGGAATGACATTAGCACCAAGGATTCTCATGCGGACGACATTCGGATGTTCTTTGGCGATATCAACTTCACCCATGTAAATATCGCATTTCAAGCCAACCAATGCCGCGGCTGTAGCAAGCGCAACACCGTGTTGCCCTGCGCCAGTTTCAGCAATCAGTTTCTTCTTACCCATCTTTTTAGCGAGAATGGCTTCCCCTAAGCAGTGGTTAATTTTATGTGCGCCTGTATGGTTTAAGTCTTCGCGCTTTAGGTAGATGTCTGCTCCGTATTTTTTAGACAAGTTTTCCGCATGGAAGATTGGGCTAGGTCGTCCAACAAAGTGCTTATACAAGCGAGCGAGTTCCGCTTTAAATTCAGGATCTTTGCTGCATTCCTCATAAGCTGCGTTGATGTCATGCATGATTTGTTCAAGCTCAGGTGGAACAAAGCTACCACCGTATTCACCAAAGTATCCTTCTTCGTTGGGCATAGTGAGATCAAACGAGTTTTTCATTATTTACATCCTAGTTAACGAAAGTATTGATACTTTATACCCAAAATTTGGAAGAGGTTGTGTGATCAGTTGCTTAAATAACAATTGTCGATCTAGTGAACTAGTTAAAAAGTACAGCTTGGGTAGGGGATAATAGTTGGGATGTAGAATCAGGTGGTTTGAATAGGTGCAAAAAAGCCCCGAGAGATCCTAGGCTGTCATAAGAACCTCTCGAGGCAAACAGAGTGCTGGAAATACACTCTGCGATGGTGTCTGGAAACAAAAATTAGATTCGTTTCCTTTGTCAGATATTAGGGTTTTAGAATGAGTCGATGTCAGCGAAATGTCACAAGTTAATTGCGGTATTAAAAGCTTATTTTTTATTTTTGATTAATGGATTAGAAAGTAACCTAAAACAGGCTAACCTACCGCGTGTTCCGCATCTTTTAAGTTGAACATGATCTTTCTTTATTTCGAATCGACGTCTTTAACCAACACGTGCACTTTAGCTCCTAGAGTAAACGTGGTGCTCTGGCTAGAAATTTTTTGTTTGACTGCATCAAATTCGAACTCACCATTTTGGAAAGTTGATAAAGGAATGAGACCTTCGGTTCCTCTAACTCAACAAATACCCCGAAGTGTGTGACTCCACACGCTGTCCCTATGAAGTGTTGTCCGATAAATGGCTTCATGTAATGACATTTCAGTGCAAACTCAATCTCTCAGCTAGGGATTATGTGCTCGTAGTTATTAGAATTTATTGATTGAGCAGATATATTTAATTTCATTTTTTCTCTTATATTCGCCAATCGCTTTTATTTTATAAACTTTATTTTTATGAGCAAAGCATGAGGCGAAGTGATTCAGATATGAATGAGATTAATTTAATTCCAAACTGGAATTGCAAGGTAGGTTGTGTGATTACCTAAAGATGTATACCAAAGTGACTTTATTGAAAGTGATTAATGATGGTGTGGGAGAGGTAAGTGATTTGGCTATATAAACTTAGATAGAGAATAGTAAGGGCAGTAACAAGTGGAAGGGGGTTGTGGCACCAACAACATTGATGCCACACAAAGAATTACAGTGCAGTTACTTCAGCTGCTTGTAAACCTTTGTTACCTTGTTCAATAACGAACGATACTTTTTGGCCTTCAGTAAGAGTTTTGAAGCCTTCAGAAACAATAGAACGGAAGTGAACGAATACGTCATCACCGCCATTGTCTTGAGAAATAAAACCAAAACCTTTAGTTTCGTTGAACCATTTTACTGAACCAGTTAATTTATTAGACATAGATACCTCTATATTTGATTGTTTTAAATATTGAATTTTTAGCTAATATCAAGTGCTACTATATGATTTTAGAGATAACTATTTTGTCGCAGGAACGTAAACGAGGAATTCGATGTGGAACTGAGAGAAACTTTGATCTTTAATTACATTAATAGCTCTTTCCGTAAGAGCTGATGTGCAGTATACCGACAAAATTAATAAAGGCTAGCCTTTTCTTTTTTATTTTTTGAGTACACCAAGCGCATTGCTTTCAAAGCATACGCTTGGTGTATAAGACGGCGTGATGTTATAGGTGGCGTCGAGCGCTTAGTGTTTTCTGGTTGGGCCGTTACGAACGATGTCTTTACCATTGTCATATACGTGCTGCGAAACCCAGCGGCCAAGGAGCAATTGGTGCTTTTCTCCTAATACGGCAACAAATGGACGGCCATCGGTATTAGAGGTGGCTAGCGCAACGCCAGTGACACCTTCAAGGCCTAGAGCGCCGCTTTCTACTAAATGCAGAAATGCCTCCAACTCTTCAATCGTTTCGATTACATGGTTATCAATATTCATTGTATTCAATCTCTTCGAATTGCATTGCGGTCGCGTACTCTACCTAAGTTAAGCGTGGAAACCAAGCTTCTACGTGCGTCATGTAATGAGAGAACTTTGCCCTGCCACTAATCATCAATAAGTTAGTCTCGATAGTCCGGAACTTGCCTAGATTCAATGGGGCAGAAAACACTCTCTGGTTAGACATGAGTCACATAATGTTGTCTGGTTTATCTCATCAATACTTTTGCTATTGGATGGGGTGAAGGGGAGTGCAATAATTTGTAAAACTCTTTTCCTAAAGGCTGTTATGAAGAAAGTCCTGATTACCGGTTTTGAACCTTTTGGTGGTGACGCCATTAACCCCGCCTTAGAAGCGGTCAAGCAATTAGAGGCTGCGGCCATAAAAGGCGGTGTGATAGTTACTTGCCCAGTCCCCGTAGTTCGATATGACTCGGTGAAAGTCGTTATTGAAGCAATAGAAGCGCACCAGCCAGACTGTGTAATTACTGTAGGGCAAGCGGCCGGGCGTAGCGCGATAACCCCAGAACGTGTCGCAATTAATGTCGATGATTTTCGTATTCCAGATAACGCTGGGCATCAGCCGATTGATGAACCCGTGGTGGCTGATGGTCCTGATGCTTACTTCTCGACACTGCCGATAAAGCGTATTGTTCAAACGCTGCAAAAGCAGGGGATACCTAGCCAGATTTCCAACAGTGCCGGAACATTTGTATGTAACCACCTTTTTTATGGGATCCAACATTATCTAAAAGACAAACCTATTCGTCATGGGTTTGTTCATATCCCATTATTGCCAGAACAAGCAGTAGATGGCAGTCAGCCTTCCATGTCTCTGGAGATGATAGTCGAAGGGCTAAGGCTGGTGGCGCAAGTTTGTATTGCCAATGAAAACGACATATTGGTCAGCGGCGGGTCGATTTGCTAGTAAGTGCTTTACAGTCCACTAAGTGTCTGAAAGCTAGTAATAAGTTCATCGTTTGATGTTGTAATAAATGTTAGCTTTGTCAAATTTCACAAGTAGCGAAAGGAGTAGCATTGAATAGTCAGGTTGGATGTTGTTCAAACTGGCACTCCCCTAATACAGGAGGTATTAGGGGCTACCCTTACGAAAGGCGAGTTATCATGAAAAGCAACAAAAGTAAGTCTATCGCACTTATCTCTGTCGTTGTTTTCGCATTGGCTATCGCTGCGCTTAAATTCGAAAATACACTCGGAGTTCTTCCCATTGTAGTCGCTATTATCGCGTTTTTTGCCTGCGTCATTTACACCAGTATGTATCTTTCTGATATGAAGCGTTCAGAGTTGATAAGTCACTCTGATCATTCTCAAAAAATGTATACCCACGCATCACGCAATGAGCTTGATGAGCGCGATAAAAAGCGTTGAAGCGAGTCACATTCTCCGTATACTTTGCTGGAGCATTAATGCACTAACGTGTCGGAGATAAGCATGTCAAATCGAGTACCAACCAACATACTGACCGGATTTTTGGGTGTCGGTAAAACGACCACGATTTTAAATCTACTGAAGAACAAACCGGAAAACGAAAACTGGGCGGTTTTGGTCAATGAATTTGGTGAGATTGGCATCGATGGTGCATTGATGACCGACCAAGGTGCGCTGATTAAAGAAGTGCCGGGTGGCTGTATGTGTTGTACGGCGGGCGTGCCAATGTCGGTCGGTATTACCGCGTTACTGCGCCAAAAACCGGACCGTTTATTGATTGAGCCGACAGGCCTTGGTCATCCAAAACAGGTTATCGCGACGCTTACCTCAGAACAGTATGAACCTTACGTTGATCTAAAAGCGACGATCGCTCTGGTTGATCCGCGTAACTTAAGTGATGAAAAATATCTTTCTAACCAAAATTTCGTGGACCAGTTAGACAGCGCAGATGTGGTTATAGGCAGTAAGGTTGACCTTTGTACCAGTCACGACATTGATGTGTTTAATGACTGGGTGACGGACCAATCTCCCTCAAAAGTATTCAGTAAGCTTATTCATGATGGTGAGTTACCGATAGAAGTCTTGGATATCGAACGGGTTTACGGCAGCGCTTCTTCCCATATCGAGTCACATCATCATGACCATGCTCACCAAGAGCCTCAATTCCAGTTGCCGCCAGGTGAGGCCTTTGTGCGTAAAGAGAACAAAGGGCAAGGGTATTTTAGTTGCGGGTGGTTGTTTGGGGCAGAGTACACGTTTGATTTTGATAAACTCTTCTCAATGCTTTCGGACTTAACGGCTGAACGTGTTAAAGCAGTGGTCAATACGGATCAAGGTTGTTACGCGTTTAATGTTGCCAACAGAGTCGTGTCGGTGAATGAAATCAGCTTAGAAGGCTTTGAATCACGATTAGAAGTGATAGATTCTCAGCTGTTGCCATGGGATGAGCTTGAGCGAATTCTCCTTCAGTTATCTGGCATCAAACATTAAATCGCGCAAAGGTTAAACGAAAACGGTGAACCACTAATATATCTGTGCTCACCGTTTTTTCTTTTGTAGGATTTCAATGAGAAAAGTGAGATAAATCACTCAAATTCGGGTATAGTGCACGGCTAAATTTTTAAAGCTATTTTTAGTGGTTTGTTTAAGGAATACGCTCAATGTCATTTTCATCTCAAGGTTTTGCGCCAGAAGTGGTTAAAGCACTGGCAGAATGCGGTTATGAAAAGTTAACGCCAATTCAACAGAAGGCGATTCCAATGGCTCGCAAAGGCCATGATATTTTCGCTACAGCACAAACAGGTACTGGTAAAACGGCTGCGTTTTCTCTGCCTATGATTCAGCAGCTGCTAGACAGTAACCGTAGCGCTTCTCGTAAGACTGCTCGCGCACTTATCTTGGCTCCAACTCGTGAGCTTGCTGAACAAATTGCTGACAACATCAAAGCTTACACGAAGTACACGAACCTGTCGGTGGCTGCGATTTTCGGTGGCCGTAAAATGTCTTCTCAAGTAACGGCATTAGAAAACGGTGTAGATATCCTAGTGGCTACACCTGGTCGATTGGAAGAGCACATTGAACAAGGTAATGTCTCGGTCGCACACTTAGAGTTTTTAGTGTTTGATGAAGCAGACCGTATCTTGGACATGGGCTTTATTCACGCAGTACGTAAGATCATGCTAGATGTGGATACTGATCCGCAAATTATGATGTTTTCTGCAACGACTTCGAGCCAACTAAATCTGCTAGCAAAAGATATCCTGCGTAAGCCTAAGCGTATTGAAGTTGAGCGAGCGAATACGACAGCACAGACAGTTGCTCACGTGTTATATCCAGTTGATCAAGAGCGAAAAACGGAACTGCTTTCGGAACTGATTGGTCGTAAGAACTGGAAACAAGTGTTGGTATTTGTGAACTACAAAGAGACCGCAAACGACGTTGTAAAAGAGCTGAAACTTGATGGTATCAAAGCGGTGGTTTGTCATGGTGACAGAGCTCAAAGTGCTCGTCGTCGTGCGTTAGAAGAGTTCAAATCCGGTAAAGCACGTGTCATGGTGGCTACCGATGTCGCTGCTCGAGGTCTAGATATTGAAGATTTACCTCACGTTGTGAACTATGACATGCCTTTCCTAGCGGAAGATTACGTTCACCGAATTGGTCGTACAGGCCGTGCAGGTAAACAAGGTCATGCCGTTTCATTTGTAAACCGAGATGAAGAGCTCACGGTTGTTCAGGTTGAAAATCTAATCCAGCAGCGAATTCGCCGTATTGAGCTTGCAGGCTATGAACCAAAACAGCGTGAATCTTACATTGAAAAGCTGCACTCAAAACCAGCGTTTAAGAATCGTCAAGGTCGTCGTAATAACCCGAACCAGTCGGCAACAGACCAAGGGTCGGCAGAGCGTCGTCTTGCTATGGTGAAGCGCCTGAAAGCGCGTCGTGGCGCAAAGTAAATTACACAGTCTGTGTGAAAAGAGCCCCTCAATTGAGGGGCTCTTTTTGTTTTGTCGTTTCGCGTCAATTTAGGCCAAGCATATTTGGTTCACCACGATAAATAATGCGATCGTTTCCTCGGTGAATACCAAACGTAACAATGACGGGTGGGTTTTCCTCTTCACTTGTAGAGCTATCCCAATCGTATTTCAACCAAGGGATGCGATTGCCTGAGCTGTCTAAATCTAGATGGAATTGTATTTGCTCGCGCGCTGAGTCAATTTGGCTTGCAACGATATCGGTTATCCTGCCAATACTCATCGTTCCAACGCCAGAAAGCAGGGCGTTGTTTGCAGGCGCATGCGACCAAATTGGCGTGCTGAAGTAATATTCACCATTCGCCGTTGTTGAGCTGTCATCGAAGTTAGTCGTAAATCGACCGTTTTGCCAAATTTCCACATCAAGTGGCACTTTGAGCACCATGCCTTGGTTGCCACCTACATCTTGAAAGTTCAAACGACCGAATCGAATGTCCGGTTGTTGAGTGAGCATTTCGCTGTTATCAAAGAAATTTACCTCATCAACGGCTTTAGTCGTGACTATACCTATTTTGCTGCTGTCACTGTTAGTCTCTTTATTAAATGGGCCATCAGGGTATTGTTTATCTGTCGTGTTCTTTTTCCAACATGGGCTATTGTTACAAGTCGCATTGGTCGAGGGCTTCTCGATCACAAACGTTCCAACACTCGCGCTACCCAGTAGTTTCCAGCCTACCTTCTTAGGCTTAGGCGGCAAAAACCGTTCGGAGTATGAGCTTAGCTCGCCTAAGTCGAAATGTTGTTGAAGGTTAGATGAAAAGTGGACGTAGTTCTTCACGTTTTCCATATTCGCATTGAGTGCGACAACATCGTAAGTGACTTTCTCAAAAGGTTGATTCATGTAAGCAAAAGTTTGGCCATGTGGGTAGTGCCATTCTTGGTCTTGCACTTGAAAATATTTTGGGTAAAAACGACCAACGTAACGATAGCCTTCGTTCACAGTCATACCTAGATATTTACTTTCTAGGTTTGCTTTTACTCTCAAGCTCCCGACTTCTTCCCAATATAATCCATTAAAGACGAATTGATCATTCTTGGCTGAATTATGCGCCTGAGCCAGTGAGTCACTACTTTTTAGCAATTTTGAGGTTTGGTTCGCTGTCTCTGATGGCGTATGTTGCTCACTCGACAAGACAACCGATGCTGCTAGAGCGTCATCAAGCGTAAAATTACGGGTGATAGAAGCATCACAATAGCGTGCTGATTCAACAGACCCACTTACAGAGCCGTCAGGTTGCCAAATGATTGGTTTCACCGTTAGAGAGAAAAGTTCTCCGGCAGCAAGAAACCCTTCTCCTTGTTCAGAGGTGCCAGAAGGCAAAGCACGTTGGTTGTCACAAATAGCGAATGTCCATGGTCGCGAGTACACATTAAATGTTCCTTTCACTTCCACTTTGCCTTCTTCAGGGCACTCTTCAAATCCCTCACATTCAAAATGATCGGACAGTGTCACTTCAAATATGCCGGACTCGTTCGTGACAAGACCATGTTCAGACAAGCCGTCTTTAAATTCCGCTGAATAGCTAAAGTTTCCTTCACTTCCTCCTAATGGTTGAACCAATGGATGAAAAACCTTAGGAGTACCATTGTAGTTGCTTGCGACTACAGGTTCGCCGGTGGAAGCACAAGCAAGCAATCGCGTATGCACGTTTTCTGGTTTACCTGCAATAACGCGTATTTCATTTAAAGTGGCGCTTTTCGTCTTTGAGTAGGCCTCAAACATAAATGGCGTAAACATAAAGCTAACCGTTTGATGCTTGCTGGTGTCTTCTGCCATAGTGAAAGTCAGCGTGTAGTTAGTACCTAACGCGATGGTATCAATATCGTTCGGGACCACTCGAACAACGAGCTCACCATTGTCGTCAGACATAAATTGGTTTGCTTTTAATGTCTGCTGACCTTTAACCACCTCTAAAGTGAACAAGTCAGGGTGTGATAGGACAGCACTGACTTCTGCGCTTACAACTTCTCCATTATTGGTTGTTGTAGCTGTAAATTGCGGAAGATCGTTGCCGCACATCAGTGCCATGTCGTCCGATGGTGTGACGCTGAGGTTTAAGTCGTTCTCCGATGGAGGCTGCATGCTGCAATTCGGAACATCTTGAGGGGTGATTGGACAGACTTGGGAAGAGTAGTGACAATCAGCCTCGCCCAATCCACAGTATTGCGTGTATTTGTTGTCTTGTGCTTTCGTTTGTGCACTTCCTGGCGTTTGTTGGATTTCACCACAAACTTGACTAGGCTGATTTGGAGCGTTGTTGAAGTTCAATGTTTGGAAGTATTTAATTGCTGCGGTGGAACTATAGAATGAGCCACTTAATGTAGCTGACGATCCTACAGATTCAGCCGTACCATAGATCGACATATCTTTTATAATCAGAGATTTGTGCGCAGAAACATCACCGACGACAAAATGGTCTTGTAAAGGATGGTTTGTTTTTAGGTGTAGTGTTTCGCCTTGTGATTCGACCTTACCACAGATGTTTGTATTAAATATATTGGTCGTGCTGTGAGTCAAAATGTCACCAATAATGGTGTTGTACTCACCATTAATATGAAGGGCCTCACCTGTTAGCTCTATATCTCCATCGATGAGAACGTTATGCAGCTTTGTTGGATAAGCAGATAGAAGATCACCATAGATAACAGTGTGCTTGTTTTGGTAATCGTCGAGGTTTGATGCTTTCTCATTGTTAACCGTTAATCCGGTAGCGAGGGCGTGTAGAGAGATACGTTTATTGGGTTCACCAATCGTATTATTCCCCTCTAACACAATTCCATAATCTGCTTTTAACGTTATCTCTTTTTCCGGTAATAATGAGGAGACAATTTTATCACCAGCGGGTAGGACTAGTTTCCCTGTACAGCGATAAGTCGTGCCATCGCTTTCGATACTAAAACTCTTGTGTGAGCAAAGTTGAGCTAACTCAGATAGATCTTTTACGTCATAAGTGGTGGCGTGTGAGGTTAGCGGTAAAAAAAGAACCGCAGTGAAAATACTGCAAAGACGCATCATCAAATGTCCTAATGAGTGGAACAAGATGGCATCAAGCGAGCGTGAGCAAATGCTCACTGAAATTGGAATAGCTGCGGTAATTTTTTGTTTTGAAGCCGCTTAGTTATTGAACTTTGGTTATTTTTTATTTCGTATGTCATACCAAAGTTTAGCGGCTTTATTACAACGTAAGTGTCAGGTTAGTTCAAGAGGCAAGTGTGATGTGTGTCGATTTATATGTGTAACTATTTGTTAGTTAAGGATAATAAGTAAGCATGTTGGTTCAGAATCAGGAAGGAAGCGATCCTGATTCTGAATGTTTATAACGCTATGCAGCGTGAACGATGAGTGGAGCCATCTGATATAACTCTTCTAGTATGGCTTTCGTTTGTCTCGAATACACCAGACAATCTCGATCGCCAACGAGCTGAATTGCTCTCACTTTACCTGCAACCAAACATTGCCTAATCGTGCGTAGAACCATTTGGATATCAATTTCTGACGCGCCATCAAGGCTGTTTTTGGTTTTTAGAGATCCAAGGTCGATGCTAATGATTATTTGGTCGCAGTGGTCTAGGTAATTGCCGATCTGTTGCTTAACGTTATTGCGATGACGAAAAGAAAACTCTTTCTCGGTCACCCAATCACAACCTTGATCTTCCGCGTATTCCCACGTTTCCTGCTTCGTCTCTTGCTCACTGACGCCAGCAAAAAACAATCGTACGTTTTGATAGCGAGAAAGAGCAAAATGGAATGCAGAGCCTAAGCGTGGCTCAAGTGTCGGTTTCAAGTTCATGTTATGCCCGATATTTACGACACCCACTTCGTCTCGATAGGATACGACCACAGGTAACATGGACAAGATTGCCTCGGTACAGTTAGTGACTAAAACCGGAATTGAGTGACGAGAAAGCGAAAGACTTAACGCTTCCTGAAACTCGCCATTCTCCAGTTTGTCGTGGTTGAAGTGCCCATAGTTTTCAGCAGTTTCGTGATCATGTTGTTGGTAAAGCCAATCACTAGCATTTTCCAAACTTTGATCAGCTAATTCAAACGCGCCCTTAGACATGGGTGGCAAATACTCACACACTGTCATAAAAGAAAAAGGGTAATGCTGCGGCTGTTTCACGGTGTGGTGGAGTTTATAGCGTTTGAAAAAGCTTAACATGATGAATTACCTTTCTGGTGGTAGTGCCCTTGCCGCTTGCAGTACATGTAAAATAATGCGCTGCTTATCCTTTTCGACTCGGTGGGCCGGAGCCATCACCGAGACTGCGCCAATCAGTTTGCTTCCTTTCATTACCGGTGCGCTAATACCTGAAACACCAGGGTCAATCTCAGAAGTACTGACGGCATATCCGTGTTTACGGATGGTTGTGAGCTCTTTTTCCCACTCGTCGCGTCGGTGATCTTGATTAAAGTATCTCAAGATTTTCTCGCATCGACTTTGAGGCATAAAAGCGAGCATCACTTTAGATGAGGCACCGCGCAGCAGAGGTTGACTTTGACCCTGGACGAAGCTGCAACGCAGCGCCTGCATACTTTCTTTCTGTCTGACACAAAGCGCACGATAACCCGCTGGTACCATATAAGCGGCCATTTCCCCGGTTTGTTGTACCAACCTAGCCAGTATGGTTTCGACCATGTCGAGCCCATGTTGCGCGGTCTCATAGCTGTGCATGAGTAATAATGCCGCCGGACCAACGACAAATGTCTTGTCGTGAACGCTTTCTTCGATCAAGTTCCACTCTTTAAGCAGTTTTAAGTGTCGGTAAAGGCTGCTTAAAGGAACGTTCAATTGCTCGCTTAGCGTTTTCGCAGAAACTGGGAACGGACTAACTGCAACTTGCATTAACAACTGCAGTGATTTTTCGTTTACCTGGTTAGCATTAGCTTTGTTTGTCGTCATGAGAGTGTTGTAACGTGTTGTAGGAGTTACGACAAATATAATTCTTAATCACTGAGAAAAGAAAAATAATTTTAATGGGTAATTCTTACATGATGAGAAACAGACAGGTAAAGACTTTCGCAAGTACCGATAGACATAACATGGTGTCGAATTAAAGTCTCAGGTTTGAGGCGCTTGATACTAAATTGGAACAGGAGTGATTAAGACATTGTTTAGTTTGCGGTATTACTCAGCGTTTCGCATACTGAGTTAATCCAAACAAATAATGTTAAAAACGTGAGTTGCTAGCGGGTATCGGAATCGAGGTACCATCTCAGTAAATCGGTTTTATAAAAGGTTACTTTTATATGCTGAATAAGGCGATTTTTAAAAAAGCCATCATTTTCCTTCTGCCTATTCCCTTGGTTATTGGAGAGGTTTTGTATTTAGCTCGTGAAAGCGTGCAAAACAATCTCAATCATTTATTAGAAAAAAATGTGCAAATTGCAGATGAAATTTTATTCCAAATAGAGACAGAAAACCGCACGGCGTTGCTACACCCTGAACGATGTGAAGAGCTCCAGCAAAGCTTAATGTTTGAACGAGATATTGAAGAAATGCTCATTGTGAAAGAGGGAGTCATTACTTGTTCTTCGAAATTGGGAAGTATCTCTAAACCGTTAGCTGAGCACATCGCCTTTCCCAAGGGACAAACGCTAGCGCTTGGTAGTGTTGATAGCTTGTACGATCAGTTCTTGCTAGTGGTAACGGAAGGAGAGCGGGGTTATCAAGCCGTAACGATTATCGATCATGACTACTTTAATGCGACAATAGGGTTTAACAACGATTTACGCCTAAAACGCTCTGCGCTGTTTATCCATGATCAAGTTTCACCAGAAGGAGCATTAAGAGCGGGAAGTAATCCTATCGGTATCAAATCGTCGCAAATGTTTGAGTATGAAGCTTTGAGCGAAGCCAGCGATCTTTTCGTCAAACAGAGAACACTTTCCTATTTTTTGTACTCAATTCCAATTATTTTCGTTATCTACCTTTGCTTGTATGCGTTGAATAAGTTTATTGATCCCCATCGCAATTTGATACTGGATCTTAAAAGAGCGATAAAAAGAGGAGAGTTGACCCTGTATTACCAACCGCAAGTTAACGTTGATACCGGTCAGTTATTCGGGTTTGAAGCGCTAGTGCGATGGGAGCATCAAAGTAAGGGGTTCATTTCTCCGGATGAGTTTGTCCCTGCGGCAGAGCAAAGTGGATTGGTTTTTTTACTTACTGATTTCGTTCTGGATAAAGCGGCAGAGGACTTCAGTAAATTAGGCTTTGATCAGCCAGTCCACCTTGGTATTAACGTGCCGCCTGGTTATTTAGTCGGACCAAACGCGATCAGAAAAATTCAATTGCTCGACAGACAGTTGAGCCGAAACAAAGTCTCATTAGGGGTAGAGATAACGGAGCGTCAGCTCATTGATTCAGAGGCGAGAAAATGCATTGCAGCGCTGCGAGTGCATGGTATTGATGTGCTGATCGATGATTTTGGAACTGGCCAAACCTCGTTAGCATTTCTACAGCACATGCGCATAGATTACTTAAAAATCGATAAGTGTTTTGTCGAAACTATTGGTATTCCTAGCCTTAGTGCTTCTGTCTTAAAAGCGATGGTTCACTTCGCGGAAGAATTACAAGTACAATTGATCGCTGAAGGCGTGGAAACCATAGCGCAAGCTGAACACTTAAAGCAGATGGGAGTGAGATATCATCAGGGATACCTGTACTCCAAACCATTACCTTATGAGCAGCTTGCGCAGCGAAGTCATTATGATTGGTAGACGTTAGCTCTATAACACTGAGCATTTTCATCAAACACAAACTCTAACTCATTTTTGATGCTATCTAAGCGGTCTTCTTGGTAGTGAGACACATACAATAGTTGGCTTAAATTCTCTCTAGCGATGAGTTCAAGTGTGTTCTTAACTAACCGTCTACCCAAAAAATCTAACCCTTGATACGGCTCGTCCAAAATCAATAATGTGGGTTGTTTCACGATGGCTCTTGCAATCAGTAACAGTCGCTGCTGGCCGTACTCTAATTGCTTAAATGAGGTTTTTTTGTACTGGCTCATATGTAAGATATCGAGCCACTCGTTTGCAATATCCATCTCTTTGCGAGTTGGCTGGTTATACAACCCGATCGAATCGTAAAATCCTGACAAAATGACTTCTAATGCGCTGCAATTGACTCGATATTGGAGGTGTAGCGCTGAAGACACCATGCCGATATGCTGCTTAATTTCCCAGATTGTCTCGCCAGTACCACGCTTTTTACCAAAAATATCAATGTCATTGCTGTAGCATTGCGGATGATCGCCAAAGATCAATCCAAGTAAGGTACTCTTTCCACAACCATTTGGACCTTTGACCTGCCAATGTTGGCCCTTGTCTATGCGCCAGTTCAAGTCAGTAAAAATCTTCTTATCGGTGTATTCAACAGCCCCATTCTTTAGTTCAAATATTGGGTTGTTGAATGGCGTCGAGTGCTGATGCTGACGTATCAAGCTCATCATTTCTTCACTCTGTTGTTCTGACTGAGATTTAATTTGTCCAATGATTGGATGATTATCCCAACTGGACTTATCCATTGTACTATCAAGTTTTCCTGCACTGAAAAGCGCGATGCTATTGATCCACTCAGGCATGTCAGATTCGCGAGAGAAGGTTATGAGTAGTTGCACATTTTGAGAAAGCGAGTGTAAATAGCGAGCGAGAGCAGCTCGGTGCGCAATATCTAAGCCAGTAAATGGATTATCGAGTAATACTAAGTCAGGTTGTGTGGCTAAAGCTCGGGCGAGCATTACTCTTCTGGTTTCTCCGGTAGAGAGAACGCGGAAGCCACTATCTCTAAGATGGCTTAGGTCGAGATCATTAACTAGCTGTTCAGTTAAGTTAGTGTCTTGGCTCTGCTCTAGGATTAATGAATAAACAGTGCTTCCTTGGTCGATACGATTAAGAAAATCCGTATCATCCTTTTCTAATTCTCTTTCCAGTAATCGCTGTTGCTCTGATAACGACACTTGCGCAACGGACAGCCCATTTAGCTCAATTTCCCCACTATTTGGTGACATTTCATCACAAATAAGGTCTCCAAGCAGAGAGCCAATATCTCCATCCGCGCTGAATATCCCCCAAGACTGCTGAGTGTTAATTTTCCAATCGTCAATAAACAAGTGTGTCGTATTTCTCTTAGCTGCAAGCTGACGAAAGTGAATAGTCATTGTGTTTGTCTTCCTTGTTTTCGTTTTAGTGGATTACTTATAACAATTTACGAACTCAGTACGGAAGCGCTTTTGTGTATTAATTTTGAACAGTGCTCAGTCTTGTGCATATCAACGAAGCCTTGTATTAGAGGATAAAAATGCGACTAGAGTCATTAAGTAACAAGTAAGCTTGTCAATAATTTTGTTTTATTTTTGAATCAACCTATCATTATGCATGTAAATGTTATGCTGATAAATTCATATTTGCCGTTTGTTAATTAATCAATGTAAGGACACATGTTTATGAGTGAAACGGAATACGATTACCCTTCGAGTTACAGCCTAGTTTCCATTACCGATACCTCCAGTTACATCAAATATGCCAGTGAAAACTTTAATGAAGTCGCGGGGTTTGATGAAGGGGAGCTTATCGGTAAACCCCACAATGTTGTGCGTCATCCTGATATGCCAAAACAGGCTTTTAAAGATTTATGGACTCACCTGAAAACTGGCAAACACTGGATGGGAATGGTCAAAAATCGACGTAAAAACGGCGGCTATTATTGGGTTGACGCGTTTGCTTCTCCCATAAAATCTAATGGTGAAGTTGTGGAATACCAATCAGTGAGATTTAAACCTGAGCGTATACACATCCAGCGAGCGGAAAAAGCGTATTCGAAGCTTCGAAATAATCGTAAGCCGTGGAAAATGTATCTTCCTCGTACACGTTTGTGGATGAGATCGGCCTTCTTCCTTTTAATTTCAAACCTTCTTGGCTTACTCATTCTACAAATGAATCAATCACCAGTGATAGCGTTTGGCGTTGTTGCGTTACTTTCCGTTTTCTCTATTTATGTATTAACCAGACCAGTTGAGAAGCTCGCTAAACAGGCTAGGCAAGACTTCAACAATCCACTCATGGAATATATTTATTGCGGAAGGATCAACGATCTGGCTGAGATTGAGCTGGGTATGAAGATGCGTAAGCAATTTGCCAATGCGCTATTGGGGCGCGTTGGCGTGTCTGTAAAAGACTCTTGCGAAAAAACGCGCGCAAGTGCTAACAGTGCTGCGACAAATAGCCAGCAAGTGACGGAGAACTTAAGCGCACAGAAAGTGGAGATTGACTCGGTCGCAACAGCGGTCAACGAGATGCAAGCCTCTTCATCTGAGATATCAAATAATGCTCAAGCGACCGCCGAGGCTACGTTAGAAGCGCAAAATACGATGATAGACAGCCGTAGCGTTATCGATAATGTTAACCAATCGGTACTAGAGCTGGTGGGTGAGCTCGGCGAAATATCTAAAGTGGTCATACGTTTGAACCAACAAACCGAGCAAATTGGAACCGTTGTTGAAGTCATCAATGGTATTGCCGAACAAACTAATTTATTAGCGTTGAACGCTGCAATTGAAGCCGCGAGGGCAGGCGAACAAGGCAGAGGGTTTGCCGTTGTAGCAGATGAAGTGAGAACCTTAGCTAAAAGAACTCAGGAATCGACAACAGAGATTAAATCGGCCATTGAAGGGATTCAAAATGGGAGCAAATCAGCGGTTTCTGCGTTAGAGAAAGGTAATGAAATGTCGACCGGAACGGTAACATTGTTAGGTACTGCTTTGGATAGCATTCAACAACTGGAGTCCCTTGTTCAGGACGTCGTCGAACGAAACCAACAAATTGCGGTCGCGATAGAAGAGCAGGTTTATGTAACGGATGAAATAAATGAAAACATCCAGTCGCTTAATTTAAAGTACAGTGAATCGTATGAACTGATGACTGAAACGAATCATATGAACACCAAAGTGCAAAATTGCACCAATGACCTGTCTGAAATGATTAAAAAGTTTGCTTAAACTTTAGAAAATCGAAGTTAAAAGCCCGCTAAACATTAGCGGGCTTTTAACTGGAATATAGTGAAGTGCTGGATTCGTTTACGAGCGAGGATTTCTAAATCTCGTTTTTGTAAGAGCTAAAACGACGAAAGCTCGCAATAAATGCGAGCTCTCTAAATAAGTGGCGGAGAGATAGGGATTTGAACCCTAGATACGCTATTAACGTATGCCGGTTTTCAAGACCGGTGCTTTCAACCACTCAGCCATCTCTCCGTTGTGGGCGGTATAATAAGGAGCATAGTCCGACTTGTAAAGTGCTGAATTATAATAGAAGTACTGTTTGCTTGTTTTATGATCACTGATGTGATGTTGGACAGTTTGAAAGCGGAGTGAAAAAGGGACAAAAAGTACCAATTTATAGAGTTTTTACTTTATATTGGCGCACGTCAATAAAATGGTGTTTTATTGTTATCTTGCTGATATATAAGACATAACATGCTTTTAGGGTACATGTGTTCGCCCGAAAGTATTTGCAAGACTTTGTGAACTAATTCAAAATTAACTGGTATAGCCAGTTGTGCTTAGAATTCTTAAGGGTGTTTATGAAGGTCACAAATCTATTTAAAGACAAAGTTGATGCGATTTCTGCTCATCAATCCGAGTTTATGAATTGGATGTCTCCAACGTTACGCGATTATTGGAGTGACTTTTTGGGGAAAGCTCAAAATAGCTTTCTTTTCTCAAAAGTTCGTGATCACCAGCAGCCAGCCGTCAACGAAGAAGTTGCACCTCAACCTGCACCGATCGTAATGGCACCTGAGGCTCAAAAGCTTTATGACGAGTTAAGTGAAAAAATTGGCGAAGTTATTCACACTGGTGATTGGGTTCATGTGTCTCAAGAACGTATTAACCAATTTGGTGCGGTAACGGAAGACATGCAATGGATTCATACTGATCCAGAGCGTGCTTCAACTGAATCTCCATTTAAGACAACTATCGCTCATGGCTTTTTAACATTAGCATTGCTGCCTAAACTGACGGATTCAGTTGATCCAGAAAAGCCAATGTTCCCAACAGCTAAAATGGTAGTTAACTTGGGTTTAAACCAAGTCCGTTTCCCTTACCCTGTCAAAGCAGGCAATAATGTTCGTGCAGTCAGCACGTTAACAAAAGTAACGCCAATCAAAAAAGGTTTGGAGATTGAGCGCGAAATTAAAGTGGAAATTGAAGGTATTCGCCGACCTGGTGCGGTTGTGGTCTCTGTAATTCAACTGCATTTCTAATTCCGAAACCGGAGAGAACACTACATAGGAAAAGAGAGCATCAAGGTGCTCTCTTTTTTATTTTTACTGATTAAAGTTTTTTACTGGCGTATAACCGTAATCTGCAATCGCTTTTTGTCCCTGCTCTGAACGAAGGAAAGCGATAAAACCTTTACCTGCATCGCTAATCTTATCTACTTTGTATAGCACTAGGAATGGTCGCGCCAACTTGTACTTATGATTGCTAATGTTTGTCGAGGTTGGGTCAATACTATCTAACTGAATCGCCTTGATCGAGCGATCTACTGACCCTACAGAGATAAAACCAATGGCGCGAGTGTTATGGTTAACAATGGTTTTTACCATGCTGTTGCTGTTTACAACCAAGTTGTTTGGGCTGATATCCGAGACAAGGCGATCATTAACGATTTTGGTCAGTCCCAGCAAGCTTTCGAAGCTGTAACGTGAACCTGAAGACGCTTCTCTAGTAACCACCGCGATAGGCTGATCTGCGCCCCCGACCTCTTTCCAATTCTTAATCTTACCTTTGTAAATATCAAACAGCTGTTGCTGAGAAAGGTTTTCTACAGAGTTGGTACGGTTTACAACAACAGCGAGGCCATCATAAGCGATAGGGTATACATTGAGATCTTCACCTTTTTCGCTTTCAGTCAGATAGCGAGAGCTCATGCCTATTTCGGCTACTCCTTTATTGACCATGGTGATACCAGCACTCGAACCAATGCCCTGAACAGCAACGTAATCGTCTGGGTGTGTTTTGTTATATTCCTCAGCAAGTACATCCATCACACGAGCAACCGAAGTTGAACCCGAGATGTTGATTTCTTTTGCAATGGTAGGGAGGGAGACTGCTATGGCCAATAACGTCGCCACAGTAAAACGTAACATATTAAACTCCATATACGGGATAAAGCAGAGTTTATGATATTGCGTTCAGGTTACACTTTTGTGAACTGTTAGCGCTAAACAGGGGAATTGTTTCTAGTCAAGAGGTGATGGAGCTAGCGTTTCCAAGTGGACTGAGATGATAATCTGGGCAAATGATAATATAGCTATCTTATACTTGAGTTAGGTAGATAACTACCATCGGTGATGATGTAAAGGTTATATACTAGGATCGGCAGCTCTAACTATCATCCATCGGGAGAACGTTGATGTCAGTGTCCCAAATGGCGACAAGTCGTTTATACAAATCAGTTCAATCGCTCTGCTCTGCGCGTAATGCTAACTTGCCTGTCGAACAGGGCAAGTGCCTCTATGAGCTAGTAGAAAATGGCGTTGAGCTTCATCGGGCGCATTTTCTCCTCGACTCCCAGCATAGCGAGTATACTTCTCCCGTCGCGAAGATCATGTTTGATGAGGACAACCAACTTTGGTATTTCTATGTTCCCACATATCACAACGAGCTGTTAAGGTGGGTGCCTTATAAGCCACTTCCATTTAGCCGAATGCTTGAGGACTTACTCAACGAATTGGAGCGTGATCCTCAAGCGTGTTTTTGGGAATAGGGTGAGCCGAACGGATGCGAATGCCGACATGATTTATACTTTAGGCTTAACGACTTGGTTTCTAAAGTCTTTGGGGGTCATGTTGTAAACGGATTTAAATGCTGTACTGAAATGCGCTGCACTTTTAAAACCAGACTCAAACGCTATTTCTGTTATTGATTTTTCTGACTTGCGCAGTTGGGTTGCTGCGAAGTTTATCCGTTTCACCTTTAATATCTGAGAAAACGAAAGATCATCTGCGGCGAGGCGACGTTTTAAGGTCGCGATGGACATGCTCATATGAGCCGCTAAGCCTTCTAGCGTGATGTCTTTTTCAATATTACCCTCAATGTACTTAATGGCTTTTTGAGAGTCGCTCAGGCTACTTGCATCATCTATGATAGATAGGATGTTTGGCTCTACCTCAACCATCAACGACAGCAATGCCATTGCGATATGGCTTTGTGTGTAGTCTGGAGCGTTGCGACTCGCTAACTTAACCAACATGTCCTTCAATTGTGCTACTTCGCTACTGGATTGCGTTGAAAAAGGATAGAAGCGCCTTTCTTCCGTTTTGGAACGTAGCATCGGGTGCGCTTTCTTAAAGTCACAGAATATATTTGGGTTGAAGACTAAAGCCAATGCTTTAAAGCCTCCGTCACTAGAGACGGCTTCTGCACTGCTCAGATCTGCGGAGTTATAGAGTGTGAAATCTCCGGCTTTAAGTTCAAATTGCTCACCATTAGGTTGATGAACTAATAGGGCACCTTCTTCAACAATATATAACCCATTATGTGTTGCAGTGTAACGCTCACTTTTGCGCGCAGTGAAGTGATTAAAGCGAATGATCTCAATGTTCGGCATACTCGTTCTTATCGTTTTACATAACAAATAAAAAAGGCGCTCAATAGAGCGCCTTTTAACTTCATTCGGTATTATTCACTTACAGTCTGTTCTGTTTGTGCTGCTGGTTGTTCAGCGAATACCTGGGTTGGCTTTGCAACTAAACTGCGGTTTTCTTGGTTTACGTCCGCAAGGACAATTTCCAATGTATCCCCAAGTTTGTATACGACCTCTTTATCGATAGAGATTGTACCGTTGTCGCCATTGCACTCAATTCTTTCTTTATTATCAAGAATTAGTGCACCAGGAATAAAGGCTGCTGCGCCATTTTCGAGAAGTCGGACACGTGCGCCTGCACGATTAATATCGAAAATCTCACCTGTGAAACAAGTTTTCTTGCTCGGCTCATCAGCAAGCGTGCGTGCATATAGCCAATCTGAGACATTTCGCTCAGCGATTTTATGATGTTTACGATGTAGAGCTAGCTCTTCGCCTACTTGGTCATCTGGTTTTTGTACGGGTTCTTTACCAAGGATGACGGCCTTCAACATACGGTGGTTGATCATATCACCGTATTTACGAATTGGTGATGTCCAAGTTGCATAGATGTCTAAACCCATTGCGTAATGAGGCAGAGGCTGATTACCCACCTCACTGTATGCTTGGAACTTACGAATGCGGTTATCTAGATAAGACGTTTCTTGAGCTGCCAACCAGCGGCGCAACGCAGCAAAGCCTTCTAGTGTAGCAATAGACTCCGCTGTGAACTCCAACTGGCCTTCTGGATTGACAAGTTGAACCACTTCTTCAATCTTCTCGTTCTTGATACCTGCATGCGTATTGAAGACACCTGTTTCAAATTTATCGCGTAATGTACGACCTGCACAGATGTTTGCGGTAATCATGGATTCTTCAACAAGGCGGTTTGCACTGCGGCGCATGTCTGCGTGGATAGCGATTACATCGTTATCTTCACTGAGCTCAAAACGGTAGTCAGGACGATCAGGGAAGACCACTGCGTTTTTCTCACGCCATTCAGCGCGAGCAAGAGAGAACTCATAAAGATCACGAACGATGGTCGCGATCTCTTCAGATGGCGTCCATGCTTCAGAGCTGCCGTTTTCTAACCAATCAGACACGTGATCGTATGCTAGGCGTGCATGTGATTTGATGTTTGCCGCGAAGAATTTAATATCGTCGCCAATCACACCATCTTTACTTACCGTTACGGTACAGCAAATAGCAGGGCGGGTTTCACCTTCAATCAGAGAACATAGGTTGTCCGCTAAATCACGAGGTAACATCGGGATGTTGCGGCCTGGAAGATAAATAGTATAGCCACGCTCACGCGCTACTTTATCCATTTCATCTTCAGGTGTGATGTAGGCGGTTGGGTCCGCAATAGCGATGGTGAGTTCGAAATCGCCAGATACGGTTTTCTTCGCGTACAGCGCATCGTCCATATCTTTAGTCGATTCACCGTCGATAGTGACGAATGGAACATGAGTCATGTCTACGCGTTCTAGCTCCGCGTCGTCTTTCAGTTCCCAGTTATCGATGCCTGCTGGCTCAGAGTTTGGTAGATCGTTTTGAGCAAGCGTTACCCACCAAGGCGCAATTTTATCATTCGCGTCAGTGATTTTTTCAGAAATTTCTACGAAGAAAGAATTATCGCCTTTTAGAGGATGGCGAATAAGATGTGCGACAACCCAATCACCTTCGGCGAACTCGTCAGGTTTTAGACCTTTCTTTAGTTTCGCTTTAAGAGATAGCTTTTTAAGCTGTGGGTGATCAGGTGCTACGTTAAGCTTACCTTTGAACATTTTTACTCGACCAATAAAGCGAGTCACGGCTTGTTCCAGCAGCTCTTGTGGCTCTGCAACTTCGCGTTCATTTTCGGTGCGGATAATGGCGACGACTTTGTCACCGTGCATGCACTTTTTCATGTACGCAGGCGGGATGAAGAAGCTAGTCTTACTGTCCACTTCCAAAAAGCCAAAGCCTTTATCTGTGGCTTTTATTGAGCCTTCTTTTTTAGGCAGGTTTTCTTGGATTTGCTGCTTAAGCTGAGCGAGTAGTGGGTTATCTTGAAACATCTTTTCTTAAATTACCTATGGAGTTGGGCACACTATAATCATTGCGAGCTATTATTACTACCTGTGGAGCGTAATTTCGCCGTGAATTTTGCCAATTTAACTACGAGAAATTGGCTTAAATATTGATGAAATTCTCATCTGTGAGCTACGCGAATCTACGGTGAATGGTAGGGCTGGTGGAAAAATATGCTAAAAATACCATTGTTGAGAATAAATTGTGATGTAATTCAATTTTTTCTGGATTTTTTTATGCTTTTAAGGAATAATCCGCCTCCCTTAGTCGTCCCTAATGGCTTATCGCGGTTGTGTACTGTGCTGTGTTCCCGTCTGAATGGAATCAGTATCTGGATGGATCAGTATCGAATTGGAAGAGCATATGGGACTGTTTTTTTGTTTAATTAAGTAGGATCCCAATGCAAGATTCTGTTATTCAATTCAGTGATTTATCTCTGAATGATTCTATCCTTTCTGCTCTAGACGGAATGGGTTTCGTGTCACCAACTCCAATTCAGGCTGCGGCAATCCCACACCTATTGGAAGGTGCTGACGCGCTGGGTAAAGCTCAAACAGGTACAGGTAAAACAGCAGCGTTCTCTCTGCCTCTTCTCAACAAACTCGATCTAAACCAACGCAAACCGCAAGCGATTGTACTTGCTCCGACTCGTGAGCTGGCAATTCAGGTTGCAGCGGAAATGAAAAACCTTGGTAAAAATATCAAAGGTTTGAAAGTTCTAGAGATTTACGGTGGCGCATCTATTGTCGACCAAATGCGTGCTCTTAAAAGTGGCGCTCATGTAGTTGTCGGTACTCCAGGCCGTGTTCAAGATCTTATCAATCGCGAACGTCTACACCTAGACGAAGTTAGTACTTTCGTTCTTGATGAAGCAGACGAAATGCTAAACATGGGTTTCGTAGATGACGTAACTGCGATCATGGAGCACGCTCCAGAGTCAGCACAACGCGTTCTGTTTTCTGCAACTATGCCTCCAATGCTGAAGAAGATCGTTGAACGTTTCCTTCGTGACCCTGTAACGGTTGACGTTGCTGGTAAAAACCACACTGTAGACAAAGTTCAACAACAGTTCTGGGTAGTGAAAGGTGTAGAGAAAGATGAAGCGATGTCTCGTCTTCTTGAAACTGAAGAAACTGACGCGTCAATCGTATTCGTACGTACTCGTCAAGATACTGAGCGTCTGGCTGACTGGCTATCTGCACGTGGCTTCAAAGCAGCTGCACTGCACGGTGACATTCCTCAGTCTCTACGTGAACGTACTGTTGATCACATCAAACAAGGTGTTATTGACATCCTAGTTGCAACTGATGTTGTAGCTCGTGGTCTTGACGTTCCACGTATTACGCACGTATTCAACTACGACATCCCATTTGATGTTGAGTCATACATCCACCGTATCGGTCGTACTGGCCGTGCTGGACGTAAGGGTAAAGCGATCCTTCTAGTTCGCACTAACCAAATTCGTATGCTTCGCACTATCGAGCGTGTAACTAAGTCATCTATGGAAGAAATCCAACTTCCTCTACGTGACCAAGTTGCTGAAGCTCGTCTAGCTAAGCTAGGCGCTGAGCTTGAAGCAGAGAAAGAGCACAAAGCACTAGACAAATTTGCTGAGTTGGTAGAGAAACTACAAACTTCTCTAGACATCGACCCTGCAACACTTGCTGCTATGCTTCTTAAGCGTCAGCAAGGCAAACGTCCTCTGTTCTATATTGGCGAAGACCCAATGGTTGAAGCAATTGAGCGTGACAAGCAACGTCGTAAAGAGCGCCGTGAAGGTGGTCGCGACGGCGGTCGTAACTTCAACAACCAAGACTGGGATACTTACCAGCTTCAAGTTGGTCGTGAGCAAGGCGTTCAAGTTAAAGACATCGTTGGCGCTCTAGCAAACGAACTAGGTCTAGGTAAAGGTTCTATCGGTGCGATCAAACTAGCTCAAGGTCACACATTCGTACAGCTACCTAAAGCAATGACTTCAGACGCGGCGAACAAGCTAAGCAAACTACGTATCCGTCAACAAGATGTTGGTGCTGTAGTATGTGACTTCGATGATTTCCGCGAGTCTCGTGGTGGTCGCCGTGACGGTGGTCGTCGCGATGGTGGTCGTCGTGATGGCGGTGGTTACCGTGGCAACCGCGAAGGCGGCAACCGTGGTGGTGATCGTCGTGAAGGCGGCCGTCGCGAAGGTGGCTTCCGTGGTAACCGTGACGGCAACCGCGATGGCAATCGTGAAGGTGGCGAACGTCGTTTCGATCGCAACCGTGGTGGTGATCACCGTGGTGCACATCGTGGTGAACGTGGTCACGGTCGTGGCCGTCGTACAGACGCATAATCACTAGTGATTAAAGCGACGGTTTAAGTCGCTACAAAAAGAATTGAAAGCCGAGCAAAGCGCTCGGCTTTTTTATGCGCGTCTAATACGGTTTTGCTTTTCATCGTGTTTGTTTACCCAACTTATTACTTCGTCTAAGGGCAGGGCAGGACAGAACAAGTAACCCTGAATGATGTCACAGCCTCGACTTCTCAAAAAATGCAGTGTGTCCATGTCTTGAACGCCTTCTGCTACGACCGAATACCCTAATCCATGTGCTAGCGCAATCGTGTTCTCAACGATAGAGCGGGAGCCTTCTGTGCGGCTTGCTGTGGAGAGAAATGAGCGGTCGATTTTAATTTGATCAACCGGAAGATCTCTTAACAGTGACAAAGATGAATACCCAGTGCCAAAATCATCCAAGCTGATCTTTATACCTAATCCTTTAATTTGATGAATTAAGGGGTTGAGCTCAACGACCCTATCGATCGCCATCGTTTCAGTGATCTCTAAACTTATTAGGTCAGCGAATTGCGGGTTTACTTTGAGCAAAGTTTCTAAGCGATTAAACAGCAAGTTAGATGAGAGATCTTTCGCTGATAAGTTTACGTGGACAGGAAGCTTAATGCCTTTCTCTATAAATGTTTGCAGATCCCTTTCTACTTGGTTAAGAACCCACATGGTAATGTTGTGCACCTGATTGCTACGCTCTGCGATAGGAATGAAGTCGTTGGGTGAGATCGTTTTACCATTTTCGTCATGCCAACGAATCACTGCTTCAAAACCGACAGCTAAGTTAGTGTGTGCATCAATCAACGGTTGGTAGTACAACTGAAACTCTTCTTTTTCAAGCGCACATTGAATACGAGAAGATATCTCAAGTTGGTACTTAGCCCCGACGTTCATATCCTCATTATAAAACGCACAAAGATTGCCATTACGCTTGGCGTGATACATAGCGATATCTGCGTGCTTGATCAAAAGATCATTGGTTAGGGCGTCATATGGGTAGGTGCTTATACCGAAAACAACGCGGCAGGAAACTTGAAACTCATCTAAATGAAAGCGTTCAGACATTGCAGAATCTAGTTCTTCTATGAGTTTTTTACCCGTTTCCTCGCATGCAGAAGAGGTCAGGATGACAAATTCATCACCACCAACGCGGAATATCTGGTCATTGCCTTTCAGTTTCCCCTGAAGGCGTTGACCAATTTGAATAAGTAACTGGTCTCCACAAAAGTGACCCATTGCATCGTTGACTTGTTTAAAATTAACCACGTCAAAAAGGATCACCGAGAATGGGTCTCTAGATTGTATTCTGCCTTCGATAGACTCAAAGCAGTATTTACGATTAGGGAGCCCAGTAAGAGCGTCATGGACAGCATTGCGCTTCTCTCTTTCAGCAACGGTATGAAGCTCTAATATCGAATCGTTGCTCCACTTAATCACCAGCACGACAAAGATACTGCCGCCAAAAAGTATAAGAGAAACCCCCGTTTCTAGGAGAGAAGCAATAGGTTTTTGCATGATGGCGTGCAAAAAAACGGCATAAGCAAAAATGAAACAGCTGATTAACAATAATAGGAAAGTCCACCCGGTTACGTCAGTTTTCGAGCAGATGTTTTTTGTCATCTGCCATCCCCAGCAGAGCAAAATCAAACCTAAGATCACTAATAGAAATGCAATAGTGGGCACATTATTACCCCGATTTATTGATTGGTTTGTTATTTTTGTTCACCCAATAAACAACGTAGCTTATATATCTGACTTTGTACAAATTGACCTATTCATAAATTATGTTTAACAAGTGATATTTTTTAGTCTTCAAATAAAATCAAAACTTGCTACAGATCAACAAAATTTGTTCAATCAAATCGCTTTTACTAAAAGATTGTTGAAAGATTAAAAAATTATTGAATAATAGAGGGGCAAACAAGAAGTACGCAGCGCACAAGCGCTATTACAACCTCTGCTCTACAACAGGATAACTATTTCATGTCTAATTCGTTTGTACTGGTGATCAACTCTGGTAGCTCTTCATTAAAATTTGCTGTTATTGATTCTGAAACCGGTGAAGCTTTGGTATCAGGTATTGGTGAGTGTTTTGGCCTACCTGAAGCTGAAATCAGTTGGAAATATCAGGGAGAAAAAACCGTTGAAGCAATTCCAGCTGGCGGTAACCATCATCAGTACGCTGTTGAGCGAGTGGTAAAACTACTCGAAACTCTAGGTTTGAGCTCAAAATTTGTCGCTGTAGGCCATCGCATTGTCGCAGGCGGTGAAACCTTTAAAGGAACTGTGAAAGTTGATGAAACAGTTATTCAAGAAGTAGAGCGCCTTGCTGAACTTGCACCACTTCATAACAAAGCGAACGCTGAAGGCATGAGAGCGGCAATGGCGGCGTTCCCTTCACTGCCTCAATTTGCTGTATTTGACACTGCTTTCCACCAAACAATGCCAGCCAAAGCCTTTATGTACGCACTTCCTTACGAGCTTTACGAAGAGCATAAAGTGCGTCGTTACGGTGCTCACGGCACAAGCCACTACTACGTAAGCCGTGAAGCAGCGAAAATGCTAGATAAGCCGGTTGAAGAAAGCAGCTTTATCACTGTGCACTTAGGTAACGGTGCATCAGTGAGTGCGGTTAAAAATGGCGAATGTGTTGATACAAGTATGGGTTTGACGCCGTTAGCTGGCCTAATGATGGGTACTCGCTGTGGTGACCTCGACCCAAGTGTTATCGAGTTCCTTTTCCGTAAAGGCTGGGAAAAAGACGAAGTGTTCGAGATGATGAACAAGAAGTCAGGTTTCTTAGGTGTATCTGGTGTGACAAGTGATGCTCGTGGCGTACTAGAAGCAATGGAAGCGGGGAATTCACGTGCGAAGTTGGCATTTGAGATCTTCACTTACCGCGTTGCGAAATACATTACATCCTACCTCGCGGCTCTGGATTCATTAGACGGCATCATCTTCACTGGTGGTATTGGTGAAAACTCACTACCAATTCGTCGTGAAATCTTGAAAAACCTAAAACTGTTAGGTTTTGTTGAAGATGAGAAAGGTAACGAAGATGCAAGATTTGGTAACGCAGGTGTTATTGCAGCATCTGAGTTGTTAGGTGCCAAAGCTCTTGTTATTCCTACTAACGAGGAATTTGTGATAGCTAAACAATCGGTTGAGCTATTGTAATATATAACGAAAACAGAAAGTTAAAAGCGAGCCTCGTGCTCGCTTTTTTATTTAAAGCAATTTGGTAATTACTCTTTGAGTTTCAGAGCTTCGCGCTTTTCGATTAAAAAATCCATCAAGACGCGGATTTTTTTCGGCATATGCTCTCGTGAAGGCATATATAAATAAAACCCTGGAAACTCTTTGCACCAAGGTGTCAGAACTCGGGTCAATTTTCCCTCATCTATGTGCTTTTCCACCCATAAATCAATATGCTTCACTAAACCCACACCCTGTATTGCAGCTTGTAACATACTATAGTCATCATTAAAAATAGCATTGCCTTTAGGCTCGAAAACGAGGGTGCGCTTTGCAACATCTGGAGAGGTTAGCGACCAATGATCAATTGTTCCGCTAGAGGTAAAACGATAAGCAAGGCAATTGTGACCTTCTAAATCCTCAGGAGTTTGAGGTAGTCCATTTTGCCTAAAGTATTCAGGAGAGCCCACTATTGCCGTTGTTAACGGCGGAGTAATAGGGATCGCAACCATATGTTCATCTAAGCTTAATCCTAAGCGAATGCCAGCGTCAACGCCCTCTGCGACGATGTTAGAAAACCCATCATCCATGATTAGCTCTAGGCGTATTTTAGGATAACGAGAGAGGAACTCACCTAGATAGGGCTCAATAAGCAGCCGAGCAGCGGTTCTTGATACACTGATACGGATTAATCCCGAAGGCTCAAGATGAGAGTCGTTCAATTCGTTAACGACCTGCTCAATGTTCACCAATGAAGGTTGCAAAATATCAAGCAGACGTTGGCCTTCTTCCGTCAGCGACATACTTCTGGTGGTTCGATTAATTAACCGAACTTGTAGCTGTTGTTCTAACGCTTTTAGGTGTTGTGATAAGGCAGCACGGGTTACTCCCATTTCTAAGGCTGCTTTAGTGAAACTGCGATGGCGAGCAATATGTGCAAACCACGTCAGTGATGAAATTAAAGAAGGTTCTATTCTCATTTGTTAAGTATAACTAAACAGTCATGTAGATAAAACGATATTTATCCGAAACAGTGTGTTGACTAATATTACCTCGAAGCTTAGGTCAGCCTGAGATGAACAGTTAACCTCTAATGGAGAATGTCGCTATGTCTAAAGTCACTTTCAAAAATCTCAATGGTCAAGGTATTGAGATTTCAGCGGTTATCAACTTCCCTACAGATTTTGATGCAAGTAAACAATATGCGGCGGTTGTTGTTTCACACCCAGGTGGTGGCGTAAAAGAGCAAACCGCAGGCCTATATGCGAGTAAACTTGCAAAAAGCGGCATAATTGCCATTGCGTTTGACCGTTCGTATCAAGGTGAAAGTACAGGTGAGCCTCGCCAAATGGAAAACCCTTACACGAGTACTGAAGACGTGAGCGCAGTCGTCGACTATCTGGCAACGTTAGAGTACGTCGATAACGATAAAATTGGCGCAATGGGGATTTGTGCTGGTGCGGGCTATAGTGCAAATGCAGCGATCAATGATCGTCGAATCAAAGCACTGGGTATGGTTAGTGCCGTAAACATTGGCCAAATGTTCCGTAATGGTTGGGATAATTCGGTTAACGATGCTGACGCTGTTGGTTACTTAGAATTTGGTTCGAATGCTCGCACAACCGACACGAATGGTACAGAATTCGCGACTATTCCTCTAGCTCCGATGCGTGAAGAAGATGCCTCAAATGCAGAGCTACGCGAAGCTTGGGAGTATTACCACACACCACGTTGTGAACATCCAAATGCGCCGGGTTTTGCTCTAACTCGTAACTTAAACCAGATCATTACTTACGATGCGTACCACAAAGCGGAAGCATTCCTAACTCAGCCAATTCTTGCTGTCGTTGGTAGTGACGCAGGCAGCAAATGGATGAGTGATGACCTGATAGAGCGTGCAGCGAGTTCAGATAAAACCTTGTATGCCATTGATGGTGCAAACCATATGTCGCTTTATGATGTTGCCGAATACGTCGATGACGCAGTATCCCAACTCGCATCTTTCTTCCAACGCACTCTTTAATATTCCCGATGAAAGGCTCAATTGCTTCGAGCCTTTCTGCTCTCAAGGCTTTTTACTCTTAAGGTATTGATTATGAATATGCAAAAAATTACTTTTAGAAATGCTGATATGGTTTGGGATATGTCTGCATTAATTTTATTCCCAAAAGGCTTCAATGAATCGAAACGCTACCCAACAATGATAAGTGTTCATCCTTTTGGTAGTTGTAAAGAACAAACATCCAGCGCTGTCTATGGTAAAGCCCTTGCTGAGTTAGGTTACGTCGTGATCGCATTTGACGCGAGCTTCCAAGGAGAATCGGGGGGATTGCCTCGCTACGTAGAAGACCCAAGTCAACGTGTTGAAGATATCAGTCGCGTTATCGACTATGCAGTAACTTTACCATATGTCGATGAGAATAGAATTGGTGGACTCGGTATCTGCGGCGGTGGTGGTTACATGATCAATTCAGCCCTAACCGAAAAGCGCTTGAAAGCTGTCGTAGGTATTACGCCTGTTAACTTAGGCCGCTTGTTCCGTGAAGGCTTTAGTATGTACGACCCTATCGCCAATCTTGAAGCTATGGCTGCACAGAGAACAGCCGAAGCTCGCGGCTCAGAGCTGAAAATCGATGAACTTCTTCCTCCAAATATTGAATTTGCAAAAGAAAATGGGTTAACAGAACGAGACGTGTTCGAAGCTACTGAATACTACAAAACATCACGTGGACAAACCGAAGGTGGTGCAACTCGTATGCTGTTTTCACATGCACAGAAAACACTGAGCTGGGATGCCTTTGCATTTGCCGAAATGTTATTGACTCAGCCTGTTATGGCCGTGGTAGGGCAAAAAGTCGGGGCGTTTGGTGCTTATCGTGATGGGCAGGAAATTTATGGCCGCTCTGTTCAATCAAAAGACCGACAGCTGGTTAATTTGGAAAACTGGTCTCACTATGAACTGTATGACCATCCAGAAGCAGTCGGCATTGCAATGGACAAGGTTTCTGCATTCCTTGAAACACACTTAAAATAATCTAATAAGTTAGAAGCGTTTTGTAGAGTTGCAAAGCGCTTATTTTTAACAGCGTAAGATGTAGTTCGAAGCGAGTAGGTCGGTAAATCTTCGTGCGAATAACCTCATCTACAGGCTATTGACTAAATACCACTGCCAAATACTGTTTAAGACAATGTACACTGAAACCTAATTAAAGGCGTTAGATAGGAATGAAGTTTAATTTATGCGCAAATCAGATAAGAAGGTCGAGAATCTAATTAGAGAAGTGTTGACCGAAGTTTGTGAAGATACGCTAAAAGGCTACGATGGCTTTCTTTGGGTGACTCATACCGTCAAATTCTCTTCTTTTCCACAAAGTTTAGAAATAGTCTGCGTATTCGAAACGAAGCAAGATCGAGCTAACTTTTTTGAAGGAGAGGGCCGCCAGCATGTTTCCACAACTATTCAAAAGGCATTTAATAAGGCAGGAGTGCAACTAAAGAACGTCAGTAAGCAAATCAGTTACGATACAAAACAAAAGTGTTAGTGCGGGCAGCAATTGAAGTGAGTTAGGGTTGTTTTAGGCATCCAAAGCTTCATTTTATGAGTTTTGATATAAAGCCTGAAGACTAAGCTTGGGCTTTCTCTGCCAAACTTATCTTTGCCCCAATCCTTGTTTAGAGTGCAGTGCGACTCATTTTACTGGATAGCTATTTGACCTACTAAAACTAATCGCTAAAAGGAAAAAGTAGCTTGATGCTTTGTGATCAGTTTGGGGGACTTGAAGTTCAAATATAGAAATCGGTAGTTTTGGTGTCGAGGGTACTATGTTGATGCGGTGGGCAAAAACACCAGCAAGATCCACGGCTACATTATGCACCAACCAGAGCTGGATAAAATGGGAGACCAGTTGTCGAACCCATATCTAGGTGGCCCGCTTAAGGGCCGCAAGCGATAGTCATATACAAATGTCAGATCACTGAGCGCCTGTTAGGGAGCGGCTAGCAAGAAAGCCTTGCAGGCGCATATGAAAAACCACCTGCTATGCCGGTGGTTTTTTTTGAGCGTCGGAAAATCCAATCACGCAGATTTTCTTTTGATAAGCGCCCCTTTTATCGACATATTGATGGGTTGTTTGTCTGGGGAACGAATTCTTTCTAGAAGATCTGACACGGTGACTTCACAAAGCTGATTTATGGGCTGCTCGATGGTAGTGAGACTGTATGGAAACCATTTGGCGGCCTCGATATCATCAAACCCAGTCACTGCAATATCGTCGGGGATGTTGAGTTCAGTGTGCTCCTTGATTGCATTAATTACACCAATCGCCACTTCGTCATTCCCGCACATCACAACGTCTGGTCTTTTGTCGGAATTTTCGAGTAGAGATAACAGGCTGTGGTAACCTGAATCTACAGAAAAGTCATCATACAATACGCCTATGTTCTCAAGCTCTAGTTCTTCGATACGTGAGAGATAACCTTCGACTCGGCTGATCGTTGTTGATGCATTTTTATTACCTGCAATACATGCAAATCGTTTGTGTCCTTTTGAATCTAGGTAAGTGATCAGGTCTTTTGTGGATTGATAATTATCAGTGCAAACAGAGCTGGCATAGACATTAGGTACTGAACGATTAATGAAACTAAACTCGATGCCGCGATTAGCATATTGATTAATGAGTTTTGCATCTACCGTAGCACTGGCCATAATGACACCGTCTACTTGGTATTGATCTATCAGAGGTAGAATGTCGTCAACATTTTTATCGTCTTGGCTAAAAAGAACAACACGTTGGTTTTCTGCTTGCAAGAGTTCAAGCAACTTCTGTAGTACTTTGGCGTAAAAGTAAGGGTTCTTGGATACTGGCTGAACTATAGCAATGCAGTTTGAATGACTTGAAATTAACGCTCTGGCCATCGCATTTGGTACATAGTTAAGTTGTTTGGCAGCCTCGAGTATTTTTTCTTTATTAGCCTTTGATATTTGGCTCCCTGGTGTAAAAGCTCGGGATACCGATGCCTGAGAGACTCCTGCTAGCTTTGCGACATCCTTGGAGTTAGCTTTTCTGTTTCTTTCCATCATCGATTTTCTATTTTTCAATTAGCTCCACGATAGTATAAGCGTTGCGCATAGACGACAACAATGCGCAACGTTCTTATTTGGTAACTCAGTATTGAACTAAGTCTTCACTGTTTATACATGTCACTTAATGAAGGTGAACCTATGTGGAGCTTACACCTGCTCTTCAGTCGCTTTGTATCGGCGAACTCGAATGTCCGCTTGCTCTTTATGCCCCGCAAAACCTTCTAGAGCACAAAGGCGCGAGCAATACTCGCCAACTTTGAGTGAGGCTGCTTCACTTACACGTTGGTATGTGCACGTTTTGATGAACTTACCGACCCACAACCCGCCTGTATATCGAGCTGCCTTGTTTGTAGGCAGTGTGTGGTTAGTACCAATGACCTTATCACCGTATGACACGTTGGTTTCTTTGCCTAGGAATAGGGCACCAAAGTTCGTCATGTTATCGAGGAAATACTTTGGATCTTTCGTCATTACCTGAACATGCTCGAAAGCCAGTTCATCCGCAACTTGTACCATCTCTTCATATGTATCGCAGACTATAACCTGCCCATAATCAGCCCATGCCTTTGACGCAATTTCAGCTGTAGGAAGGACTTTGAGTTGCCTTTCGATTTCTTGGATGGTTTCTTCTGCAAACTCCTGCGAGTTTGTTAATAAAATTGACGGGGAATTGTAGCCGTGTTCTGCTTGGCCAAGTAAATCTGCGGCAGCGAGTTCAGGGTCGCATCCAATCTCATCAGCAATGACTACTGTCTCTGTTGGACCGGCAAACAGATCAATTCCAACACGACCAAAGAGTTGTCTCTTGGCTTCTGCGACAAAAGCGTTGCCCGGACCTACAATAATATCAACTGGAGCAATGGTTTCCGTACCAATGGCCATTGCACCCACAGCTTGTACTCCGCCCATGCAATATATTTCATCTGCTCCCGCCATTGCCATTGCCGCTACGACATACGTGTTCGGCTTCCCGTTAAAAGGAGGAGCACATGCGATTACACGTTGTACGCCAGCTACTTTAGCCGTCAGTACACTCATGTGTGCTGAAGCGACAAGTGGATATTTTCCACCTGGAATATAGCAACCGGCGCTGTTTACAGGAATGTGTTTGTGCCCAAGAAACACGCCAGGCAAGGTTTCTTCTTCTACGTCTTTAAGAGAGTTTCTTTGGATTTCGGCAAAACGACGAACTTGTGCCTGAGCAAACTCGATATCTTCTTTTTCTTGTTCTGTCAGGGCATCGACACACGCTTTGATTTGCTCATCAGTCAATCGAAATTGCTCTGGGCTCCAGTTATCAAACTTCTCTGAGAGCTCTTTTATGACAGTGTCACCCTTACTTTCTATTCGTGAAAGAATATTTTCCACCGTTGTGCGTACACTTTCGTCATTGTTTTTAGCTACTTCAACGTCAATACCGTTCTTTAAGTAATTGATCATACTGTTCTACCTATTCACCTTGTTATGTACCTAACCTGAGCGCAATATTTAAGATTAATGCGCTGTATACGTATTCAATAAATAACCGATTAAGGAGTAGAAAGGATACCGTCCACCCTCAGAAATGTGATCTATTCGTACAAAATTGGTTGCTATAATGTTAATTAATTGTTGTTTGAAGGCGATCACAGTTGTTTTTCTTTTTATTCACTAACTTATCGACTCTTCTGAATAGGTATTCAGTGGAGTGGTCTTTAGTTTCGTTGTCATGAGTGAAAAAGTTGTGATGCGAAGTTGGGGAGTAAAAGAAATATTACAAGGAGAAGGGTATGCGTCATTTCAAACGACTGAAATCAATAGGGTTAACGCTCTTGTTAGCTGTTCCATTCACAAGTACTGCTCAGACAGTTCTTAAGTTAGGTCATATCTATGATTCATCGCATCCATGGCATGACAGCGCGGTAGAGATAGCCGATAGAATTGCCAGTAAAACTGATGACCGTGTGAAAATTGAGATCTTCTCGAATGGTACGTTGGGTTCAGAGCAGGAATTGCTCGAGCAAGTAATTACTGGTGGTGTTGACATCGCTGAAATCAGCTCAGGTCAGTTGGGAAATGTATTTAAGCCCATGGTGATAACTGAAATGCCATATATCTTCAAAGATACCGATCACCTAATGCGCTTCTTCGCAAGTGATATTGCCCAACAGATGTTCGATGACTTTAAGGATCAGTTCAATGTTCACTTGCTAGGTTCGAGTTCATGGGGCGTACGACACGTAATTGGCAGCAAACCAGTGACGTCTCCTGAAGACATGAACTCTTTTAAACTTCGAGTGCCAGAGCAATCTATCACTGTTGCTTATGCGAAAGCGATGGGGAGCAAACCAACACCGGTACCATACACAGAGGCGTATCTTGCTATGCGTCAAAACATGGTCGATGGCCTAGAAAACCCTCTAGGATCAATTCAGACAATGAAGTTCTATGAAGTGGGTAACGAGTTGAGTCTTACTGGACATGTTATTACTGCCGTGCACTTTGCAGTTAACGACGCGTCGCTAGCAGCGTTAAGCGCGGATGACCGTCAAGTTGTACTAGATGAATTCGAGCGCTCAGCACAAGATACAGCAAACAAAGTCGTTAAAGCAGATAACGAGGCTTTAACATTCATGAAGAGTCAGGGTGTCAAAGTTACGCAAACAGACCGTGAAGCGTTTCAGGCAAAGACAAAATCAATGTCTGATGACTACGCAGGATATTGGAAGAAGTACGGTGATTTGTACACGATAATCCAGCAACTTTAATTGGCCTGCGAGGGTAAATGATGCATTTGCTAAATAGATTTGATGAGTACTTTTGTGCGTTCTTGTTCCTGGTCTTGTTTTTGGTTATGTCAGTGAATATTGTGGCAAGAGAGGTTTTTCAAGTTTCATTCGAGTGGGCAATTGAACTTTGTCGATACCTCCTTGTTTGGGTGACCTTCATAACAGGAGTATCACTCTTCCTTCGTGGGCAGCACATCGCCATCGATAACGTGTGGAGGAGGGTTCTAAGGGGAGGGAATCGCAGAGTCTATCTAGCGCTAAATGCAATCCGATACCTGTCGACTATCTGTGTCGGAGTCTTTCTCTCCTACTATGGTTATGAATTTGCTTACAAAATGAGATTTTTTTCAAGTCCTTCACTGGAAGTAAGCCAATCATATCTCTATGCCGTAATTCCGATCACCGGTGCGCTCATTGTTGTTACTTCATTGATTAACTTATATAAGGAAAAAGACGCATGTTGATTGGGTTCATTACCTTATTGGTCTTAGTTGTTTTGGGGGTGCCGGTTGCGTTCAGTGTTACTTTCGCAAGTTTGGCCATTGTACTTACTGATCCAATGTTATCGGAAACCACCGCGCTGCAACGCATGGTTTCAGGGGTAAATTCATTTACATTTATCGCCATACCTTTTTTTATCTTAGCTGGAAATCTAATGAATACTGGCGGTATTACCGCACGGATCTTTGAGTTTGCCTCTGTTTGTGTGCGCCATATTAAAGGTGGTCTGGCTCATGTGAATGTATTCTCTAGCGTTATATTCTCTGGTATGTCTGGAGCCGCCGTTGCAGATGCGGGAGGTCTTGGCGCAACTACGATTAAGGCAATGCGGTCAAGCGGCTACGGTGAAAAGGTGAGTATTGGGGTCACTGCTGCTTCATCAATCATTGGTCCTATAATTCCTCCTAGCATGTCCATAATCATCTATGCGATCGTTGCGTCACAATCAATTGAGAAGTTATTTGCCGCAGGTGTTGTGCCTGGGCTTATGATGGCTTTGTCGTTGATGGTTATGATCTATGTATTTTCTGATAGCTTGAAATGTCCGAATGAAAGGAAGGCAAGTAGGAGTGAAATTTGGCAAGCCTTAAGAAGGGCGTTCCCATCATTGATGACACCATTCATTATTCTCGGCGGGATATTTACCGGAGCCTTCAGTCCAACAGAGTCCGCTGCGATCGCTTGTCTGTATGCCTTGTGTTTAACAATTTTCTACGGCGAGTTTTCGTTTAAGTCCTTTGTTGAGTGCATTGTAGTTTCTACGAAAACATCAGGCCAGGTACTAATGATCATTGCGTCAGCTACCCTGTTTGCTTGGATACTGACCACTAAGCAGATACCTCAAACCATGTCAGAATTTGTATTGGGCGGTGTAGATTCTTTTTGGATGGTACTTCTCTTTTTAAACTTATTGTTATTGACGGTTGGCTTGTTCTTGGAAACCGTAGCAGCAATCAACCTGTTAGTACCAATTATCTATCCAATCATGGTGTTAGGCTTTGGTATGGATCCTGTGCAGTTAGGAATTATCATCGTTCTTAACCTGATTATAGGCACACTTACGCCACCATTTGGAACGGTGTTGTACGTACTCAGTGGTGTATCTAACACCAGCGTCACGGATGTGGCCAAGTACACGGCATTCTTCATTCCACCATTGCTGATTGTGTTGGTGCTGGTGAATGTTTTTCCATCTTTGACGTTAGCTCTGCCAAAATACCTATTTGGGTAGTTTGACTGACACCTAGCAACGGGTTTGAGGTTCAGAAGTAAAAGTAAGCAAACAAGGATTAAGCGCTGCGAAGCCAGCGCTTAATCCTATTGTTGAACAAACCCGATGCCTCCATATAAGTAGATTGTGCGATCTTTTCTGGTGATGACCTTACCTCGATGATTCTCCTTGGGTGATTCAAGATACTTTTTCTAATCTGACATAAGCGTTTTAGAGGGACTATGCTAACGCGTTTATGTCCAAAATCTTGTTGGTCGGTATGGAGCTACTGGTTCCTCCGTGCGTTGTTAATAGAAATACAAGCGAATAAGGAGTGGATAATCGCTCAAACGGCGGATGGAACAGCGATAAAACGGCAAAAATTATTGGAACTAAGTCAAAGCCCTTTTTTGATGGAAAGACTTATTGATCTGAACACACCAATTTTCCATATAAGTACATCCACAAATACAAACCTCAAACTGGCGATAAAGAGCTTTAATATTGATAAATATATAAACAGCTTGGGCGCTGAAGAAATTTCAGTATACTGCGCTTAGGTTACACTGTAGAAAAAATCGCCGTATTCCCAGCGGGGTCCTTTGATGAGAAATAGAAATCGCGTTTGAATATGCAACCAAACGATTTTGCCGCTTGCAGGTTATTCGGTATACAAATAATAAACCTTTGACTAGTCCGAAGGTCGGTCGAATGAGAGAAAGTCATGTTTTTTAATAAGTCGCTTCAACAAGAAAATCAACGATTAAAGCAGGAGTTGCAAATCCTGCAGCAAATCCAAACCAGTTTAGATGAAGAGATGATCCGCTTAACATTGGATAGTAAAGGCCTCATTACTTCTGCAAATACCAAACTACAGCAAGAACTTTTCTTACATGATGATGAGATCTTAACGAAATCAATTACTGAATTGGTACCGTCAAATTCGCGCAATACAGACCACTTTCATCGAATGAAGAAAGCCGTCCAAGATAAAGTGTTCTGGAATGGGGCATTGCAAGTACAGAAAGGTAATGATGAGGAAGCCTGGTTAAGAACGATTATCCAGCCTGTTTTAAATGAGCGCAGAGAAGTAGAAAGCTTTTTTGTTTTTGCTTCTGAACTTACGCGAACGATCAAATCATCCCGTGAGCAAGAGGACATGCTAAATGCATTAAGTCGTTCTATGGCGGTGATTGAGTTCACATTAGATGGCCATGTTTTAAAAGCCAACGATAATTTCCTAAACACAATGGGTTATACGCTTGATCAGATTCTAGGGAAGCATCATCGCATGTTTTGTGATCAGGAAGAGTCGAGCTCTCAAGCTTACCGTGAGTTTTGGCAACGTTTAGCAAAAGGGCAATTTTCATCAGAGCGATTCAAACGAGTTAACCGTTATGGTGAAGAGGTGTGGCTAGAGGCTTCATATAACCCTATCCATAACGACAGAGGAGAGCTCTACAAGGTCGTTAAGTTCGCGACAGATATTACCCAGCAGGTGATGCAGGAACAGAAAATGGCCCAGGCTGCGCAATTGGCGAACGAAATCTCCCAAGAAACTGGAACACAAACCCTGCAAGGGCAAGAGGTTATAGGCTCAACGTTAGAAAAGATGCAGATACTTTCCGAGCAAATGCAGCAAGCGAACACCGCGATTGACGAGCTTAAAGCGCACTCATCGCGTATTAGCGAGTTGGTAAATAGCATCAGTGGTATCGCTGACCAAACTAACTTATTGGCGTTAAATGCGGCGATAGAAGCGGCTCGTGCGGGTGAGCATGGTAGAGGTTTTGCCGTTGTTGCTGATGAAGTCAGACAGCTTGCTACAAGAACCAATGCAACCACCGATGAAATTGTCACAATGGTAAGTGAAAACCTACAGCGAACAGATAACGCAGTTAAGCTGATCGCTAAATGCCAAAAAGAAGCACTAGATACGCTAGAGCTCTCTGAAAAAGCAGGCAATGTGATGAATGAAATACAAGATGGCGCTAGCCGTGTTGTAGAGGCCGTGGAGCAATTTAACCGCTCGTTGTAGTTAATCAATAAGTTTTCATTGTAGGGGCGATGGGTAAAAAGCAATTCGCCTTATTCAACCTGTATTGAGGAGCGCTGAAGTCGCAATACTACTCCTGCCGCAGTCAAGTTAAGCGTTTTGAAGGGGAGGTAGTTCGATACCCGGTACCGGTTTTAGCCAGTTTGCTTGCTGTATAGAATGCTAAAGTAATTTAGTATGCGAAAAGGCTTGCCTTAAGACTTTGCCTGCATTTAATGTATCTAGCAGCAGAACTTCAATCTGCGTGACAACAATACAGGAGAGGATCGGGCTTTCACTTTTTCGCTCGACACAAACCCCTTTCAAATTTACACAATAGCGCAGTAAAACTCTCTTGCTGCGCTATTGTGTGTTCCATATTTTGTGAGTACTTATGTTTAACTCAGAACGCAAAGCGACGGTTATTCTGGTTGCGACGACGATGATCGCTGCACTTGGCTGGATATTCTCTAAGGAAACAATACAGGGTTTACCACCTTTTGGCTTTATTGGGGCGCGATTTACTATCGCTTCGCTCTGCTTACTGCCTCTATGTTACCGACCTTTGCTGAAAGCAAACTTAAAAGATGTGCTTTCTGCTGGTGGTGTCGGGCTCCTGTTAGGCAGTGCCGTTATGACATGGATTTACGCTATTTCTATCAGTGATACTCTTGGGGAAGGCGCATTTATCATGAGCCTTTCCATGCTGTTTGTGCCGATTGTTGCATGGGTTATGTTTCGTCAACGACCACAACGAATTTTCTGGCTTTCTTTGCCTATCGCTGTATTAGGTCTTGCTTGTCTTTCTTTAGTTGGTGGCTGGAAACAATCGGCCAGTCAATTGTGGTTTCTTGGTGCAGCACTGGTTTTGGCGCTTCATTTTAATGTGAACAGCAAATACTCTCAAAAACTACCTGTGCTGCTGCTTACTTGCGTGCAACTTTTTTCAGCAGGTTGCTTAGGTTTGTTGGTTTCATTTTTTATGGAATCTTTCCCGGCTGAGGTGGACTCCTCTATTTGGTGGTGGTTTGCGTTGAGTACCTTATTAGCGACGAGCTTGCGTTACGTAATGCAAACCATGGGGCAAAAATTTGTTCAGGCAGGTAACGCTGCTCTAATTATGATATTAGAACCAGTTTGGACGGTTATTCTGAGCGTGCTGTGGTATGGCGAAGTGCTAACGGCAAATAAACTAGTAGGTTGTGTGCTTATCTTATTTTCTCTAATTATTTATCGTACTGGCGGGCGGTTTCGCTTCCCTACTCGAAAGTAGAGCAAATTAACTTGGGTTGGGAGAATTTGAGGTGCCGGAAGGCCTTCTACGAAAGTGATAATACGCGGTTACGCAATGCTAATGACACTTTTGATGTAGGCTGCCGACCCAGCTCTTCGCTGATCATCCAGCCAGCTTTAGCCAGTAGCTCTAAGTCGATCCCCGTTTCTATTCCTAACCCTTGGCATAAATATAGTACATCCTCCGTTGCGACATTTCCTGATGCGCCATGAGCGTATGGGCATCCACCCAGCCCAGCTACACTACTGTCGATGGTATTGATGCCCATACTCAATGCCTGATAAATGTTGGTGAGAGCTTGTCCCCATGTGTCGTGGAAATGGACAGCAAGCTGGGGAAGAGGTGCAATCAACATGACGGCTTCTAGCATAGCAGCGATACGGTTTGGCGTGCCTGTACCGATTGTGTCGCCTAGAGACACCTCATAACACCCTAAATCGATGAGTGATTTGACCACGCTCGCCACTTGTTTAGGGGCTGTCGGGCCATCGTAAGGGCAGTCGGCAACGCAGGATAGATAGCCACGAACAGGGATGCCGTGTTTGGTGGCTAATCGCATTACAGGTTCGAAGCGAGTTAGGCTTTCTGCAATCGAGCAATTGATATTGTGTTGGCAGAATCCTTCTGAGGGTGAAGTGAAAATCGCGACCTGATTGGCGTCAGCCTCCAACGCTTGTTCTAAGCCTTTTAGGTTTGGTGTCAGGGCAGAGTAGGTAACATGATTTCGCCGTGTTATTGCTTTCATGACCTCTATTGAGTCCGCCATTTGTGGCACCCACTTGGGTGAGACAAAAGAGCCCGCCTCAATATGAGTTAGCCCAGTATCAGAGAGTAAGTTGATCAGCCGGATTTTAGTCTGGGTCGCAACAGGAGATTCATTTTGCAAACCATCTCTAGGACCTACTTCGACAATCTTTACTTTGGAAGGTAGCATTACTTGTCCTGTGACTTGGTGACCCAACTTGGGCTACGTTTTTCAAGAAACGCGTGCAGCCCATCTTGACCTTGGGGTGATACTCTAATGTCCGCAATGAGCTTGCTAGTATAGTGAATCAGTTGTTGATCGATGGGGTTTTGATGACATTGATGGCAGAGCGTTTTCGCTTTACGCATCGCATCTGGGCTATTAAGTAGCAACGTCTTGATTACGCTATCGACCGCATTTTCAAGCTGTTTGGCTTCTTTCACTTCGTGCACAATACCAAACCGTTCGGCATCTTCGGCTGAAATGACTTCACCACTTAAGATATAGCGTCTAGCTTGTCTATTCCCCATCGCGCGCATGACGTAAGGCGCAATGGTCGCTGGAACTAAACCAAGCCTAACTTCACTTAAGCAAAAGTTGGCACTTTGGCTTGCGATGGCGATATCACTACAACAAATCAACCCTAAAGCACCACCATAAGCGGAACCTTGAACAACTGCGATGGTGGGTTGAGGGAACGAATCTAATGTTTCCATGAGTCTTGCCAAGTTTTGGGCATCAACGAAGTTATCTTGCATCGTGCTGTCGGCCATCGACTGCATCCAATTCAAATCGGCCCCGGATGAAAAGTGCTTGCCGTTACTTCTTAATACCAAGCACCGCACATCCGTTCGTAAAGCGAGATAATCTAGGCGGTGGATCAGCAAGTCGATCGTACAAGCGTCAAAAGCATTGTGTTTAGCTGTTCTGTTTAGGGTAATGGTCGCTACGCCATTATCATCGACATGCCAAAGAACATCATCTTGCCTTTGGGCGTTGGGAATAATGCTTGGTTGCATTTCCTGCATACTAACTTCCTTAATTCATCTTTGGATGTTTACATTCTGAAGACGCCAAACTCGCTATCAGGAATGGGGGCATTTAATGCTGCCGTTAACGCTTGACTCAACACCTGACGCGTTTTTTTAGGGTCAATAATTCCGTCATCCCATAGCCGAGCGCTCGCAAAATAGGGATGTCCTTGTGTTTCATACAAGTCTATGATCGATTCTCTAAAAATGTGCTCTTCTTGCTCTGACCACGCTTCCCCCTGACGTTCCTTCGCGTCTTTTCGAACTTGTGTTAAAACGCCTGCTGCTTGTTCTCCGCCCATCACAGAAATACGCGCGTTCGGCCACATCCACATCATGGTTGGATCATACGCTCGGCCGCACATGCCGTAATTACCAGCGCCGTACGATCCACCGATGATCACGGTAAACTTCGGCACGTCAGCACAAGCGACGGCCATCACTAGCTTGGCGCCATGTTTTGCGATGCCTTCTTCTTCAACCTTTTTTCCGACCATAAAGCCGGTAATGTTTTGGAGAAAGAGAAGCGGTGTTTTCCGTTTGGCGCACAGCTCAATAAAGTGCGCGCCTTTTTGTGCCGATTCAGAAAACAAGATACCGTTGTTTGCCACAATACCAATCAAGTGTCCTTGAATACGAGCGAAGCCACACACTAGCGTTCTGCCATACAAGGCTTTGAATTCGTCGAAATCAGAATCATCGACGATGCGGGCAACAATTTCTCGAACGTCGAATGACAGTCGTAAGTTGGCATTCACGATTCCGTAGATTTCTTCTGCGTCGTAGCGGGGAGGAAGCACGGTGTTTTCTGGCTTAACAGGTCTTGTTCTATTGGCATTGGCAATGGCTTCTCTCGCAAGCATTAGGGCATGTTCATCATTTTCAGCGTAATAATCTGCGACACCAGATTTCCGACAATGCACGTCTGCACCGCCGAGCTCTTCACCCGTCACGACTTCGCCAGTGGCTGCTTTCACCAAAGGTGGTCCCGCCAAAAAAATGGTGCCTTGCTCTTTAACCATAATGGAGACATCCGCCATGGCAGGAACGTACGCGCCCCCAGCAGTGCAAAGCCCCATCACAACAGCAACTTGGGGGATGCCTTTCGCTGACATTCTCGCTTGGTTAAAGAAAATGCGACCAAAGTGTTCTTTGTCGGGGAAGACGTCGGACTGATGAGGGAGATTTGCGCCACCGGAGTCCACCAAATACACGCAGGGGAGTTGGCAACGTTGGGCAATCTCTTGCGCTCTAAGGTGTTTTTTTACCGTGAGTGGGTAGTAGGTTCCGCCTTTTACCGAAGCATCGTTGGCGATGACCATGCATTGAATCCCCTCTATGATACCAATGCCGGCGATAACACCAGCGCAGGGGATCGCTTCGTCATACACTTGCCAGGCGGCAAACTGGCTGATTTCAAGAAAGTCAGTGTTGTCATCAAGCAAGCGCGCGATGCGTTCTCGTGCGGGGAGTTTTCCTTTTTGCCTCTGGTGCTGAATGGCTTTTTCACCGCCGCCCTGTTTGATGGTCTCGATGTGTTGATTAAGTTGAGTGACCAACGTTTCCATCACGGCTTTATTGGAAAGAAATAACTCGTCAGTTGGCTTAGTTTTACTTTTGATAATGGCCATAATGACTTCCTTGTCGTATGTTCTGTTAGCGAGATTCTTCGAACAGCTCTCGGCCTATTAACATGCGGCGAATCTCTGAGGTACCCGCGCCGATTTCATAAAGCTTTGCATCACGTAGCAAACGACCAGCAGGGTATTCATTGATGTAGCCATTCCCACCGAGCAGTTGTATTGCATCGAGTGCCATTTGTGTGGCGAGTTCTGCACTGTACAAAATCGCGTCAGCGGCGTCTTTGCGTGTTGCGTTACCTCGATCACAAGCCGCTGCGACGGTATATACATACGCTTTTGCTGCACTCATTCGAGAGTACATATCGGCGATCTTGCCCTGAACTAACTGAAACTCGCCAATGGATTTTCCAAACTGCTCTCGTTCATGTACGTACGGGACCACAATGTCCATGCAAGCTTGCATTATCCCGAGTGGTCCGGCAGCGAGGACGACGCGCTCGTAATCCAGCCCACTCATTAACACCTCGACGCCTTGATTCAACTCGCCAAGAATATTCTCTTTTGGCACTACGCAATGGTTAAATACAAGTTCGCAAGTATTCGAGCCTCTCATGCCTAGCTTGTCCAGCTTTTGAGCATGAGTGAAACCTGCGAAGTTACGTTCAATAATGAATGCGGTAATGCCACGTGAACCTGCGCTGACATCTGTTTTAGCGTAAAGCACCACTACGTCAGCATCGGGCCCGTTTGTTATCCACATTTTGTTGCCATTCAGTACAAAATGGTCGCCCTTGTTCTCCGCTTTCAGTTGCATGCTTATCACGTCTGAACCGGCATTGGGCTCACTCATCGCTAGGGCGCCAACGTGCGTACCATCAATGAGTTTTGGAAGGTATTTTTCGCGTTGAGAAGGCGTGCCGTTACGAAAGATTTGGTTGACGCACAGGTTAGAATGAGCGCCGTAGCTTAAAGCGACAGACGCAGAGGCACGGCTGATTTCTTCCATGGCAACAACATGAGCGAGGTATCCCATGCCTGCACCACCAAGCTCTTCATCGACGGTCACACCAAGCAACCCCATTTCTCCCAACAAAGGCCATAAATGATTCGGGAACTGGTTATCGCGGTCTATCTCAGCGGCGATGGGCGCAATATGTTCCGTAGCAAAGGCATTAACGTGTTCTCGGAGCATATCGATGGTATCACCAAGTCCGAAATTGAGTGGGGTATAGGTGCTTTTCATAACGTCTCCCGGTATCAGAGGTAGGGTGGAAAAGCCTGTAGCGGTCTTGCTAATTGAGTATAGCGTTTATGTCTGCTTGCTTTTGAGTGTTTGAATACAACGCTCCTTAGCGGCATTCAACTCAGCCATAACGACGCTGATGTCGTTGAGTTGTTGTTGTAGGACAGCTTGTTTCTCTTCAATGATATTGAGCATTTTCAATAACTGTCCTTCGGTTTGTTGCATGTCGTAGAGCTCGAAAAGTTCACGAATTTCTGCTAACGAAAAACCGAGTCGTTTCCCTCTTAAAATCAGTTTGAGGCGAATTCTATCCCTGCGTTGATAAACGCGCATATTGCCTTTTCGCTCTGGTTCAATCAGACCCACGTCTTCATAAAACCGGATACTGCGAGTAGTAATATCAAACTCCTTGGCGAGGTCACTGATCTTGTATTTTTCCATAACATACTTACCTCGAATAAAAATCCAGTTTCTGGAAATCGAACCTTAAATGGGAAGGCCGAACATCAACTTTGAAATATAAACGTCTGCTTGGTGTGTTTTTTCATCTCATTGTAAAGGCTAGTGCTATGCTTACGTAAACGTCAAGAAATCGCGGAATGAAAGTTTGTTAGTGAAAAAGGCGATAAAGGCTGGTGTGGCGCTTGGTGAGTAATTCTATGTAGGGTGTCATCAGTCTGCCAAGTGTTCACATATACCTTAAGGGAATGCGAATCATGGGAAAAGACATCTGGATTGTCAGCGCGAAAAGAACGCCAATTGGGCGCTTTCAAGGCAAGTTGCAAACTTACTCTGCTCCTCAATTAGGCGCACTGGCGATCAAGGCGGCAATGCACGAAGTGAATGTGACTTCGGTGGATGAAGTGTTCATGGGATGTGTGCTTCCAGCAGGGTGTGGACAAGCTCCTGCGAGGCAAGCATCTATGGGGGCAGATCTTCCTTTGGGTGTAGGGTGCACCACCATTAACAAAGTGTGTGGCTCTGGCATGAAGAGCGTCATGTTAGCGCACGATCTCATTAAAGCTGGAACGATTCGCTCTGCCATTGCTGGTGGTATGGAAAGTATGACCAATGCGCCGTATCTGCTGAGGGAGGCGAGAAAGGGAATGCGTATGGGGCACCAGTCTGCGTATGACCACATGTTTCTCGATGGGCTACAAGATGCTTACGAAGGGCACTTAATGGGTGTTTATGCTCAGCAAGTCGCTGACAGGCTTAAGTTCACCAGAGAGCAAATGGATGAATGGGCCGTGATGTCGGCAAAACGTGCGTTGGAAGCTCAAGAGCGAGGCTTGTTTGCCGATGAACTTTCGCCGGTTTCACTCAATACCAAGTCAGAACAAGCGGTGCTGAACTACGATGAGCACCCTCGCTCGATTGACCTTGGTAAAATTCCTCAACTCAAACCTGCATTCGATGAAAAAGGTACGGTGACCGCTGCTAATTCGAGTGCCATTTCAGATGGCGCAGCGGCTCTTGTGCTTATGGATGAAGACACTGCGCGTCATCAGGGGCTTAAACCACTTGCGATCATCAAGGCGCACTCTACACATGCCAGAAAACCTGCAGAATTTACTTTGGCACCCGTCTACGCAATTGAGCAACTGCTGTTCCAGCTAGATTGGTCAATTTATGAAGTGGACCTGTGGGAAATCAATGAAGCCTTTGCCGTCGTGACACAAATAGCGGTGGCGGAACTTGGACTAGATACGAGCAAAGTAAATATTAAAGGTGGAGCCTGTGCGCTTGGGCATCCGATAGGGGCTAGTGGCGCACGAATTCTGGTGACATTGATTCACAGTTTGCGTCAGCTACAAGCGTTAGGCACCAATGGTGATCTCGAAGCCAAAAAAGTGATGCGGGGTGTTGCGTCACTTTGTATCGGTGGTGGAGAAGCCACGGCGATAGGCATTGAAATACCGCTTTAATTGAAATCAGAAAGGAGTAAATGATGACTCGTTTGGTTCCCTTGTTTATTGGTGGCGAGTTTCGTGAATCTCAAACATCGGATTGGGTTGAGGTAACCAATCCCGCCACTAATGATGTCATTGCGTACGTTCCATGTTCCACAGAGCACGAGATGGAAGCCGCCATTGATAATGCGAAAGAGACATTCCAATCTTGGAAGGAAGTGGCAGTATCCGAGCGTGCCAGAGTCATGCTTCGCTATCAGCACTTGCTCAAAGAACATCATGATGAGCTTGCCACACTGCTTTCTCATGAGACGGGTAAGATTTTAGCGGATGCCAAAGGCGATGTGTGGCGTGGTATCGAGGTGGTTGAGCAGGCGGCAAACATTGCTAGCAACATGATGGGAGAAACCGTCGAAAACGTTGCCACGGATATTGATAGTTACTCAATGATTCAGCCCTTAGGTGTGTGTTGTGGGATCACGCCGTTTAACTTTCCTGCCATGATTCCGTTGTGGATGTTCCCAATCGCCATCGCTGCGGGCAATACGTTTGTGCTCAAACCCTCCGAACAAGTGCCATTGACCTCTATTCGTTTAGCCGAACTATTTGAGCAAGCCGGCGCGCCAAAAGGGGTGTTGCAGATCGTTCATGGCCGCAAAGAGCAAGTCGACTTTCTGCTGGCTCATCCTGATATTCGAGCGGTGTCATTTGTTGGCTCGGTTCCTGTTGCCCGTTATATCTACACTACGGGTACGAAACACTTTAAACGCGTTCAAGCTTTTGCTGGTGCTAAAAATCACATGGTGATCATGCCTGATGCGAACAAGGAACAAGTGGTGAATAACTTAGTGGGGTCCTCCGTTGGGGCGGCGGGGCAGCGTTGTATGGCAATTTCTGTTGCGGTATTTGTCGGCGATTCAAAACAATGGATTACAGACCTTAAACAGGCAATGGCGAAAGTACACCCAGGGCCTTGGGACGATGAGCAAGCTGCTTATGGCCCACTGATCAGTGAGCAAGCCAAACAACGCGTATTGGACCTAATCGAAGATGGCAAACAACAAGGCGCAGTGTGTGAACTGGATGGCAGTCAGTGTGAAGTGGAAGGCTTTCCCGATGGAAACTGGATTGGCCCAACCTTGTTTAGCGGTGTAACAGCGAATATGTCGATTTACACGCAAGAGATATTTGGCCCTGTTTTAGTTTGTATGGAAGTCGAAACGTTGCAAGAGGCCATTGAGTTGGTGAATCGCAACCCATACGGGAACGGCACTTCCATTTTTACGGCTAATGGCGCTGCTGCGAGAAAATATCAGCATGACATTCAAGTCGGTCAGGTTGGGATCAATGTGCCTATTCCAGTCCCTTTACCATTTTTCTCCTTTACTGGTTGGAGAGGCAGTTTCTATGGTGATTTACATGCGTATGGTAAACAAGCGGTACGTTTTTATACCGAGACTAAAACGGTGACGGCACGTTGGTTTGATGACGATATTCCAACGGGGCCTAATTTGACCATCCAACTGCGCTGAGTGAATAGAAGGAGCTTTTATGGACTTTGAACTTAATGAAGATCAACGTGCATTTGCCGATACCGCTCAGCAATTTGCCGATGAGTGTTTAGCACCGATGGCGGCGGAGTGGGATGAAAAGCAGATCTTCCCCAAAGACGTATTGAGAGAGGCGGGGGAACTGGGGTTTCTCAGTCTCTACACTCCAGAAGCGCAAGGTGGCCTAGGGCTGAGTCGCTTGGATGCTTCAATTATCTTTGAACAACTGGCCATGGGATGTACGTCCACTACGGCGTTTATGACGATTCACAACATGGTCAGTTGGATGATAGCCAGTTTTGCTACCGATGAAGCCAAAACGCAGTTCTGTCCGAAATTAGTTACGGGGGAGTGGTTAGGCTCCTATTGCTTAACCGAGCCTAATGCGGGGTCGGATGCCGCTTCGTTGGCCACAACCGCGAGCAAAAAAGGTGATACTTACGTGCTGAATGGCTGCAAAACCTTTATCTCTGGCGCAGGAGAGACAGATGTTTTGGTCGTGATGGCGAGAACTGGAGAAGCGGGTGCCAAAGGCGTGTCCGCATTTGTTGTCCCTGCTCACGCTGATGGTATCAGCTATGGGCGCAAAGAACCCAAAATGGGTTGGAACAGCCAGCCAACACGAGCGGTTACTTTTGAAAATGTCGTTATTCCAGCTAGCCATTTACTGGGCGAAGAAGGGCAAGGTTTTGTCTTTGCGATGAAAGGGCTTGATGGAGGGCGTATAAATATTGCGACCTGTTCCGTCGGTACGGCTCAACAGGCCCTTGAACAGGCGACACAGTATATTCAGGAGCGTAAGCAGTTCGGCAAGTCGCTTGCGCAGTTTCAAGCCTTACAATTCAAATTAGCAGACATGGCGACAGAGCTAGTGGCTGCTCGGCAGTTAGTGCGCTATGCCGCCAGCAAGCTCGACCGAAATGACCCAGATGCCACGGCTTATTGCGCGATGGCAAAACGGTTCGCAACCGATGTGGGCTTTCAGGTTTGCGACCAAGCGCTGCAGCTTTATGGCGGCTATGGTTACATCAAAGAGTATCCAATGGAGCGTCATTTCAGAGATGTGCGTGTGCATCAAATTCTGGAGGGAACGAACGAAATCATGCGCTTGATCATCGCGCGCCGTTTGCTCTCTGAGGAATCGGCCTTGCTGTAGCGAAGTATTGGATTTGCTCATTGAGAAAGGATTCAGATATGCCATTAACCCAAGAAGCCATTCAACATACGATCACTAATCACGTTGCGGTGGTGACGATGAACAACCCGCCAGCCAATACGTGGACATCAGAGAGCCTCAAGGTACTGAAGTCGCTGATACTCACACTTAACAATGATAAGCAGGTCTACGCACTGGTTTTAACCGGCAGTGGAGAAAAGTTTTTCTCTGCTGGTGCGGATCTCAAGTTGTTTTCTGACGGTGACAAAGCGGTTGCGTTAGACATGGCGCGATGCTTTGGTGAAGCGTTTGAAACGCTCTCGGAATTCCGTGGTGTTTCCATTGCCGCTATTAATGGTTACGCCATGGGTGGAGGTTTAGAAGTGGCATTAGCTTGTGATATTCGAGTCGTTGAAGAGCAAGCGGTACTTGCTTTACCTGAAGCCAAAGTCGGACTTTTGCCCTGCGCTGGCGGTACCCAAAACCTCACAGCGTTAGTAGGGGAAGGCTGGGCAAAGCGTATCATTTTATGTGGAGAGCAAGTCAGCGCTGACAAAGCAAAAGAACTAGGCTTGGCTGAGGAGTTGGTCTCCAAAGGCGAAGCTTTAAGTAAAGCGCTGGAGCTTGCTGACTCTGTTGCGAACCAGTCGCCATCTTCTGTCGCCGCATGTAAGGCGCTCATTCAAAATATGCGCTCTGCGCCACTTAAGCACGGCTTAATGAAAGAGCGAGAGTTGTTTCTGACTCTTTTTGATACGGAAGATCAAGTTGAGGGTGTTCGCGCCTTTTTAGAAAAACGCCCACCGCAATGGAAAAACCGATAGGAGGCCACATGGCAGGGATGGTAGCCATTAGTGAAATAGAGTGCTTCGATGGCGTGCACCGCATTGGTATCGCAACGTTAGACAACACCGCTTCATTGAATGCATTGACGTATGACATGTTAGTCCAACTTAACGATCAGCTTATCAAGTGGCAAGACGATCCGCATGTGACTTGTGTGGTACTCACTGGCGCTGGAGAAAAAGCATTCTGTGCTGGTGGCGATGTTCGAGCTATGTATCACGTCATGCATAACGAGAGTAAAGAAAAAATCGTAGAGTTCTGTACGGACTATTTCTCGTTGGAGTATGAGTGTGACTATCTCATTCACACTTACAACAAGCCTATTATCGGTTGGGGAGAAGGTATTGTAATGGGTGGTGGGATGGGGCTTTTTATGGGAACCAGCCATAAAGTTGTGACAACAACATCACGCCTTGCTATGCCAGAAATCAATATTGGACTGTATCCTGATGTGGGAGGTACGTGGTTTTTAAGCCAGATAGATCCGCAAGTGGGTTTATTCCTCGGATTGACAGGTTCCATGGTGAACTCAAGTGACGCTGTCACTATTGGTTTGGCCGATTGGTTACTGTTGGAAGAGCAGTATCCCACCTTACTGGATGAGCTAAAGCGGCTCCAGTGGGGGAAAGAAGATGCGAAAGAGTTGGTAACTGCGCTACTACAATTAATGGAAGAACAGGTTATTGATAGCAAACCAACCACGCAAATTTGTCCATACTTAGATCAGATAGAGGAAGCGTGCAAAGGCTTTGATCTTAATACGATAGCACAGCGAATCATGGCTATCGACGGGAACAGTCAGTGGATAGAAAACGCGAAACAAACGTTCGCATCGGGCAGTCCGATCACCGCGCATATTTGCTTTAGACAAGTGAAAGAGTACCACAGCTTACCGCTTGCAGATTGCTTCCGTTTAGAGTTGAGTTTGTCGGTTCGCAGTGCCTTATTAGGTGAGTTTAAAGAGGGCGTCCGTTCTCGGCTCATTGACCGGGATGGCGAGCCGAGCTGGATATTTAACAGTGTCAGTGAAGTCGATGAAGATGTTATCGATACTTTGTTTACCTCTCTTTGGTCAGATAACGAGCATCCGCTTGCTAATTTGGGTGAACAAACACTAGGTCAATAAGGAGAATGATCATGAGTACCATCGCATTTATCGGTTTAGGAAGAATGGGACATCCTATGGCGCAAAACTTACTCGCGTCTGGATTTAACGTGCAAGTATTCGATGTCTATAGCGAAGCCGCAAAGCAATTAGTACCTTTTGGTGCGGTGGTGGCGAGCTCTATCGAAGAGGTAGTAGATGGTGCTAGCACAGTCATCACGATGCTACCAGCAGGGTCTCACGTTCGTTCCGTGTATCTTGGTGACTTACACGGTGGCGTAGGTGTCCTCAATCTTGTCTCGCCAAGTACCTTGATAATTGATTGTTCAACCATTGATCCGGACTCCGCGCGATTAGTCGCCAATGAAGCGGCAAATAAACGCGTGTTGTTTGTCGACGCACCCGTTTCGGGGGGCGTTGCTGGCGCTAAAGCGGCGACATTAACCTTTATTGTTGGTGGTTCGGATCAAGCGTTTTCTAAAGCCAATGCGATTTTGCAGTATATGGGAAAAAATGTTTTCCATGCTGGCAAAGCAGGCGATGGTCAAATGGCGAAAATCTGTAACAACCTTATGCTCGGCATTTTAATGTCTGGTACGTGCGAGGCATTAAACCTAGGTATCGATCATGGACTCGATCCAAAAGTGCTATCAAACATCATGCTGCAAAGCTCTGGCCGAAATTGGGCATTGGAGCTTTACAATCCTTGCCCAGGCGTGATGGACAGTGCGCCAGCCAGTCACGATTACCAACCGGGCTTTATGAGCAAACTCATGCTGAAAGATCTCGGCTTGGGGTTAGATGCGGCGTTACAAACACATTCTTCGGTTCCGATGGGGTCGTTAGCGCGCAACTTATATTCTTTCCACAACGCGAGCGGCCACGGCGAGCTCGATTTCTCAAGCTTATTTGAGTTATACAAGAGTAAGAAAGGCTAGACTGAGTTTTGTGACAAACCAACCCGAGATGGTGACCTAAAACGCGCATCATTTCGGCCAACTTAGACTGGTTGAGATAGAGAACATTACGAGCTATGGAGTGCACCAATATGGACATAAAAAGTAGTGTTATTGCCATTACAGGAGCAGGGCAGGGGCTTGGGCAAATGATGGCCATTACCCTTGCTCAAGCTGGCGCTGATTTAGCGTTGTTGGATGTAAACGCCAGTGGCTTAATGGAAACACAAGAGCAGTGTCGAATGCTGAGTGCGAAAGCGTTGACATATCAAGTGGATGTCACCAACGAAATCGACGTTGAAACCACGTTTGAAGCGATTATCCAAGATTTTGGTCAACTCAATGGGTTAGTCAATAACGCTGGCGTGTTAAGAGATGGGTTACTTGTAAAAGCAAAAGATGGCGTGATCAGTAAGATGTCTTTGGATCAATTCAACTTGGTCATGAACGTTAACGTGACAGGAACATTTTTGTGTGGGCGTGAAGCTGCCGTCAAGATGATTGAGAGTGGCTCCCAAGGCGTTATCATCAATATTTCTAGTGTTGCGAGAGCAGGGAATATCGGACAAACCAATTATTCTGCATCTAAAGCGGCGGTCGCGACCATGGCGACAACATGGGCCCGTGAGCTCGCAAGATACGGTATTCGTGCGGCGGCGGTTGCACCAGGTGTAGTACACACCGCGATGGCAGAGCAAATGAAACCCGAAGCCATAGAGCGATTAGAAAAGATGATCCCAGTTGGCAGGATGGGCGAAACAAGCGAAATCGCGCATGCAGTAAAATACATTATTGAGAGTGATTACTTTACTGGCAGGGTTTTAGAAGTGGATGGCGGTATTCGTATGTAAGTGACCACTGAAATAAGGCTCTGATAGACCTGAATAATAAGTTTCTTTCCATTTCAACATTTTCTATGTTGTGGAGTGCTCATTCTGCGCAGCCCAAATGTATTTACAACTTATGTTTGGATTTACCTTGAGAATGATTTCTCACAATCCAATAAAGAGATGCAAATACCACTCAAATATTAAGTGAAATCATTAATTTGATTCTGATCACACTTTTGGTTTTTTAGTTTCCGCTTCTCATTAAGGCTATCTGCGTAAATGAAGTTGATAGTCAGTCTCATCAATTTTTAGTTTCAACTGTTTGTTTTTAAATAATTAATTGTTGAAGCACGAGAAATTCGTGTTGAGGTTAATATTCTATTTAAAGTGTGTAACTTCCATTAATGGAAGGTTAGTTTCCAGTTGTGGCTAATGAGCTTTAACTTTTTACTCCTCATAATGCGCCAAATGTAACATAGTGTTTCAAAGTGTAACAATAAACTCACACTAAGAGTGTGGTTTTGATCTCCACTCAATTCCGTTTTGTTTCGCTCTGAGCCCGACGTTACTCATGCTCAACACATAAACATTCTAATGACTATAACAACTGGTTCTTGGCTTGATATCAATCGTATCGTAGTAAATAACGGTTCATTCTAGCTGGTTAAATGCTTGATGACGAAGTTGAAAAATTGTAAGTAGAATAACTACTTATCGAAGTTTTTTCTTGTTCTCATACATTACCTCTGCGCTATTTGTGAGCTCTTATTTACTTTGATTGGCATCTGCTTTGAAACCAGACAACCATCGAGAAAGTTAATGGAAGCCTCAAGATATAAACGCATCTTGTCGAGGGGAAGTTTGGCGTCCGTCATACTTATGCTCTCAGGATGTAATTCAGCTTTACTTGACCCCAAAGGTGCCATTGGTGTGCAAGAAAAAGAGTTAATTATTACTGCTCTTTTGCTGATGTTGATCGTTGTAATCCCTGTGATTTTAATGACGATTTACTTCGCTTACCGATACCGCGCCTCTAACACTGAAGAAGAGTACGCACCCGAGTGGTCACACTCGACCAAAATCGAAGTGGTGGTATGGACAATTCCAATCATCATCATTGCGATTCTTGCGACGATCACATGGCGTTCGACTCATGAACTAGAGCCATCCAAACCTTTGGAAAGTGATGTTAAACCAATGACCATCGAAGTGGTGTCACTCGATTGGAAATGGTTGTTCATTTATCCAGAAGAAAACATTGCGACGGTGAACTATGTGGCGTTCCCGAAAGACGTGCCAGTGCAGTTCAAACTGACTTCGGACAACATCATGAACGCGTTTTTCATCCCTCGCTTAGGTACACAGATCTACGCGATGCCAGGCATGGTAACCAAGCTCAACCTCATAGCGAACCACGAAGGTGACTATAAGGGTTTTGCATCGAACTACAGCGGCGAAGGCTTTTCGCAAATGAAGTTCACAGCTTCAGCAATGTCTGATCGTGCTGCGTTCCTAAATTGGGTGCAGAAAGTGAAGGCGAGCCCTGATCGTATTGAAGATTGGGAGCAATACAGCTCACTGGCAGCGCCAAGTATCGCAGAGCCAGTCACTTTGTTCTCTAGCGTTCCTCCGTTCTTGTTCACCGACGTTGTGACTCAGCATCCTGGTTCAATGAACTGTTTGCCTGAAAACCAAGGATAATCGTAATGTTTGGAAGATTAACTCTTGATTCAGTTCCATTCCACGAACCTATTATCGTCATCACCCTAGCGGTTGTGGCGCTGGTTGGTTTAGCCGTAGTTTACGCGGTGACCAAAGCCGGAAAGTGGCAATATTTGTGGAATGAATGGTTTACTTCAGTAGACCATAAAAAACTTGGCTTCATGTACATCGCAGTAGCGATGGTGATGCTTGTTCGTGGTTTTGCTGACGCAGTCATGATGCGTAGTCAGCAACTCCTTTCTTCTGCGGGTGAAGCAGGTTACTTGCCACCACATCACTACGATCAAATTTTTACTGCCCACGGCGTGATTATGATCTTTTTTGTAGCGATGCCATTGGTCATTGGTTTGATGAACATCATCGTGCCATTGCAGATTGGTGCACGTGACGTAGCTTTCCCGTATCTGAATAACTTGAGCTTCTGGCTGTTTGTTGTTGGTGTCATCCTAACAAACATGTCTCTCGGCTTAGGTGAATTTGGTCGTACAGGTTGGCTAGCGTATCCGCCGCTTTCAGGTATTGAGGCAAGCCCAGGAGTCGGGGTCGACTATTGGATTTGGGCGCTGCAGATATCAGGTGTTGGTACGACGTTAACAGGCGTGAACTTCTTCGCGACCATTTTGCGTATGCGTACACCGTCTATGCCAATGATGAAGATGCCAGTTTTCACTTGGGCGTCTCTGTGTGCAAACATTTTGATCATCATTTCATTCCCAATCCTAACGGTGACTATCGCTCTGCTAACGCTGGATAGATACCTAGGCATGCACTTCTTTACCAATGATCTTGGCGGCAACGTAATGATGTACGTCAACCTTATTTGGGCTTGGGGTCACCCAGAAGTGTACATCTTGATCTTGCCAATTTTTGGTGTGTTCTCAGAAGTCACCGCAACCTTCTCACGTAAAAAGTTGTTCGGTTACACATCGCTAGTTTGGGCTACCGTAGTTATCACGATTCTTGCCTTTGTCGTTTGGCTACACCACTTCTTTACGATGGGGTCTGGCGCGAACGTAAATGCCTTCTTCGGTATTGCCACGATGATCATTTCTATCCCAACTGGGGTGAAGATCTTCAACTGGCTATTCACGATGTACAAAGGCCGCATCCGCTTTACGACGCCAATGATGTGGACGGTGGGCTTCCTTATCACCTTTACTGTTGGTGGTATGACGGGCGTACTAATGGCTGTTCCGGGTGCAGATTTCGTTCTGCATAACTCAGTATTCCTTATCGCTCACTTCCACAACGTTATCATCGGTGGTGTGGTGTTTGGATGTTTCGCTGCGATCACTTACTGGTTCCCGAAAGCGACCGGTTTCACCATGAATGAAACTTGGGGCAAACGCGCGTTCTATCTTTGGATTATTGGTTTCTTAATGGCGTTCTTACCGCTTTATGCGCTGGGCTTTATGGGGATGACTCGTCGTTTAAGCCAAGACATCAACCCAGAATACTTCCCACTGTTGTCGATTGCCGCAGCAGGTACGGTTGTGATTGCGCTGGGCGTATTGTCTCAGTTCATCCAAATTTACGTGAGTATCCGTGACCGCGAGCAAAATCGTGATTTAACTGGTGACCCGTGGGGTGGACGTACTCTTGAGTGGGCAACATCGTCTCCACCGCCGTTCTACAACTTTGCGCACCTACCAAAAGGTGATGTGCTGGATGCCTTCTGGTACCAGAAACAAAGTGGCGAGTTCGATCCAACTAAAGAAGTGGAATACGAACGTATTCATATGCCAAAAAACACGGCAACAGGCATCTACGTGTCGGCTTGGTCGCTCCTATTTGGCTTCGGCATGATTTGGTACATCTGGTGGCTAGCGGCGGCAAGTTTGGTCGGTATTATCGTGACGTGTATTCAGCATAGCTATAACGATGATGTGGATTACTACGTGGAAGTTGAAGAGATCAAAGCAATTGAGGCCGAACGTCGAGCTCAGCTTGAAGAAGCGAAGAAAAACTCAGTGAAAGACAGCGAAAGTAAAGATGATCTGGAGGTGACGTATGCAAACTAATATCGCAGCACATCACGACCATGATCACCACCATGACACGAATGGCAACAAGCTATTTGGCTTCTGGGTTTACCTGATGAGTGACTGTGTACTGTTTGCGACCTTGTTCGCGACATACGCTGTGCTGTCGAGCAATTCAATTGCGGGCCCAACAGGTAAAGACATTTTTGAACTCCCATTCGTGTTTGTCGAAACCATGCTGCTTCTGTTTAGCAGTATCACATTTGGTTTTGGCATTATCGCGATGAAGCGCAACAACGTTGCTGGTCTCAAACGTTGGATGTTAGTCACGTTCGCGCTTGGTCTTGGCTTTATCTGTATGGAGGTCTATGAGTTCCATCACCTGATTGAAGAAGGCTATGGGCCACAAACAAGTGCATTCCTATCGGCATTCTTTACGTTGGTTGGTACGCACGGCCTGCACGTAACCTTTGGTCTGATTTGGTTAGCGGTAGCGTATCATCAACTGTCGACGAAAGGTCTGAACGACAATATGGCAATGCGCTTTAACTGCTTAAGCCTATTCTGGCACTTTCTAGATATCGTTTGGATTTGTGTCTTTACCATCGTTTACTTACTGGGGGTAATGTAATGGATCAACATGTAGAAACCAGTTCGTCAGATTACGTGAAAGGCTTTATTGCCTCACTGATTCTGACGGTAATTCCGTTCTACTTTGTTTGGACGAAATCATTACCAGATACAACGACCTATGCGATTCTATTTGGATGTGCATTAGTGCAGATATTTGTTCACTTTAAATACTTCTTGCACATGGAAACAAAAACATCCGACGGACGTTGGAACCTTGTATCACTGATGTTTACCGCCATTGTTGTACTTATCCTTATCGCTGGCTCGGTATGGATCATCTACAACATGAACGTCAACATGAAGTTGTAGGTCAAGGTATGCTGAAAAGTTATTTGTCTATCACTAAACCGGGCATTATTTTCGGCAACCTGATTTCTGTTGCGGCGGGGTTCTTCCTCGCCGCAAAAACAGAACCAGCCAGTCTAATGCTGTTCGTTACGACGTTAGTTGGTGTTGGGTTAGTCATCGCTTCAGGTTGTGTTGTGAATAATATTTTCGATCGTGATATCGACCAAAAGATGGCACGTACACGAAATCGTGAAACAGTGAAAGGCAACATCAATATCGATATTGCGTTTGTTTATGCACTTGCTTTATTGCTGGTAGGAACCGCACTGTTATTTATCCGAGTGAACCCACTATCCGCTGTCGTCGTGTTGCTTGGCTACGTGTATTACGTGTTCTTTTACACGATGTGGTACAAACGTAACTCGGTGTATGGAACCTTAGTGGGAAGTATCTCAGGCGCAGTTCCGCCATTGGTGGGTTACTTAGCGGTAACAAACTTCATTAGCTTGGAAGCGATTTTACTCTTTACCATGTTCTGTCTCTGGCAAATGCCGCACTCGTATGCCATTGCCATGTTCCGCATGCAAGACTACCGAGAAGCCGGGATTCCCGTATTGCCAGTTAAAGAGGGCATTCATAAAGCTCATCGACACATGAAAGCGTATGTCGTGGCGTTTGGAACAGCATCATTGGGGTTATTTTTACTAGGTGAAGCCGGGTATGAATACTTAGCGGTTGCAGCGGTTGTTTGCTTTATGTGGACGAAAGTGACCTTTCGCAGCATTGATGACAACAACTATATCGCTTGGTCAAAGTCGGTGTTTAAAGTCTCACTGCTAGTGGTGATGGGGATCAGTGGTGTGCTTGGTGTCGAGTTGATTCCTCTAGCTCTGTAACAACCAAACCTAAGCGTTTGCTAAGCGCCAATATCTTTTGCTGCTGAATGCATGAATGGCCTTACCTAGAAGTAAGGTCATTTAACTTTCTATTGTTCTTTATTTTCCCTGTTTTTCCTGCTCCTCCTCTAGCTTCACTATCACGTATTCATATCTAAAAGCAAAAACAACCAGTGTGTAAAACATAGTGAAGCACGTTTTCGCTGACGCGTAATAATGCCAAGAGATAGCGACGATTAAGCTAAAAAGTATAAACAGCGCAATAACTCTATTTGCCATATGAAAATTCAATATCGATAGTTTGTAATGTAAACATTTGGGGAGAGTGCTAGTTCCCATAGCAGCATACAAACTAACAATGTGAATGTTTGAGTTGAATCACCAGCTAGCGAAATACAAAAGTTTTACGACTGAAAGTGGGTGAGGAAGCACCTTAACTCCAGTGAAATGAACACGATTAAGAATCATCCATTTACATAATCTAAAAACTCACTAAACCTTAACCCAGATTAAAGTTTTGTCGTCTCCGAGGCATTAAGGTGCGCCTGTAGTTTGCAGGTCTCAAGGATTCAGAGAAGGAACAGCCATACATCGTGTATCGCTGTTCCTTTTTCGTTCTTGTTTACTTGCGAAAAGATAAAACATAAAGACAACTTTAAGAGGACTGGTTTTGAGCATTTTGTTTTCCGAAGCCCGCATTGGCAACATGACCCTAAAGAACCGTTTTGTGCGAAGCGCAACGTGGGAGAACATGGCGACCGAAGATGGTCACATGACGGCAAAGCTTTACGATATTTACGAAACGCTTGCGAAAGGGGAAGTTGGGCTTATTGTCACGGGTTATGCCAATATCGTTGAAGAAGAGAAACCCAACGCAGGTATGATGGGGATCTACAGCGACTCTTTTATTGAAGAATACAAAAAGCTAACAGAGCTAGTACATCAACTAGATTCTAAAATCGTGATGCAAATTGCTTACGGTGGCACCAAAACCACCCATAACGTCGGTGAGCGTGTCATCTTCGCTCCGAGTGACGTGCCTGAGCGTGGTACAAATACGCAAGGCAAAGCGATGACAAAGGACGAAATAGACTACATCGTAAAGGCATTCGCATTGGCGAGTAAACGTGCTCAAGACGCTGGTTTTGACGGCGTAGAGATTCATGCGGCGCACACTTATTTAATTAACCAGTTTTTAAGCCCGTACTATAATCGTCGAGAAGACGAATATGGCGGTGACTTAGAAAATCGCATGCGCTTTCTTTTAGAAATTTATTCTGAAACCAGAAAGCTGGTTGGAAGCGAATTTCCCATCCTCGTTAAACTGACGGCAACAGAGTTCTTTGACGGCGGTTTAACGTTCGATGAAACTCGCGTCGTCAGTAAGAAACTTGAAGAAGTAGGCGTTGATGCGATCATCGTATCTGGCAATATTCACGGCAAAGCAAACGAACTTGTTGGTCAAACGTTCGATGGTTACACACTACAAGAAGAAGGTTACTTTCACGAATATGGTCACGTGATCAGTCAGGACGTTAGCATACCGGTGATTACTGTCGGCGGGCTGAGCGACATTGATGCGATTGAGAAAATTGCAGAAAACACAGGTATCCAATTTTTTGCTGTGTCACGCCCTTTATTGGCTGAGCCACAGTTGATCAAACGTTGGAAAGAAGGCAATCGCGCACCAGTAGATTGTGAACGTTGCTCAAAGTGTCGTACCAAGCGTGGTAACTTTTGCGTGGTGTATAAGAACCGAAATCGTCGCAAAAAATAGAACGAAGCGAATACACAAATACAAATTAGCCTCCACTCTGAATATGGAGGCTTTTAATTATCCGCATGTTAATCGAACCATTATTTATCTTCTTTTTGATAGTTTAAATAATGCACACAAAGATCGTGAAATGCTTTAGCTTGAGGCGAGATCGTGCGATCGGTTAACGTAAATATACCAATTTGCCTTTCAAGTGGTGGATCGATAAGCGGAATCCAAACCAAGCGTGTTTCATTGGTTGGGAAAGCAAGCTTCGGTAGGGTCGTGACACCAATCCCAAGTTCTAAGACAGAAAACAGTGAAGTAATATTTTCGACCGAATAGAGCGCTTGCTGACTCAGAGCTCTTGCTGGGGTTGGATCGAGAAGTGTACAAGTGCCGTTACGGATAAAGGGTTGTTCCAACAAAGTTTGCCACTCGATTCCTTCTGGATGACTTGCAATAGGGTTGTCCTTTAAACACACCACGCCTATTGGATCGGCTAACAGCGGCGTAAAGTCAATGCCGCCCTCATCGAGGTGAGAGGGGTTACCGAGCGCCAAGTCGACTTCACCGGAGAGTAAGCGAGCCTCGACGCCCGCCGCGTTATCATCGATCAAGCTTACTTCTACATTTGGATACTGCTCGCAAAAGGCACCCAACACGCTAGGGATGAGTTTCGCTGCAACAGAAGGAACGCTCGCAATTCGCACTCTCCCTTGCTGTCCGGCCGCGGCAGCTTTGAGATCGTTGTCCAGCGCACTGTAGATATTGAGAAACTGAACCACCTTGGGCAGACAAATTTCACCAAACGGGGTCAATTTGGTTTTGTTTCCGGGTTCAAACAGCGTTTGCCCTAGAATTTTTTCAAGCTCTTTTATCGATGTTGACAGTGCCGCCTGAGAACGATTTGCACGATGTGAAGCGGCTCGAAAGCCTCCTTCCTCGACTACCATCACAAAATGCATTAATTGTTGAAGCTTAATACTCATCCCTAATGCCTCTTAATCCCTTTATTTACGTTATATTAAACAGAGTGATAAGTTTAATTTATCAAATGTCAAAAATTTACCGTTAGATTTATCGCCTGTCAATGTGCATCATTTAACCATATTGAAACAAAGCTGTTACAAAGGTTGAAAGGCACGTGAATACTCCTACTAAAAAACACCCAGTTAAAACCAGTCTATTTGCTTCTAAAGCGCCGCTTGAATGGGCGATAGTCAACAACGGAACCCTGTATACGGCTCAAATTCCTATTGATGACACAGGCGCGGTTGTGGAAGGCGGTATCGAAGCACAAACACGTCAAACCTTTAACAATCTCATTCACACCCTGGAGTGTGCAGGGGAGTCTTTGGACTCGGTGTTGCAGGTCCTGATTTATGTGACTGACAGAGAATACTTAAAGGCCGTTAACCAAGTGTACGCGGAATATTTTGAAGCGCCGTACCCAAATCGCGCCGCCATGGTGGTTGCAGGGTTAGCGCGAGAAGAGATGTTGGTGGAGTTTGTTGTCTACGCGTCGGCAAGCCAACCAGAATAAATCCAACGAGAATAATTAGAGATCAGTGAGTGAGTGGCTTGCCATCACAAATCGGAAGAACAAGGAAAGAACCATGACTTTTATTAACAATGTTCAAGCAGAAAAATCCCTCTATATAGCAGGTGAATGGCAATCGGGCATGGACACCATCGCCAATATTAACCCTTCTGATATCAGCGAAAACATTGGCGATTTCGCACAAGCGAGTGTGTCGCAAGTAGAGCAAGCGATTCAAGCGGCTAAATCAGCGCAGCCAGAGTGGGAAAAAACACCAATCGAGCGCAAGCAAGCAGTGCTACAAGCGATTGGTGATGAGCTCATTGCACGATGTGACGAATTGGGCACCTTGCTTTCGCGTGAAGAAGGTAAGCCATTTGCTGAAGGTCGAGGTGAGATTTACCGTGCTGGCCAATTCTTCCAATACTTTGCTGCTGAGGTTCTGCGTCAAATTGGCGATAGCGCTGCTTCCGTCCGTCCAGGTGTCTCCGTTGAAGTTACTCGCGAAGCCGTCGGCGTTATCGCCATTATCTCTCCTTGGAACTTCCCAACAGCAACAGCGGCTTGGAAAATCGCGCCAGCACTTGCGTTTGGCAACAGCGTCGTCTGGAAGCCTGCCAACCTAACCCCAGCAAGTGCCGTTGCGCTGACAGAGATTATCCATCGCCAAGGTTTACCTGCTGGCACGTTTAACCTCGTTTTGGGTAGCGGTTCGCAAGTAGGTAATACCCTTATCAATTCGAAGGATGTGAACGGCGTGAGCTTCACTGGTTCTGTGGACACAGGCCGTAAAGTTGCAGCGGCAACGGCACCAAATTTTGTGCGTTGTCAGCTAGAGATGGGTAGCAAAAATGCGCTCGTAGTGGCAGATGATGCAGACATTCAGATTGCTGTCGAAGCAACAATCGCAGGCTCATTCTCGGGTGCAGGTCAAAAGTGCACCGCGTCTTCTCGTCTTGTCGTTATGGACGGAGTTCACGACGCGTATGTTGAAGCGCTAATCAAACGCATGAGCGAACTTAAAGTGGGTCACGCTCTAGAAGAGGGCGTGTTCATGGGCCCTGTTGTTGATGGTAACCAGCTGAATGCGAACTTTGAGTGGATCGAAAACGCACGCCAAGCAGGCGCGGAGCTGGCTTTCGGTGGTGAGCGTCTGAGCCTAGAGCATGACGGTTACTATATGTCACCAACCCTGTTCTTGAACACACAAAACAGCTGGGAAGTGAACCAAGAAGAAGTCTTTGCACCAATGGCAAGCGTGATTCGCGTTTCTGATCTGGATGAGGCAATTGCAGTCGCGAACGATACGCGCTTTGGCCTGACAGGCGGCATTATCACGCAAAGCTTGCGTAATAGCGCGATCTTCAAACAGCAAGTCCAAACGGGCTGCGTCATGGTTAACTTGCCAACTGCGGGTACAGATTATCACGTTCCATTTGGTGGCCGTAAAGAGTCTAGCTTTGGTCCTCGTGAGCAAGGTCAGTACGCCAAAGAGTTCTACACCGTAGTGAAAACCGCTTATCAGCGTCCTTACTAAGATCGGCAGGGTAACTGATGGTGTCAGTTACCCGCACGAAAAGGCTAAGAAATTGTTTAAGGAGTGGTTATGTACCAACAACGGATTGTGATTGACGGATTGCAGTACTGCAATTGGGATCGAGAGTATTTCCAAACGCTTAAGGCGAGTGGCATTACCGCCGTTCATGCCACCATCGTCTACCACGAAACTGCGCGCGAAACCTTGACGCGTTTTGCTGAGTGGAACTTGCGCTTCGAGCAAAATGCGGACCTCATCATGCCTATTTATTCAATGGCAGATGTAGAAAAAGCCAAAGCAGAAGGCAAAGTCGGCATCTTCTTCGGCGCGCAAAATTGCTCACCAATCGATGATGAAATTGGCCTGATTGAAGTGATGCGCCGTCAAGGTCTGCTGATCATGCAACTGACCTACAACAACCAAAGCTTACTGGCGACAGGTTGTTACGAACAAAATGATTCCGGCGTAACTCGCTTTGGTAAGCAAGCGATTGAAGAGATGAACCGAGTCGGGATGATCATTGATATGTCCCACAGCGCGGAGCGTTCGACGTTGGAAGCTATCGAGCTCTCTTCGCGTCCAATTTGTATCAGCCATGCTAACCCGACGTTTGCGCATGACGCACTGCGCAACAAATCCAACACCGTGATCAAAGCACTGACGGAGCGCGGTGGTTTGATTGGATTCAGTTTATATCCATTCCATTTGCCAAATGGCAGCCAGTGCACGCTGGATGATTTCTGCCAGATGGTAGCGAAAACCGCAGACATGTTTGGCGTCGACCATTTAGGCATCGGTAGTGATCTGTGCTTAAACCAACCGCAACAAGTATTGGAATGGATGCGCAACGGGCGTTGGTCAAAAGCGATGGATTACGGCGAAGGTTCAGCAAGTAACTCGGGATGGCCAGATGCGCTGCCATGGTTCTGCGGCAGCGCAGGGATGGAGAACATCTACAACGGATTAATGGGTCACGGATTCAGTGAATCTGAGGCTGGAAAAATATTGGGTGAAAACTGGTTCAACTTCCTTAAAGAAGGATTAGAGCCTATTTCATAGCATTCCCCAAAGTAGGAACCGCCTGCCCACATAATAACAATACGGCAGGCGTAAAACTCACATTTGTAGCCAGTCTTTGGCTGCTGCAAAGAACCTCTGGAGCCAGAGTATGTCTGATTTAACCAATAGCATGAAAGCTTCCACGATGAGCGTGTCATCGGGCAAGTCAAAAGCAAAACACAACACATCAACAACAGAAAACACGACGGACAAATTAGGACTGAATAACCCGGCCTTTTGGTATAGCGGTGGTTTCATCGCGTTGTTCGTTGCTATTGCACTTTATGACGGCGAGCTGTTATCTACGATCGTTAACGCTGGCTTTGGCTGGGCAGTTCAGGTATTTGGTCCATACTGGCAGTTACTGCTGCTTCTCACTTTTCTTATTGGTCTTGGCTTGGCTGCAGGGCGAACAGGCAAGGTGATGTTGGGCGGGATTGCAAAACCAGAAATGGATTCTTTCCGCTGGATGGCGATTATTTTCTGTACCTTATTGGCTGGTGGTGGCGTTTTCTGGGCCGCGGCTGAGCCTATCGCGCATTATGTTAGCCCACCTCCTTTGTACGGCGCGCAAGATAACCCGCAGCAAGGTGCGGTGAATGCGTTGTCGCAATCCTTTATGCACTGGGGCTTTCTAGCTTGGGCGATTGTAGGTAGCTTAACTTCCATCGTGGTGATGCACCTACATTACGACAAAGGTTTACCACTAAAACCCCGTATTTTGCTTTACCCAGTCTTGGGCGAACGAGCACTTAAAGGCCAACTCGGTGCATTGATTGACGCATGCTGCATTATCGCGGTAGCCGCGGGCACCATTGGTCCAATTGGGTTTCTGGGCTTGCAGGTTAGCTACGCGTTAAATGCGTTGTTTGATATCCCTGATGGCTTTACCACTCAGCTTATCATCATCTTGTTTGCGATTGCGCTTTACACCTTGTCAGCACTCAGTGGATTAAGCCGAGGCATGCAACTGCTTAGTCGTTACAACGTGATTCTGGCAATGGCATTGATGGTTTACATCCTGTTTTTTGGTCCGACGAATTTTATCTTTAACGGATACATTCAAGGTGTAGGAAGCATGTTGGATAACTTTATCCCAATGGCGACTTATCGCGGTGACGAAGGTTGGCTAAGTTGGTGGACAGTATTTTTCTGGGGCTGGTTCCTGGGTTATGGTCCGATGATGGCAATCTTTATTGCGCGTATTTCCCGTGGTCGAACTATTCGCCAAGTTATTTCCACCATCAGTATTGTGGCTCCGTTAACCACCTGTTTTTGGTTCACGATTGTGGGCGGCTCAGGCCTTGCGTTTGAAATTGCTGAACCGGGTAGCGTGAGTGCGGCGTTTGAGGGCTTTAACTTGCCAGGTGCTTTGCTTGCAGTGACTCAGCAACTACCAATGCCAATGCTGACTTCAATTCTATTTCTGATTTTAACCACGATCTTCATCGTCACGACGGGCGACTCAATGACCTACACAATCAGTGTCGTGATCAGTGGTGAAACGGAGCCGAATGCGATCATCCGTACCTTCTGGGGAGTAATGATGGGTGTGACGGCACTAATCCTGATTTCTCTTGGCTCTGGTGGCATCTCTGCTCTGCAATCTTTCATTGTGATTACCGCGGTTCCGGTTTCGTTGATTCTGTTGCCGTCACTTTGGAATGCGCCACAAATTGCAATCAAAATGGCGAAAGAGCAAGGGCTATAACAATTATCCAATTCAAACAACGTGGAGCTTGTGCGGGTGTTTTCCTCCTGCATCCGCACAAACCCTAGTATTCTTACAATAACAAATAGGTGGTGAGCAAAATGGATGCACATCGTTCTACTTATACGGAAGCAACTATGCGCGATGCAGCGATTGTCATGGCAGCCGAAAGGCTTGGCGCAATGCACCAAAACCGAATCAGCTTTGTTCGCAGTCTGATTCGTAATATGGCAAGCCAAAACTGGCAAGTAACCAAGCATGAGTGGCAGCTTTGTCCTCGTGGTTATGGTCATGTGATTTACAAATTGACCACGCCAGAGCACGTTTATCATTTGGTGGTATTCTGTGATGAAATTGCCGACGACGAGCGTAATGATCGCGTAATTGCTGAAAAGTGGGACGTCACATTTGCACTGGTTCAAGGCGATGTTGATGTTACTTTGTTGGAAAGATTGCGAGAAAATGTACCGCTGCAAGAAGCGGGACGTAATCCAAACAACGTACTTGTTCTTGCTCGCGCAAACAAAAGTGTGCGCGTGTTTGAGCACATTGTTAGCGCGCTTTCTCAAGGCGAGCAGCCTGAGCCGAAAGAGTTAGCGGAAGTGGGTTATATCCTGCGTACCACAGCTGTTTATGGTAACGGAAAGTTTGGTATCGCCGATTTCAAACTGTTAGAGAACAACTCAGATTTCAGCCAGTCTTTTAGTGCGCAAATGTGTGCCGTATATATGTTGCGCGAATTCAGCCTAGATTGGGTGCACTATCTGGCACTTCAACAAGGTGGCGACAACGCGGTGGCTTTGCATCGTGGCTTGCAGCGCTACCTTGGTGTCGGCAATGCGACTGGCTTAGGCATGGCTCCATACTTGATTAATCACCCGTGCATCGTTGACCAATGGATGACCTCTCGCGAACGTGCGGTAGCGCGAGTCTTTGCGATGCCGTGTGAAGCGTCGTTCCATGCTCCTTTGCAAGGATTACTACAAAAAGCACAGCGTCATTTAGAGCAAGTCATCACCATCAATGAACATCAATACAGGCTCAATCATCAAGCGATATCAGACATCAAACAACTGCTATCGGAGCTAACAACGTTAATGGCATTACATCCGAACTGGGCGAGTTTGGTCGAGCATAAGAAAACAATGAGTGTGGAAGCCCAAGAAATCCTCACCTCTTGCTTGATCGAACTCTACCCATCTTTAGTGGATGAATTTGCTAGCCAAATGAATACGGATGAAACGTTATCTATTCCGGGCGGGAAAAAGATCCAAGACTTACTGGAAGTGTTGCAAAACAAATACCGCTGGGCGATTGATGCGGATTACTCACTGGCCGAGAACAACTACTGGTTCTGGTATCGTTCACAAGACAAAGAAGAACCAAGGCTTGGTGTTCGTGGTGAGGAAGCAGGAGAAGAAAAAGAGCTGCCGCTTGATATCGGCAGACAAGTGAATCGCTTGTACCACGCCTTGCTTGGTTGTGATGAAGAAATGTCCGTAGCAGAGTTTCTGTTGCAAAATCCGACTTACCGTTCGATCACACGTCGCGTATGGACGTTAGGCAACCGAGCAATGGGTGATATTCAAATGAACGTGCTGCGTAAAGATGCGTTACCAATGCACTTATTGCGCTGTAAGTTGGCGATCTTTGGTGCGACTAAGTTTGATCCGCGCTCGGATCGTTGGGTTCGAGTTACTTTCTTCCAAGGTGCGCCGCTGTTAGATGAAATTCACGATCCTAAACTGGCGGACACATGGATTTTCCCGAGCATGCCGGAACGAGAAGAAATTGCGCAAAGTGACAATCAAAAAATCAACGGAGGATTTGCATTATGATCGTCTCTCACAACGAATTGGTGGCCGCGGTTAATAAGGCATTTCTTGGCATGCGCCGTCACTGTGGTGAGGCGGATGTCATTGCGAACATGGTGGCGGACTTGCAAATGGTTGGCTTGCACGGGGTGCGTCACTTTAATAACGCCAGCCTGTTTCTTGGGTTAGATTCGGACTGCGCCGTATCGGTGACCAACAGTACGCCGTCAAACATAGAGGTAGAACTGCACAACGGGAGTGTAGCGTGTCATTTACCCGCTGTGTTGGATTTCGCACTTGAGAAAATGATTAACCGTAAGTCGATTACTATCACGTTGACGCAGTGCCATAACCGTTGGCTAGGTTTTAGTGAGTTGTTGAAGCTCTCTGCAAAAGGCATCGCGTGTCGCGCACAATGGGTCAATGGCTCTAGTCCCAAGCGAACGCTTTATGTGTTAAACCGCGGACGAATCGCACCAGAAGTCTTTTTCTCGGATCAGTTTGATGGGCATGATACGGATTTGCATAGTATGGTTATCGAGCTCTCCGTGAACGATTTCGATATCGAGAAAAGTGCACAAGGATATACCACCCACATTGAAGGCGATGAGTTAAGCCGTACGCAACAAGCTTCTTGGCAAAATGGTATCTTTGTCGAAGACCAAGAATGGGAAACACTGAAACAAACCGCAACCGCGTTGCTGGTGGAGAACAGTGAGCGTTCTATGCTCGGTGCTGGTGGTGTGGTTTAAGCTATGAAAGGCGATGATTCCAAGTAGAAGTGATGAAGGCTGCTCTTTAGCGGCCTTTTTTGTGCGCGATGTTCACTCACTTCTGAAGTTCAAAGACTATGATTACCGTTATCCGCAAGATGGAGCAACACAGGTAAGAAAAATGGATCTGCAAGAGAATAAAAGAAATGCCATTGCGTTTTACGAAACCGCCTATAGAGGTAACCCAAGAAAGGCAGTTGAAGACTACGTAGGTGATGAGTACATCCAGCACAATCCATTAGTTGGAAATGGCCCCGAGGCTTTTATCGAGTATTTTGAGCGGATGCAAAATGAGTATCCCGATAAAGATATTACGTTTGTGCGAGCCATTGCTGAAGGGAATTTGGTGGCACTACACACTCACCAAACATGGCCTAATGATATTGAATACGTGACGATGGATTTCTTTCGTTTTGATCACAATGGGAAGATCGTTGAACATTGGGACGCTCTGCAAGAGATTCCTAAAGAAACATTGAATGGTCACACCATGTATTAACGAGTCGTTGACGAGTCTCCCATGCCGTTTATTCAAACGGTATGGGAGGTTAAATGATTTGTGGCACTTTAAGTATTAATCATCAAAGCGCTTTTTCGATTCTCACCGCGACGTCTTCAGATACCCAGCCTTTCCACAAGTCAGGGTAGGTATTAAAGAAGTAAAACATCGCTTCTTCACCGTCCGCGTAGTTATCTTCCATCCAGGCCAGCATTTCACTCATTTGCTCGTTGGTAAATCCGCGTTTCTGCAAGTACGCGAATGCTTGGGGTTCTTTGCTCGCAAACGCCTCAGTTGTTACTGTGCGAACTGGAGAAGGTGGGTACATTGTTACTTTTGGTGAAGCGCAATCAGGCTGAGTGGTACAGTTGCGATACTCTTCTAAATCTGTTCCGCTACCAAAATCCACTTTGACCATATCATACTTGCCCAATACGGGGGTCGGTGACCAGTAGTAACCAAACCAAGGCATTTTGCGATCATAGGCTTTGGCGATGGTGCCAGCTAATGCTGCGCCAGATCCTGGGTCAACCATCTCAAAGCCGTGCTCACTTAACCCTAATGCATTAAACAAGTGACCGGAGGTGATTTGGCATGTCCAACCAGCAGGGCAGCTATAGAACGCGAACTTGTCATCATCCTCTGGGTGTTCAAATAGTTTGGCGTGCTTGATGACGCCTTCTATCGTCGCGAGCTCTGGATACTGTTTTACCAGATAGTCGGGAACCCAAAACCCTTCTTCACCACCATTGACAAGCGATTCACTAGCGATGCGCAAGCGTTTATCCGCAATCCCTTTATCAAGTGCTTCTTTAATACCGTTTGTCCATAACTCTGGCGCAACGTCAGGCTGTCCCTTTTCAATCATAGAGGTGCCTGTGGGAACGCTATCACCAGGGATCAATTCCGCATCACACTGGTAGCCTTTATTTAAGACAAATTGGTCGATGTGCGCCATTAAGCTGGCCGAATTCCAATTCATGTCTGCGATGGTTATTTTTCCGCATTCGTCCGCATTTGCATGAGTAGATAATGCTGATAGCAGCAGAACAGAGAGCATTGAAGGTGTCGTCTTCATGTGACTGAATTTCCTTGTCGTTGTCATTTACTTCAGTATATACATCGGTTTATAAAGATTCAGTGAACAAGGTTTTTTCAGTGACGTTAAGCATAAAAACGGCGATTTATGAAGTGTTTGGTGAGAAGGGTTTAAAGGGCGTTAATACAGCAAGAACACTCCTTCGTAGCCGCCAATCTCAATATGAGAAACATAGTCGCCGATGTTACCGTCTTGATCTACAGGTTGCATAGGCTCTGGAAGTGCGATAGTTATCTTCGGTGAGGAGAAATAATCGATATTCTTGCCAAAGAAATCAGTCCGATACAGCACTCGGCCTTTGGTGAATTCGCGGGCTAACACCATCTCTGTAGGACCATGCATCACTACCGTATCGTCTGAGTGATACGCAAAGTACATATGGGTTGGTAACAAATCGATAGCGCCATTAGACAAGTCAGGATGAGCTACTTTGCTCATAGAAGCATTTCCAATCACCGTGTAATCGGCGGAATAGGGCGTGCTGGTGGACATCATTAGCGGAGTCGCCTGATACCCCTCTGGTATTTGATTGGCAGGCTCTCCCAAATTAACGGCAAGCAAGGCGCTAGGTTGATAAGCAATATTCTTTGGTACGCCTGCCTTCCAGAAGTTGTCACTTGTTGTGTTATTACTTCCATATAAGTAGCCATTGTTCCACTGATTAAAGTAAATGCGCTCAGGGTGATAGTTTAAGTAGAACACCGCTAGTGCAGAGTATTGGTCCTGTTTCCAATTGTTTTCTGTGTTACCAAAGTATTGAACGCGACCATAACGCGTGGTCGCTTGATAAATCACTTTCTGGCCAGCTTTGGCGAGTGCAGAGTTATCCCAAAATTTAGCCAAGCCAGCATAGCCACTAAAGCCGGTAGCAGGGAAAAGGTAGTGCTCGCGCAAGTACAAGGAGCCAGCGTTAACCAAGTGGTTTTGCCCATTACGACCGAATAAGTTTGCCGTACCTATGTTGAGGCCAATTAACGCATCTTCATCCAGCGTTGCCAGTTTATTCAAGAACGCCGAGAATTGCGCTTTGTAAGCATCGTCAGCAGCTTGGCTACCCGCCACCAAACCAAGTTCATCCACTGTGCCTCCGGAATATATGTAGAACTGATTTGCACCGAGTAACTTATTCGTATCGTCGTTGTACGCACCATTTAAACCTTGTTTCGCCCATTCAGCTTGGTAAGAGTGGCGCATTGTATTGGTAAAAACGGGATTACCGAGATTGGTCAATGCCCAAGAAGAGGTTTGATTCCACATACGACCAAATGGAATAACCCGTGACTCCCAACGAAATCGTGCGGTTGCATTCTTATTCGAACGGTTTTTGTATTCATTCCAAGAAAGATAATTGTCTTGGTTTCGATCTGCAGATTTGTCGAAGCCACGAATTTTACGCCAGCGTTGAATGGTTTGACCTTCCGGTGTCTCCGTTGGTGCTCCTGAGATATTGACGGCAGGGAAGCTATTTTTGAGTTGAATGTTTTCGAGACGTGGGCGGTTTTCTATGTTGTCGTCATGCCAAGTAATTTTCGCAAAGTAAAGGCGGCCGCCGTCGCGTAAAAAGGTGGAGCCAAAGTACTGACCGCCACCATAAGTTTTTCCGCTACCATCATGCGTTGTAGCGCGAACCCAATCCGAAGGAACAGACCAGTTTACTGTTTGGTTTTTAGTCATGTTCTCAGTTTTGTCTTTTTTAATCGCGAAGCTTTTCCATTCAGTTACCCGACCAAACGAGTCGATAGCAGAAGGGTATTCAATCGTGAAGCTGCCGCCTTGAGCAAACTGAGAAAACGTAAAGGTTAAGCGGTCGAACTTCTCTGAGTGATAAACATAGAGGGCACCACCATTATTCGCCTGACCGAATACATCAGCATCCCATGGCGGTGGTTGATATAGCCAAAAACCGGCGTGGTCAGCGCTGGCGGTATAGCCAACGATCATCGGTTTTCGATTGAGTAGAGTATTCTCGCCATGGCTTGAGTCGACTTCAGCTAGGATAGTGTCTTCAGAAAAGTGGAGAAAGAAATCTTCGTAGTCAACTCCATTCAGTTCTGCTTGGTTACGTATATCGTTTTCCAGCCAACCTGAGTTAAGTTCCAGCTTTTGGTTGTACATGTAACCAAGCGCTTTTACACGCTCGTTATCACTCTTATTTTCGTAAGCTCCAAACACGATATCGGCATTATCCAACTCCCATTCAAGTGCAGCGGCAGCAGAGATAGGCTTATCTTGAAGATCAATACCCTGTTCATGCAACCCAGGTAATACGATTGCTGTTCTACTCCAAACGTTGGGTACAGAAAGCAAGCTCAAAGAAATGAGTGTAACGAGAGAAAAACAATGCGACTTCAACATGGAGTTATCCCATTAATACTTAGATGACTCAAATTAAGAGTCAGATACAAAGAGAAATTATAGTCCATTCGCGAAGTCGTAATCAGGACCCTGCCATAGAGGACTTTACAGGAAAACTAACAGGGGATGCTGTGCAAAAATGAGCGGGTGTACTTGGAATAGATCATCCTCATAGACTCAAAACTTCCTCTACACGTCAGCACAAAAATAACCACCATTTTAACCTTGTTTCGGTCGTCACCATGTTGTTGGATTTTTCTTCAACAAATTCAGTTAAAACTAACTCTTCAAACCAGTCAGATACTCTGTCTTGGTGGTAGCTGATCATACAAAAAATTAACAAATTAAATTTTTATACATTTTTATTGCATAAAAAGTCCAGCTGAGTAATATAAATACCAAGTGACAATTAATGCGGTATGTCAGCATGACTATTCAGGTAAGCGGAATCAATAAATCCTACGGTGAGACACAAGTGCTTCACGATGTCAGCTTTAAGTGTGAAAGCGGGGAAACACTGGTGTTACTTGGTCCAAGTGGCGCAGGTAAGAGCTCTCTACTGCGTGTTCTTAACCTTCTTGAAGGGGCGGATAACGGCAAGCTAAACATCGCAAATGATGTTTTTGATTTCTCTACTGAAATCAAAGAGAAACAAGGTTTAGCACTTCGTCGTAAAGTAGGCATGGTGTTCCAGCAGTACAACTTATGGCCGCACATGACAGTGATGGAGAACCTGATTGAGGCTCCGGTAAAAGTATCTGGCATGGATAAAGAAGAAGCGAAGAACCAAGCAATGCAAATTCTCGCAACGCTGCATTTGGCAGACAAAGCGGATGCATGGCCGATGCAGCTTTCTGGTGGTCAGCAACAACGTGTGGCGATTGCTCGTGCATTGATGATGAAACCGGAAGTCTTGCTTTTTGATGAACCGACCGCAGCGCTTGATCCGGAAATTACTAACCAAGTCGTTAAGATTATTAAAGATTTAAGCGAAACTGGCATCACCCAAGTCGTAGTAACGCATGAGGTCGATTTTGCTAAGAAAATCGCTAGCCACGTACTGTATCTAGAAAAAGGACACATCGTCGAGCACGGCACAAATGATTCGTTTTCTAATCCGCAAACCGCCCAGTTTGCTGACTACCTAAATCACTAAATTACGTTTTTAAAGTTCAGTCTATTTAACAGATAAGCTCGGCTGTCATTGCGAGTGTCAGCCCACTAAGTACACACGGAGTATTGCAATGAAAAAGATTCTACTAGCTTCACTAATCGGTCTTTCTTCTGCAACTATGGCGGCAAACGCAGCAGCACAAGAAGAGATCAAATTCGCGATGGAAGCGACGTACGCACCGTTCGAATACATGGATGAAAACAACCAAATCCAAGGTTTTGATGTGGATCTGGCGAATGCACTATGTAAAGAAATCGAAGCAAAATGCACCTTCCACAACCAATCTTTTGACAGCCTGATCCCAGCATTAAAATTCAAGCGCTACGATGCGGCAATCTCTGCAATGGACATTACTGAGGCGCGTTTGGAGCAAGTGAATTTCACGAATGCATACTATGACAACTCAGCAGCGTTTGTTTCTATCAAAGAAAAAGTGGCTGATCAAAAAGCACTAGAAGGTAAGCGTGTTGGTGTTCAAAACGGTTCAACACACCAAAGCTACCTGATTGAGCAAATGCCGGGCGTAACAGCGGTTCCTTACTCTAGCTACCAAGACGCGTTCATCGATATGAAAAATGGCCGTATTGATTCTGTATTCGGTGACACAGCAGTCGTAGCAGAATGGTTCAAGAAAGAAGACAACCTAGCTTACGTGGGTGAGCACGTCACTAACCCTAAATACTTCGGTAACGGTTTCGGTATCGCAGTAAATAAAGGTAACGACGAGCTAGTGAACAAGCTGAACACAGCACTGAAAACAGTGAAAGCAAACGGCGAATACGACGTAATCTACAACAAATACTTCGGTAAGTAATATGGCACTAACGGGTTACTCTTTATCGCTTGTTCAAGCTAGTTGGATGACTGTCCAGCTAGCCTTTACAAGCCTCTTAGTCGGTTTGATTCTGGCAGTGGTATTCGCCAGTGGTGAAATGTCTCGCCGCGTTTTCGTTAAATGGCCAATGACGGCGTTTGTGACGATTGTACGTGGCTTGCCAGAAATCCTTGTCGTGTTGTTCATCTATTTTGGTTCGACGCAGGTTCTGTTTTTAATCACCGGCGACTTTATTGAAGTTAGCCCGTTCTTGTCTGGCGTGGTGGCGTTGTCATTGATCTTCGCTTCTTATGCTTCTCAAACTCTACGTGGCGCATTAAAAGCCGTTGGAAGAGGGCAGAGAGAAGCAGCAAGTGCACTCGGCATCAGTCAAGCACACGCTTTTGTTCGCATTGTTTTGCCACAAGCAGTAAGACACGCACTACCAGGTTTAACTAACCAATGGCTGGTTTTGCTGAAAGATACCGCGCTTGTATCACTGATTGGCGTAACGGATTTATTGAAGCAAGCGCAGCTAACATCTGCAGCGACGCATGAAGCGTTTACATGGTACGCAACTGCTGCGGCGATTTACTTAGGCATTACTTTGATTACGCAACGTGCCGTCAAACAGATTGATAAGAAGTTCTCAATTCAAGGCATGAGCATGGGACAGGAGGCAACCGCATGAACGAACAACACGTTTGGCAAATGCTGGATGGCTTAGGCACTAGCCTTCAATTGACCGCCGCTTCCTTGGTTGTGGGCTGTCTTTTAGCTTTGATGATGACGCTGACTCTGATCCTGCGTACTCCGGGTTTGCATTGGGTAAGTCGTGGCATCATCACCTTGTTCACTGGTACGCCTTTGTTGGTACAGATCTTTTTGGTGTACTACGGTCCTGGTCAGTTTGACGCAGTAAAAGAAAGTGTATTCTGGACATGGTTAAGCCAACCTTGGTTCTGTGCGATGTTGGCGTTAGCGTTGAATACCGCTGCATACAGCACTCAGTTGTTCAAAGGAGCGTTTAACGCGATTCCTTCCGGTCAATGGCAAGCGTGTCGTGCTCTGGGTATGAACAAAACCGCAACGCTAAAAGTGCTGCTACCATACGCTATTCGTCGTGCTGTTCCGGCTTACTCGAACGAAGTGATTTTGGTCTTCAAAGGCACGTCACTAGCAAGCACGATTACGATCATGGATCTGATGGGTTACGCGCAGCGCATTAACGCACAAACTTACGATACGTTGACTGTATTTGGTATTGCGGGCGCATTTTATTTAACGGTAAATGGTGTGCTAACTCTTATTTTCCGTCAGGTAGAGAAGAAAGCATTGGCGTTCGAAGCCGCATAACCCTTCAATCAACACTCATCATCTCGTTCCACAGTGCCTCTGCGAATGGCTCTCTTGCAGGGGCATTTTTTATATTCGTCATGGCAAATCCCTCAAGTTCCACCAAACTTAATTCAATGCAATTGTATTGGTGGCACCATGGAAAGAAGACACTTTTTAGCGCTGTGGACATTGTTGTTCGCCCCCTCTTTAAAAGCGACGACACCAATGCGGCCGACGCCAGCACAAACAGAAGGGCCATTTTATCCAGTAGTGGACATTCCTCTTCGTCAAAACTTGATTCTGCAATCAGAAGGCTTGGTCGGTGAACCTATCGTGTTGCAAGGCAGAGTAGTAGATACATCGGGAAACCCAGTTTCAGGCATCAAAGTAGAAATCTGGCAATGCGATGGGCAGGGGATTTACGATCATCCTAAGCAACCAAATAACGATAAGTTTGATGCGCACTTTGCTGGCTTTGGTGCAGTTTTAACTCAATCGGATGGTCACTACTTGTTTCAGACCTTGTACCCCGTGCCTTATGCCTCTCGTCCACCGCACATTCACGTTAAGTTGTGGCGGGATAACCAAGAGCTTCTGACCACTCAGTTGTACTTGAAAGGCAATACTGGCGATGAATGGTGGGGAGGCAAAGCCCGTGATTATCTGCAGTTTGAAACTATACGAATCGACGGGCGGTTAACGGGCGAATTTAACTTTGTGATTGGCTAGCTAATCCGGTTAAACCATTAACTCAACCAATTGCGCCAAGCATTCTTTATCCAGTATCGGATGAGGCTCGACGCCCGTGACCAAAACGATATCCACGGAAGGTAGCGATGGCATATCGTCTAAGATCTTAAGATCCTCGCTAACGCTAATACTGCCCATCGCACCGATAGCCATGCCTGAACGTACAATTGCTCGTTGTGCAGAAGCCGTATTGCAACATGCCAGTAGTTGATAAGGAGTGCCACGTTTGGTTAATCCGTCTACTGCTGCCGCATGGTATTTACAGTCGGTTTGGAATAGGGCGAGAGAGAGAGGTTGGGCTTGCTCGATGTCAAAATCAGGATGAGCAATCCACACGCCTTTGTCGCTTGCTAGCCAGTAACCTTCCTCACTGTCCGGTGCTCTTGTCACAATAGCGGCGTCTAGCTTTCCTTCATCAAGTTTTTCTCTCAAGGTGATGCTTGGCTCACTGAAGACTTGAATTGAACATGTGGGCTCAGATTGCTGTAATACGCGGATGACTTTAGGCAGGATATTGTCGTTGTAATCCTCGGGGCAACCTAAGCGAAGAGGGCGCTTGTTTTCATAGCGCTTCACTTGTTTCAGTGCTTGATTGTGCAAGTTAACCAATTGCTCGGCGTGAGAGCGCAGTGCCAGCCCTGCTTCACTCAATACTAGGTTGCGACCTTCTTTTTCAAACAAGCTGACGCTGAGTTCGTCTTCCAGCTTACGCATTTGTGCACTAAATGCTGATTGGGTGCGATTGATCTGCTTGGCAGCACGAGTGAAACTTCCCGTTTCGACAAAAGCAAGAAAGCTGCGCAACGCATCGATATCCATATCTAAAACTCATCCATCGTTTTTGTTGAAGTGTTCCATCAAAACTATCCGTTAGTCCCCTTAAATACAATCAGATATTGTGAATGGGTAATCAAAACACGAACCGCATGGAGGCGTCATGAAACTGTTTATTGCTAACCAAAACTACTCGAGCTGGTCACTTCGCGCATGGCTGATCTTTTCTCAATTCAAATTGGATGTGAAAGTCACCAAGCTCAAATTATTCACGGAAGATTTTTACAAAACCTTGGAAGGTATTACACCAACGGCGAAAGTACCTACCTTGGTGGATGGTGACGCAACCGTGTGGGATTCATTAGCGATTTTGGAATACGTTAACGAGCAATACTTACAAGGCAAAGCATGGCCAAGCAACTCCGTAGAACGAGCTAAAGCACGCGCCATTGCCTCAGAGATGCATTCGGGGTTCTTTGATTTAAGAAACGAACTCCCAATGAACATCCGCGCGGGCAGAAAAGTCGTTCTAACGGATGGTGCACGTAAAGATATTGCACGCATTGACGCTATTTGGGCAGAACAAGCCAAGCTGTATCCCAACGGTTGGCTATTTGGAGAATGGTCGATAGCTGATGCTATGTATGCACCTGTGGCATTGCGTTTCCAAACTTACGGTATCGAGTTATCCGAAGGTGCCAAAGCTTACCAACAGAAGGTGCTAGCAAGTGAATCTTTACAGCAATGGTTGGAAGAGGCGAGCCAAGAAACGGATATCGTAGAAGAGGACGAGGCAGGGGAAGAAGTATAAGCGCATCTTGCGATCGCCTGTAGCAAGGGAAAGCATGACAAAGCACGCTTTCCTCTTCTAGGATAGTTGTAGTTTCCGGCGCGTTTAAGCTAGGTGTTCAACAATCGCTCTGCCTACGCCGTGTGCGCTCGTTGGGTTTTGACCTGTGATGACACGATCATCCACAATTACAAACTCTTGCCATGGTTGCACTTTAGAGTAGCGCGCTGCGCCACGAGCAAGAGACTCTTCCAATAGGAATGGGATGTCGTTGATGGTGCCGAAGTCGATCTCTTCTTCACGAGTGAAGCCTGTTACTGATTTAGACGCAAGCAGCTTTTCGCCATTGCTAAGCGTGATAGGGAGAAGAGCGCCTGGACCATGACAAACTGCTGCCACAATACCGCCATCTTCATAGTGTTTTGCAGAAATCTTGGCAAAATCTTCGTTGCTCGCTAGGTCTGAAAGAAGACCAAAACCACCCGGATAGAAGATCGCATCATAGTTGTCACCGTTGATTTGTGACACTGGAATCGTGTTGTTGATGCGGTTCTGGAAATCATCATCCGCCAAGATTTTCTCGTTCACTGCGTCGCCTTCGATGTCGGTTCCGTACAGTGGTGCTTGTCCACCTTTGATAGAGGCAATGTCGTAATCGAAGCCTGCACCTAGTAGCTCGCTAAGGGCATGAGTGAGCTCTGGCGCGTAAGTTCCGTTTGCTTGGTCAGTTTCACCAAGAGTCGCATGGTTCGTCACAATGATGAGTACTTTCTTCATGATGGTTTCCTTTTTGGCTTACGTGTATTTGTTGAACACCTTCATACTAATTGCTAAACAAATAAGTGATAATACGATTAATTGGCAAAACATTATTGCTATATAGCAAAGGTAAGTATGGACAGTTTTGAAGGTATCAATGAGTTTGTTACGGTTGCTGAGAGCTTAGGTTTTTCTGCAGCGGCAAAACAGTTAGGTTGCAGTACCAGTCATGTCAGTCGCCAAGTCACAAGATTAGAAGAGCGATTAGGTGTCGCTTTGTTAGCCCGTTCGACAAGAATGATGAGTCTAACGGAAGCGGGGCAAGCGTATTATCAGCAGTGTAAAGAATTGGTGATTGGGCTTCAGCAAGCCAATGAACAGCTCACCACGCAGCAAACTCAGTTGAGTGGTACGTTACGCGTGAGTGCCGCTGGTGCGTTTTCTGAGAACCATGTAGCGCCTGCCTTGATGGCGTTTGCCAAGCAACATCCTAATCTCACGGTAGAAATCAACTTCAACACCAGCATGGTCAACTTTATTGAAGATGGCTTCGATTTCGCTATTCGTTACGGAAGGTTGAGTGATTCAGGCTTGGTTGCGAGAAAGCTGGTGGATCGTCCCATGGCAGCGGCAGCCAGTCAGCGTTATCTCGATGAACATGGTTTGCCAACGCACCCCGAGCAACTCAAGCGTCATAGCTGCATTATTGCCAACAAAGACGTTTGGTTGTTTGAAAAAGGCGGCAAGCCGTTAGATGGCGTAAAAGTGCAGGGCAGATGGAAGAGCAATAACGCACACACGGTCTTGCAAGCCTGTGCAGAAGGATTAGGTGTGGCGTACTTACCGAAGAGCAGTTTCAACGATGCTATTTCGTCTGGTCGTTTGGTGCCAATCCTAGAGCCCTATTGGGGAAGCGGCAACAGCAGCTGGATTGTTTATCAGAATCGTCACTTTCTACCACTACGAGCGCGATTGGCTATCGACTTCTTGCTTGATCATTTTGCCGATTGGCAGGAGTAATGAGGCTCTGCCAATCGGTTTGTTTATCCATTTGTTAGATCGTCAACATACTAACGTATCTACATGTTTTGATAGCTCGGTCCACCGCCACCTTCTGGTGCTTTCCACGTGATGTTTTGCGAAGGATCTTTGATGTCACAGGTTTTGCAATGCACGCAGTTGGCGGCATTTATCTGAAACTTCAACTTATTGTCCACTTCCACCACTTCGTAAACCCCAGCGGGGCAATAGCGCTGACTCGGTTCGTCATACATACCTAAATTAACATCAATTGGAATGTGAGGGTAAGTCAGAACAAGGTGACAAGGTTGATTCTCTTCGTGCTGTGTTCCCGACAAAAATACCGACGAAGGCTTATCAAAACTGATTTCACCATCTGGTTTTGGGTATGCAATTGGGTGGCACTCTTGTTTAGGTTTTAACTGCTCATGATCGTGCGAATAGTCCTTGATAGACCAAGGTAACGGCTTCTTAACCAGTGGTTGCCACAGGTTGTGTTCAAAAGTCGAAAGAGCACCGCCCAGTATGCTGCCAAACTTATGAATGTTCGCACCAAAGTTACGCGTTTCAGCGAGTTCGTCATACAACCATGATGATTCAAACAACGACTGGTAGTCTGGCTCAGAAGCTCCAGTTTGTCGGGCCGTATGTACCGCTTCTGCTGCAATGATTCCGGATTTCATTGCTGTGTGGCTGCCTTTAATTTTAGCAACGTTCAAAGTCCCCGCATCACAACCAATCAATAAACCGCCAGGGAATTGTTGTCTCGGCAGAGAGGAAAGCCCACCTTTCGCAATGGCTCTTGCGCCGTAAGCGATGCGCTGAGCACCTTTCAAATGTGGTTCAATAGCAGGATGGTGTTTAAAGCGTTGAAATTCGTCAAACGGACTCAAGTAAGGATTGCTGTAATTCAAGTCGACAATAAGCCCCACGGCGATTTGGTTGTTCTCCATGTGATAGAGAAAACCGCCGCCTGTGGTATTTGTTTCACTCAAGGGCCAGCCAGCGGAGTGGATAACACTGCCAGATACATCCTTACTGTCAGTGGGTAACTCCCATATCTCTTTTAGGCCAAGCGCGTAGTGCTGTGGTTGCTTTCCTGCGTCTAGGTCGAACCTTTGAATAAGTTCTTTACCCAGATGTCCGCGACAACCTTCAGCAAAAAGGGTGTATTTTGCCCTTAGCTCGATACCTGGTTCAAAGTTAGGTTTGGCCTGGCCGTTCTTATCTAGTCCCATATCGCTCGTGTTAATGCCTGTCACTGCGCCAGTCTGATCATAATTGATGCTTGCAGCGGCAAAGCCCGGAAAAACTTCCACCCCAAGATTTTCTGCTTGGTTAGCGAGCCAACGGCAAAGGTTGGCAAGGCTAATTACGTAATTATTCTCGCCATTTATCATTGGACGCGGTGTAAGGAAGTGGGGAACGCGAATATGGTTTTGTTCAGTAGTAAGATAAAGGAAATCATCTCGTTGAACTGAGGCTGCTAGCGGGGCGTCCATTTCTTTCCAATTGGGGAAAAGCTCATCTAAGGCACTAGTTTCAAAAACAGCGCCAGATAAAATATGTGCGCCCACTTCTGAGCCTTTTTCTACAACGCAAATTGAAAGTGCGTCATCTTCACTGTCTTGGTTGAGTTGAGCTAGTCGACAAGCTGCACTTAAGCCCGCAGGTCCGGCCCCCACGATCACGACATCAAACTCCATGCATTCTCGTTCCATCTCTATGCTTCCTTTCTATTATCGTCATCTGCGTGACAGGTTTTTGGTTTCTATACAGAAAACTATAGCTCAGTTGACGTTAACGTGAAGTGGACTAAGCTCAAGTAATGGATCTGACGTGTTATATGAGGCATGACCATGGAAGACCGACCATTAGCAACACTTGTGCTCGCAGAGCATGACAACCAATCGTTGGCTGTAGGGACGCTGTGTGCAATTAAAGCGGCATTTGAGATTAAGGATGATGATAAATCGCTTCCTGTTTCTGTGTTGCTTATTGGTTATCAGTGCCAATCAGTTTTGGATGAGTTGAATTGTGTTCAGGGTGTTGCAGAAATTATCTGGGTTGATGCGAAGGGATATGAACATGGATTAGCGGAAAATATCGCACCTTTGATCTCACAAGTAGCCAAAAACTACTCACACATTCTTTCTCCTGCCAGTACATTTGGTAAGAATGTGATGCCTCGTGTGGCGGCGTTGCTTAATGTTGGTCAACTTTCTGACGTGATGACAATCGAGTCTATCGATACGGTGATTCGTCCAATTTATGCTGGAAATGCATTGGTGAGAGTCACGTCGAATGATCCCTATAAAGTGATGACCATAAGAAGTACGGCTTTTGATGCCGCAGAGCTATCTGACACGCCAGTTGTCCCTAAGCTTACTCAAGTCGACACGGTGATTATCAATAAACTTAGTGAGTTTGTTTCGCAACAAACGCCAGAAAGTGAGCGACCAGAATTGCCAGCGGCTAGAGTAGTAGTGTCGGGTGGTCGTGCATTCGGGAGTAAAGAGAAGTTTGTTTTAGTAGAACAATTGGCTGACAAGCTAGGTGGAGCGGTAGGGGCGTCACGAGCGGCGGTCGATGCGGGCTATGTGTCTAATGACCATCAAGTCGGGCAAACCGGCAAAATTGTTGCACCGGAGTTATACATTGCCGTCGGAATTTCTGGCGCGATCCAGCATTTGGCGGGAATGAAAGATTCCAAGGTGATTGTTGCAATTAATAGCGATCCTGATGCGCCTATTTTTGACATTGCAGATTATGGATTGGTCGGCGATTTGTTTGTGGTAATGCCTGAGCTGTTAGAGAAGCTGTAGATATAGTCTTGTTCCCTAAAACAAAAGGCTTCCAAATTGGAAGCCTTTATCATTTGATTTTTATAAGTTACTTTTCGCTCGGACGTTGCAGGTGCTCTGCAAGTACTTTCGTAAACCTTGCAGCTTCACCACCAGTACAAGCGCGATGATCAAACGTTACGGATAGCGGCATTGCTTTCACCGAAATTGCCTGACCATTTCTTATCACAACTCGGTCGAGTATTCGGCCCGCGCCGACAATAGCGACTTGTGGCGGTGTGACGACAGGTGTCGCGTAAATACCGGCAATCGCGCCGAAGTTGGAAAGCGTAATCGTCGCGTGTTGCAATTGCTCACGACCGATTTTTCTCTCTCTGATCCCTTCAACGGTTTGATCGAGCCAACGACGAACATCTTGTGGCTCGTATTCATCTGCGTGGCGCAAGACTGGCACGTACAATCCATGACGGCTATCTACTGCAATTCCTACATTGACCGTTGTGTGTACACAGCGTGTCATGGTTTCGGCATCAAACCAAGCGTTTAAAGCGGGCTCTTCTTGACACGCATGAACAATCGCTTGAACAAGGCGGATACTGATATCTTCGTTTGGCAGCCAATCTTCCAACAATGCTTCTTCCGTAATGGTTACGGCAGCAACATGTTCGTGCGATTCGGTCATAGACGATACCATGGTACGTCGAGCGCCTTTCAAAACTTCGGTGCCTGGACGCTGTTTTCCGGCTTCGTCGTAAATATCGGCATCTACGATAAGTCCGTTCGGGCCACTACCTGACACAAGGTTAAGATCTACCCCAAGTTTTTGTGCCAACAAGCGAGCCGAAGGCAGGGCGGTAACGAGGTTACTTTCTGTCGTGTTGTGGTTGCCACCAATCCAGAAATCATCAACGTTAACATGATGCGCTTGGTGAGAAACGCTACCGACGACGGTTGCGGCGTCAGCAGTGGCTTTTTTCTCTGCCGTTACTTCTCTCCCGGCACATGTTTCATCAATCTCTAGCAGTAATGCACCAATATTGACGATTTCACCTTCCTCACCATGACGGCTGACCACACGGCCCGAATAGGGGGCAGGGACGTCGACCGTCGCTTTTGCTGTCTCTACGGTTAAGATCACTTGATCTAATTTAACCATGTCACCGACATTAACGTGCCATTTTACAATTTCTGATTCAGCGAGGCCTTCGCCGAGATCGGGTAAGTTAAACGTCTTCATTTCCAATCCTCCACGAGTTCGCGCGCTGCGGTCACAATGTCTTCTTTCTGAACCATGAAATAATCTTCGTTACGGTAATAAGGCATAATGGTGTCCATTCCAGTTACTCGTTTAGGTGGGGCTTTAAGTAAGCACATGGCGTGTTCAGCGGTTCGAGCTAATAGCTCAGATCCCACACCACAAGTTTTACTCGCTTCATGAACAACGAGTAAACGTCCAGTTTTTTCTAGTGAGCTGAAAATCGTCGCGGTATCAATTGGCTTAATACTCGCCAAATCAATCACCTCGACTTCAATTCCCTGACTAGACAAGGTTTGCGCGGCCTGAAGTGACTCTACGACGCATGCGCCCCAAGTAACGAGCGTGATATCTCGCCCCTTGCGTAAGGTGAAGCAGGTGTCGAGTGGGAGTGCTTCGCCGTTATCAACGACTTCAGATTTAACGGTGCGATATATGCGCTTCGGTTCGAAGAACATGACGGGATCATTGCTTCTAATTGCAGCGAGAAGTAAGCCGTATGCGCGTTGTGGAGAAGAAGGAATCACCACTTTAAATCCAGCAGTGTGAGCAAATAACGCTTCCACGCTTTCTGAGTGGTGTTCCGGAGCGTGGATACCGCCGCCAAATGGCGCACGGAAAACCGCGGGACAAGTGAGCCGACCGCGAGTTCTGTTACGCATTCGAGCCGCGTGGCACATTAAGTGCTCCATCGCAGGAAAAACGAAACCTTGAAACTGAAATTCGGCGACAGGTCGTAATCCTTGCGTTGCCATACCGACCGCAACCCCGCCGATTAAGGCTTCAGCGAGTGGCGTATCGATGACTCGTTTAAGACCAAACTCTTGCTTGAGTCCGACAGTGGCACGAAATACACCACCATTATCGCCCACGTCTTCACCTAATACGACAACATTGGGGTCTTGTTGCATTTCGTGGTGCAGGGCAAGGTTTACTGCTTCAACCAACGTTAGCTCAGCCATGTCTGCCTCCCTGCATTCTCATTGCCTTGTTGATGAGTTCATCTCTTTGTGCATGAAGCTCTTGAGGTAGCGATTCATACAAATAATCGAAACCGGTTTCTGGTGCTTGTGGCGGTAAGCTCAGATAGCGTTCAACAGCTAACTCTACTTGCTCTTTACAGTAATCTAGCCATTGCTGTTCTTGTTCGTCGCTCCAAGCGCCTTGATTAAGGAGATACGTTTTAAGACGTGCGATAGGTTCGTATTGCCATGCAGTTTGAACATCATCTTCTTTACGATAACGAGTCGCATCATCGGCCGTAGTGTGGTCACTCAGTCGGTAACTCACCGCTTCGATGAGTGTTGCGCCTTTCCCTTTTCTTGCTCTCTCAAGGGCGGTTTTAGTTGCATCATAAACGGCGACGACATCGTTACCATCGACAGTAATACCCGGTATACCTGCACCTTGCGCTTTTTCTGATAAGAAATCGGCGGCACATTGGAGACTACGCGGCACTGAAATTGCCCACTGGTTATTGTTTACGACGAAAACAAGTGGAATATTCCAAGTACCTGCGCAGTTTATTGACTCAAGAAAGTCCCCTTTGGATGTACCACCATCGCCGCACATGACTAGCGCAGCTTCATGGTTACCTTGAATTTTTAGCGCGGAAGCCACCCCGACAGCATGCGTACATTGCGTCGCTATGGGTACACAGTAGGGAAGGTCTCGGCTAGGAACCGGACTGCCTTCAGGAGCAAAATCACTCCCGCGCTCATCGCCACCCCAGTATTGAAGGTTCTTTTCCATGCCAATGCCACGACACCACATCGCAGGCATATCGCGGTAGTAAGGGACAAACACATCATCGGCTTTAAGTGCTCTGCCGACCGCAATGCCTATGGCTTCCGCGCCTAAGTGTGAGGGATAGGTCCCTAGCTTACCGGTGCGTTGCAAGGCAACTGCTTTGTTGTCGTAAGTGCGAGTTAATACCATATCTCGGTAAAACCCGACCAATGTTTCATTGTCAGCCCAGTTGGGTAGTTGGCCGACTAGGTCCCCACGATGGTCGATAAACCGATGCATGGGTAATGCCTGAACGTTCATCTCAAGCTCCTTTTGACGCTGCGGGTCTTTTGGACTGCAGCTGTTCATACAAAACCAGAGTTTGTATGGGTACTCAAACTCTGATATCAGCGCAAAGGCCATACCTAAGGTTGCGTGTGCTTTCGATAGCGGTAGGCATCTGTTCGTCCCTTAAACTATTTGTCGATAACATCGCTGCGACTATTTCACCGCAAGATACAGAGAAAGGCTTTTCTGTATCTAACCCTCTAACTAAATCGTGGTATAGCCAGATACAATAAGTGTAAACAAATTGTTAAATTATGCTTCATTTTGACTTTCGCTCAGTAGTAAAGTTTTGCTTACACCCTGATTTTGCAGAGTAATATGCTGCTATTTTGTTGGTGGTATTTTTAAACTCGAATTTAATTACTGGCTAATGAAACATATTTGCAACAAAATTTGGCTGTAAAATTTGACAAAGTGAGTCATTATTAATGAATCAACTCAAACAGTTGCTATATGATGAATTGCAAATTTTTGTTGTGCTCGAAGCCTCGACCTTATGAGAATGCATAACTTCTTCCCAACTGAGTGGAATCAAGGTAGGGTGACGGCATTACAAATGTATACCCTCGGCAGTCCTTGAGCTTATCCAAAGTAGGTGGTGCTCAAGCGGAAGTGATTATGGAGAAGTTATGTACCACGCTCATGTTTATTTTCCCCTAAGAGAACAAGATAAAGCGCAAGCCTTGAACGAGATCATCCGTCAAGAGCGTCAAGATGTGCTGCGTGTGTTTCCATTAGTTGGAAGGTTAGTTGGCCCACACAAGATGCCGATGTTTGAAATTCACCTAGAATCATTGAGTGAAGAGTTCTTGGCGTGGCTTGATACGATTCGAGGCGATTTTTCTGTGCTTATTCACCCAGTAAGCGAAGAAGAGTTGCTCGATCACACAGAACGCGCGATTTGGTTGGGCAGAGAGATTGGTGTATTTGAAGAAAAGTTAGAGAAATAGTTGCTCTTCTCGCCCATGCATGACCGCTTTGAATCCTTCTCTTCTCATTGCGGTCGCAGCTTCTGCTTAACGCCTCATCTTCATTGATGGGTGCGGAATCCCTCTCTTACGCTTTGCTGTAGTTATTTTTGTGCTAAACCTAAAAGTAGGCTTTCGAACTTCACGCACAAAGCGTGAAAATGTTGCTGTTTAGCATGCCATTAAATGAATTTTGGTGGTAATAAAATAATAAATCTTTGATAAATCAAATAGGTATAGCAGGGAAGTGCAGTTTACGACCCCAACGCCATTGGCAGTGGCGCCGATAATTTATGAGGGGGAAGGGTATGTTTTCAATACTCTTGGTTATACTTGCACTCTATATATTTTGGCTGTTGTTTCGCAACGGGCCTGCGTTTGCCGGGCGTACCGCTCAAAAAAAACGTGACTGGGTTGGGCCTACCGCCAACAAAGAAGAGTGGCGAGGATTTTGTACGGATGTATTTCAGCCGTTCAGTTCTCAAACGACTTTCTACGCCATTGCTTATTTTGCCAATTACGTAGCAGCAGCGAACGCAATATCTTGGTCAACGATATACGAAGGCGATTATCCGGTCATCATAAGCCGATTTGGTAGCTACTTCATTTTAAGCACGCATGATGCACTGGTCGTAGCTGGGTTTATTGCGCTTGCTTTCTTTATCATTAATTGGCAACTTGCCATGCGCTGCTCTGGTATTCTTAGCCAGTATCTAGTGCGGATTCTTATTATTAATCAAAAGCGCTTTGTCGCGATTAGCTTGGTGTTTTGCAGCTACTTTTCGTACCTACTGACGCTTGGTATATTCTGGCTGTTCCATGATGGGTATTCAATCTGGCATGGATTAATGCTTAGCCCTGTATTCCTGCTGTTAGCTTTATTGGTAGCGGTTGTTGTGCCATCTGCAAAAAGAGAAAATAGTGTACCTAAGTAATCCCGAGATGGTTTGTTCAGCGGGAATAGTTTGGCTTGTAGACTAGGTAGTGATGTAAAGGACTAGCGAGTCTAAATCACGAAGTGGCAACAAAGTATACGAGCCGAGATCTTTACTTCATCAGGTATTTTTGGGGCGTTTACTTAAGCAAGGTAGGCTGCACTTTTAACTCGATCAGATTATCACGTTCTGGTTTAGCCTTATCAAATGACAAAATAAAGCTGCAATTCGATAACCCTAGACAAGATGATATGTCTTCGTAAAAGGGTGAAGTGTTCGTACTGGGAACTTAGAATTAAAAAACGCGGCCAAAGAATAGCCGCGTTTATTAGAATAAGAGATTTAACTTTCTGTAACAGGTTCAGAGGCTTGTTCAGCGCTTGAATCCACAGCTTTTACAAGTAGTAGACCAACACCTCCGACGATGGCACCACATAGAATAAACACTAAGCGCCCCCATACTGGGTTAGGTAGCAGAGCCATAAACATGACACCTATACCTGCGACCGCGATAAGTTTACCCAGCATTTGACGTTGCTTGTTATCGAGTTTTTTCTGTGCCACTGATTCCGCTACAAGAGGCGTTGATAGGTTTTCAAAGAACTTATCGACATCTGCTTGACGTTTGTCAGTTAGAGGCTTGTAGAATAGAGTCGACAACATGAAGAAGCCACCAGTTAGCGTCATGTGTCCGATTAGACCTATTGCTACTTTCACATCAGACCATTCTCGGCTAGTCAACTCCTCAAGGCCAAACGCCGATGACACCATATCAGCTGTGATAACAAACCCAACAAGGTAGGAAACGATGCCACCCACGACTAGAGTTCCCCAACCGGCCCAGTCTGGAGTTTTCTTGATAAAGAAGCCTAAAAACGCTGGAATTGTCATTGGGAATCCGATGAGCGCACCAACGTACATCATAGTGTCGAATAGACTCAGACCTTTTAGAGAGTTTATAAACTGCGCGATTAGAATAATTGCAACGCCAAATACCGCCGATGTTGCTTTAGAAACTGCGACGAGCTCTTTCTCTGATGCTTGGCCTTTACGAACGATCGGTTCATAAAAGTTCTTTACGAAAATACCTGAATTGCGGTTAAGACCAGAGTCCATAGAGGACATCGTAGCAGCAAACATTGCAGCGACCAGAAGTCCAACCATACCTGCTGGCATGTATTCTTGAACGAAGTATAGGTACGCGAAGTCGCCTGCTTTGTTACCAGCATCTGGATAAGCTGCCGCTAAATCAACACCTTGGCCTGCAATATACCAAGAAGGCATGAACCAAATGAAAACTCCACCCAGCATCAATACACATGCTAGCAAAGCTGCTTTTTTTGCATTTTTAGAGTCTTTTGCAGCTAGGTAACGGTAAGAGTTCAACATATTGTTTGTAATAGAGAACTGCTTAACGAAGATAAAGAACGCCCAAATACTAAAGATGCTTAAGTAGTTCAGGTTGTTACCTGCAACAAAGCTGCCACTTTCTGCGACTGGGAAGTTAGAGATAATTTCAGTAACGCCACCACCTTGAACAATAGCAACGGCTGCACATGTGATCGTTACCGCCATGATGATGACCATTTGCATGAAATCGGAGGCGATAACCGCCCAAGAGCCGCCAGTTACCGACATCGCAAGTACAACTAAACCGGTAATCCAGATGGTTGCTGTCATATCAAAACCAAAAATACCTGAAGCTATAATAGCAAGGGCGTTAAGCCATACACCTGCAGAGACAACACTGTTTGGCATCGAAGACCAAGTAAATACTTGTTCGTTTGTTGTACCAAAACGCATACGAATGGCTTCTATGACAGTTACGACGCGTAACTGACGAAATTTCGGTGCAAAGTAAGCGAAGTTCATGAAGTAACCAAACGCGTTTGCAAGGAAAATAATAGCGACAGCAAAACCGTCATTGTAGGCTTTACCAGCGGCGCCAGTAAATGTCCAAGCAGAGAATTGAGTCATAAACGCCGTTGCTCCAACCATCCACCAAAGCATGTTGCCGCCACCTCGGAAGTAGTCGCTTGTAGTACTAGTAAAAGTTCTGAACATCCAACCTATTGCGATTAAGAATAGAAAATAGATGCCCACAATGAGAGTATTGAGTTCCATCTTTAGACCTTTGAAGTAGTTTATTGTCCTAAGTAATAGTAACGTTCGCTCCTCTTATTTGTAGTACAATAACTCAAAACCGTGACCAGTAAGGCGTAATAAACCCTTTAATTAATCATACAAGTGATCGGTGTCAGATATTGCTTTTCTCTGAAGCTGCTAAAAGTGTCGAGTTTAGGTATGGGTTCTATGAATATACTTATAAAGAATCTTAAGTCCTCTAATAAGAATGGACGCGGATTTATGCATATCTGGCAGAGGGATATAACATCGATTGATGTAGGATTGTTAAAAAAAAGCCCATGCAAGCCTGTACTGCATGGGCCAAACGGTACTAGTACCGCGAGCTGTCGGCTGAAGTTCGCAACAGCGGCTTTACATGATTACTAACCACTGCAGATGACGTTCGAGGGGACATCACCTGAATTCGGTTGTTTATGTAACGCTGCTAGATCTTCGACAATCATTGCGCACATGCAATGCTAAGCTCTCTAAAATGTAGTTATGATATGGAGCAACTAATCAGTTTACACTCGCTCTGATGTTGGCAAGTGACAATGGCTATTCGCTGCATTTTGCTAACGTCGCCTCCATTAATGATATTGTATTATTAATTAAGGTAAATGCTGATGATACCAAATTGTGACAGAGAACATGTTTAGCAAATAGGCCTGTGATCTGGATGATTACAGGCTAAGCCGGTAAAGGGGCCCGACTGTCGCTTTTGTCTGAGGTGCGATACGGGTTTGTTGAACTAATAGTAACTCTGCAGTTGCAATTGCATCTGCAAGTGCATTATGGCCGTTGTAAGCGGGTAACCCGTAACGTTCCCTTGTCGCTGCTAGAGTCACATCTGATTCATCGGAAGCATTGATAGCTCTTTGTAACCTTTTTTCTATTCGCAAGGTGTCTATCCAAATGAGCGGCAACTCTTTTATGTTGAAAACTCGCTGTAAATATTGATTAATAAAGCTAGTTTCGACTATACATCCGTGCGCAACAATAACTTTGTTTTCTGCTGCTTTAAAGAATGTCCGCATTGCTTCATGAATAGAGATTCCATCAGTCAGCATTTGTTGGGTAATATGGTTAACAACTATGGTTTCGGGCTTAATTTTTGAGTCGCTATGTACATAAAGGTGTTGACTTGTTGCTAAGTCAATATGGCCTTGTCGAATCTCTACCCAGCCCATGGAAAGAATGACTTCTTCCTCACTGTCTAAGCCAGTTGTTTCAAGATCTAGAACGATGAACTCAGTGTCAAAAGCTCGTTGATTTACGTCCAGATTTGGCGAGCGAAGCAGCTTTTTAAGATAAAGAGGGATGTGCTTCTTTTTACAGTGCTTTTGTCTCTGACGATTTTTTCGTGTCAATGGATGAAAGTACTCAAGTAAGCGCTTCATTATCGGCTCCCAAAACGGAGTTTGGCGACTTCTTGTAGATCTGCAATAATGCGGAACGCGTCTTTTAAATGTTGACGTTCAAAACTACCGAACGTATTGGGGTCAATGTGGTTATTTGGCTCATCTCCACTTTTTAGTGCTTCTAATTGATGGGCAAATCGAAACGACAAGATGAATTGATATGCGTTTATTATATTTTTGTACGCGTCATGGCTGAGCAGCCCTTTTTCGTTGGCTGCTTTAAAACGCTCATCAGTTGCAGTGAGGTCACATTCAACTGCAAGACCATAAATCCTTGCAAGATCAATGATTAGATTAATCGCGTATTTTTTTACGTCGAGCGTTTTCTTGTTCTCTCCCGATTTTTGTAACACTAGGCTATTGAATATTCCTAGCGGTGGGTTTGTTTTCACCGCATCGTTAACTAACATCGTAAGGAATTCTCTATTAGCGTTGATGTTAGAGTGAAGCTCATCGCGAAGTATCTGTTCAAAGTCTTTGTTTCCATAAACGGTTCGGATTTCTAAAAAGACACTGATATTGAGGAGGCGCTCGTATTCAGGATTTGCCACCCATTTCTTATAGTACTTTTTCCAAACAGAGAGAGGCTGGCACCATTTAGGGGTCGCTGCCATAAATTTCCCTGGACACAATGGATAGTTACATTTATTCAGACCATTACTTACTATCATTGCTAAATGTTTGAAGTAGATACGGTCGTTATCTGTTGCAGAATCATCTAATACGATGGCGCTATCTTGATCTGACAGCATATGTACTTCTTGGCGAGCATGAGAGCCTGCCACAATCCAAGAGAAGTCACAGGGAGGTGTTCCCAACTTATCAATGGCTATTTGTATTAACCTACGAGTGTACGCATCCATAATCATGGTCATCACTTTACCAATGATTTCTGGTGAAACCCGTCCTTCGACTAATGCTTCAAAAATAGCTTGGCGCTCAGACGTAAAACTAGACAACGCTTTGACACTGCCAGCATATTTGATCTTTTCAATTAAAAATATTGCTTGGACTCGATGGTTTTGAACCAAGTGCGTTGTTGTCAAAACGCCAACGACGTTATTGTCTTTAACTAGGGGTAAATTTCTTATGTTGTGCTGCATCATAATGGAGGCTGCGTGCAGAACTAAATCGTCAGGATGAATTGTTTTAGGATCAGGCGACATGACTTCGACGACTGGTGTTGAGATGCTTAATCCTTTGGCGATGACTCGCTTTGTCATATCTCGGTCGGTAATCAGTCCAACTATTTTATTATCACGATAAACGACAGCGCAGGGAGAGCACTTATCGATCATCTCGTTGGCGACTGACTGAATGGATTGCTCAGCGGTTACAATTGCAACTCGACCACTAGCAACTTCCTCTACACGCCGAATAAACAACCCTTTTTCTTTGTTAGACCACACGACATCTAATGCTGACTTTAGCCGTACCTGAGCTTGTGATGCAAAATGTTCAGCACATTCAGGATGAGAAGTGCACAACTTTTTCAGCGCAGCATTTGGAATTACATAAACTAATGAATTTTCGATTGCAATTGCTTTGTATTCTTTTCCGCTTTCGACTTCGTTACCAAGAAAAGTGAAGCCAAACAAATCTTCCGGACCAAGTTTAGCTCTCAATATGCCATCAGATTTACGCTGTTCGATAGAGCCAGTTCTAATAATATAAAGTGACTTTTCGTTCTTAGAAGAATACTGATCAACAACATCCCCCTTGCTTAAATAAGTGATCTTAACAGATGAAGCAAGCTCGCGAAGTGCACCTTTAGGTACCTTGTCAAACGGATCAATCTGGCTGATAAACTGTATGATATTTGGCAGTAGCGAGTCGGTCATAACACAACATTCTCAAAATACATTTGTATTACTATATATCAAAATATTGATGGTGTGCCATAAAGAATTGGAGGAAACGAAATTAAAAAAGCACGCGAGATGCGTGCTTTTGCCTAGTTATTAGATCGCCCAAGCCCAAGCTTAACTGGCTTCGGGTAAGCGATGTTTTGACTCCAACAAGTGGTTAGCCGAAGCTTGACGTGCTTTTTCAGCATTGCCTGCCATTATTGCTTCATAAATCTCACGATGTTCTTCGATGCACGTATTGCCTTCCTCAGATGAGTGAGCAATAAAGTTAATGAACATTGTAGTCAGAACATGCCCAAACGGTAAGAAAAAGTCGTTTCCGGTTGAGTTAAAAATAATGCTATGGAAACGAATATCTACATCCATCCAGCGCGCTTTGTCCAGTTCGTCTGCTTTAGCGACTTCCAACATATCTTGGAATGCTTCTGATAGCTGAATTCGCTGTTCCGCAGTGGCATTTTTCGCTGCGAGTGCACAAGCTTCAGGCTCTATAGCGCGTCGTAACCCCAAAAATTGATGACAGAACTGATCTATCTCTGTTAGACCGTCCATCCATTCAATTAATTGTGGGTCTAAAAAGTTCCAGTACGCTCGGTTGATGACTCGAGTACCAACTTTTGGACGTGACTCGAGTAAACCTTTTGATGTTAAAAGTTTTACGGCTTCACGCAAAGCTGTGCGACTGATACCAAACTGTTCACACAGGGACATTTCTCCTGGAAGAATGGACCCTTGAGGGATCTTGCCTGACAAAATGCTACGAGCAATTTCGCGAGCTACTTGTACATGTAAGCTGCGCTTGGAACCGGAGATAGAATGAAATTCACCAGACATAAAATCACTTATCGTTAAAATTGTATTATTTAAGCTTGGACTATATCATCCAAAGTGTAGCTCACCAAGAAGATGTTTACGTAATAACAGCTGTCTTCACAAATCCATTTTGAATCTCCGACTGCTTTATGAAGCCTTCATGATTATGATACTTAGCGTATAACAGATGAGGCCACCGATTCTTACATCATTCCTTATTTATTTGTTAGCTCAATATGTTAGTTAACTCTAGTCGCGCCTACTTATTGTACTCACTGATTTTCAATACACAGCACACAATTTGAATAGAAGGTCAGGTTTCTTGTTAAATAAAGTGATATTGTATTATTATATACTAAAGATCGGTGTGCATGATGTTACTACTCGACCATTCAATATTGAGTTTGGCCAATATACCTCGCGAGTAAAAATCATATTCATAAGATCGTTAGATTTTAGACGCTAAATAACAGTGCTTTACATTTACACAGAAAGTCTCCGCCTTCAAAGCGTGTTTCATTTGGCCTTTTCTAATTATTAGCTAAACAAGTCGTTTAGGCTGCTGGCAATGAGGAATATAGATGGCAGAGTTTTCACTTCTCGGGAATTCAAATCACAAGATACATGTACAAGTAGCAAGACAGATTTCTCGCAAAATATTGTCAGGAGAATTAAGTCAAAATGAGAAGCTCCCGAGTGAAATAGAACTGTGTAAGTTGTTTGGTGTTAGTCGGACAGCACTACGAGAGTCGACGAAGTTGCTGTCTGCTAAAGGCTTAATTATCTCTAAACCAAAAGTTGGAACTACGGTACTACCAAGAAACTATTGGCATTTTCTTGATCCTCAACTCTTAGAGTGGATCCAAGATTTAGAAGATACTAAGCCGTTTCTATCTCAGTTTTTAGGATTGCGTAAAGCCATAGAACCAGAGGCGTGTGCGCTGGCAGCCCAAAATGCCAATGCTGAGCAAAGAAAGCTGTTGTCAATTGTATTTCAAAGAATGACGATGGCAGCACGATGTCACGATTATGATGAGTGGATTGCTAACGATCATTTGTTTCATCAAACGATATTCCTTTGTACCGATAATCAATTCTACGTTCCCTTCAGCAATATACTTTCGACCATATTTAAGGTGTTTATTGACAAGTCAGTTGAAGGAGGGAGGTTCTGCCTTAATGAGCACCGTGCAATTTATGATGCAATTATGGTCGGAAACTCATTTCAAGCTCGTTTAGCCTCTCAAACGCTGTTAAATGATGAGAATCAGAGGCTTTCCGACGCCGTGAATAGTTAAGAGCTTGCGTACACCTTTATTGACTAAAAAGATTTTTCTGTCGTTTCTTTTTTGTCATGAACTTTGCCTAATGACCGAGCTCTTTAGTTTAAACGTTTAACCTCATTACAAAGGTTTACTAATGTTTTCCCAACCATATATAAAGAAAAATTTATCTCTTGCTTGGCCGCTCGCTCTTAATGCTTTGTTGATGCAATCAATGCTTATGATTGATACGCTGCTTGTTACTCCATTAGGTGAAGTTTCACTTGCTGCTATGGGGATTGCTACAACAATAGTTTCTTTCGTTTTAGGTATCCAAATGGCTCTAGCAAATGGGTCTCAATTGGTACTTAGCCGTGCCGTAGGCTCTGGTCATTATCTATCGTTAAATAAAGGTTTCTGGGCAGCTTTAGTTATCAACGTTCTAGTCGCATCCTTATTCTGGCTGTTGATTACTGTCTTTGATGAAGCATTAATCAGTAAGTTGACGGATAACGTTGATCTCTATGCGGAGACAAAATGCTACCTTGCAATTGCTAAGTTCATCGTCATATTCAATGCCATTACTCAGGTTATGATTGCGGTGTTCAATGCGCTTGGACGGACCAAAGTTCCATTTAAAGGCTATTTGATTGAATTGCCAGTCAACGTGGCGATGTCTTATGTTCTGATTCACGGCCTGACTAATTTTGAAGGTATTGGCGTTCAAGGCGCCGCGGCGGGTAGTTTGGTTGCTATTAGTATTCGGCTGTTATATTTAACCATGTGCATTAAGCTTGATGATTCTATCATCTTGTCTATTAAGAAGCTTGATGCGTCATTGAAAAGCAATATACATAAGCATTTTAAAGAGATTTTCCCCGTCGCGGCGAATGTCACAATGTTACAAACTGGCGCAACGATATACATGTTGCTGTACTCGCAACTGACCTTAAATGCTTATGTCGCTATGACTATCGTGATGCCTTGGATCAAAGCGGGTACTCAGTTCATTACTGCTTGGGCGCATTCATCGGCAATCACGATTAGCCAAGCAATTGGATCAAGAAAAATGGATGAGCTGCGTAACAATGTCGATATTAGTATTGATATGGCCGTGATGATCTCGTTCGTTTCAGCATTTTTCTTTTTTGCACTTAGTTTCGTGCTTCCTGATTTGTATCCCGACTTAGACCCGAGTACTTACAAAGCGTTATCCGCGATTGCTCCACTTTACATACTGCTACCGATAGTACGTGGCTATAACACCGTTCATGGTCATATTTTGAGAGCGTTAGGTAAAACAACGGAGGTGTTTAAGATTAACTTTACCGGTCAGTGGGTAATCTCAATACCGTTATGTGCTTTGATGATTTTATACTTGGACCTTTCAGTGTTTTGGGTGTTTGCAATCATGCCGTTTGAAGAAATTGTTAAGGCATGGCCATTTAGGCATTTAGCACGTAAGTCTCTGAAAGATTTCGATATTAATAAGGCAGACAAGCTAATGTACGATTGATCCTATGACTATTGGATTAGGTCGAAAATATTCGTAGATGCTATGGACTAAAGAGGAGTATGTCTAGCTTATCATTTTGGCGTTTATCGAGTTTATAAATTGTGATCAATAGAGCACATCATAACTTCTTTCCTCGAATCATTCCTTTGCAAACCTTATTATATGTATGACAATATTACATATAATAAGGTTTGAACATGAAACTCAATCTACTCGTAGCCGCAATGGCTGTTACCTTACCAACTCTTGCTATCGCTTCTGATTTAAATAATGGCGTTGATTATCCAGTCCCTGCCGATAAATTTGATATGCGAAACTGGAAGATCACTATTCCTTCCGATATCAATGAAGACGGAAAAGTGGACGAAATCGAGGGTGTGGCGATGCTGAGTTATTCACACAAAGATTTCTTCTTCTTGAACGAAGAAGGCAACTTGGTGTTTGAAGTGCAGAATAAAGCGGTAACGACAAAAAACTCGAAGAATGCTCGCTCTGAACTACGTGAAATGCCTCGTGGCGCTGACTTTTCTATTCAAACCGATGATTTAGCAAACCATTGGGCTTTATCGAGCCACCCTCAGGCTGCTAAACACAGTCGTGTAGGTGGAACGTTGGAAGCGACCTTGAAAGTGAACCATGTTTCTGAACACGCCAAATTTCCAGAGAAAGGGCCTGCTCATTCTGTTGTTGTCGGTCAAATCCACGCGAAAAAAATTGATGCAAGAATAAAAGAGGGTAAAGGTTATGGACATGGAAATGAACCCATTAAAATCTTCTATAAAAAATTCCCAGAACACAAAATGGGCTCTGTATTTTGGAACTACGAGCGTAACCTAGCGAAGGAAGATCCAAATCGTATTGATATTGCATATCCAGTATGGGGAAATACTTGGGATAACCTTGAAGAACCAGGCCAAGCAGGTATCGCTCTTGGTGAAGAGTTCAGCTACAAGATAGAAGTTCAAGGAACTATGATGAACTTGACGTTTGAAACAGAACGCCACGAGACAGTGACTTATTCCATAGATCTCAGTAAGGGGATTGATAGTAAGGACTTTGAGCATGGCTACGCAGAAGACATGTTCTATTTTAAAGCAGGAGCTTATGGTCAATGTAGCGTCAGTGAGTCTCACCCTGTGTGGGGTACAGGATGTGCGGGCACCGGTGATTTTTCAGTCGACAAGAAAAACGGTGACTATAACAGCGTGACATTTTCTAAGCTCAAGCTAAATCAAAATTGAAACTAATAGAAAACTAAGAGCTACTCGATTTCTACTTAAGCCTCATCGATTTGATGAGGCTTTTGTTTTCAGTGGAATTCTTTAAAAGGTAAGAAACAAGATAGAGCAAGCAATCACTGGGACTGGCTTGAATTTAGAGTATTGTGTTGAATTTTGTTCTTCTGAAGAGGTAAAAAATAAAGCCAGGCTCGAAAGCCTGGCCTAGTATCAAGTGCTACAAAATAACACTAGAGTTGCTTTGAATCGATGTTATCGAAATATGCTTTTGTTGAAGCACCACTTGTGTCCCCTACGTAAATAGTTAGCTGTGATGGTGTATTCGTTGCGTCTAAGCCTGTTTCGGACTGGCTTGGCGCATCAACCGTTTTTCCATTAATAGAAACGTTAATCTCATCACCATCCCAAGCTAGGGACATTGAGTTCCAAGCGTCAGTCGTAATAGTGCCTATTTCTACGTCATCTGATCCTGCTTCGGCTTCAACTTTACCACTGCCCGAAATTCTCAATTCGTAGTAACGATCTGAGTTGTTTTTACCTGAGCCAACATTAATGTATGTAGTTTTTTCGTTGTCTGACGGAATGTAAACATCGAATGACACGCTACCGTTTGATGTTGCTCCGTTTGAAAACTCGCGCGTAACGTATGGTTTGTTGGTCGTATCTGTGTCGGATATTAGCAGAGAGTTAGCGCCGCTCTTTGATACGTCATCACTTACTACAGCCACGGACGTCAAGGTGGAGGAGTCATCAGCAACCGTATTGTATTCTTTCCAACTAGAGTTTGCTGAACTGATATTTGTTCCTACTGGGTATGAGTCAAAGTTTTCACTCACGTCTTCTGACGGTTTATCAGGATTAGAACTTCCGTCTGAAATGACAACCGCTTCGCTTGATGCACTGTTGTAAATTGTCGCGAGGTCTAAGCCTGGAATGTAGTTGTCAAAATCCTCTTCTAGAACCAACACTTCAGAGCCCGAATCACTAGAGTAAATCTTCAAGTTGTCTGCATTTAATTCAAAGTTTGTAGTGTTGCCATTATCACCTAGTCTCAGTGATACATAGGTTACAGCGGTGCCATCAGCGACAGGTAACATTTCACCTATTTGTTTACCGTTAACCGAAAAAGAGAAGAAGTTTTCTATCCAACTGACTTCTATCGCGAGGTTTTCACCTAACTCAAACGTGTCGCCTGTTTCCGTCAAGTTTCCACTTGCATCGCGGTATTTGATTTTGCCGTTTTCAAATGCCACTTCGCCATGCAAGTTGGAATTCGAGGTTTTTGCTGCATAAAATGAGATGTAAGCATTGTCACCAGAACCGTCGGCTTCCTGTTCTGTTTCTTCATGATGCTGGTAAGTTAGATCTACAGTTAGTCGGCCTGTTGAAATTTCTGAAACACTCGTTGAATCAGACAGCTTGATTCGTAACTCACCGGTGTCTTCTTCTGTTCCACCTTTATTGGTATCCAAAATTTGTACGACGTTGTTATCGCCAGCGTCATTATTTGCCGCTGCAACTGCATCTTTCACCGCATCGTTTTCTGATTCATCGTTACCGGTGAAGTTTCCGTCATTCGTTCCTGAGATGGTTAACATGCCGTTTGAAACTTCATAAGTCCCTGTTAACTCGGTAGGGTTACCTAGATCGCTCTCGTCATAAAGGTTGAATGTAAGCGTCTCTGTATCTTTATCTTCGGTATAAGTTGAAGTGTAGATTGTGTAAGTACCGAAGTTATCATCATCGTTATAATACTTTTGCGTACCGTCTTCAAAGACATAGACGTTTGGCAGGTCGTGCTCATCATCGGATTTCGCCACAGTGGCTGGTGTTGAAATATCCCACATACCTTGGCTCAACTCAGACTCAGTTTCTGTTGGTGGGGGAGCCGATGGTGCATCCCTTAAATCAGTGTTACATCCGGTTAACAAACCTGTGGAAATAGCAATTGCTGCTGCAATTTTTGTTACTTGCATGGTAGGTACTCACTTCTATGTGTCTTTATTTATGTAATATTGTTAGACAAATAATTTCTGTCATCTAGATGGTTTTATCAATAGAATGATCCGACTCACACTAGATACAATGATTGCTCACTGAAGTGATGAATAAGTCACACAAAATAGTTGAATATTAACATCAATAAGAGCTGAACCTTTATGAGGTTGACAGCTTTCTTTATAGAGGAACAGCAAAAACTAAAGGTGATTTAGGAAAGAAATTTGATTTTACATCAAGATTTTTGATTTTAAGCCATTGAAGTTATTGCTGTTTATGTTTTTTTAATCTTCTTCTTTATCATATGAAACGAGTTAAAACATTTCTCTGTAAGTGATGTCTACAAAGGTCGTTTTAGAATCAGACATAGCTAACACTTTTGAATATATAATAATACAAATTGTCAGTTAAGGGGCACTTACATGATTAATATCACAGAACTCTCATGATGAATTAACTAGTATTTGTCATACATTAATTCAATAGTGTTGAATCAAATCCAGGGATTTAAGTGGTATCCCAAAAAATATATACAGAGAGATATAATCATGAAAGCAGTTACAACAATGTCCCTATTCGTTGCTTCCACATTAATGGCGGGAGCGGTTTCCGCAGCAACTTTAGACTATCGCGCAGAATATAAGCATGAGAGTGAAACTTATGCCCAACGTATCAAAATTAGTGGTAGTTCTAAAATTAACGATCAGACCAAACTGAACTTTGGTGTTGAACAAAAATTCCATAGTTACGACAACTCGCATTTTTGGGATCAACTCGTTGCTGGTGATTCTGAGTTTGATTGGGGAGTTCGCTACCAAATAAATAAACAATGGTTTATCCAACCAGGGATGCCTATTACTTTTGGTGATGATGACGAAAAAACCACTTATAAACCACAAGTTCGTGTTGGTTACAAATCCTCTTTTGGCTTAAGTACCGCTTTACGTTACCGACACGAATTTCAAGTTTATTCAGATGGTGCAGGTAACAAAACACTAACGGATGGTACTTCGGTAAGCGTTGCTGGGAAAACAGTTGAACAAGGTAAGTGGACACTGACAGGCTCTTACGATATGCGTCAGTTTGATAACGAGTACCTTGATAACGTCAAGCTGAGCTATGAGATCAACTACAACAAAAACTATGACGAAGTGCGTTTATCTGATTGGAAAGATTCTGAGTGGGATGCTGGCTTAATTGTTGGTTACCAAATGGGAGATTTCCGTCCTTACTTTGAATTGTGGAATGTCAAAGGTAAGGATGGTTCAACCACGGATGACCGCCAATTGAGAACACGCCTTGGCCTTAAATACAGCTTTTAACCCGAGTGTTATTGCCTAATTGTTGTTACAGCAAAAGAGCTGTTAATTCATTTTTATATTGTAGGTGTTAGATTACATGAAGCATATTTTCTTCAAAAGCTTGTTAGCTTCTTCTATTTTACTTGCTGTGGGCTGTAATAGTACGGCGACCATGGTAGATCCATTTCCAAACAACCAAGAAACTGGTGCTGATATTCTGACTCCCGTTACGATAACGGCGAGTAGTCATGATGGTAATGTTCCAGAGCAGTTGTTTGACCAAGATATTATGACACGCTGGTCAGCAAATGGTGATGGTGAGTGGGCGATGTTGGATTACGGCTCGGTTTATGAGTTCGACGCAGTTCAAGCCTCGTTCAGCAAAGGTAACGAACGCGTCAGCAAATTTGATGTTCAGTTTAGTACTGATGGTGAAAACTGGGTGACGGTTATTGAGGGTGCGCAAAGCTCTGGTCGCGCACTTGGCTTAGAGCGCTTCCAGTTTGAGCCTGCAGTAAAAGCACGCTATGTTCGTTACGTTGGCCACGGTAATAGCAAAAACCAATGGAACTCAGTTACTGAGTTAGCGGCAGTTAATTGCGGAATTAATGCCTGTCCGGCAAGTCACATCATTACTGATGACGTCGTTAACGCTGAAGCGGCTATGATTGCGCAAATGAAAGCGGAGCAAAAGGCACAAAAGGATTTACTCAAAAAGAATCGTAAAGGCGACTTTGGAGCACCAATCGTCCGTCCTTGTGAAACGACTGTGACGTGTGATCTTTCTAAAGCAATGCCTTACCCTACGTTACCGAAAGAGCCACTCGCTACAAATGCACCGGGTGAAAACTTTGACTTAACACGTTGGAAACTGACGACACCTTTCGACCATGACAAAGATGGTCGTGCTGATGATATTGATGAGTGGGACTTGGCTAACGGCTTCCAACACTCTGATATATTCTACACAGCAGATGATGGCGGAATGGTATTCAAGAGCTATGTGAAAGGCGCTCGAACTTCTGAAAACACTAAATACGCGCGAACTGAGTTACGTACCATGCTTCGTGCTGGTGATAAGTCTTACAGCACAAAAGGTGTAAATCCTAATAACTGGGTATTCAGTTCTGCACCAGTTGAAGATCAAAAAGAAGCGGGTGGTGTAGACGGTACGCTTGAAGCGACTCTGAAGATTGACCACGCAACCACAACTGGTCAGTCGCATGAAGTTGGCCGCTTTATTATCGGCCAGATTCATGACAAAGATGATGAGCCAATTCGTCTTTATTATCGTAAGCTACCAGACCAACCAACAGGTACAGTTTACTTTGCTCACGAAAAAACCAAAACTGGAACAGAGGATTACTACAGCTTAGTGGGTGATATGACTGGTGAAATCGGTGACGATGGCATCGCGCTAGGTGAAAAATTCAGCTACATCATTGATGTGAAAGGCAACACAATGACAGTTACGGTAAAACGTGATGGTAAAGATGATGTTGTTCAAGTCGTAGATATGAGTGACAGTGGCTATGACGAAGGTGGCAGATATATGTACTTTAAAGCCGGTGTCTATAACCAGAATATGTACGGTAATCCAGATGATTACGCACAAGCTACTTTCTATAAATTAAAACAATCTTTTGGTAAGTACCAAGGCTAGTTCTATCTCTTTTAGTTGATTGAAGTCCTTTGCCCTCAGCTTTGTAGCTGAGGGCTTTTTCTTTCTATAGAAGAATAAAACAGCTCAAATATTATTTTAATTGACATAGATAAATTAATTTAAAAATTTATCACTATAGATAGGTAATAATTATTGATTGCTTTTATCTTCTGACAATGTTTATTTTTAAGTGCGAATGTATATTAGAGTAGTTTAATTGGTTAAATTAAAAATAACTCAGCGTTAGGGTAGATAAATATCTCATGAAACTATAGAAGCTGTTTTTAAGCTGCCTAAGTGGAGGTTGACTTATATATTTATCGTAGAAGGAAACACTATGCGTGAAGCGAGTTGAATTGTGGTGTTCTAAAAGAAGAGGCCACGAGAAAATAAATTTCCCGTGGCGGCGGTATGAGCTTTGTTCGTTGCTTTAGAGCAAAGTAGCAAGCCTATTGCTAAGAGATTGAAATGACTATTGATGAAGAGTGCTCAAAGCACTAAAGCTCACATCAAAGATTTCTCCTCGATATGCATTATCAGGTTTAAACTGAGGGTAAATTCCGGCTTTGAAGTAAAACGCAATATCAGGCGACGCCCATCTTTCAGTCAGAGTATAGGACTTGTTGTTAGCGGTGTCTGAGTATGCTTCTCCCCACTTCAGTGTGTGCGAGACCATATTACTGCCATCTGCATCGTAGGAGGCTAAAAACAGTCCTTCCTTATCGGCACGGATCGTATATTGCCAGTCTTCGTTTACCGCGTAGGTACCAAGCTTAACGCTGAATGCGTTGCAATCAGTACAGTCTTTGTTGTTATCAAGTTTGTAGTTATCGTTCAGAATAACTCTGACTGGCTTATTGTCACCTTCCCAAAGTAGCTTCACGAGTGCTTGGCTGATTTTCCAACCATGTATCTGGCCTACCACGACTTTTGGTAATTGACCGTCGATTTTAGGGTATTCGTTAATTCTTAGTGTTGCGTTTAGCGTATGCGAAGTTGCACCGGTACGACTATCTTCAATATACCAACTTGTCTCTTCATCGCTGGTGCTGCAATCCGGGGAGTTAGTACTGATGTAGAGCTCTCGCAATTCTGAACGGATGTAACTGGAGTTGGCCGTTGACGTGCCGTAACCCATATCGGCGCGGAAATGCATGCTACCGTCAATAACATTGAAGTATGATAAATCAATCTCGCGTTGGTAAACGCTCTCTTCGTTAGACAGAGGATCTTTACTTGAATTACAACGCTCAGGCTCTAATTCAGCCGCGCTGTCACCGCCAAAACCATACCAATCATTTTTGCTTGTAGGAATGGTTAATTTCCAATCGTCAATATTCCAAGCTATTGAATCAGTATGGTCAGTTTTGGTTAGTCCTAACTGCTTAAATTGTACCTTTGCTTCACCGTTTTCAAACTGGTTGTAAACTCCGGCTTTAAAGTAGCTCAGGAGGTGCTGCCAGTAGGATACATCTACATTTACCTTTTGCTCATCGTTCACTTTAATGGTTAATGTGTTTTCTCCGATTTTTACTTCGAATCGCGTGAATGCGTTGAGATCGGCTTTTCCTAAATCATAACGATCGTATGATGTTGCATAACAATCTGATGCGCTAGAAGGTAGACTGCAATCTATGGCATTGTTCTTTACTACCGCCCAGTAATGACCAGTGATACTGTTTCGTTCTTGTTCCCAAACGATTCGTAACAAAGGGTGTGGGATAGCACCTGTACCAGAAGTATCTGTGCCTTTGTTATGAATTTGCAGGAAAGTGACTTCATCATGGTTTGCAGGGGAGCTAGCAATTGCAAGGTTAATCTCTGGTAATCGAACATCTGCATACAAAGTTCTAGAGACGCCTTGTTCTGAAATGTTGAAGTTTTCTCGCTCACGAACTTCTGAGCGCATTTTGTAGTTCGACATTTTAAAGACAAGGTAATTGGAATCCTTTTCTGCGTAAAAGTGGTCACTCTTATAATCCGAGAGTGCTCCATTTTTGACGTCACTGGTTTTATTTCCCTCCTTCCCATTGGGATCTGATACTTGTAAATCTGAATTACTCAATATGTTTTGAAATTTTGCTATTGAGTATGGTGCTACATGCTCTTGGTGTGGAATATTTGGTTTATCATCTTGGCTTGTAGGGGAGGTATTTCCTCCACACCCTATTAATCCAAGCCCAGAGAAGCTTATTAGAAGCAATTTAGTTGATTTTATAAACACAGTAGTACGTCTCTTACACTATTTAATATTTGTAATACAATATCATTTTAGTGTTGTTGGGGAGTAGTTTAGTCATAAGTTAAATAGTAAAACTGTTAATTAAATCTCAGAAGAGTTCTATATCTATAAGTGGTGTCTTTGATAAGGCGTAAGGTTAAGTTATGTCTGTTTTTCCTAAGAGTTATTAACGGTTTTACTATGATTAAACGCTAATTGATAAGCTCATGTAGAGTCATGTAAACAATCAAAAAAAGCCGAACATGACGTCCGGCTTTGAATTAGTTCCCGATTTTTACATTAATTTTTAGTGACTAGCTAAAGATTAAATTTGTGCGAATGCGCCTTCCCAAGTGTAAGCCACACCGTCGAACTCAACGCGATGTGCCGCGTTCTGCTTGTCTTCGTCTAGGTTGCAGATAGCGAAGTGGTAAGCGTTGCCTGTGGTAGTTTGCAGACGAATTACGGTACCCACTTCGTTGTTACCAACGACGGTTACTGACTCTACTAGGCCACGAGCGCCAACCGATGCTTCGATAGACTCGTTGAAGTAACCGTGTGTCTCTAATACAGAAGCAAACACGTGGTTCTGACCAGATTGACGTAAGATCAGTGCTGGTTCGCTCTTCAAGTTGAAGTCTGGATCATTTGCGCCAGTGCGAGTGAAGAACACTTTGCCGCCGTTTGTTGCGCTTGTGATTAGCGAGTAGTAGCTGTTGTCGTGCAACCAGCTTACAAGTGAGCTGCCTTGAACTTGGCCTGAACCCACATTCCATAGATGTTGGTAGCCGTTGTCTTCGCCCATTGGACGCAGCGTGCTTTCTACATCGTATTCAAAATCCGTACGGATGATTTGACCAGAGTAGTGCACTGGCAGGTCGTATTGGTGCTCTTGATCTGCTTCGATGCGGTAAACATCAATCACAAGTGGTTTTTCGAATTCTGGCAATTCAGCAAGAATGATGCTGCGCTGCATGTCTACACCGTTGTAGTAACCAGAAATACGACCGCTCATGCCTTGCAGCTTTTCATCATCAGCTTTGAAGAAGTGCTTAGAACCGAACTTGGTTTCTGCTAGCGCTGTGTCGAAGTTATTTTGCGTCTTTTGGTCAACCGTTACTGTGTTGTGCGCCACCGTCTGCTTACAGTAAGACTTGTTCTCTGGGATGTAACGACCGCCAAATTTAGGCTCAACGTTTACCCAGCGACCAAAGCCGTAATCGTGCAGCACTTCATGACCGCGGTTAAACACGCTCAGGTGCAGACCATCATAGTGACCGTGGTCTAGCGCTGAGTGGTACTGGTGATCGCTGCCGTGTTGACCAAACCAGATAAGCGCCATTGTATCTGCGGTATTGGGGTCGTCGTCTTGCTCGTCACGGTGACGAAGAATGCTTACGCCGCCTTTTTCGCCTTTTGGGCCGTCCGTTACGAATAGGCTACCCCAGTTGAATGGTTTGATGTTGTCTGTTGCTGCAACCGCGTCAGACAATGTTTTACCTGAGATATGAACCCAAACGTCTTGCTGGTGGTCTGCCATGCCAAGTAGCGTTTCAGACTGCTCGTAACGGTGGAAACATACTGATGTAGCCATGATTACGCCTTCATCATTGATCGAAATCGTCTTCGATGAATCGTTCAGTGCTGGCAAAGTACCATCTGGGAATGCCGTCTTAAATACTGCGTAAGACGTAGTCTTGATGACTGAATCGTTGAACTCGTAAATACCAAGCTCAGGCTGACGACGTTCAATCGCTTCTGCGAATAAGTAGATTGGACGTAGCGAGAAACGGTGGTAGTAAGGACCTTCCATGTAGTAGCCGTCTGGCGAGAACAGTTGGTCTAGCTGAGCTAGGAAGCCGCCGCTGACTTTGTCCAGTTTCAAGCCGTAAAGCGCTTTGTCTACCGCATCTTGATCGTTGATTGCGTAACCACAGATACCCACTGCTGCTACTGCCCACAGGCCGTGGTTGTGTACGATGTCGAAGTCGTGACCGTAAGTGATTACGAACAGCTCAATCATGTGTTTGAACAGGTCGTTTTCAATCAGTGTTTTTTGCTCTTCTTCCAACGTGTGGTAAATGCAGCTGTACGCGCAAGATGCGTATAGCATCCACATGTTCTCGTTCAAAGTTTGGTGGAAGATCTTACCCGGAGGGTTAGAGTCACGGCTGGTGTTGCTTTCGAGCTGAGGGTAAATCTTCGCGTAAGCCGTTAGCATGTCCACGATGTAATCGCGGTACTTCTGTTCGCCAGTGATAAGGAATAGGCGACCTGCTAGATCAATGTGGATGTAGTTTTGCTTGTGGCGGTTGTGCTCGTAACCGCCGCCTTCGCCGTGACCTGGAACTTCAATGCCCACCTCGGCCATGTAAGCGTCAGTTTTTTTGATGTCACGTGCTAGTGCATTTCCTAATAGGCTATCCGTGCCAAGTGCTTTGCTTAGTTCTGCCGCTTCTTCAAAGTTCATTAATAGCGGTTGGTAAGACTGGGTTTGGTAGCTCATTATTATTTCTCCTGCCCGAATGCGTTCACTTCTAGAGAGTAGAAGCCATTCCAGCTGTAGGTTCTACCGTTCATTTCTACTTGGTGTGGGGTTTGATCGTCAGCGCCGAGCACATTGCTGATCATCACAGTAATCAGTGATTTTTCAGTCGTGATTTCTACGATGCTGCCAACGGCGTTGTAACCCACGACGCGGATATATTTCACCTGACCACGTGCATTCACCGATTGCTCAAACTCTTCATTGAAGTAGCCGTGTGTTTCTAGCACAGAAGCAAATAGTGTCGATTCGCCCTTGCTGCGCAGAATGAATGCCGGTTCGCTACGTAGGTTAAAGCTTGGGTCATTGGCGCCAGTACGAGTGAAGATTACTTCATTCTCGCCGTTTCGTTTCGCGCTGCTGCTTGTGCCTAACCAAGTGTAGTAGGTGTTGCTTTGTAGCCAGCTAACCAGCGCCGTATCTTGCACTTTGCCGCTTGCTACTTTCCAAAGGTGTTGGTAACCGAAGTCATCGCCAAGCGTGTTCAGTTCACCAAAGCTTTGGTAATCAAAGTTAGTACGTACGATTTGACCATCGTATTGATGAGAGTAGTCGTACTGATGTTCGCCTTCACCTTCAATGCGGTAAAGGTCTAGCAATAGCGGTGCTTCAAGCTCATCGAGGTTAAGCATGAACACACTACGCTGCATGTCTGTATTCGGGTAATGGTCGTTCGCAAACGCACTCATACCGTTGATTTCAGTGTCTTCTACTTTGAAGAAGTGAGGCAAACCATGCACCGAGTCAGCGCGGTCTGCATCGAAACCATTCTGACATTGCTCATCAATCGTTACCGCGTTGTGCGCGATGGTTTGACGTGCGTACGATTTGTTTTCGTCTAGGTAGCGACCGCCGAATTTAGGCTCTACGTTTACCCAGCGACAGAAGCCGTATTCACGCAGTACTTCTTGACCACGGTTGAAGAAGGTAATGCCAAGCGTATCGAAGTTACCATGTCCCATGCCGTGTTGACCGTAGTTCATCACAAGCTGTGACACATCACCGGTTTTATCCTGCATACGGATAAAGCCTTGTGCTCCATTGTTACCAGTTGGACCTTCGTTAAGTTCCACACTTGGCCAGAAAGGCATGCCGATTTCTCGGTCAGCAATGGCTTTATCGTAGGCTTGAGAAAGTTCTAGACCGCATGGGTGCATCCAAACGGCGTTTTGAATCTTCGCCATGCCAAGGATGTTGTCATCCATACCGTAGTGTTTGCTGTAAACGCTAACTGCCACTTGAACGCCCATGTCGGTAATGCTCATGGTACGAGATGCGTCGTTTAGGGCAGGAAACTCACCATTCGGGTAAGCCGTTGCCAGCATTGCTTGTACTGTGTTGCCAATCACTTTGTCTTTGTAGTTGTAAATGTCTACTTCAGGCATGTGACGGTGCACTACTTCTGCAAATACACAAGTTGGACGAATTGCATAACGATGGTAGTACGGACCTTCCATGTAGTATCCAGAAGGGGCAAACAATTGTGAGATTTGCGCTAGAAAGCCGCCGGTATCATCGCGATCTTGACCGTATACCGACATCTCTAGATATTCAGGTTTGCCAATAGCTAGACCACAAATACCAACAGCCGCAACTGCCCAGATACCGTGGTTGTGAATACGGTCGAAATCGTGCGCGTATTTCACGGTGAACATGTCTAGCATTGGTTCGAAAATGCGCTCAACAACGGCTGTGCGCTCTTCTTTTGTCATCACTGATGCCACGCAAGAGTAAGCAAGGCTAGTAAACATTAACCAACAATGTTCATTAAGGATCTGGTGGAAAAGACGACCTGTTGGGTTAGTGTTTTTCTGTACGTGGAAATCAAAAGTTAGGTACTTCTCTGCGTAAATAGCGAGAAGATCTTTAACGAACTGTGCGTACTTGTCTTCTTGAGTGATCAAGAACAAACGACCCGCTAAGTTCATGTAGGTATAGTTTTGTTTGTGGCGGTTGTGCTCGTAGCCACCCGCTTCGCCGTGACCTGGCACGTCTAGAGGCAGACGCATGAAGGCTTCAAGTCCCTTGCGATTCGCTTCAATGGATTTGCCCATTAAGCTCGGCTTTCCGACTTCCTTTCTTAGTAGTTCGACTTCTGCTTCAGTCAACAAAATCGGTTGTGTAGTCATTTCTTTACCACCCTCAGATGAAGTGTGTTGTTTTCTTAAACTTTCTATAAAGTAATACAATATTAAGTTTGGGTGTAGTTTTTGTGGCAAAAAGGGAGAGTGAAATCACGCGAATTTAGCTAACTTATTGATTTATATTGGTGTGGTAATCCTTGTTGTGACTGATGTTTCGGCGTTATCAATCGTTAAGTGGAATGCTTTAACGAGCACCGTTTGATGAATATCACATATTTTTAGATATATTGTATGACAATTAAAATAGATCGGATATGCTCGTTACCAATTCGACAGCAGACCCTTTCGCTTCGCGTTTCACTTTTATCAATACGACGCTTTTTTAAGAGAACCTTTTAATAAAAGCATGGTTAAGAATGAAGTGCCGTAGGGTTCGCTTTAATAGAGACTTTTTAGGAGTATGACGATGAATTCTTTCTTTGTATTAGATGAGAACCCGTGGGAAGAGCTAGGCGGCGGTATCAAACGTAAAATTGTTGCTTACACAGATGACCTAATGGCGGTTCACCTATGTTTCGACAAAGGTGCGATTGGCGCTCCGCATACTCACGAAATCCATGATCAAATCGGCTACGTAGTACGTGGCAGCTTTGAAGCAGAAATCGAAGGCGAGAAGAAAGTACTTAAAGAAGGCGACGCATACTTTGCTCGTAAGCACATGATGCACGGTGCGGTTGCACTAGAGCAAGACAGCATTCTTCTGGACATCTTCAACCCAGCTCGTGAAGACTTCTTAAAATAATCTATAGCGCAACCTCAGTTGCTAAGGTGACAACATGAAATCATTAAACATCGCGGTCATTGGCGAATGTATGGTTGAGCTACAGAAAAAGGAAGGTCAGCTAAAGCAGTCATTCGGTGGTGATACGTTGAATACCGCACTGTATTTATCTCGTTTGACCAAAGCTCACGATATCAAAACCAGCTATGTAACGGCTCTGGGTAATGATCCTTTTAGCCAAGAAATGCTATCAGCATGGCAAGAAGAGGGCATCGATACTAGTCTGGTTCTTTCCGTTAAAGAAAAGCAACCAGGTATCTACTACATCGAAACCGATGAAACTGGCGAACGTTACTTCCACTACTGGCGTAACGAAGCGGCCGCTAAGTTCCTATTCGAGCAAAACGAGTCTCCGCTATTAGTCGACAAACTTTACTCGTACGATGCGGTTTACTTGAGCGGTATTACATTAGCGATCCTTACTGAAGAAGGTAAGACGCAACTGTTTGGCTTCCTTGAGCGCTTCAAGGCACAAGGTGGTAAGGTTATTTTCGATAACAACTACCGTCCTAAATTGTGGGAAAGCCGCGAGAATGCCATGTCTTGGTACCTTAAGATCCTTAAGCACACAGATATCGCACTGCTCACATTTGAAGATGAGCAAATGCTTTACGGTGACGAGCATCTAGAACAGTGCATCGAGAGAACCTCTGCACTGGGCGTGGATGAAATCATCATCAAACGTGGTAGCAAAGATTGCTTGGTTGTGGCGAATGGCGAAGCGCAATACGTGGCGCCAAACAAAGTCGACAACGTGATTGATACAACAGCGGCTGGTGATTCTTTCAGTGCAGGCTTCTTGGCGAAGCGTTTGACTGGCGGTAATGCTGTGGAATCGGCTTACTCTGGTCACTGTATGGCTGGCGCGGTTATTCAACATAAAGGTGCCATCATTCCGCGTGAAGTGATGCCAGATCTTCCTTTGTAATTCTTTTGCGGAGCGTTGAGTAATCGGCGCTCCGCAGTGATTTATTGAACTCAAGTTAACGACGACGAGTACACTCTTATGACGACATTAAACGAACAATTAGCAAACCTAAAAGTAATTCCTGTTATTGCCATCAACAAAGCAGAAGATGCGATCCCTCTAGGTCGCACTTTGGTTGAAAACGGTATGCCTTGCGCTGAAATCACGTTCCGCACAGAGTGTGCTGCAGAAGCGATTCGTGCTATGCGCGCTGAGTTCCCAGAAATGCTGATCGGTGCAGGTACGATCCTAACTAACGAACAAGTTGACCAAGCGATCGAAGCTGGTGTGGACTTTATCGTAAGCCCTGGCTTTAACCCTCGTACGGTTCAATACTGCCTAGACAAAGGCGTGGCTATCGTACCTGGCGTAAACAACCCAAGCCTAGTTGAGCAAGCGATGGAAATGGGTCTGCGTACACTTAAGTTCTTCCCTGCTGAGCCATCTGGCGGCGTTGGTATGCTTAAAGCATTAACGGCGGTTTACCCAGTGAAATTCATGCCAACAGGTGGCGTGAGCTTAGGTAACGTAGACGAGTACTTGTCTATCCCTTCAGTACTGGCATGTGGCGGCACTTGGATGGTTCCAACAAAACTTATCGATGAAGGTAAGTGGGATGAACTAGGGACACTGGTTCGCGACGCAGTAGCTCACGTAGCATAAGTGTCGTAACACCCCGATAAAACTAGCGAAAGAATGAAAAGCGAGCCTCAGTGCTCGCTTTTTTGTGTTTGAAAGAGGCGAGAGTTAAGAATCGCATTCATATAAATCCTACTTTCTATCAAATTTTTTCGAAACATCTCATTACGTTTCCTTCAAAGAAATGCCGCGCATTTTTGATCTTCAGACAAAGCGCGAAGAAGAAAAATATTCCATACTCTAATAAATTTCAATTAGACAATTTGTATTACAATATATTGAGGTGTTCTGAATGGCAATTATCTCCTAGAAAGCCATTGGTCTAAGAAAGTAAGGGGTTTGACGTATTTTTTTCGTTGAATAACTTATGCTTTAGATCACAATTAAAGCTTATTGTAGTACAAATAGAGTTGTGAGGAGAGTAGTCTAGACGTTAGAAAATGATCAAACTTGAAAGGCTGAAAAAATGACTATTGATACTCTTGTTGTTCTTGCCTACTTCTTCTTCTTAGTTGCAATTGGTTGGATGTTCCGTAAGTTCACTACCTCAACCAGTGACTACTTCCGAGGGGGCGGTAAGATGTTATGGTGGATGGTAGGTGCTACCGCCTTCATGACGCAATTTTCAGCATGGACGTTTACAGGTGCCGCAGGACGCGCGTTCAACGACGGTTTCGTTGTTGTAATCCTATTCTTAGCCAACGCATTTGGCTACTTCATGAACTACCTCTACTTTGCTCCAAAATTCCGCCAATTACGTGTAGTGACGGCGATTGAAGCGATTCGTCAACGTTTTGGTAAGACTTCAGAGCAGTTCTTCACTTGGGCTGGTATGCCAGACAGCTTGATCTCAGCCGGTATTTGGTTGAATGGTCTTGCGATTTTCGTGGCAGCGGTCTTCAACATTCCTATGGAAGCGACCATCATCGTTACGGGTTTAGTGCTAATGCTAATGGCGGTAACGGGTGGCTCTTGGGCAGTTGTTGCATCTGACTTTATGCAGATGCTGGTTATCATGGCAGTGACGATCACTTGTGCAGTGGCGGCATACTTCCATGGTGGCGGTATTGGCAACATCGTGTCGAACTTCCACGGCGACTTCATGCTGGGTAACAACCTGAACTACTTCAGTATCTTTATCCTTTGGGTTGTGTTCATCTTTGTTAAACAGTTCGGTGTCATGAACAACAGCATCAACGCTTACCGCTACTTATGTGCAAAAGACAGTGAAAACGCACGTAAAGCTGCAGGTCTTGCATGTGTGCTGATGATTGTTGGTCCTATCATCTGGTTCCTACCACCTTGGTACGTTGCGGCATTTATGCCTGATTTCGCAGAGCAATACGGCTCAGTAGGTGGTGATGCAGCTTACCTAGCATTCGTACAAAACGTAATGCCAGCAGGTATGGTGGGTCTTCTTATGTCAGCAATGTTTGCGGCGACCATGTCTTCAATGGACTCTGGTCTTAACCGTAACGCGGGCATCTTTGTGATGAACTTCTACAGCCCGATTGTGCGTCCACAAGCGTCGCAAAAAGAACTGGTTATCGTGAGTAAAGCAACGACTATCGTGATGGGCTTCATCATCATTGGTATCGGTCTATTCATTAACTCACTACGTCACTTGAGCCTGTTCGATATCGTACTGAACGTCGGTGCATTAATTGGCTTCCCAATGCTGATTCCTGTACTACTTGGTATGTGGATTCGTAAGACGCCGGATTGGGCTGGTTGGGCAACACTGGTTGTTGGTGGCTTTGTTTCTTACATCTTCGGTATCTCACTACAAGCAGAAGATGTAGAGCGCCTATTCGGTCTAGAGCAAGCGTTTACAGGGCGTGAGTGGGCAGACCTAAAAGTTGGCTTGAGCTTAGCTGCACACGTTATCTTCACCGGTGGTTTCTTCTTGCTGACAACGCGCTTCTACAAAGGTCTATCACCTGAACGTGAGAAAGAAGTGGACCAATTGTTCGAGAACTGGAATACGCCACTTGTGGCTGACAGCGAAGAGCAGCAGAACCTAGATACAAAACAGCGCGGCATGCTTGGTAAGCTTATCAGCGTAGCGGGCTTCGGTATCCTAGCTATGGCTCTAATTCCAAATGAACCATCTGGTCGACTACTGTTTATCTTGTGTGGTGCGATTGTTCTCTCGGTGGGTGTTCTATTGGTGAACGCAGCCCGAGGGCCTAAAAGCCCAAAGTTAGCTAACGCGAAAAGCTAACCAAAGTTAAAGACTCTCAATGAAAAATCCCGCGGTGTTAAAGCCGTGGGATTTTTTGATCACGCTGACTGAGAAAGCGTGGCGCATCGTTTGTTGTTATTCGTTGTATTGGGGAACTCCCAATAAGGTGCGACTATATTCGCATTAGAGTCGTCAGCCTGAAGCGAAAAAGCAATCTAACTTTCTTTGCACGCTGTGTTTACACTTTACACCCCAAACCTGATGCTTTGTCTATTTAAATAAATATGTGTGCCTTCTTAGCAAAGAAAAAGCATTAAATCAGACGTAGCTTTAATGAGGCGTACGCCAGAAATAGGAGAGAGGTTTTGAAGTGTTAGTGGAAAATATATAAGAGAATTGGAAGAGGCAGCCCTGCAAAACCTTAATGGAGTGGCTAGGGTATCAAGGAGTGATGAGCGTCAGGGGAAGAGGAAAAACAAAAAAAGCCCAGCTACATTAGTAGCTGGGCTTTTAGTCACAACTGAGTGTGACTAAGCTTCTAGCTCTGCAAAGTAGTCGAAGATGACTGGAACGTCATTTTGACCAAGGCCTTTATCAACTGCTGCTTGTAGACTCTTAGAAGTGCCCTCTGCAATCAGGGAAGTTGTACCAAGCTCTTCGCATAGAGCAAGGAAGTAACCGAGGTCTTTGTTTGCGTTTGCAACAGAGAAGCCTAGTTTTTCTTCGCCATCTACGGCGTAAAACTTACAGAATTGCATAAATGGTGAGTTTGATGGTCCTGCAGACATGATGTCGAATAATTGTTGACCATCAACACCAGCACGTTTAGCAACAGCAAATGCCTGAGACATGGTTGCTACGGTTGTCATACCCATAAAGTTATTCACAAGCTTAGTTACGTGACCAGAGCCTAGTGCGCCAAGGTGGAATACGTTTTCACCTTGATCGTCCAGCACTGGCTTAACCTTATTGAATGTTTCGACGTCGCCTGCGGCCATGATGTTCAGTAAACCATCTTTTGCGTGGGCAGGTGTACGACCTAGAGGCGCATCAATCATACCAGCCCCTTTCTTAGCAAGGTCAGCGCCAATCTTCTTCGTTGAAGCTGGAATAGATGTACCGAAGTCGATGAGTGTTTTACCTTCTGACATGCCAGCTAGAACACCAGTGTCTCCGTAAACAACTTTTTCGACAACTTCAGATGTTGTTAGGCACAGCATCACGATATCACTTTTCTCTGCTAGCTCTTTACCTGAAGAAGCTTCAGAAGCGTTTCCACGAGCTAGTACTGCGTCAACAGCATCTTTATTGAGGTCCATTACAGCAACTTCGTAACCACGTTTCTGTAGGTTTTCAACCATGTTTCCGCCCATCAAGCCTAGGCCGATGAAACCAATGATAGGTTTAGTCATTTTAACTCCAAAAATACTATTGTATGATTATATTGCTTGTTAGTCATCATAATGACTATTGTGGCTTTTGCAATTGAAAATTATGAGCATAGCGGGCTTGGGATGAATTTTTTCTAAAAGTGAGATGTAAGTAAGGTTTGTGGGGGTTTTATTCATCAGTGTATATAAGAAAAGCGGATTCATCACGCTTCCATTTTATCGTGAACAAATCCTTTAGGAGGCTTAAATAACGTAAAAATAAGATTTATTGTAATACAAGTGATTTTGTTTCAGCTAGAGGAATACTGTCTATACCAAAAATGGGTGAAACGTTCCAGATGGGGTGAAAGGCGAGGTGGTATAAGGATAAGCCGCAGTACAAACATACTGCGGCCGTTATCAAATCAGTACTAAAGCGTACTTACTGATAGGTAAAAAGACTTATTGGTACTAAATGCCTAAAGCTTGACCACCACCAATTTGCAGTGTTTCTGCGGTAATGAATGATGCATCTTTACTTACCAGAAAAGAGATAGCAGAGGCGACTTCCTCTGGCTGACCTAGGCGTCCAAGCATAATACTGTCTGCCCAAGAAGCAAATACTTCAGGCTTGGTTGCTTTGATTTGAGCATGGAATGGTGTATCGATAGTGCCAGGAGATACTGCATTGACACGAATTCCAGCCGGAGCTAACTCTTTAGCTAAAGCGCGAGTTAATGTATGAACGGCGGCTTTTGATGTACCGTAAATACCTGCACCTGGACCACCTGCATTCCAAGCAGCGTTTGAAGTGAAGTTGATAATTGATGCATTATCAGACTTTCTTAGAAATGGAATCGCTGCGCGTGATACGAAGAATGCACTATCGAGGTTTAAAGCCATGACTTTACGGAAAAAATCAGTTTCCATACCTTCAATAGGACTACGACCACCAAGACCACCTGCGTTATTAACGACAACATCGATTTTGCCGTATTTTTCACCAATAGCATTGATGTTTTCATCGACGGCATGTTCATCTGTAACGTCAAAACCGTAGTATTCAGCCTCAATTCCTGCGTTATGTAGTTTGGAGACACACTCCGAACCTTTTTCATCTTCAATGCCGTTTAGAATGACCGTGTATCCATCCTGACCAAGACGCTTTGCTACTTGGAAGCCGATACCGCCAGTAGCACCAGAAATAAATGCAATTTTAGTAGACATAATGGTGTTCTCTCATGTTTGTAGAGTTGGAAAGGATTTTTATCGAACATAGAGTATTATTGTAATACAAATAGTTTTAATAAACAGAGAAACACCAACAATGAGAAGTCGATCACGTACTTTCTTTAGATGCTGACTCATCCAGTGGCATATATCGACTTTTACGGTCGTGCATGATTTGTATCTAGTCAGGATAATCGGGATATATAAACAATTGAGCATATAGCTGCCGGCTTAGCTCGTTGGGCTGAGGTTTGTTTCAAGTAGAAAGAAAGCTGATTAACCGTGGGTCTTTGTTGCCAAACTTATGATTTCATTCAGGCTTGCCAAGTGATGGTTGGAGAACTTTGTCGAGAGGTTGAGTTTTAAGCGGGTAGGGAACCTTTTTAGGATCTTAAGTCTTTCAAGGTCATTCTGAATAGCGAGGGACGAGCGTGATTTAGAATCTCTTGCCCGAGCACGCTGTTATGATATATGACGCCGTTTCGCCAAGCGTTATTTATCACCATTATTCTGAAGAGTCGAGTTAGGACCTATTGGATAATGATTTTGACTAAGCTGAGATAAAAATGCCCGCTAAATCAGCGGGCACTTTTGTTTGCGTCATTAATGATGCATGTGTTTTTCCATGTGGCCTTGTTTTTCAACCGCCATTTCTACTTCCACTTTACCCGCGTTTTTGAATGTTAACGTCATAGGGAAGCGGTCGCCTTCTTTAAGAGTTTGTGTTGGGTTAAAAATCATTAAATGGAAGCTGCCTGGCTTAAACAACACTGAGTCATTGGCTGGAACGCGCACTTCGTCAATCTTAATCATTTTCATCACACCATCTTCTTTCTTATGCGTGTGAATTTCGACATGCCCTGCGATTGGGCTTTCTGCTGCGATCAATGCATCTTCACTGTCACCGTGGTTGGTTAATTGAAAAAAACCACCGATAACAGGTGCGTTTGGTGGCGCTTCGCGGCTCCATGGATGGTCGATATGAATTTTTCCTGCTTCATAATCGTGCGCTAAACTCAGTGGGCTAGCGATGACAGCAATAAGCGCGATAGCGGCGGTTTTTAATGATTTAAGCATGTGTTTTTCCTTTTGAATTAATAGCTTCTCTGAATGGACAACAAACAGAGTCATCGTTATTTTTGAATAAAGTTGTCAATGATTAGATGCCTGTTAGGCAGGAAAAACACTCGGCGGAGAGTGCTTAGGCGCGATGTGTTTGTAAACGAGCTTATCGCATTTTGAAAAGTGATAAGTCGTCAGTGCATACTTTACTCGGCGCAGCCAATGGATGGTTGTCAGGTAAAGCCCAATCGCAACCAGAAGAAAGAATTGAACAGCTTGAAGAAGCGGACATTCAAACTGAAAGCCGTCGTGTAAGTTAAGATCTTGGATGAGCTTAGAAGAAGATTGAGCGTTAGCCTCAATCAACGTATTGATATCCACCCATTTGAAACCATCTGCGGTACACAGTAAAACCTTTTCACTTTGGACTTTGTTGAGCCAAGTTGTGCTGTGAACTTGTGTAGGGTTAAGAGCGGCTGTGGACGCTAAATACAACTGAAACAACACCGCGATAATAACCGCAATAGCGTGCAAGCGATGGTGTTTGTGCTGTATTAGAGTGTTTTCCATACAATTGAGTGCTTATCTTCTTCGGCGCGGGATACTAACAAATTAACCAAACAATGTAATTATCAGTTTACTAAAAGGTGATGCAAGTGTGCATTATTTGTTTTATTGCCTATTTTTAACGCTTTAATGTTTTGATTCGGCTGACATTCACAACCTCCAATTCAACTTGTCAGTCTTGCCTAGTCGCTTTTGAAGATACCGAATTAATCTCTCTTATATGCCACTGAAGCTTCGGTTAGTGGGTGTCGTGGTGGTGTTTTTACGTGCTAGATTTGGCTGATATCGATTCAAAATGCACACCGAATCTTCACTTGTTTTCCATTAACGGAATTATGACAGTAATTTAATAAAGGATACGGTATTCTGCGCCCCTTTGTACATGCCAGAAACGTCCGTCCTACTTAGTCGGAGGGGCGATTAATCTTAAGAAATTTCTCAAATGAAATACGAACAACAGATTGGATATCGATACCCTAAAGGTCGATTTGCCATGGTGAGTGTATATGCATTCACCGGTGCTGCGATTTTAGCATCGACTATTTTTTCTCTATTGCTGTTTTTGTCGATCGACGAAAACCCGATGATGCAAACCTTATTTGGTGGTTTAGCGATCATTTTTGAAGCGGGTAAATTTTACGCTTGGTATGAATACGGTGAGCGCCGAGCCCATCGCAACTACACAGGAGCAGCAACCGCTCTCGTGTTTTATTTAGTTTTAGCTGCGATTTCCATTGGCGGTAGTATTGGTGGGATTAATAGTGCAACCAATAGTGCACAAAGTCATATTTCGGTAGAGCAGGCGAAAGTGGAAGCGTTTAATCGTCAGATTGCGGCAATCGATAAGCAGATTGAGCTCAACAATATGGCAGCGCAGAAATACATCGAGATGGAGCGTATCGCGACTGGTGTAACTCGCATTCAGGATCAAAACAAAACCTTACGTGAAGAGCAGCAACGCTTGGCTATGGAGCGTGATAGTTTACCGCCGGTGACGCAAGGCTCAGTGATTGGTTTGATTGATAGTCTAGCTAACGCATTTGGTACCACCTCTCAGCAAGCTCAGCTTGGCTTGGTTGTATTTCTTTCGATTCTGTTGGACTTCTTTGCTGCATTTTTTGTTGGCTTGATTGGTGAAGAGCAACGGTTCCGATATTTCTATCGCAGAAATGAGGGCATGACATTGAAAACAGTTCGCGATATAGACCCAGCGCCTGCGGGTTATCTTCCTCATATAAAAGAGGAAGAAGAGCAAGAAATACCAGCTGCGCCGGAGCCAGAAGAACCAAAGGAACCGAAAACCTTGTTAGAGCAAGTTAGCGATGCACTTAAAACGCATCAAATTACGTGCACCAAAAAAGCCGTTGCTAAACAGTTTAGGCTGTCTGCGGAAGAGGTAGACAAGGTATTTGAAGAATTGGCAGAGCTCGGTTTAGTGGGGAAAAAAGCCAACCACCATTATCATTGGATAGGTGAAGCAGAAACCGCATAATTGGTTATCTATTAGAGATCGGAAAGAGCGTCAATCGGCGCTCTTTTTTGTATTAGCTCCCCATGAACTCGTTGTTAATTGTTAAATAAACTATGAGCAGTTGGTGATACAAACTACAAATTCATTTGGATATAAGTTGAGGTTAGATTTGAGATGTCCGAGACAGCTAGATATTCACGAGCAAGGTATATGTGTTTCAATACATAAATAATTTTCTATCACGGTACAGCGAATAATTCCGACGTCTCAATAGAGGGTATGAACTATGCGCATTCAGACGTTCAAGAGCTCTAAATCCCCGAGTCAAAAGGCTCTCTTTTTTTCATTAAAGAAGTCATGATAGCGGTCTCGTGCTCGAAGGTGAACGTTAGAAGATATTCGAACCGGCCTTACTCGCCAGATCAGTTATTAATAAACCAATAATAAAATAGGCACCAATTTGATGCCTTTGGTGATAGCTGGACAACCCGGTTCCACTAATCTCTTTCTGACTTAAAACGATACTGTTCCGACAAGCAGACCAGAAGGCCAACTAAAGCTGAGACTAAAACTACACACACTTGGTAGCTGGTTTTCTCTACATTAAGATCGTTCAAAATCTCGGTAGTCGCAATCATAGGAAGCGTTACCGTGATCAACAAGCTAAATAAGCGAGAAACCCTAGATTTCTTTCCATGTCGCTTGGTATAGAAGTAATGCGCGTAATCCGAGTACATGATAAACAAGGAAACTAAAAGACCCAGTATCCAAAACATAGCTTACAAATCCTCTATTCCAAGCATGTTACGTCGTAACAACTCTTTCTTTGCAGCTAGCGCATCTGCCTCGTTAAAGCCTTTGAGTACACTAGCGAGAATAACAGCTACAAAAAATGCTCTCGCGCCAGCTTGTTGTGCAGTTGATGAGAGGCTGAGTTTTTTGAAAGTCTCTTCAGCGATGTGCACTGAAGCCATTTCTTTAATCAATGCAGCCCCTTGACCTTTTGATAGTGCGTCTATAACAGCTGCCATAAAGCCGACCTCAAGTTTAATATCGATGGTGATAAACCATGTAGAAAGGAAATTTGCAACTGCTTTATGAGTATTAAAATACTGGCGCAGCTCACCATCTGATAGGCTCCAAGGGTTCCACATTGGCTTTGCAATACTTTGCGCTACCAGCATTTTAATCTTACCGAAAAATTTCGAACTCCCTAAAGCCTGTACCTGCTCAAGGACTTTTCTTTGGTCGAGTCTATTGAGCTGTCGATACAAAATGAGACCTGTGATTATAGGCAAAACCTTTTCTCTGTTGTTTCTGATGAACTCAAATCGACATCTAAGCCAGTCAGTACCGCCAATTGAACTACAGTTCGGTTTTTAGAGTCTGTTCACTATAACCTCTAACCATCGTTAAACCGATATAGTATGTGTACAATATAGGCAAGCAATCCGTATGCAATGCATTGCGCATTTAGTTAGACTCAAAGTCTCAAAGTTAGGAGAAACTATTACTAATTTTTGAACTTGTGTAGTAAAAATAGTGTGTGGTCAAATGCAGGTTTTTGAATATGAAAAACCAAGATTAGACGTGTGCTTCAAACAACTGGTAAATCACCACTTTATTCTAGGAAAATGTTTTCTACGCTCAAACATCTATGATGTAGGTATCAATCTTTATTGAGCTTTTTGGTTACGTCTTTCACCGTTTTCTTCTCTTTTTCCGGTGTCATTGCATCAACAGCTTTACCCGCCATCCCTTCATCTGGCAATTTGTCTTTTCCTGCATCAACTGCGGTATCTTTCAGTGCCTCTTTAGGCGTACAGCGACCCCCAACACCAACCACGGCTTTTGTCGCAGCGGCTTTAGCTGCCTTTTCTGCATCGCAGTCAGGATCCATAACGCTAGCTAAGCTCGTGGCTGAACCAAAAAACAAGATTAACAAAATGAGGTTGCGTTTTTTCATAGTTGTCACCAATGTTGTGAAACATAGGTAAAGTGTAACGGAGAGAAAAGGCTTTGGCTGAGAATTTGTTGGTTTGAGCTTGGGAAGCAAAGTAAGGTAAAAAGAAAAAGTGCCATCGAAGTGACACTTTTTCTTAAGCGTAGAAGGGATTAGTTGTCGTAAACGTCTAACTCCACTTCACGGGCAATATTTTGGTCGTTAATGATCACACCTTCGACTTCGACACGAGCACCATTTAGGTTAAGTTCTTCGATGCCTTGGAAGCGTGTTTGTGCATCAATCACAACGGTGGTGTTACTTAGTACTTGATCAGCATCATTCTCACAATGCTCAATTTCAAACACTCTTGAATCAGCATCGTAGTTTGATACATAGCCTTCACATTCAAACTCTTTACCCCGCCATTGGTTGTCATTGTCAAACTCCGACCGCTCAAATTCGATGACGGTAGCTGTGCGTTTGCCATTTTTCATCACAGAGGTCACTTCTACTTCTTGACCTTGTTTTAGGTTCGCTTTGCTGCCATCTTCAAATCGTGTTGCGTTATCGATGAAGAATGCACCTCGGTAGTTTAGTGAGAACTCACTGTAGTCATTTGCAACCCATGTGACGATGCCTTCCACATCGCTGTCATTGCTTATGACGTCGTAGCCTTCAACTTCTACCTCATTTGCCATGAAGATGCCGTTTTGCATTTCACCTTCTACTTCCACCCATTGGCCGATGCTAAGTTGGCTAATGTTGTCGTAAGATACGGTTATATTTGTACCAAGCTCAAACGTGCCAGCATTTTCATCGGTATTAGTAATGCGACCTTCCAGTTCGTAGTAGCTTCCAAGGGCTGGGTAATCGTTATCTACGTCGATTTCGACCACAGACAACACTCGATAACCCGCATCCGCAGTCGGCAAGGATGACACCATCACCCAGTCGTTGATCTCTATATCATCACTTAAACCGTCAAACTGCAGATCTACGCCGTTTACCGTAAATGTTTTCTTCACATGATCAATTGCTGTAACACGTCCAGTAATGGTTGGTTCAAGTGTGACTCGGACGCCATTGTCCGAAGCTTGCCGAATATCTGAACCCACGCGAACCACCATTTTTGGTTTTACATCGGCCAATTGCACTTGTGTGTCGTCATAAACCACCTCAGACACACGATACGTATGTCCATTGACGGTTAACGTGCTTTCTTCAGCGTTGACCGCTTCAACAGAGCCCATCGCTACACTTGGTTTCACTGTTGGTTGAGTTGGTGTGCTATCGCTATTGCTGCCACCACCTGAACCACCACAACCAGACAATGCCAAACCTACTACAGAAATAAGAGCGAGTTTTTTCATTGTATTAACCTCAATTTACGAGCGAGTTTAGGAAATTGCCTGTATCTTATTGGGCATATCGTGAAGAGATCGTGAAGAAATGTGATTTTATGAAAATTTTAATTGTAGATGACAACCATAACGTCTCGGAGACGATTGCAGACTATCTTGAGCTCGAAGGCATGATTATCGATTGTGCGTTTCATGGAGAGGCTGCGATTAAGTTAATCGAGGAAAATCATTACGATGTAATCATCATGGATATCATGATGCCGAAGCTCGATGGCATCAGTACGGTACAGAAGCTTCGACAAGATAAGTTATGTGGAACGCCAATTCTCTTCCTAACGGCAAAAGATACGCTAGATGACAAAATCGCGGCTTTTAAAGCGGGGGGAGATGATTATTTAATGAAGCCATTTGCGATGGAAGAGCTCAGTTTGCGTGTTCATGCTTTGGCTAATCGTGGTCCAAGACAAGATATCGGAACGCTCAAATTTGCAGATATTTGTTTAGATGCGCGTACAGGAAAAGTAACGAGAAAAGACAAAGAAATTAAGCTGAGTCGAATGCAAGCTAAAATTTTAAAATTGCTCCTCCAACGTGCTCCAGCAGCGGTCTCGCGCGCAGAAGTGATCGATAGTGTGTGGGGAGACGAACCACCGGGAAGTGATGCACTTCGTAGCCATATTTACGGTTTAAGAACCGCGTTAGACAAAGGTTTTGAAGAATCACGATTAGAGACTATTCATGGACAAGGTTACCGACTTAAAGCATAACGAATATCCAAGCATTTATCGCAAGATCCGTTGGGGTTTTGGGGTCATGACGTTTGTGATGTTTACTCTTTTTTGGTCGCTGATTTATGTGGCAGAAAACAAACTGGAAGTGCTGAGTTTACATCACTGGCTAGATACTGAAGCTGCGCTTTATAGTGAGAATTTCGAGAAACAGGGCTGGGATGCGCCATTGCCAAACGTATTGGAGTTCAACTCATATTGGAGTGAAGCACCGACACCCGATTGGTTGCTCTCTTTTACTTCACCTGGTTTTTACGAATACCTGCTTGGTGAAGAAGATAAACACTTTGTTGTATTGAAACACCCCTCAGGGAAGGGGCTTATGTACATTGTGTTTCAAGATGACTCAGATGATTACTTGGACGAATACGAAAGCTCGCTGCATCAGTTTACGCTGCTGCTCGGTGGTTTGTTTTCATTTGTCATGGTTGGGTATGGCATTTACATGGTTCGAATATTGTCTCGGCCATTAGCGCAAATTGAAGACAAAATTAGCCAAATGTCACCGGATCAACCCGCTTTCCAAGTTGAAACTAAGTTCAGCGAAACACGCCAGATAGAGCAGACTTTGCTGAATAATAAGAACGATATCGCGGGCTATTTCAAACGAGAACAAGAATTTAGCCGTTTTGCATCGCATGAGTTGAGAACGCCAATCATGGTGATTAAAGGCTCAACAGACATTCTGACGCGTATTCCTGATCAACCTCGAGTTGCGCAAAAAGCCATCACGAGGATGCAGTCAGCTTGTGACGAGATGCGTGTACTGACAGAAGCGTTTCTCTTACTTGGTAAAGAGAAAATAGAGCCTCAGCATTACGGAGAGCATCAGCTTCTCACTTGTTTACAAAAACAGTTGGAAGAGCTAGCGCCTTTATTTGCCAAGCAAGATTCGAACTACGCTTTGCACGAACAACATAGTGGTGTCGTGAATGCACCGGAGAGTTTTGTGACCATTGTTATCAACAATCTGATTAAAAACGCCTTTAGCTATAGTGTGGGAGATATTGAAATTGAGTTGAAAGGTCATGCGCTTAAGATCCTAAACCGTCACGATGGCAACGAGACGTACAACGCTGGTTATGGTTGTGGGCTTGTTATCGTACAACGAATATGTGAACGGATGGGGTGGGCGTTAGTAGTGGACGATGATGGTGTTCGATTTAGTGCAAAAGTGGAGTTCTGCTCTTAGCTTTGCGCGTATTGATTCAAGTGAGAATTAACGCTCTGGATTTTTCTTGTCGTACGCATCTAACCCGCAGTCAAACAAGAAAAAACTGGAATTTGGATTAGACTGAAGTTAGTGAAGCGGAAACTCGAGGAACCGTTATGCTCTCTTATCAGGTCAGCCGAAGTATTGAAATTAATAAGAATCAAAGTGAAATTATTGGCTATCTCAAGAACTTCAATAACTGGCCTAGCTGGTCACCATGGGTCATTCTTGAACCAAGCTGCGAGCTGACATTCAGTGATAATCAGGGCCACGTTGGAGCTGGTTATCAATGGAATGGTCAGCGTATTGGGACTGGCGCGATTGTACTGGAAAGTACTCAAGAGCATCGATTAGATATGGAGCTACATTTCTTTCGCCCAATCAAGAGCCATGGAAAGGTGACTCTAATCGTGACGCCGTCACAAAATGGCTGTTTAGTCGAATGGCAAATGCAATCTCGCGTCCCTTGGTATCTGTTCTTTCTGAAAAGTATGTTTAAGTCGATGATAGAGATGGATTATCAACGTGGGTTACGCATGCTTAAAAGTAAGCTTGAAACCGGAAGAGTGCATTCAGACTTAGCCGAAATTGGTAACCGAACGTTGCCTCAAATTCATTACATTGGGATCAAGGGTGTGGCTAGCTTGCAGGAATTAGGTTCGGTAATTGAGAAGCATGTTCAGCAACTAGAACAGTTAATTAGTGACGAAACCCTATCCGTGAATGGTGAATTGTTTTGTTATTACGAGTCGATGGATATGCAGAAAGGTACATTCGAGTTTATCACTTGCTTTCCTCTTCATAACTCAGTACCAGCGCCTCAAGGGGCGGTTACCGGTACCATTCCTGAGAGTGAAACATTTGTCGTTGAACACCGAGGTGAATATCAGTTTTTGGGAAATGCATGGGCGTTAGCGATGAACTTGGTTCGTCAGAGTGGTATGAAAGTCAAAACCAGTCCTTTAGGAATCGAACGCTATCTGAATAGCCCGAAGGAAACCACGGAAGAAGAGCTAAGAACGGAAATTATTTTGTTTAAGAAATGACAGGCGCAGGCGAGTAGGGTGTTTAGGTATCATACTAGTTATGCGAAATGTTACTAAAGAATAATAGCGTATCTGTTCCTACCCATAAAAATGCCTCAGCAATCGCTGAGGCATGGTTTTACAGGCCAACTTCTCTTGTTAGAGAATTATTGTGCACGGTATTTACCGCTGTTTAGTTCAATTTTAGACGCTTTTACCCGGGTGTCTGCGTTTAGGTAGTCGCTAATACTTAGCAGATCTTGATCTTGAGATGCTTTTAACACCGCTGATTCCCCCTCTGCGAAGATAACTTCTAATTTTAACTCTTTGGCGACTGCTTTCGCTTCGTTAGGATTGTTTACGGTGATATAAACCAGTCCAGTGGTTTTGGATACGTTACTAAACGCATTCTTAAACACCTCATCACCCGCTTGAAGTTTTACGTCTTCAGATAGGGTTCTAACAGTGCCAGTTTGCACTTTTCGATAATCTTGGCCATTAATCTCAACCGCTTCTGATGGCACAAACAGTTCTGGTGCAGGTTGTTGAGAGAGCTGTTGCTCAGCGTATACACTCGACGTCATGATAACGAGAGCCAGCATAGAAAATGATTTGTATTTCATGTTATTGACTCCTTAGTGTCCAAATATGCGCATCGACCAGTTCTTAATAACACCGGGCTGAGCGTTGTTTGCCATCGGAACGTCATAGATGGTGGAAGAGTTGAAATATGCAATGTAAGAATAGACTTCATCGCCGTTCGTATCTATTGCTCGCAACGTCCATTCGCCTTTTGCATCTTCGCCATAAAATTGGTTGGACAACATTAATTGATCTTTGTAGCCTGTAATCGTTGGATCAAGAGATTGACCAACAAGACCATTGCGCGGTGTTTGCAAAACGGAACGAGTCCCTGATGGCGAAATGAGCTCGATAGCTAAGTCGGGCAGACGAGCGTGGTCCAATGTCAATGTCACTTGAACGGATTCTACTGTCAGCTCATCGGCAATGGCGATACTTGAAGAACCACCAACTAGACTTGCATCGGGTACACTTACTTCTGTAGCGTTATTAACCCATGGCGTAATGACTTGAGCTGGTAAAACACGATTCGTCATGCGAGCACGTTGAATCGCTTCATCTAAATCTACAGCGCCGAAGCCATAAAAAGTATGGAAATCTACGCCTGCTGCGTTTTTCTGCCAAGGGGCAATTGCCTCGTAGCTAACCTGTTCACCTTTATGGTTAGTAAATTCAAGCTGTACGCCTGGATGCGCTTTATCCGTTACTTTTGCTGTCTCCGCTAGTAAAGCACGTACATCACGAGCAGAAAGTGCGTGGTTGGTTGACATGATTGCCGCGATGGCACCCGATGTGTTTGGCGCAGCCGATGAGGTTCCGTTCATCGTACTGGTATAGTTACAGTTCGGGTCGAGATCCGTTCCGCCGTGTAACCCATTAATGCCAAGGCCTTCACTGGTATTTTGCCCTTCTTCACAACCCATTAAATCAGTGGTGACCATAGCAGGGAAATCTTGCCCATATTCACCTGCTGGTGCTGCAACCCACACGTTCGAACCCACCGATGAGTAACTCGCTCGCGTACCATCCGCTCGTAGTGCACTAGTGACTAAATTGAAGTAATTGGCGTTATCATAAGACTGAGCAGAGTTGTGCATCGGTAAGCCTTGATTGTCTCCACCAGCAAAGAAGTTACTTGGCAATACGAAGAATCGCCCTGCATTGAAATAGCGGTAACCATTACCTGCTGACTTTACAAATACAGCACCTCGACCCCAGGCGTTACTCTCGCTGACGTTTTTCATCACGTCCATTTCAAGTTTTAGTTGAGGGTCGCTTTCATCAAAAGTAATCGGGTTTATAGGGCTGAAACCGTAACTTTGGTTAAATACGCGAACATCGCGTGTTGCTGGGTCCATGCCATGGGAGATTAACCAACCTTCTAATGTCTGGTTGGCTAACCAGTTAAAACCAATGAGGGAAGAGTGAGAAGCGACACCGCGTCCGCCTTCACCGTTGTTGCCGACGGCGCTAATCAAACCGGCTACAGCAGTGCCATGACCATTAGTATCAACCGGATAACTTGATGGGAATGAAGAGTCTTCGACGAAGTTTCTGCTACCTGTAACTATATTACCTGCAAGGTCGGGGTGATCGATCTGCACTCCAGAATCAATGACGGCAACTTTCACACCAACACCTGCAATCCCCATTGCCTGAGTGAGCTTAGTGTTTAAGTCGTTCCCAGCAACAGCAGGATTAGCCGCAAACGCAGTTTGCCCCGTGTTGTCTAAGTGCCATTGTTCAGAATAGAGTGGATCAAACGCCGAGACGGCAGGTGCAATGCCTACTGCCAACATAGCTGCAAATAGGCGATTAATGCGTATTTCCATTTTTGACCTCATGTCTTTGTTTGGAATTTTTTAGTTCCTGTTTCATATTCCGCTAACAGGAACAAACAAAGCTAACGACAAAGAATAAGGACGAAAACCATTTACAACTTGTTTACATTAAAAGTTCGATGGACAACATAAGTCTTTGTTAATTTACTGAAACCATGAGGTTTTTATATGTCGCATCGAACATGCATGAAAAATGAAAAGCAGAAAATACGAGTGTACCGTCTGCTTCAAGATGGTGGGTTATTTAGTTGAAGCGGGTTGAATAGTTGCGATTGGTTTCTTGGGTTCGGCTTTTTCCTTAGGCAGCACGTTATCAATCCACTTTTTAATGTACAACTTATCGAATTCTTTATCACACCACTTTTTGTTTAATCCACGTCGATTGAACTCAGCACCAATCGCCACTTTGGTTTGGTTAGTTGCACGGTTGTAGTAGAGAGTTTCACATAGTTGAGTGTTACTCATTTGCTGGGCATATACGTTGACACTGCTGCTGCGCATTCCCAGTTGAGATGCTTGCTGATTACTGCACGCCATAAGAAATAGAGGCGCAAAAGTAATAATGATTAGATTTTTTTTCATGTGTGCTTTTTTATGATGTAGGGTGAATGATGAACTGGTTTCTGCCAGCTTGCTTCGCATCATACAAAGCTTGGTCTGCCAAGAAAAACCACTGATCCCATTCTTGTTTAATTGTTTGTGCCGACAGTTTGTCCACTGCTCCAAGGGAAATTGTCGCGCTTAATGGTTTAGAGTCAACCACCAATGGTGTGTTTTCAACAGTATATCTCAATCGCTCCAAAAACTTAGCGCAATCTTCAACTCGCTGTACTTCGAATAATAGGACAAACTCTTCTCCACCCCAACGAATGAGTAGGTCACCAGAGCGGGTGGATTCATTAAATAGCGTGGCAATATGAGTCAGCATTTTATCGCCAATATCGTGTCCATATTGATCATTAAAGGTTTTAAAATGATCGACATCTAAAACGGCTAAGGCAAATGTTCTATCTGGGCTTCTACGAGCCATTTTGTCCAACCAAATGTGAAGATAGCGACGGTTATGCAGTTGAGTTAATGGATCGGTAGTATTTTCTTGAGTGAGTGCTTTATTAATACGTCTAACGCGCAGTACGTAACGAAAACCAACGACTCCAATTGCCGCAATAGCGATAAAGTAGAACATTTCTCGATAGCGCTGTGAACGCAGCTCAGAGGCTTGTAGCGCATTTTTTGTTTCTAGCAATTTGAGTTCTTTCTGGGCTAACTTAGCTTCGAGGTCAAACTTAATGTTAATCATCTCTTCACCATGAATATGATGAGAAAACTCAGCCTCTAGCTCTCTTAATTGGGTTAAATAATGAAAAGCCGCTTCATAGTCATTAAGAATTTGATGAGCGTTTACCAGTACCGAAAGCATATCAATACGCTGACGCAGCTCTAATTCACTGGTTGATTTGGTTTGTTCTAGAACGTTAAGTGCTGTTGTAATAGCTTTATCGTATTGTTTGTTTGCGAGGTAAGCCTCTGCAAATGCCTCGTAACAAGACGTTTTTAGCATTTCTAGATTTTTTGGAATGGGCAGGTCAACGCAACGTTGTGCTACCATTAATGCATCATCAATTTTTCCTACCGAGCTCAACATTTGTGAAAAGCTGGATAAAGAGTGGTGCTTGACTGTGTCAGACCCCGTTTGCATTGAAAGTCGAATGGCTTCATTGAAATAATATTCCGCTTTTTTGTTATCTCCGAGGCTCGAGTGAACGATGCTAAGGTTTGCGTAGATAACCCCCATAAAAAAGCTATTATCGTATTGATATTCGCTCTCTAGGTAAGTGTCGAGAGCTTGCGTTAGGTAACTGTTGGCCCGAGCCCAATCTGATGCGTCGATGTAGACCGTCCCAATGTTGTTCAGTGTCATCGCGACTTGTATTTCAAACACTGTTTTTTCTAATAACTCATAGGCATTGCGATAATATTTTAGGCCACTGCGTAGTTGATTTCGAGATACTTCTAGATTGCCTAACCAGCGGTAAGCACGGCCTTCTAATGCTAGATAACCAAGATCACGGGCTGTAGAAACAACGTCATGGAGTAACAATTCTGCGTTCCAGTTATCGTCTTGCTCAATCATTGTTACAGCCTTATTGAGCTGTGCTTCAGCGACGACCCATTCCAAATGGTGCTTTTTACCGAATTCGATTAAATCGGGCATATCTTTCGGTAATGGAACACCTTCGTAACGCTTAAGGTACTTTCGTGCAAAGTAATACAGAGCAAGAGACTCTGCTGATGCATTCTGTGGCGTATTTAACTCATCTTTTTGAATTGATCGCGGCTTACCCATCGAGCGAAAGTAGAGTTTTAACATGGGCTTGCTTTCTGCTGAAATGTGTTCTTCCAGATAAGCTTGCTTTTCGGTACTCGCCAGTACGTTGGTCGGATGCAAGAAAAGTCCAAGTGCAGTACAAAGTGCGCAAGCCAGTTTTTTAATTGAGAAGTGCATGAGCGTATTAATAAAATGTGATCTCTTAGCCGAATACCAGTTAAGTCTACCATTTCTTGTTGGTTAAGTGCGGATGGATTCCCAGTGGTAAAGTGTTTTGGGAGTGAGAGACGAGAAGGCTCTCTATAATATTATGATTTATAAAACAAAATCTATTGAAAACTTATGCAATGATTAGACGATGGTATAGACAAGGTAACGATGACAGGTAGGCGAGCATATTGGGTGGACTCAATCTAATGATTCAAGCCGCGGATTCATCGCTCAAAATCATGGCGAAGTGTAAAAAATTACGTTTCTGTCATAAATATTTAATGTTTGTATGGGTTGTTAAAAAACTGGATATTAGACATAGTGTTATTAAGCCAATAAAAAATGGCTTTTATAATAAATAGGAGATTAACTATGCATAATGAAATGATTCAACCTTCGCACTTCGGTATTATCGGCCGGACCTGCATCGCTTCAGTACTTATGATTGCGGGTGTTTTCGCTCTTATTTAAGAGTCAAGGGTAACGATGATTACCTTTTAAAGAGTAAGAAAATTCAGGGAATCACCTTAACCTTGTGTAAGGTATTCCCCTGAAAATCCAAGCTAGTCTTTAGTTATTAGCTGAAGAAGCTAAAAATCAATGCACTTACCGCCACAATGCCTGCTGCTAGAACAAAGTAAGTAGAGACATTTCCTCGATATTGTTTCATCGCCTCGATTTTATACACCGCTAACATTGGCATAATAAATAAGATCATTGCAATAACAGGCCCTGACAATGCTTCCATCATACCAAGAATACTTGGGTTCATGATCGCCGCCGCCCAGATTGAGAAGAACAGTGCTGCCACGCTGATACGATCAACACGCTTCTCAGATAGGTTAAAATGCTTGGTAATTAAACCATTTAAGCTTTCACGCGCACCTAAAAAATGCCCAAGGAAAGATGAAGTGATAGCAACAAACGCTACTAAAGGACCAAGTGTTGCAATAAATGGATTATCGGTTGCGTTCGCTAAGTAAGACAATACGGATACGTTTTGTTCTTTTGCTTGAGCCAATTGTTCAGGTGACAGTGTTAGCACACAGGAAAATACAAAAATAAGAACAAAGGCAATAAGCATGATGCTAGTGCGACGAAGAATAACTTCGGATTTGGCATCTGCCTGCTTACCATAATGGCGACGTTGTACATTTGCAAAGCTTGAAATTGCAGCTGCGTGACTAAACGAGAAAATCACTACAGGAACTGCTAACCACATAGTGCTAGCAAAAGCTGACGCTTCTGGCATATCCATGACAGGCATGGTCCAGTTCGGTATTAAGTAAAATGATAGAAAGGCAAGAATGGCAACAAGTGGGAACACCATAATGGCAAAGGCCCGTAGCATTACTTTTTCACCCGCCATCATAATAGCAATTAGTGCAAACACTAGTACGCCAGAAAGCAAAGGTCTAGGTAAAGAAGCCATATCAGCCTGATTTACCATGAAGCTATCTACTGTGTTTGTTATTCCAACCCCATATATCAACAGGATCGGGAAGATCGAAAGAAAATACAGCAGTGAAATAGAACGACCTGCTTTTGCGCCGAAGTGCTCTTCCACTACATCAGTGAAGTCTGCGTTTTTGATCTTAGAAGATAGTACAAAACGAGCTAAGCCACGGTGCGCAAGATAGGTCATTGGAAAAGCAAGTACTGCCATCGCGACTAAAGGCCAAAAACCACCAATCCCAAGGTTAATTGGCAGAAACAGGATGCCTGCGCCAACGGCTGTTCCAAATAGGCTAAGAACCCAATGTGTATCATGTTTTGACCAAGCTGTGGTTGTGTTTATTTCACTAGGATTTAAGGCATTTCGAGATTCTTTCACTTTAAAACTCGCTTTTATAAAAATAATAATGCTGAAAATGGTAAAGGTTTTAGTGTTTATTATCACATGCGAAGCTTGGTGAATAATGCTGTGGATTTGGGGTGGTTGTAAATTATCCAACTATGAATTTTTTAATAAACCAGAATAAAGTTCTTAATTTTAATGATCTTAATGGTTGTATGTTTTGAAATTTTCATCTTGTATGGTTTTTGATTTTGCGGTTAAAACTTAATCACGGATGTATGTTCTAAGTGAGTTAGGCCTAATTTTCAGGAAGAATATTACATTTCTTAAGCACTTAATTGAGATGTTTGTGTCCCGTCATTTAGATGAGATTTAGGTATACTGCTGCCATTCATGTTAAAGAAGGAGTCATTGAATGGACATCTTGTCTGCGCAAAAAGAGGACTTATTTGCCATATATAAGCTCGAAAATACTTTATTTGGAGAACACGCCTATCCTCAATTTTTCTTTCGGCAAGCTTTTGATTGTTGGGGAGAGAGTTTACTGGTAGCAAAAGAGGGAGAGCAGGTCGCAGGGTATATATTGCTAACGACTAGCACAAATGCACATCAATATTGGATCATGTCATTGGCCGTCGATATTCAACATAGAGGTAAAGGTATTGCGCGTTCCCTCCTAGAAAACGTTATTGCGTCGTTGACGTTAGGCTCAAGCGTGAAATTGACTGTCGATCCTAAGAACCAACCTGCATTGTCTTTATACCTCTCCCTTGGCTTTAAAACGTTAGAAGAAGAAGCGCATTATTTTGGTGACGAAGAATCCAGGTTAGTTATGGAATTAGTAAAGTAATACTGCACGATAATGACCGAAATTTGCACACAATCAGTGCGTAGCATTACGTTGCTATAATTGGTTTTAAGCTAACCCTTTGTATAGTAAGGGTTTTTAATCTTGGCACCTCACTTGCTTTACATAAACGTTCATCGATAACTCGATGCGCCGCTCTTAATAGCAGGCGAGAGCGGTATAGGGTATTACTTTTTGAAAATGTACTAACAGCGTTAAAGGCATTGCTGCCTCTCTCGATTCGGGAGAGGCTTTTTTTTGCTAGTAAGTTGGGCTGAATCACACTGGAGGTGTTATGTCGCAAGGATGCAAAAAAACCACTTGTCCCTATTGTGGTGTTGGATGTGGTGTCGAGGTCAATGCGAAAGGAATCGTTGGGGATGCGTGTCATCCTGCAAATGCGGGCTCACTGTGCGTAAAGGGCGTCGCGTTGGCAGAGAGCTTGAATATGCCTTCGCGCTTGCTGTATCCAAAGCTTGTCACCAAGCAGCGACCTCAAGGGCAAGAAGTACAATGGCAACAAGCCACGGATCTGATTGCAGAAAAGATTCATCAAGCGAAAGCAGAGTTTGGGTCGAATTCCGTCGCGATGTATGTGTCAGGCCAGTTGTTGACGGAAGACTATTACGTCGCCAACAAACTCATGAAAGGCTATGTTGGCAGCGCAAACATCGATACGAACTCCCGTTTGTGTATGTCTTCGGCGGTTGCGGCTCATGTACGAGCATTTGGTGAAGATGTCGTTCCCGTCAATTACGACGATATTGATAAGACTGAGCTATTGATAATTTGCGGTGCTAATACCGCTTGGACGCATCCTGTTTTATTCCGACGTATTCAACAAGCGAGAGAAAGCAATCCTAACCTCAAGCTGGTGGTCATTGACCCGCGTGAAACGGTCACCGCGCAGCAAGCCGATTTGCATCTACCGATTAAAAACGATGGGGATGTATCACTTTTTAATGGGCTGCTTAAGTTTCTTATTGAGCAGCAATGCGTTGATTCTCAATACATAAATTCCTATACCGACGGGTATGATGCGCTTGCAGAAGAAGCTTCTGATTTGCGTTACGATGTCACTAATCTAACGTCTTCCATTGGCATTTCAGAAGAAAAACTCACGACATTCTTCCAATGGTTTGCGCAAAGCCCAACAGCAATCACGCTGTTTTGCCAAGGGGTAAACCAAGCCGAAAATGGCGTAGACAAAGGCAATGCAATCATTAATGCACACTTGGCGACAGGTAAAATTGCCAAGTCAGGTTGCGGGCCGTTTTCTATTACAGGTCAACCGAATGCAATGGGTGGGCGAGAAGTCGGTGGATTGGCCAACCAGTTAGCGGTTCATCGTGCTTTTGACGCAGAGTCTATCAAGCAAGTGCAGGCGTTCTGGGATTCACCAGAAATTGCCACTCAGCCCGGTTTAAAAGCCGTTGAACTGTTTGAGGCGGTAGAACGTGATGAGATTAAAGTTCTGTGGATCATGGCAACCAATCCTGTTGTCTCTTTGCCAGATAACCAATTGGTAAAACGAGCACTAGAGATTTGTCCGTTTGTGATTGTTTCCGATATCACCGCGGATTCGGATGTTGCGCATTACGCGGACCTATTGCTGCCCGCCGCTGGTTGGGGGGAGAAGCAAGGCATGGTGACCAACTCTGAGCGTCGACTTTCAAGGCAGCGCCAGTTTCAAACGCCTCCGGGTGAAGCAAAATCAGATTGGTGGGCGATAAGCCAAGTCGGACAAGCTCTGTGTGCATTGGAAAAGACACAAAATGGTTTTGCATTTACTTCTGAGCGGGCGGTATTCAGGGAATATGCGGCTATGACAGGCATGAATGCAGATTCACCTTTGAAGCTAGATCTTTCTCAATACGCGAACTTAACCGAGCAAGAATACGAAGAGTGGGTACCGACACAATGGGGAGGAGAGCGTCCTTTTTCTGATGGAATCTATTCGCACCCAGATGGAAAAGCGCGTTTTGTCGTGACCAGTGAATCTCCAACACGTTTAGAGAGAACAAAAGGCTGGTGGCTCAATACGGGTAGGCAACGCGACCAATGGCATACCATGACGCGCACAGGGCATATCGTACACCTTGCCGCCTCTGAGTTAGAACCAACCGTGTACATGAACACACTCTCTGCCACTCAAAATTGCTTAAAAGCAGGACAACTCACCAAGCTGTTTCAGCCTACTTCAAACACCGTTATATATGCCAAAGTTGCCATTGATGAAGGTTTGGGTTTTCAGGAGCTGTTTATGTCAATGCACTGGGCGGGTCGATATGGCGGTGAAAGCAGTGTTAACGCGATAGTAAACAGCGCAAAAGACCCTATTTCCGGACAGCCTGCGTTTAAGTCGTCTTATGTTGAAGTGCAAGATGCGGCGGTAAAAACCTACGGTATGTTCATTGGTACACAGTTTGATTCCGGTAAATTTCTCTACAGCGCATTTCAAGCAGAAAGCAATTTGGGCATTTGGCGCTTTGCACACGATAAGCGACCAAAGAAGCAGAGTTTTTGTCGAACGGAAAAGAGCCGCAGAATTACGATAGATATTGCCCAAGGTTGGCTAGCCGTGGATTACGACCTTGTTGGAGACGTTCGTATCATTCGCTCTGTTTTGGTGGTGTCTAGTGAACCGATTCAAACCGACTACACCAACTTTACCGGCTTGATTGGCAAACCGATGGAGCTATCGCAACTGCTTACCATCACTCAATCGCAAAGCAGTGCCAAACTGGTTTGTAGTTGTTTCCGGGTTACTGATAAACAAATACATGACGCGATGGAGAAGCAAGACTGCACTTCACTGACTCAACTTCAAAACAAACTCAAATGCGGCACTAACTGTGGCTCGTGCGTCTCTCAAATCAAACAAATGGTCGACAGCCATCAGCATCAAAAGGGCAAACAGCAAGCGAACCAGCAAAGTCTGGCTATTCAAATAAAGTAAGTCATAAAGAGGATAAGCACATGGAAGCGCCTTATCAAAAGTCTTGGTTTAAGAAAGGACAAGCGAGTCAGAAACAAGAACGCTCGTCTCGCTTTTCTAAGCATGACCAAGCAAGCAAACTGAACCAACTTTTAGAAGACCATTCAATAGACCTCGACGCGAACCACAAAGGTTTTGTCTCGATTGTCGGAGCAGGGCCGCACGATCCTGACTTGTTAACCGTGAAGGCAGTGAAAGCGATTATGTCGGCAGAGATTCTGCTGTACGACCGTTTGGTTAACAAAGATATTTTGGAGTTGGCTCCGCCACAAGCCGATTGGATTTACGTGGGCAAACGATGCGGACAACCTAGTATTGGTCAGGAAGAAATTTGTGACTTGATGGTATCGCTCGCTCAACAAGGAAAGCGAGTTGTGCGCTTAAAAGGGGGAGATCCTTTCGTATTTGGCCGTGGAGGCGAAGAAGCATTAGCGCTCGTCAAACACTCAATCGCGTACGAAGTCATTCCCGGCATTACCGCTGCGATTGGATGTTCAGCAAACAGCTTGATTCCGCTGACTCATCGTGGCGTTGCTCGCAGCGTTACCTTTGTGACGGGGCAAGTGGTTACAGGCGCATTTGAAGCGTGGAGCCAACTGATGCAAAGCGGACAAACGTTAGTCTTCTATATGGGGTTAGAAAAGTCATCGCAAATACAAACGGGTTTAATAGGCTCTGGTTTAAGAGTAGATTTCCCTGTCGCGATCATCACTCATGGTTGCAGTCCTCAACAACAAGTTCATGTTACCCAACTCAATCAGCTCAATGATTTATCGATTACACTTAAAGGCGTGAGCCCAGCATTGATTGTGATGGGAGAAGTTGTCAAACTGCGCGAACAACTAATAGAAACCGTACAGTCAGTGACGGAATACGAGGGAATATGAGCAGCATTTTGGAATGTATTAGAACAGTCGGTCGTGGCGAACGTGGTAGAAAACCACTGAACTTTGACCAAGCGTTTCGAGTTATGGATGAATACCTAAACGGTGAGTGCGACGACGATCAGATGGCGATGTTATTGATGCTGATCCGCGTACAGAACGAGACTCAACAAGAAATCGCTGGCTTTGTGAAAGCATTCCAATCCCGCATGCCTGCTATTGGTGCAGACATTGACTGGCCATGTTATGCAGGCAAACGTGAAGCGGCAGGTCAGCCTTGGCACCTGTTGGCGGCGAAGATCCTCGCCGATAATGGCCATAAAGTGCTGATGCACGGCTATCACGATCGCCAATCTGGACGTTTACACGCAGAAGATTACCTCGACAAGTTTGCTATCGAGAAAGCGGAATCAGCAGAAGAAGCAAAGCGTGTCTTAGAAACGCAAAACATCGTGTATCTGCCGCTCAGTGCGTTCGCTCCTCAAGCAGAAACCATGATCGGTTGGAAGAATCGTTATGGGCTTAGAACGCCGATTAATACCGTGGTTCGTGCATTGAATCCGGGGCAGGCGACGGTTGGTATTCGTGGTAGCTTCCATCCTGGGTTTCAACAACTTCATGCTGAAGTCGAATACGAGATTGGTCAAACCGCTCATGCCGTTGTGTCATTCAAAGGACAATCGGGTGAGTCAGAATACAACCCGAAAGTAAGTCAAACCGTATGGTTAAGCCAAACAAGCGGCGTGACATCGCACTACTGGACGGAGCAAATGCTGTCTGAGGTACCAATGCCTGCGAATTGCCCATTTGGGACGTCAGAAGACGACATGAATCAAATGGTGAATACGGTTCTTGCCACCATGACAGTGGTGCTATTTGCACAAATGCACGACAGAGAAAAAGCATTCGAACGAGCCTTCTCTTACTGGCAAGCCTATTGCGCCCAGCAATGACGCACTATTGTCAATTAATGTAAAACCAACGACGCAAAGTTGTTGAATCTGAATCCATTATCTATTGTTTGAAGAAGGTAAAAGATCCTAGCTCGCCAATGATGTGTTTCACCACCTTGCTTCGTATCAGAGTGGTGAAACCGCAGTTTTAGCCTCAATCGCGTTCGTTTTTAGCTTCGCGTTTGAGAATGAGAAAATCCCATATGGTAAGACACAGAGGACATGGATAATGGTTCTAAAGCATACCACTCCTAGTGAAAAGGCTTCTCACCCGATCCCGCAAGAAGCCTTCGATTGGTACGACGAATACGCCCACGGAAAAATCACGCGCCGTGAGTTTCTTAATAGGCTGGGTGGCCTTGCTGTGCTCGGCTTTAGTATGACAGCACTGGTCGATGCGTTAACCCCGAATTACGCACTCGCAGAACAAGTTTCATTTAACGATCCTGACATCAAAGCAACTTACGAAACCTTTCCATCTCCAAATGGGCATGGAGAAGGGCGTGGTTATTTGGTGATGCCACAGAAGAAGACCTTGAAATCGCCGACCGTGTTGGTGATTCATGAAAACCGAGGTCTGAACCCTTATATCAAAGATGTCGCAAGACGACTTGCAAAAGACGGCTTTATTGCTTTCGCTCCAGACGCGCTTTATCCACTCGGCGGCTATCCGGGGAACGACGATGAAGGTCGCGCGATGCAGAAAGAGATGGACAGAGCCAAGATCGAACAAGACTTTATTGCAGCCGCTAACTTCCTCAAACAATACGAGGGTGGCAACGGTAAATTGGGCGCGGTTGGATTTTGCTTCGGTGGATACATTGTCAATATGCTTGCAGCGGTAATGCCTGAAGAACTCGATGCAGGTGTGCCTTTTTATGGAACACCAGCGGCGCAAGAGATCCAAAAGCAAGTCAAAGGACCGTTGATGATTCATTTTGCAGGGCTCGATAAGCGTGTTAACGACACATGGCCTGCCTATGAGCAGCAGTTAATCGCGACCGACGCACAGTATCAAGCGTTAATGTATGAAAACGTCAACCACGGCTTCCATAACGACTCAACGGCACGCTACGCACCGGAAGAAGCAGCGCTCGCTTGGGAACGTACACTCGGCTTCTTCAAAGAACATCTTGCCTCTAGTTAAAACGCTTCAGCTTTAGTTGGCACATTCCTTGTTATGTCTCTCTTAGTGAGTGAGATATAAACAAGGAATGTGCATGACTCAATCAACGTCAAAAACACCCATCATAGTATGCTGTGATAGCCTCCAAGAGCAGGCTCGATTGTCCGGCTTATTGAGCAAAGATTACGACAACATCATCGGCTGCCAATTGGCACAACTAGAAACGTTAATGCAACGAGAACCGTCGGCAAGCGTTGTGGTTGGATGGCAGCAACCAACCGCGGAACTGCGTTTGATCGTCGATTTCTGCCGCAGAAAATCGGCACCACTTCTTATCGTCTTAAAGCAGTTATCATCTAATGATATCAATCGGTTATCAGAAAAAATGGACTATGTACTCATGCCGCATGATAGTGAGTTTGCACTTCAACCTTGGATTGAGCATGCGGCATTAGTGAGAGCGAAATTCGAAAGTATGCAATCGGAAATTGAATCGCTGACCCACAAGATTGAAGAGCGCAAGCTGGTGGAAAAAGCCAAAGGTCTGCTGATGAAGATGCACAGCGTTGATGAAGATCAGGCTTATAAAGCGCTTAGAAATTCGGCCATGCAATCGAGCCAAACGCTCGCACAAGTTGCCAAGAATTTGATAACTACTTTGGAAGTGTTGGATTAGTTGCTCTACCACTTTGGGGTTAGGGTGCGTTTTCTAACGTGGTGCGTGTTGCACTATCAGCAAGCAATAACAGGGAATTAGAAACGGTAGAATAAACTAATTTATTGTATTTACAGTGAAAAATAAGTTGGCACAGTAATTGGATTAGTAGAATTGGGTTTATTGTTGAATCGCTTATCTCAATTATCAACGGCGGTAATTGTAGACTTAGCAACGGCGCTACTGCTCTTCGGAGTAGTGGCGCTTTTTTTATGGGAGCAAACCAATGAAATGGAGTTCGATGCTGAAAGTGTCAGCAATTTCGTTATCGGTATTCACCACGGTCAGCGTAAAGGCAGAGTTAGGTGAGCCAGAAATTGAAGACCTGAAGTTTGGTTTTATTAAGTTAACCGATATGGCACCGCTGGCGGTTGCTTATGAGAAAGGCTTTTTTGAAGACGAAGGCTTGTACGTCACTTTAGAAGCGCAAGCAAACTGGAAGGTGCTTTTAGACCGAGTCATCGATGGTGAGCTTGCTGGCGCGCACATGCTTGCTGGTCAGCCATTGGGCGCGACGATTGGTGTCGGCACAAAAGCAGAAGTGATTACCGCGTTCAGTATGGATTTGAACGGCAACGCAATCACGGTTTCCAACGATACTTGGGAACAGATGAAGCAATACATTCCAAAACAACCAGATGGCAAACCTGTTCACCCAATCAAAGCGGATGCACTGAAGCCTGTTGTCGACAGCTATCTGGATAAAGGCAAACCGTTCAACATGGGGATGGTGTTCCCTGTATCGACGCACAACTATGAGTTGCGATACTGGTTAGCGGCAGGGGGGATTCATCCAGGCTTTTACGCACCAGACTCAGGCGATAACAGTGGCCAGTTGGATGCTGATGTTCTTTTGAGTGTTACACCGCCACCACAAATGCCAGCCACAATGGAAGCGGGCACGATCAAAGGGTACTGCGTAGGCGAACCATGGAACCAACAAGCCGTATTCAAAGGCATTGGTACGCCAGTCGTGACCGACTACGAGATCTGGAAGAACAACCCAGAGAAAGTATTTGGTGTTTCCAAAGCTTGGGCTGAGAAATATCCAAACACACACATTCGCGTAGTGAAAGCCTTGATTCGAGCGGCACATTGGTTGGATGAAAACGACAATGCCAACCGCCAAGAAGCAGTGAAGATGCTATCAAAAAGCGAGTACGTCGGAGCCGATGCCGAAGTTATCGCCAACTCAATGACGGGCACATTTGAATACGAGAAAGGCGACAAACGAGACGTGCCAGACTTCAACGTGTTCTTCCGTCATAACGCCACGTATCCGTATTACAGCGATGCGATTTGGTATCTGACTCAAATGCGCCGTTGGGGACAGATCTCAAGCGAGAAATCCGATGATTGGTACATGGATGTGGCGAAAGAGGTTTACCGTCCAGATATCTACCAACAAGCAGCTCAAGCGCTAATTGAAGATGGTGTGTTGAGCAAAAAAGACTTCCCAGATTTTAGTGCTGAAGATGGTTTCCGTGCGCCACAAACACACTTTATCGACAACATCGTTTATGACGGTCGCGAGCCAAATAAATATCTAGAGAAGTTCTCTATCGGGCTTAAAGGAAAAGACAAGGTTTAACCATAACGATAAACGCCACAGGCGAGGGAATTCGCTTGTGGCAACAAGGATGTAAATTTCTTAGGAGTGAGTATGTCTAGTAATGTCATTTCCCTTTTTCCTGCCAAGCAGGTAGTGAACCGAAGTAGGCTGGTGCTTTTGCCCGTCATTGGCTTGCTGATCTTTTTGGCAATGTGGCACTTAGCAGCGAGAGAAGTGCAAACCTCATTAGGTACGCTACCGGGACCTGTGCAAACTTTTCAGCAGTTCAGCAACCTTGTCGATGACCATTGGCAAGAGCGAGAAAAGGAACAAGCGTTTATCGAACGTCAGGAAAAACGAAATGCTGCGAAGTTAGCCAAGAATCCAGACGCGGAAGTGAAGATTCGTCCCTACACAGGTAAGCCGACGTTCTTCGATCAAATCATAACAAGCTTAGTGACTGTGACTGCGGGCTTTTTGCTGGCGACGGTTATCGCGATTCCGATTGGCATCGTGCTTGGTCTTAATCAAGGGCTGTATCAAGCGTTCAATCCAATCATTCAATTGCTCAAGCCTGTATCACCTTTAGCTTGGCTGCCTATCGTTACTATGGTGGTGAGTGCCACTTATGTGACTGATGACCCGATGTTTGCTAAGTCGTTCATTAACTCTCTGATCACAGTGGCGCTGTGTAGCTTGTGGCCGACGCTGATTAATACCGCCGTGGGCGTAACGAGCGTTGATAAAGACTTAATCAACGTGAGCAAAGTACTTCAACTTTCGTGGTGGCAGCACATTCGCACCATCGTTTTACCTTCTGCCATTCCAATGATCTTCACCGGTTTACGTCTCTCTTTAGGTATCGCTTGGATGGTATTGATTGCGGCAGAGATGCTCGCGCAGAACCCAGGGTTAGGCAAGTTCGTTTGGGATGAATTCCAAAACGGCAGCTCGGCATCATTGGGTCGCATTATGGTCGCGGTCATCACAATCGGCTTTATTGGTTTGATGCTCGATAGAGGCATGCTGCAACTTCAAAAGTGGCTGTCTTGGAATAAACAACAAGCGTTGAGATAAGGGAAAAGATCATGGAAAAAGCATTATTAGATCTAACGCGTTTAGGGATGCGATTCCCAACGCCAGATGGTGAGTTCATCGCGCTTAAGAACGTCGATTTACAAATCAATAAAGGTGAGTTTGTATCCCTGATTGGCCACTCTGGCTGCGGTAAATCAACGGTATTGAACTTAGTTGCGGGTCTACACATGCCAACAGACGGCGGCGTGGTCGTCGATGGACGAGAGGTGGCAGGACCGGGACCCGACCGCGCAGTGGTGTTCCAAAACCATTCATTATTGCCTTGGTTAACCGTGTATCAAAACGTTGAGCTCGCAGTAAAACAAATTGCCGGCAAAAAGGGCAAAGCGTGGATTCAGGAACAAGTGAACCACTATTTGGAGTTGATTCAAATGCAGCATGCCGCGCACAAAAAGCCCGATGAAATCTCGGGTGGTATGAAGCAGCGAGTCGGCATCGCGAGAGCACTGGCACTTCAACCAAAGGTTCTGCTGATGGATGAACCATTTGGCGCGTTGGATGCGTTAACACGTGCACACCTACAGGATGCACTGATGAAGATTCAAGCCGAGCTAAACAACACTGTCATCATGATTACCCACGACGTGGATGAAGCCGTGCTGCTATCTGACAAAATCGTGATGATGACTAACGGACCGGCAGCAACCATTGGTGAAGTGTTAGAAGTGAATCTACCGCGCCCTCGTGAGCGTGTAGCACTGGCGGATGATGCGCAGTATCAGAAGTGTCGACAAGCGGTGCTGAAGTTTCTTTACGAGAAGCAATCCAAAGTCGAGATTCCTGCTTCGAAAGACGACAAACCCAAAACCGCAGTGCAAACGGCATAAGGAGGCAGCGATGAACAGTCCTTTAACGATCCCAGTAAAGAACGCATTGAGCCACATTGTTGTGGTAGGTAACGGTATGGTCGGGCAACACCTCGTCGAGCAATTAGTACAGAAAAACGCGCATTTAGAGCACCGAATTACCGTGATTGGCGCAGAGCGTTTTATCGCGTATGACCGTGTACAGTTGTCCTCTTTGTTTGCGGGTAAGTCTCATGATGATTTGATGCTGAGTAACCAAGAATGGTACGACATGCATGGCATTCAACTCGTACTTGGCAGCCAAGTAACAGGCATCGACAGAGAGCAAAAGCGCATTCTGCTTGATGGTGAAGATGTGCTGGGTTACGACGAACTTGTGCTCGCGACCGGTTCTTACCCGTTTGTGCCTCCAATTGAAGGTAAAGACCGAGACAACGTGTTTGTCTACCGCACGCTTGATGACCTTTCACAAATCAAAAAAGCATGTGAAGGCGCAAGAACGGGCGCAGTGATTGGCGGCGGCTTGTTGGGTTTAGAAGCGGCAAACGCACTTAAATTATTAGGGTTAGAAACTCACGTTATTGAATTTGCTCCCCGCCTGATGCCCGTGCAGTTAGACGATGGTGCTGGCTTAGTGCTAAAAGAGAAGATTGAAGCGCTAGGGCTAACCGTACATACCTCGACGGGTACGGAGCGAATCTGCGATGGTGAAACGGCTAAGCATCGCATGGTGTTTAAAGACAAAGATCCTCTCGAAGTGGATGTGATTGTCTTTTCCGCAGGGATTCGCCCTCAAGATGAGCTGGCAAAAATGGCTGAGCTAGAAGTAGGCGAGCGAGGCGGTATTGTGATTAACAACCAATGCCAAACCAGCGATGAAAACATATACGCGATTGGCGAATGTGCCCTTTGGGATCAGAAGATCTTTGGTTTAGTCGCACCCGGATACACCATGGCGAGAACCACTGCCGATGTCTTGACTGGTATGCCAAGCGAGGGTTTTAAAGGCGCAGACATGAGCACCAAGCTCAAGCTACTTGGGGTGGATGTGGCGTCTATCGGCGATGCACAAATGCAAACCGAAGGCGCTCAAGAAATGGTGTTGCAAGATGCGGTTGCAGGCATCTACAAAAAGCTGGTGGTTGATGCGAGCGGCACCCAATTGCTTGGTGCGATTCTCGTTGGTGACAACAGCGACTACGATGCGCTCTTACAGTGTTATTTGAACAAAACGGTTCTGCCAGACCACGCGGCGAACCTGCTGTTTGATACCGGAATGCTGGATGGAGAGATGCCAGACAGCGCCATCATCTGTTCTTGTCACAACGTCACAAAAGGCGACTTAGTTGCCGAGATTCAAGCCGGCACTACCAACCTAACGGACCTTAAAGCCAACACCAAAGCCGGTACTGGCTGTGGTGGCTGTAGCAATATGGTCAAGTCGGTATTGGATACTCAACTGGCAGCCATGGGGGTAGAGGTTAACAACCACCTTTGTGAGCACTTTGAGCTCAGTCGCCAAGAGATGTTCCATATTTGCCAAGTGGAACAAATCAAAGACTTCGACACCTTAATTGCACTGCATGGCAAAGGGCATGGGTGTGATATCTGTAAGCCGACAGCGGCATCTGTGTTTGCTTCTTTGTGGAATGAACACATCATGGAGCCTCAACATCAATCTCTGCAAGATTCTAACGATGCCTTTATGGCAAACCTGCAAAAAGATGGCTCTTACTCAATTGTACCTCGTGTTCCGGGCGGCGAAATTACACCAGATAAACTTATCGTGCTAGGCGAAGTTGCGCAGCAATATGATTTGTACACCAAGATCACCGGCGGTCAGCGCGTGGATTTATTTGGTGCGCAGTTAGAGCAACTCCCAGAAATCTGGCAAACCTTAATTGATGCTGGTTTTGAAACAGGGCACGCCTACGGCAAATCGGTGCGCACCGTGAAATCTTGCGTCGGTTCTACGTGGTGTCGCTATGGTGTTGATGACTCGGTCGGATTAGCCATTGAGTTAGAGAACCGCTACAAAGGATTGCGAGCGCCCCATAAGCTTAAGTTTGCCGTATCGGGCTGTACTCGCGAGTGTGCAGAAGCGCAAAGTAAAGACATTGGGGTGATCGCCACTGAAAACGGCTGGAATCTATACGTTTGCGGGAATGGCGGCATGAGACCAAGACACGCAGATTTGTTTGCATCCGACTTATCCAAATCAGAGTTGATCACCATGATCGACCGAGTATTGATGTTCTACGTCAGCACCGCAGATCGCTTGCAGCGCACGTCTGTGTGGATGGAGAACATGGAAGGGGGCCTAGATTACCTTAAACAAGTGATTTTGGATGACTCTCTGAATCTATGTGATTCTTTGGATGAACAAATGGCACGAGTCGTAGATACCTATCAATGTGAGTGGAAGAGTACGTTGGATAATCCTCAAAAATTGCAACGCTTCCGTCCTTTCTTGAACAGCACGTCGGGCAGCAAAGTCTTGCCGTACCAACGTGTGCGCGGTCAGCGTATTCCAGTGAAACAGGAGGTGTAAATGGCAGCGTTAACCAAAGTGAAATTGTGTCAGCTTGATGACCTAATGCCGTTCATCGGTGCCACTGTATTGATTGAAGGCGAGCATGTCGCGTTATTCTACATTCCAGATAGCGGTGTGTACGCTGTTCAGGATTGGGACCCAATTGGTAAGGCTTATGTGATGAGTCGAGGGATTGTCGGTGATATTGATGGTGAGATGTGTGTTGCATCACCACTGTATAAACAGCACTTCAGTTTAAAGAGCGGGCAGTGTTTGGAAGACGAAGCGAACGGTCTAAAAACGTGGCAAGTAACGGTCGACGATAATCAGGTTTGTCATATAGTCGAAGAATGATCCTCGAAATTAGCTTGCTCGATATGAGTAAATTCTTGGCGTAAGAGGCAAGCGAATAAAGCTCCAGAGACAGCACAGTATGGCTCTGGAGCTTTTTACTATTTAGAAGGATTCACTTGTAGTTCGGTATAGCCAGTCGAGTCGTCCATCGCTCTAGTGAACTCAAGTTCTGAGTAAGAATGGATGATCAATTCTGCGGTAGTATCAATCACTGTGCCTTCCATTAAATGCCCGCCCCAGACTCGTCCTTCACGATCAGACACCGAGATATGAACGTGCTGATGTTCAGGCGTTAGGGTTCCCATCACAGAGACGATTTCAAATGGCTCTTGTTTGGTTAACGTACTCTCTGTACCTGCCAAACGAAGGTTGAGATCAGAGATACAGCCAACGCATGAGGCAATCGAGCCTGCTTTAATGCTGTGCTGCTTGACCAATTTCGCTAGGCTCAGTTTTAAGTCCATGCCTTTGGTAAGACGTACTGCTATCACTTCAATCGACATGTCACTTCCTAATCAAAACCAGCAAGCAGGAAAGCGCGGTATCCAAGTCGGCATAACGTTTGGCTTTGCCAAGTACGCGCATACCTTGCATGTTGTTGAGAACAAAACGAGCGAGCTCTTCTGGTTTCAGCGTTTTCGGCACTAAGGTTTCTTTTTGCGCATTGGTCAGCGCATCCGCAATGATGTCGATAAGATGGTCAAACAAAAAATGCCCTTTACGCAGTACATCATCGTCTTCACCAGCGTGCTCAATCAACGCATTTTGGATAAAACACCCACAGTTGCGTTTGCGTTGCAGTTCAGCAAAAGATTTAAGGAACGATTCCAACTCAGGTAAAGACGCATCGTCTTTTTCCAAATCATTCAGTGACGGTAGCGAGACCTTTTTTAAGTAAGTGTCGAGCGCTTCGTAGTAGAGCTGTTGCTTGTCACCATAGGTGTTGTAAAGACTGAAGCGGTTGATGTTCAACTCGTCGGTGAGATCCGAGATAGACGTGTTCGCAAAGCCCTTGCGCCAAAACACATCCATAGCTACGAGAAGCTTTTCATCTCGGTCGAAGTTGGCTTTTCTTGCCATAAATTACCTGCCTGGGTCTGCTTATCGGGTAATTGAATTGCTTTGGAGGGATGGTACAGAGAACCTCTAGCGTTCGAACTGAACCAATATGATGAATACCCATCTATTCTTGGGTATCAGCCTCCAAATTCATGTGAACTCACAAACGGCATCAAAAATCTCTCTCAGCAAACAGACCCACAACTGTTTGAAAATTTTTGATAGTGAAGTTCTTGACTGATCGTTTATAAACTGGCTACAGTATATCCTAACCAATCGGTTAGAAAAAGATAAAAGGATGTGAAATGAAGCTCTATGAAACCGCAATGACTCCAAGTTGTAAGCGAGTTAGCATTTTTCTAAAGGAAATCGGTGGCGAGGTTGAGCGAATTGCGCTGAACGTTCGTGAGGGCGATAACCTATCTGAACCGTTTAAATCGAAAAGCGTGAACGGCAAAGTGCCTCTACTAGAACTGGATGATGGTACGACGATCTGTGAAAGCGTGGCGATTTGTCGCTACCTAGATGAAGCGTTTGAAAATGATCTGGCGCTGTTTGGTGCTAACCAACTCGAACGTGCTCAGGTGGAAATGTGGCATCGTGTGGTGGAGTTCCAAGGACTAAATGCGGCATTTCAGGCGTTTCGAAACATGACCGGAGTTTATGGAGACAGAGAACGTTGCGTTGAAGCATGGGGCGAAGAATCAAAACAACGCGTCTATGAATTTCTGCCTGTCTTAGACAAGCGGCTTGAACATAATGATTTTATCGCCGTAGACCATTTTACTATCGTCGATATAACAGGCTTTATTTTAATCAGTTTCGCAATTAAAGGCCTAGAAATTGATGTGCTATCGACGTCGCCAAACATTGCTCGATGGTATAACCAAATTTTAGCTAGACCTGCATTTCAGAGTTAATGTATTGCAGCGAGTGGATGATAGCTCGCTGCTACCACCTTACCGATTCTTAACTCAGCAGGATATTCAAATTTTTTCAGATTTTTCTTATTTTTTCTCCTATCGCCTATAATTGGAAAAACAACCTCAATTTGCTTCGTTGCGTTTTAGAGCCTTGAGCTCTTGGTCCGTAGACGCTCTCTTTCATCATGGAAAGTCTAATAATAGACAAGGAGAGGTCATGAATATTCAAGTGAAAACTATCAATAATATTCTAATAGCCCTGTTAATGGTTTCGGTTTTTGGTCTATTCGCACTGTACCTCAATTACACACAGCAGAATGAACAGATTGAAAGGCTGCAAAGTCAGTTAATCGAAAAAGAGCATCAGATACTAATTTCTAATGAAGCGTTGTCTTACACTCGATATCAACACCAATTATTAGCCGAAGACTACAGCCGTTTTAGAAATGAGCAGTCAGTGACTAGTGTTTTGCGTTAGCCAGTATAGCAACCACTTTAAGGAGGCAGATGAAACCCATTCTTTTGGTCGATGACAGTAAAACAGTACTGCTTTACATCAGCAGTGCATTGGAAAAGCAAGGCTATGAAGTGCTTGCTGTTGAAGACGGACGAGCGGCGCTCGAAGTGCTAACCCACCGCCCTGATATTCAGTTTGTGCTGAGTGATTTAATGATGCCTGGAATTAATGGTATTGAATTGTGTCGCCAATTAAAATCTAAAGTTAGCGAACGTTACATTTTTTTTGTTCTACTGTCTTCTAGAAATGACCAAAGTTCGATCGTGAAAGGCATTGATGCTGGCGCAGATGATTTCGTAGATAAGAAGACGTCTGTAGAGGAACTTCAGGCCAGAATCCGTGCGGGGTTTCGTACTTTAGAACTGCACAACAAACTCGTTGAGAGAAACAAAGAGCTAGATGCGGCCTATCAAACAATCCACCAAGACCTACAGTCTGCGAGTCATCTGATGGAGCAACTACTCCCTGCTGAATCAACTATTCAGAATGTAAATTTTAGCTATGTCTACAAACCATGCTCCCAGATTGGTGGTGATATGTTGGGGTATTTGGATCTCGATGAACACCATGTTGCGTTTTATGTATGTGATGTTTCTGGTCATGGTATTTCTTCAGCTTTGATGGCTTTTTCTATTCAACAGACACTATCTCAAAGTCAGGGGCCTGATTCGATCACGATGGAGTTGAGAGATGACGGCTATTGCGTAAGTGAGCCAGCATCTGTGATTGAACGGCTAAATCGGCGTTATCAGCAAACTAGAAACAGTCAACTTTACTTTACTATGGCTTACGCCATTCTTAACACAAAATCAGGGCGACTTAGCTATTGCACGGCTGGCCACCCCAGGATCTTAGTTTGGCGAGCGAGTACGAAAACGATGGAACAGATAGGTGACGATAACTTTATCGTTGGTGCAATGCAGCCGATGGAATATATCGGTAACCAAATTAGTCTAGATGAAGGCGATGCATTGTGGCTTTATTCGGATGGTTTGATTGAAGCGAGGCAGGGTGAGGAGATGTTTTCACTACAACGATTGGCATCGAGTATAAAAGCTGTTTGCACGCTGCCAGTTGAAGAGCAAGTGGGAGAGGTCTTTAAAAAAGTACAATCTTGGCACAACGAAGATGAGTTTGATGATGATGCCAGCCTTTTACAGGTAAAATGGCATGGTGAGAGGCTCGATTTTAAGGAAAAGAATGTCAAAGAGCGAATTTAAACGAACTTACGGGAGCTCCCTTACTCACTCACGAAGTGCGAGCAAAGACGTTGTTCGGTTTTTGATGGGGCATCAAATCCCCTTAAATGCAATTCAATCATTGGAGCTTTGTGTCGTTGAGCTCATGAATAACGCTTATATTCATTCTTACAGTGAAATAGAAGGCCAGCCAATTGAAGTGGAGTGTAGGGTTGGGGATGACCAAGTGTCCGGTTTCGTGGAACTTAGAGTCTCTGATTGCGGAGCGCCGATCAATGAAAAGACGTTCATCCAACATAAAAATAAACAGATTGAGGCACCTAACTTAATGGATGACGATAGTTGGTCCTCCTCTGGTCGCGGACTGATGTTAGTCGCTCAATTATCTGACCTGTTTAAATTGGAAAAAGGTTTCGAAAACAATACGTTTGTTGTAGTGAAAAGGAATTGGGAGAGAAACTAACAACCAAGCAAAGTCGATTTGCTTCACTTGGTCCCTAGCGTTAATCTGACGGTGGCGTTGTATATCATTGTTATTTTGTATTCGTTGTTGGTGCTGGTGATAGTAACGCCTCCAACTCTTCTGGTGTTAGGATATCACTGATGTTTAACATATTACTTTCATCATCTAGCGCCATCTTTGTACGGCTAAGTAAGTACCTTTTTTGAGTTGGTGTTAGGTCTTTGAGAGACTCAATCAACTCCCTGAAATTGCTATTATTCATTGCCATATTTCCCCCAGTTAAGCCTTGAATTTCTTTATTGCATATTCTTCAAGTAAGCGAAGATTTGTTGATTAATTGCAGCTAGCTCTTTAGTAACTATAGCTATATCTGAGCTATCTGGCGCTGTATCGTTTCTGGTTTTTTCTTCTATTCTTTGAAACGCAATGACCGCGGTGTCTTCTCCGAAACTCTCTAGAATGCCTTTTAAACTATGAGCTAATAGATAGAGTTCTGACCAACATTTGCTTGCATATAGCTCATCTATACGCTCTATATCATTCGTGTGATCTTCAAGGTATGTAGAAAAAACAGTGACGATCAGATCTACGTCGTTATCCATGTATGTATTGAGAACATCAAAATTAATCATGTATACCCCTATTAAACGTTGAGGTAGAGGAATGTTTCGGATAATGAAGGCTTAGCCGAAGGTATGAATGGCATAACCAGTATTTGAGCAGAAATAGTTTGCTTGTCGCTTGAGATAAACTTACAAAAAGAAAGTGATTGTTAAAGATATTTTGACTTATATCCAAACGGCAATGGTCGAAATGTAGGGATGAAAAAACTTCAACTCGCGTGTTTTTAACACAAGTAGCAAAGGGGACGTTTCCAAGTAAAACGCCGAGTCGGTAAGTGTCTTGCAGTCCTAGTTTAAGGCTATCGTTACATACGGACGCCAGACGTTCGCCAACTTTGACTATTCCTTCAGTCAAGGCTAACTCTCCTCATTAAGTATAAGTATAAATTAGCAATCTAGTTGCATATTGGCAAGTAATCTGCGGCAAAAAAGGGACTCGCGTCCCTTTTGTATTACTAGCTTTGTTTAGAGTCCTGTTCTATTTGCTTCATAAGCTCGTTGGCTTTCTTCATAGCGCGTCTTGCGCTTGAAGTCCTTCGCTTATTAAGTAATATATCGGAGAAGCGTAAGTATTTATCAGCAGTTTTGAATCTTAAATCGCTAACATCCTGAAAACCAATAGGAAAGTTTTTCGAGAACAGATCCACATCCTTCACCAAGTTATCGAGATGAGTTGTCGTCCTTGCCTTTTCTAGGCGAGAATAAAAGTTTTCAAACTCTTCTTGGAACAGGATTCTAGCGGCATCTTCTGGAAACGGTAGAGGGCTGTTGGAATCTAGCGCTGTCTCATATAATTTCATTTCAAGCACTGCATCTTTCATCGCATTACTTATCTGTAAGTTCTCTTGATGCTCTTCTACGTTTGAAAAGAAGGTGTTCCCAACCTTAATAAGAGCAACAAGTGCAGCTGCGTCTTTCTTTTTGAGTGCTTCAGTGAGGTGCTGACCGAAAACATCGCTAGATAACGAACTTGGCGTGAAAGGATAACCTTGATGAATCTGATTTAACTCATCCTTGAGCTCATAGATGGATTTACTGCCGTCTTCTTTACTGTACCGAGACTTTTCAAGTTGACTGTTGATTTGCCTTGCTATCGAAAGTAACGTGGAGTGCTTGCTTGACTGAATATCTAAGGCAAGAACTTCTATTTTATGTGAGTCAGGGTAGTAGGTTTTTGCTTTATCAAGTATGGACTCAATTTCATCATAATTCGGGTAGTTGTTGGCATCAGAATTCAAAACCTGATCAATTTCAGATTCAAACTCGCTGAGAATATAGGTCTTGTGTAAGCGTAATAAGCCAGCCTTAACGACTGGATGTAAGCTTTTTTCACTATCAATCAGTGCCAAACTTTTTTCTGCTGGCGTATCAAGCTGCCACTCTTGTCCGGCAATTTGATCATTTTGCTTGCTAATAACGGTTTCCAAAGTGGCGATGGTTTCTTGTTGCTGCTGATAACCAAATACAATGCCGCTAACTAATAATATACTCGCTGCCGCGCCGCTAGCAATAGGCCAATAGCGCATATTCAATTTGCGTTTCAACTGCTCAGGGGTCAGCTCGTACGGAATGATGCCAGTTGAAAATACGCTTGAAAATATTGGCCACTTAGATGCAGGCATGTTAGTTGGTTTAGAGACCTTGATCTTCTTTTTGAGAGCTTCATTAACTGGAGTTCTTGCGTAAGGGTGTTTGCAACTCAATAACTCGTAAGCAATACAAAATAGAGCAAACATATCGTCGCTTAAGTTCGGTTCCTTACCGGATAACAGGTTGAGTGATGCATAGTTGGGAGTATAACCAAGCGTTTCAACATTTTCGGATTTACGTTTAGCCGCATATTGATCCTGCTTTAATTGATGAGTTTTAGATACACCAAAATCAAGCAGCTTAACGTCACCCTCAGACGTTAAAATCACATTAGCGGGCTTTAGGTCGGCGTGCACTACACCAAGAGAGTGAGCATATGAGAGTGCATCGAGTACCTGATTTAGGATTGATAAAGTTGCATTAAACTTCAGCCCATGGGGCCTAGAACGCTGTATTAAACTCTCTAATGTTTCTCCGTTAATATACTCCATAACTAAAAAGTATATTTCGCCATCAACACCAAAATCAAAAACCCTAATGATATTAGGGTGGCTTAACCTTTGAGTTTGTTGAGCTTCACGTATTAACATGCGTGCAGTCTCTGGTTGAGAAGCAAACTCTTTCTGTAATATTTTTAACGCAACGTAGGGTGTTTCTGAACCTGAAGATTCAAGAATCTTATCTTTAGCTAAGTAAACATCGCAAAGCCCACCATGCCCAATAACCGACTCAATTTCATACCGATTTTTAACGGTCGTTCCTATTAAGCTTTCGTTAATAACATCTTTGTTATTATTTAATGAGTCATCTTTATTGTTTTTTTTCTTATTAACTAACGGAGTGTTTTCTTTTTGAGACAGTTTTGTATTTGTTTCATTTTTATTTTTAACGGAGGTTTCATTATTAGTGAGTTTGGTTGATTTAATTGCATTGTCTCGTTTTTGAGTCTTTACAATTTTAGTTTTATCTCCGCTTTCTTCGTTATTTATAGAATTGTTTTTATTACTATCTTCCATCACAAGAACTCCGTATAAATGATGGGGGAATATATACCTTTCTGCTCAATGAAAAGTCATTATGTTAGAATTTCTCGGCCAAACTAACATTCGTTTTTTTATTGATGAAAGTCTAAGTGTCAAAAATTTGAACTTGGTTGGATAATTAAAATTGTTGAACAATACGTGATTGCTTTGATAAAAAAATGATTCATTATTCCGTGCATGATTTTCAATGGCAGTATTAAGATTTTTATTAATCTTACTGTTAATAAGAAAGCAGTTAATAATAAAATTAAAAATAATATCTAGCAGGTCTTTGGCGAGGTTTACATGAAGTTGGTTTTAACCATAACAAGTTTTCACAAATTTACTCCAGAGATTGAGAGTGAGTTCGTGTTTGAATCAAGTGATGAACATGCCAAGGTTACATTTGGTAGGTCTGAACAATGTGATTGGACACTACCAGATCCTGAAAGAGTGGTATCCGGAACCCACGGAGAACTGATTAAGTTTGGTGACAAATACTTGATAAAAGACCTCTCAACGAATGGTACTTTTGTAAATAATGCTGTAACTCCTGTGGGTCAAGGAAATGAAATAGCACTAAGCAATGACGATATGGTTAGCTTAGGGGATTATCAAATTTCAGTTTCTGTTCAAACAGATACAGATGTATTCAGCCTTGAGACAAGTAAAAGTCTTTCTAGCGCCCCCCCTGAAGTAGTCTCAAGTCCATCGGAAGAGGAATTTGTTGACCTAGGCCTTAGTGCTAGTGAACTCTTAAACGAAAGTGTTCCTTCTGACTTTCAGCTAGATATTGGTTTAGTCGATGATTTTATTGATATCCCAAAGCCCGAAAAACAGAGCACCGTATCTGAAACTTTACCGAAAGTTAACCGACAATCAGAACACCTATCGACTCCCAACTTTGATACCAATGGGGGTGAACTTGCGGCTTTTGTTAGAGGGGTGGGTATAGATCCAATGATGATTCCCAGCGATAACCGAGAGGAATGGTTTGAACAACTGGGGGAGTCATTTTCTTTGATGCTAGTTGGTTTAATGGAAACACTGCATAACAGAGCAGTGTTTAAGCAAACAAATCGACTTAGTCATACCGCATTTCGTAAGTCAGAAAATAACCCTTTAAAGTTTTCTGCAAACTTAGAAGATGCGATTCATAACTTATATAACCGTCAAACGGCTAGCTTCTTAAAGCCAAATGCAGCCATTAAAGAAGCATTTAATGACATCGAAAGTCATGAGCAAGCCTTAATGAAAGGTGTTGAAGGTACGGTTTCGAGTGTTATGTCACTTGTTGAACCTACTTCTATATACTCAGATGCTTTAGCGAAAGACACGGTTATTAATAAGGTTATTCCAGCTAGAAAATATGCTCAAAGTTGGAAGAGGTTTGAGGATATTCATGAAAAGTTATCCGATGATATTATCAATAAAGAGTCTCCGTTCTATTTAGAAGACTTCGCTAAGCACTATGAATTAGCATTAAAAAACAAAGGCTAGGAATTAGGGTGATGAAAAAGTTTTACCAATATATTTTGTTATTAATTTCAATGGCTTTATTTGGGTGCTCAGCAGCGAACCTAGTTGTTGATCCATACTCAGATTTAGAAATAGCAGCAAGTCATAACATTAATCCTGATTCAAACGGCAGGCCTTCTCCTGTAGTGGTGTATGTATTTGAATTAACGTCAAATACCATTTTCGAAAGCCAGGACTTTTTTTCTATTTATGAAGAAAGTGAAAAAGTCTTAGGACCTGATTTAGTGAATAAATATGAAGTTTCATTAACTCCAGGTCAGAAAGAAACATATCAAGCAAGTATGTCTCCAAAGACAGAATATTTAGGCATTGTCGTAGCGTTTCGAGATATTGAAAACTCAAATTGGCGACAAGTCATTAAAGTGGATAAGACCGGTTACAACACATATCAAGTATTGTTAGAAGATCTGTCTTTGGTCGTTAAATAACGTTTAGTTGGCTAATTATAAATGACGCAATACTCCAAGACGGCTTGGTGCGAAGGAATGTTTTTACGTCCCCAGCACTTCCAACAACAAGAACGCGCAACCTCTCAAGAATTCAAAGGCTTACATCAGTTAGGTGGGGTTTACAATTGGGGAGTTTGCAAATGTCGAGTAAAAAAACACGCGCTAAAAGATGGTCTTATTGAACTTGAGCATCTTGAAGCTGTTTTGCCGGATATGACGTTGGTTAATACGTTAATATCCAACGATTCAGTTTCGCCTCTACTTATTGATAAAAACACTGAAAATACGTTAGTAAAAATAACTCTCCCTCTTTCAAGTGTTACAGGTAAAAACGTTTCGGATGTAAGCGAATCGATCGTCTCTCGTTATGTACTTCAAGATATCGACGTGATAGATAACCTTACAGGACAAGACGAAGAAACCATCCAAGTTGCAGCCCTCAACCTTGAGTTGAAAGCGAGTAATGACAAATTAGCGGGTTATGTGGAGTTACCTATCTTAAGGATCAAAGAGGTAACTCCTGAAGGGGAAGTTATACTAGACGATGAGTACGTTCCTCCGCTTATCAATCTCCTGAGCGATAAAGTTATGTCAGCTTATCTACGTAACGTTATCGCGATGACAAAGATGCGTGCTGACGTTATTGCGCAGCGCTTGATTAAGGGCAAATCTGCATCGGCATCTGCTGTTGATTTCATCATGCTCCAAATGTTGAACCGATATGAGGCGAAGTTAAAGCATTTCAGTGAGTTAGATAGGTTACATCCACTGGAATTAGCGACGACACTTAAAGGTTACATTGGTGAGTTAGCCACTTTTTCTAATAAAACTAAAAGAGTCCCAAGTTTGCTTGCGTATGATCACTTAGATGTATCAAGTGTTTATAGCGAGTTGAATCAGATACTCAGTCAGTACCTCAGTGTTGTTCTTGACCAAACTGCGACCAAACTTCCGTTGGAGCCTCGCCAATACGGTATTCAAGTGACGCCGCTTCCAGATAAACGCTTGCTTGAGTCATGCCAATTTGTGCTAGCAATTAAAGCAGATACCACAACAGATGAAATAAGACGCCTGGTCCCAGCGCAACTCAAGTTTGGCCCGGCAGAACAGATTCGCGATCTAATTAATAATCAGATCAACGGTATAAACGTAGTGCCGTTGAGTGTCGTCCCGAGACAGATTCCTTACCAAACGGGCTATGTCTATTTCGAAGTTGTCAAGAAAGGGCCATTTTGGATGAGGCTAAAAGATAGTGGCGGTATTGCGCTTCACCTATCAGGGCATTTTCCTAATGCTGAACTTGAGCTTTGGAGTATTAATCAATAGGCGCGCTCTGTATGGAACAAACGATAGTAAAACCAACACCGGGTGGAAGAGCACCCGCATCGAAACCACAATCAGAAAAGTCTGTGGATAATACCGTAGTTATCTCAAAAAGCCCTGAATTGGTGAACAATGATTCAGTGGTCGCTTATGGGAGTAACTCTCTACTAGCAGAGGCGAATGGCCTGTTATCTATTATCGGTCAAATTCGGTCGACAGCGACTCATTCCGATCCGTTGTTTCTAAAAGAGACATTGGCACAAAAGCTTAGAGATTATGAGAACCGATTACGTCAGCATGACGTTGATTTGGATACCATTGATACAGCTCGTTATTGTTTATGCTGTTCACTAGATGAAGTTGTCCTTAACACCAATTGGGGTGGGCATTCATTCTGGAGTCACGATTCATTACTTAGCTCCTTCTATGCTAGCAGTCAAGGTGGGGAAGCGTTTTTTAAGCATCTTGATAAGTGCATGGCGAAACCAGATGCGAACTTAGATTTGCTTGAACTAATGTATGTGTGCTTATCTCTCGGGTTTCTGGGTCAATACCGTTTAGAAAAAAATGGACTGGAATCGCACCGGAAATTGAGAAGACAGGTTATTGCTACTCTTAAGTCTTATGGGAGAGGAGTCCCTCAGGAGCTAAGTAATAGTATCGACCAACACATTTTGAATGGCTCAAAGGCTTCTGATAGAGCCCCTCTTTGGGTTGTATGTTCTGTAACGGCGGCATTATTGGTCTGCATATATATGTATTTTAGCTATGAGCTAAATAAGGCATCCAATCGCACCTTTTCTCAATTAGTCAATTTGATTCAACCGCAACAACTTAACCAAGATGCAACGTCAGAATCAAAATCAGCGCCAATTGCAGAAAAGATTTCAATGTATCTAGCAACTGAGATCGGTAAGGGGCTAATCAATGTTGAGCCGCTGCAAGACAGGGTAAGAATTTCGTTAAAGTCTCAAGATCTATTTGAATCAGGTAGTGCTGATGTTGTCGCTTACATCCAACCCGTTATTTCTAAGCTTGCGAGAACATTGGAGTCGACCCAAGGCAAGATCATTGTTACTGGTCACACCGACGATAGGCCTATTTTCACGAGTAAATATCCCTCGAACTGGCACCTATCATTAGCTCGAGCCACTGCTATGTCTGAACAACTGATCTCGAATAGTGCATTAGAAGGGCGAGTGATACCCGAGGGATTGGGGGATGCAAGACCATTAGTTGAAAACAGTAGTGATGAAAACCGAGCTATTAACCGCCGGATTGAAATCGACCTTCTTGTCGCGAATTAATAATAGGTAGATAGAGATGCGTATTAAAGAAATTGGCAGAATATTTACTCAAAGATGGTTTCTCGGTCTTATCGGTGTCGCTGCTTGTTCTATTTTCATTTGGGTTGTTGGTCCACTTATTACGATAGCGGGGTATGAGCCCCTAAAGAGTGACTTTCAACGGCTAGTCACTATTCTTGTGTTAGTGTTGCTTTGGGCGATATTTAACGTTACCAAGCAGCATAAGCAGAAGGTGAAAGAAGACGAAAGTATTCAAACGTTGCTTGAGGTTGATAGCCAATCAGATAAAGAAGCGGCAAGTGAAATTGACTTAATGCGCGAGCGTATTGAGCAAGCTGTCAAAGTAGTGACGAAAACACACAAAGGCAAGAGAAGTTTGTATGACTTACCGTGGTATGTATTGATTGGCCCTCCTGGAACGGGGAAAACAACCGTATTAAAGCAGTCGGGGTTAGAGTTTCCATTAGGAGACAGCCTTGGCTCTGACTCTATTGCCGGTGTAGGTGGCACTCGCCACTGTGATTGGTGGTTTGCAAATAAAGCAGTTCTTATAGATACGGCTGGCCGGTATACGACACAAGACAGTCAAGAAAAGGTCGACTCTAAAGCGTGGCATGGTTTCTTAGGATTGTTGAAAAAGTATAGAACGCAAAGACCAATTAATGGTGCGATTGTTACGATAAGCTTAGCCAGCGTGATGTCTCAGACTCGAACCGAGCGAAGTCTTCATGCTCGAGCAATTAAGTCGAGACTTCAAGAACTGAAAAACCAGTTAGGCATGCAGTTTCCGATTTACGTATTGCTCACCAAAATGGATTTAGTTGCCGGTTTCAATGAGTTCTTTGCCGATTTAAGTAAGGAAGAGCGAGAGGAATTATTTGGTTTCATGTTCCCTCGTGAAGTGGATGATGAAAGAGGCGTTATTTCTCTATTCAACAAAGAGTTTCATGGCATGTTGGAGCGCCTTGATGCCCGTATGCTTAGAATACTTGAAACAGAGGACGATTTAGATAAACGCGCGCTTATCTTTGAATTTCCAAAGCAATTAAGAGTGCTACAAGCTAATCTTGACGAGTTTTTAGCTGAAATTTTTGCACAAAACAGTTTTGAAGAGCCTGCCTTGATTCGTGGTGTGTTTATGTTGAGTTCGGTTCAAGAAGGCTTACCAGTCGACAAGCTGATGAATGAATCAACCAATGGACTTGGGTTAAATCGTTTAGCTCTAGCAAAGAGTCAGACTGGTTCTCATAGTTATTTCGTAAAGAATCTTTTTGACAAGGTTATTTTCAAAGAGCAACTGTTAGGAACAGTTAATCGTCACTATCAAAAGCAGTCAGGTTGGATGCGTCGAGGTGTTTACATTGGATGTACAACGCTACTGCTCGGAGCTTCTGCGCTTTGGTTTATGAGTTATAAGTGGAACTCACAGTTAATTGTCGACACCAATGAACAAGCTAGCCATATTGATGAAATGATTGGCGCTCAAAGTTTAGATTTTGAAGCGGATATTGTTTCAGCTGTAGAAACATTAGATAGGTTGATGACGCTTCCTCTCGGAAAGCAAAGCAACTACGGTGGTGCCGACTCTGTAAAGAGGTTTGGTCTCTATCAGGGAGACAAAGTGTCTCAGGCGGCAAACAATGCATATTCTGATGCTTTGACCCAATATTACGCCCCTCTGCTTCTTGATAGCTTGGTGTCAGAAATGGAGAGCAATCAACAGCATCGTGAGTATTTGTACGAAACGTTAAAAACGTATTTGATGTTATTCAATCCAGACAAATATCAACAAGATGAAGTGTTGGCTTGGTTTAACTTTTATTTCGAACGTCAATATCCGGGTGAGCTAAACGCAGACTTAAGAAGACGTTTGCTACAGCACACTCAATATTTATTAGGCAACGATGGACAAGGCTTTACTTACAACACTGCTGCCGTGACGAGTGCTCGAGAAGTGTTGACTCAAATGTCTCTACCTGAACGTGCTTATCAGCGAATGAAAATACAATTTTCTAAGAGTCATGTACCTTCATTTCGCTTGACTGATGTATTGGGACCTAAAGGGCTTGAGCAGTTCGAGCGAGCTAGTGGAAAACCGCTATCACAAGGCATTTCGGGTTTCTACACGTACAATGGTTTTCATAGCATTTTTCAGATTCAGATCAACCGTACAGTAAAAAGCCTAATGGAAGAGAACTGGGTTTATGGTGACGATCTTAAGGCTCATGAAATTGATCAAGATAGTGCCATCCAAGGCGTTCAGTCTCGATACTATCAAGATTATGTTAATGAATGGAAAACGTTGATCGAAGATATTCAATTGAAGCAGGCTCCGAGCCTAGAACTTGCGACAGAGCAAGCGAGGGTTTTATCTGGAGTTGAAAGACCAATCGAATCTTTGTTGAGAGCAATCCAAAAAGAGGTTGCTCTATCAAAAGTATCATTGTCAGAAAATCAAAAAGCCGCTTCTGAAGTTGCTGGTAAAGTTGCCAAAGTTAAGTTTTCAAATACGGCAGATAGACTAGACATGTATTTACCTGAAGAAAACGGCTTCAATGTTGCTCTGCCAGGTAAAGAAGTCGAATCGCATTTTTCAGAGATCTTACGCCTTGGTGAGCAAGACTTTGATGATATTCAACAAGCAATGGTTAACTTGCGTTCGTATTTAAGTGACTTATCAAGCTCTGGTAACAATCAGAAAATTGCCTACAAAAGTATTTTAGATGGAACCGTTACACAAGATGTCGCAGCTTCCATTGCTCGTGCTAAAGAACTTTTGCCGAGACCATTTAATCAATGGCTAGGTGAGCTTTCTCAAGAGTCGGTTAAGTTTGCGGAGAGCGGTTCGAAGGATCATCTAAATCAACTTTGGGTAACACAGGTGGTCCGCCCTTATCAGCGGACTATTGCTGGCAGATATCCATTCGAGCCCAACGCGAGCAGAGAAGTTAGATTGAAAGACTTTAAGCGATTCTTTGGTTATGGAGGTACGCTTGACGCATTCTTCCAAGAATACCTCGAACCGTTTGTGGATACTTCGAAAAGTCGTTGGCGATTAGAAAAGGAAATTGGAGTTCGTCCGGAAACACTAATGGTCTTTCAAAGAGCGCAACGTATCAGGCAGTCTTTCTTTGAATCTGATAATTCATTACGCGTAGAGTTTGGGATGAAGCCTGTTTATCTAGACCAGCACATTACTCGATTTGTCTTAGAGTTGGGTGGACAAGATTTGGTTTATAAGCATGGACCAGCAAGAGCTAAATCGTTGAGTTGGCCTGCCGGTCAAGATCAGACTCGAATTGTGTTCACACCACCTGAATCTAAACGCGAAATTGCGCATACCTATGAAGGTGAGTGGGGCATATTCAAGCTTTTGGATCAATCACTTAAAGCAAGGCCAGAATCGCGTAAAGACAATATAGTTATGATTGATTTAAAGGGAAATAAGGTGCAGCTAGAGCTTATTCCTTCTAGTGCCATTAATCCGTTTTGGTCAAATGAAATGGAGAGGTTCAGATGTCCACGAACCTTATAACATCAGGCTGGGGCTATATCGGTAAAATGCCTGCAAAAGGGGACTTTGTGAAAGATGGTTTATCACAAGATTTCTCGGAGCGTTGGCATGATTGGCAACAGGCGGTTATTGCAGTCAGCAGGGAACAACTGGGTGAAAGCTGGAATGAGCACTTTTTAACGGCTCCTGTGTGGCACTTTGCTTTGGATATTAGCTATTTAGAAGACTCAACCTACATTGGTAGCATGATTCCTAGTGTTGATGCATGCGGTAGATACTTTTTCTTTACTATAGCTCGTGCCGTAAAAGGTGAAGCTGCGCAATATTGGGGTGACAGAGCTTGGACAGAGGACAGTGCCGCTCTTGCTCTTTCAGTACTTGAGGACGACTTTGTCTTTGATGTTTGGCATAAGAGTACTCAAGAAAAAAATGACCTCGTTGCGAATGTAACAAGTGAAGTGAGGCCTCTGGAGTTTCTTTATCAAAGCCAAATATCTACAGTTTTTCATGATCACGGCAATACTGATCAAAACACGCTTTTGAATTACTTCATTAAAGAAAAATTGAGTAAACCATGTTTTTGGTGGACTGAAGGTTCAACGAAGGTTGAACCATGCATGTTCATTACGAGTGGATTTCCTTCAATTGGTCAGTTTTCAGCCATGCTTGATGGCGGCTGGAAAAAGTGGAATTGGTAGGATAGAAGAATGAATTGGAACTATTTTACCTTTGCTAAATCGCACGCAGGAAAAGTACGCCCTTATAACGAGGATGCTCTGTTGGATATGACAGAACAGCATATTTGGGTGGTTGCCGATGGAATGGGTGGACACAGTGCTGGCGATATAGCAAGCCAGATGCTAGTGGATAGAGTCGCGCGCCACATGCAGGATGTCTCCAATACTAATATCGATGATATCCGAAGAGTGGTTCAAGAAGCGAACTTAGAAATTTACCAATACGCACAAAATCACTTAGACGGTAAAACGATGGGAACAACACTTGTTTTGTTGTTTATTCAGGATGGGTATTACCACTGTCTTTGGGTGGGTGATAGCCGAATTTACCAGCTTAGAAGTGGTAATTTTGTCCAAAAAACACGTGATCATAGTCAAGTCATGGACTTAGTGGATCAGGGCTTATTGGCATTTGAAGATGCCGAATCTCACCCTCTTGCAAATGTTATTACCAGAGCTGTTGGGGTCGACGAAAGTGTCACTATTGATCAAGTTTCAGGGCAGTTGGCTGACGGCGATCAGTTTTTACTCTGTAGCGATGGGCTCTCTAAGGAACTTACGAGTGATGAAATTCATCGGACATTGTATGCAGACTCAGTCAACCAAGCTGGATTAGCGCTCATGCATTCGGCTTTGGTTCGGGGCGCAAGTGATAACGTAACTTGTGCTTTGATCAAAGTTCACCAAGCGCAAACGGAGTGCGAAACAGTAACTAGAGAAGACGCGACAATACCTGTCTTTCTAAGAGGGAGAGCTTATGAGTAATGAAATGTTTGATTGGTATGAACAAGCGTTGGCTCCTATATCTCAAGAAAATCCTACAGGTGTTGATCCTAGAGAGGATGTATCACCACAGTCTGCTTACTATCGGTTGAAAGATCAGCGTATGGCCGCCCGCAACGCTGAACGTAATGCTCTTATAGAAGAAGAAAGTATCTATACCCACAGTAATTTATGGCGAGTATTTATTGAAGATGTCCCAGAAATACTCACGAATCAGTCTAAAGATTTGGAATTTGTTGCCTGGCTTATAGAAGCCCTAACTCGATTGTATGGTTTTCGTGGTATGGGCGTTGGCTACAAACTCGCAACCAGTTTAATTGAGAACTTTTGGGATGATCTGTACCCAATGCCTGATGAAGATGGTATTGAGACAAGAATATCGGCGATTATTGGCCTCAATGGTATCGATAGTGAAGGAACACTTATTTTTCCAATTGCTTGTATACCATTGACTGACTTAGGCGTGGAGCAAGCTTATGCCTATTGGGAATATCAGCAAGCTATAGAGCTTGAGCGCTTAGACGAAGATAAGCGCCGAAATCGAGTCGAGCTTGGGGCTGTTGAGCTATCTGAAATTACAACTACGGTTAAGTCGACTTCTGATACGTTTTATCGAGAATTAATCACGGATTTGGAGTTCGCTACGGAATCATTTAATGAATTCAGTCAGCGATTAGACGAAGCGGTCGGTGATGTGACTCCTAGCTCTTATATATCAAAAAGACTTGAATCAATACACTCGGCATTAAAGCACCTTCTAGGAGATCGTTTCAATCAACCACAAGCCGTGTTTGAAGAGCTAGAGGATCTTGATGAATCTTCTTCTGAACAACCGTTAAGTTCACAAAGTTGTGATGCATTATTAGCGACAAACATGAAATCACGAGAGCAGGCAATTATACAATTGCAGCAAGTAGCTGATTTCTTCCGAGAGAGTGAACCTCACTCACCAGTTTCTTACTCCATCGAACAGATTATTCGTTGGTGTGGGATGCCTCTGCCGGAGTTACTGGCGGAACTTATCTCCGACGGGGATGCAAAGAAAAGCTACTTCCGTTTGGTTGGCATAGCAGAACAAAATGAAAATTAATAAAGGGAGAATGGTATGACGAGTATCCACTCGAAACTATCACGAGTACGGAAGCCTCGTGTCCACATTACCTATGATGTTGAAACTGAAGGTACGACTCTTAAGAAAGAACTGCCTTTTGTTGTAGGTGTAATGGGTGACTTCGCTGGTCAAAACACAGAAGCGTTGAAGCCATTAAAAGACCGCCGTTTTATTCAGATCGATCGAGATAACTTTGACGATGTACTCAAAAAAATGAATCCATCGGTGAAGTTTAAAGTTGCGAATAAGCTTGCGAATGACGATTCACAGTTTGAGGTTGATTTAAACTTTAAATCAATGCAAGACTTTGAGCCTGCTGCGATCGTAAATCAAGTTGATCCACTACGCCAATTGATGGAAACGCGTAATAAACTGCGTGATTTGATGACAAAAGTTGACCGCTCAGAAGAGCTTGAAAATATCCTAGAGGATGTTTTGAACAATACAGACAATCTGGCAAGACTTGCAGGCGAGTTAGATCTTGGCAAGAAAGCGAAGTCAGACAGTACTGAAGGAGCGGAATAATGACGACTGAAGCTGAAAAACAGTTAGATCCAACTGTTAATGAACAGACAACTTCATTCTTAGATCAAGCTATTGGTGCGACTAAGCAGACCGAAGCTTCTCGTGCTGAGGAGCTGATTAAAACGCTCGCTGAAGAAGCAATGAAAGGGACAGTTACTTGGAACAAAAACCTAACAGTAACTTTTCGTGAAGCGATTAATTTGCTCGATAGGCAGATTTCTGATCAGTTGTCTGAAGTAATGCATCACCCAGAATTACAGAAACTCGAAGGTTCTTGGCGCGGCTTAAATTATCTAGTGATGAATTCAGAGACCAGCTCTACTCTGAAAGTTCGCATGATGAGTATGACCAAGAAAGAGCTACATAAAGACTTGAGCAAAGCTGTTGAGTTTGATCAAAGCCAGATCTTTAAAAAGGTTTACGAGTCTGAGTTTGGTAGTGCTGGTGGTGAACCGTATGGTGCATTGATTGGAGACTATGAGTTTACCAACCACCCAGAAGATATTGAGTCGTTACGCCTAATGTCAAATGTAGCGGCTTCTGGCTTCTCTCCATTCTTGTCCGCGGCTTCACCAGCACTATTCGGCTTTGATGAGTGGACTGAGCTGTCAAAACCACGCGACCTAGATAAGGTATTTGAATCACTAGAATACGCCCAATGGCGTTCGTTCCGCGAGAGTGCCGATTCGCGCTTCGTTAGTCTGACTATGCCAAAAGTCCTTGCTCGTTTGCCATACGGACAAGCTACCGCTCCAGTCGAAGAGTTTGGGTTTGAAGAGTTCGAAGTAGATCCTGTTTCAGGTATTGCTGTTAACGCTGAACATAACGACTACTGTTGGATGAACTCTTCGTATGTTCTTGGTGTTAAGTTAACTGACGCATTTTCAAAATATGGATTTTGTACTGCCATCCGTGGTGCAGAAGGCGGCGGTCGAGTGGATAACTTGCCAACGCATTTCTTCATGAGTGATGATGGCGACCCTGATATGAAGTGCCCAACAGAGATTGGTATTACCGACAGACGTGAGGCGGAGCTTGGTAAGCTTGGTTTCTTACCGCTTTGTCACTACAAAAACACCAACTATGCAGTGTTCTTTGGTGCGCAAACCTGTCAAAAACCAGCGAACCATGAATCCCCTGAAGCAACGGCCAATGCGGCCATTTCTGCCCGCCTACCTTATATGATGGCAACATCTCGTTTTGCGCATTATTTGAAAGTAATGGCTCGAGATAAAATTGGTAGCTTTATGGAAGCAGAAGACGTTGAGTCTTGGCTGAACCGCTGGATCCTAGGTTACGTCAATGCTTCTGAAGGCGGTGGTCAAGAGATCAGAGCGAAATACCCTCTAGCAGACGCTCGTGTTCAGGTTAAGGAAATTCCTGGCGCACCTGGTTCTTACAATGCCGTAGCATGGCTGAAACCTTGGTTGCAAATGGAAGAACTGACTACATCTTTGCGACTTGTGGCCAAGATCCCTCAGTCAGGTGGATAAGAAATGAATTGGCTGGTCGAAAGGCCAGCCATGACCAATCTTTATGTTCTAGATGGAATTAGCAGTGTCACTTAACTTTCGCGACCCTAGCAAGCTAAAGCATGAGTTTAGTACCGGAGGCTATGCTGAACTTGATAGCCCGTGGTTGACTCGATTCAATGAATCTTCTGATCTTGTAGCGTCAGCGCGAATTTGGCTAGAAGGTACACGTTCAAGAGATTTGGACAGCTTTCGTCATAGTGTGATGAACACAATTAACCGCATTGATGAGCTATTAGAATCTCAACTAAATGAAATATTACATCATCCTGAGTTTCAACAGCTCGAAAGGGGGTGGGTTGGAGTTAGGTATTTATGTGAACAGGTTGATTCTCATTCATCGGATTCTGTAAAAGTTAAGGTTTTAACGGCGACATGGAATGAAATCAGTAAAGATGCTTTAAAAGCCATCGAGTTTGACCAATCAGCACTATTTAAGTTGCTCTATCAAAATGAATATGGCATGGCAGGGGGAGAACCCTTTGGTGTGGTGGTTGGAGATTATCAGCTTCGCTGTGATCCTAGTAAAAATTATTTTGATAGAGATCTGTCTGTGTTAAGTAAGATCTCTCAGTCTGCAGCTGCAGCATTCAGCCCATTTATCATGTCTGCATCGCCAGAGATGTTTGGTGTTGATAGTTTCGCTCAACTCTCTGCGATAAGAGATATAGCAGCCCAATTTGAACAGGAAGATTATGCAAAGTGGCGTAGTTTGAGAGATAACGATGACGCTAAATTTATTGGTTTGACTGCACCTAACGTCTTGTTCCGTCAGCCATACAAAAGTGATGGCTCGCGGAATGATAAATTCAATTTTCAAGAACACGTCTGCGACTCCAACCGAGATTTGCTATGGGGGAGTAGTGCGTACTGTTTTGCTGCTGTATCAATTAGAGCATTTCAGGAACATGGTTGGTTCACGCATATGCGAGGGATTAAACAAGGCGATTACAGTCAGGGTATTATCGTCGCTCCTACAAGGAGCAAGATGCGTGTTAATGGCAAGAATGATCGTGAAAGATGTCCGTTAAACTTGAAAATCTCTGAGAGAAAAGAACAAGAATTGTCTGAGTGCGGTTTTATTTCTATTTCTCCAATACCTGAGACCGATATGGTAGGGATGACCTCGAATGTATCTCTCTACAAGCCCAAACAATACGCAGAAAAGCATATTTCAACGAATGCAAAACTGACATCGATGTTGCAATACACATTGTGTGTATCGCGAGTCGCACATTATCTCAAGGTTATGGGGCGTGACAAAATTGGTGGGTATCAAGACGCGGAAAGCCTAGAGCGTGACTTTCAACGCTGGTTACATCAGTACACTACCGCATCAGATGAAGCGTCTGATGAGCTTCGGGCTAAATACCCCCTAAATGAAGCGAAAATTACAGTTCGAGAGAAAAGAGAAACTCCTGGACATTATTACTCAGTTATCCATTTGCGACCGCATTTTCAACTCGATCAAATGGTATCTAGCATTAAATTAATTACCGAATTATCACCAGAGCACATGGTGTAAGGAAATAACAATGACTCAATGGAAAAATGCTTTGTCCCAAGGCCTATTGCAACACGCTCTAGAGCAATTAATTGATGAAATTAAAGCAACCCCTAAAGATGCGAGCTTGAGAAGTTCCTTCATTGAGCTTCTTTGCATTGATGGGGACTTCGAGCGTGCGGACGCTCAGCTCATGCAATCGATTAAATTGTTTCCTGAGTATCTGCCTGGTGCAAGTCAGCTACGACATTTAGTGAAAGCAGCTCAAGCTAGAAAGGATTTTATCAATGGTGCGGCTAGTGCCAAAGTATTAGGTGATGAGGAATTAACTAAAGAGCTTGTTCGATTTAATCTTGCTCTCGGAAATCAAGAGTACGAAGAAGCGTCACGTCTATCGCATCGCATTGAAGAGCATCGTACTATTAAAGGGTTTAACGTAAACGGCACAAACTACGAAGATGCTAGAGATATTGATGATCGTTTAGGTGGTTACATTGAACTGTTTTCTACAGCAGGTAACTATTTTCTTGTACCCATATCGAGCATCCATACGCTAGAAGTTAAAGCACCTACTTCTTTGTTAGAGAGTATTTGGCGACCTGTCGAGTTTGATATCGATGGACTTGGTGAAGGCGAAGGCCATATGCCGTTGACATATGTTGACTCAGAGACCGATGCGCAAAAGTTAGGTCGAGAAACGGATTGGAAGCAGATTGGTGAGCAAGAATCTTTTGTTGGCTTGGGTCAAAAATGTTGGTTAGTCGGTGACTCAGCGCTTCCAATCTGTGATTTGACTACATTATTAGAACAGAAACAAATAGCGTAGAAATATCATGTCGTTAACCGTTTCTCTGCTCGACAAATTGATAGATAGTGATCCTCTCACTCGAGATGAGAAAGACTTCCCTGCAAGCCAGCAACAAATGTTGAGCAGCTTACTTAGAGATCTAGAGTCGATGCTGAATAGTCGTATTGGATGGAAAAACATTCCTGATGATCTTCTAGAGGTTCGTTATTCAATATTGAATTATGGGCTGCCAGATTTTTCCTCAATGCCTTATAGCAGCCAAGAAGGGCAGAATCAGCTTTGCGACATTGTTCATGATGCAATTAAAGAGTTTGAGCCGAGGTTAAGGAACCCTCATGTCCAGATTTCGGACGAGAAAAACGCTATTGATAGGGTATTGAGGTTACAGATAAATGCCACTTGCTTAATTGATAACAGTATTCATGAAGTGCGATTCAATTCTGAAGTAGAGCCGGTAAATTTAGGTATGAAACTGAGTAGAGCAAAATGAGTGAAGAGTTTCTCAAGTACTATAATCGCGAGTTAGCTTATTTGCGTCATAAAGGGCAAGAGTTTGGGGAGCAGTATCCTAAGATTGCTGCGAGACTTCGTATTAGTGAGGAACAGGTTGACGATCCACACGTAGAAAGATTGTTAGAAGGCTGCGCATTTCTAACAGCAAGGATTAGACAAAGCTTAGACAATAGTTACCCTCAGTTTACAGAGTCTTTGATGGGACAGTTATATCCGGATTTTCACGCCCCAATCCCGTCAATGTCAGTCATTAAAATGAGCTGTTCTAACTCCACTTCCTCTTATTTTGATGTAGAAGAAGGAGAGCGAGTTGTTATCGGTGCTCCTGGATATCATGAGTGCGAGTTTAGAACTTGTTATCCGGTCAGAATGTATCCTGTTGATGTGACCTCTGGCGTTTTTAAAAATGCGCCTTTCAAGCCAGTTGGCTCCCGATGGGAAAGCAATGCTCATTCAGTTTTGAAAGTACAGCTCACGGCTCAAGATGAAGAGACTCCTCTTGGTGAAATGGGGATAGAACGGCTGCGCTTCTATTTAAACGGTCAATCTCAATTGACTTTTAAGCTCTACCAAATGCTGTTTCAAAACCTAATTGGTTTATCTGTTGTTGTGGATGGCAAAGAAGTTCGTCCTTTAACCAAAAGACATCTTTCTGAAGTGGGATTTTCAGAAGATGAGAAAGTTGTGCCATACAGTAAAAGAAGCTTTTCAGGAGCAAGATTACTTGTTGAGTATTTGCACTTTCCTGAGAAGTTTATGTTCTTTGATATCACCGAACTTGGATTATTTGAGCTAGATCTTGGAGAGCAAGTCGAACTGTATTTTTACTTTGATACCAACGATGACTGGCTTCCAAAGCAAGTGGACGAAGAAAGCTTAATGGTAGGTTGTGTGCCTGTAATCAACTTATTTAAAAGTATTATGGAGCCTAAGCGTATTCTACCAACTGAATACGATTACCACTTGTCTCCGCAATACCAAGAATCTGAAAGTAATGAGGTTGTCTCAATTTCTGACGTAACGTTGAGAAACTGGAACAAAACGTACCACAATTTGCCATGTTATCACGCTGGTGAGCACACGCATTATACAAACACTAGTGAGATTTATTGGTTGATGAGACGTGAGGATAAGAACTGGGCTGGTGGGTATGATGAGCCAGGTAGAGAAACTTACATTTCTTTTGTTGATAAAAAACATCAATTATTCAGCCCGGATAGCCGGGAAAACTGGTTAATGTACGTGGAAGCTGAGTGCTGTAACCGCAACTTAGCGCAGAAACTTCCATTTGGAGGTGGGCTGCCGCAAGTATCTTTACCGGAGGTAAATGACAATTTCGAATCTGTTCGTTGTTTAGTTTCTTTATCAGAAACTATTCGGCCAGAAATGGATGAAAGCACACGATGGCAGTTAACTAAGCTTTTAACTTTAAACCATTTTACCGAGGAAGATGGTTTAGCAACTTTGAAGCAGACCCTTAATCTCTATGCATTTTCTGGGACAGCAGAAACGAAAGCGGTAATCGATGCTTTAACTAAGTTAGAGTTTGAGCCTACTACAGGAAGAATTAGTCAGAAAGGCAAAGTTGGATTTGCGCACGGTATAAAAATTATTTTGACGGTTTCTGATCAAATTTTACCTAAAGAGCAGATCTTTCTCTTAGGTAGTGTTTTATCTGTTTACTTCTCGCAATATGCTGAAATTAACATTTTTACGCAGTTAGAAATAAGACTTAAGTCCACGGGAAAGTCTTTCCACCTATGGCCCGCATTAACTGGCGATAAGGTGTTGCTATGAGCGCGGAACAATTTTATCGAGAATTAAAGCAACATCCATTGTTTGAAGCGATTCATCTTATTGAACACGAAGTTCTGCAAGCAGAGGCGCAAATAGGAACAGATGCGTTACCGAAGCATGAAAAGCTAAACTTAAAGGTTAATCCATCATTAGGTTTTGAAAATGCTCAGCTTTGTGAACTGAAAAATATAGATGACAGCAAGTTAGAGATTGAGACCAATTTAATAGGCCTAACGGGTGAGCAAGGTGTGCTTCCCCAGCACTATAGTGAATTAGCTTTACATCGCCAAAAAGAAGGCGATACGGCTATGGTGGACTTCTACGATATTTTCAATCATCGCTTGTTATCTCTTTATTATCGATGTTGGCAACTGAGTCAGCTGACTGTTCAGTCTCGTGCGCATGCGCAGGGCGCGCGTTCGCCGTTAGAAAGCTGTAAATCGGCATTAACTGGGAAAGCGAGTTCACTGTCCCGGCACTATGGTGGTGTGTTTGCTTCACCAGTGAGAAGTAAAGGTGGACTAAAAAGTATTCTTGAATGTTTATCTGGATGCCAAGTAAAAGTTCATGAATTTCAAGGACAATGGTTACACCTTACGAAAGAAGAGCAAACACGCCTTGCATCCCGAACTATGCCTGAAGGGCAGTTTGCTCAACTTGGTTTAGGAGCGTCTTTGGGTTCGAAAGCATGGAACATCAACGCGGGGACAACAATAGAATTTCTGCCAAAAGATAAACAGCTAGTTAGTAAATTGCTTCCTAACCAACCCAATATAGCAATCATTAAGAACGCTGCTTATGAGTTGATTGGAAAACATAAACAACTGAAGTGGCAGCTCACCACCAAACATAGTTTGCTACCACAAGCTTGTTTATCGAAACAGCAGGGGCAGTTAGGTATTGGTTCTGTGCTTAAAAAACACGAACGTACAAAAGATCGAACTATAACAATTACTATTTAAAGGAAATGTAATGGCTTCACTCTCACTTTCAGCGTTGGTCGAAAGATTGTCTCCTCAGGCTAAGGAAACACTTGAACAGGCAGCTGCGATGGCAAGCTCCCGAACTCATCACAGTATTGAAATGTCTCACTGGTTAATGATGATTATCCGCCATCCTGACGATATTTACTCTGAAGTTTTTGACGAATTTGATGTCGATAAAATCAAGGTTGAAACCGATATTCAAAAGGCATTAGAAAAATACAAAACAGGATGCCAGTCGGTGCCTGGGCTATCAGCTCATACGGTGACTGTTATGCAAAATGCCTTGTTGTCTGCAACCATTGAATTCAATCAAGAACAGTTGGGGTGCATCCATCTTTTATTTGCCTACTTGTCTGATGATACGTTAGTCAACATGGCTGGTTCGATTAGTCCTGAACTAAACAAGATAGAACCATCTCGCTTATTGAACTTTAAAGAAAGTAATGCGCCTCAATCAAGATCGAATGACTTAGCGCAGTCAAACGCGAATTCCGCCTTAAATCAATTTACAACAGACCTTACTGAGCAAGCTAGGGAAGGTAAAATAGATCCGGTGATAGGTAGAGATAATGAAATTCGCCTAATGATCGATATTTTATTAAGACGCCGACAAAACAACCCGATTCTTACGGGAGAAGCTGGTGTTGGAAAAACAGCCGTTGTTGAAGGTTTGGCGCAAAAGATCATTGATGGCGATGTACCTCCCGCTCTGCAAAATGTGGCAATTAAGTCTCTGGATTTGGCGTTACTGCAAGCCGGCGCAGGCATGAAAGGTGAGTTTGAAAACAGGCTTAAGAACCTTGTTAAGGAAGTAAACGACGCTCCACAGCCTATTATATTGTTCATTGATGAAGCTCATGGCCTAATTGGCGGTGGTGGGCAAGCGGGCCAAGGTGATGCGGCGAATATTCTGAAGCCAGCATTAGCGAGAGGTGAACTCAGAACGATCGCAGCAACAACGTGGGCAGAGTATAAAAAGTATTTTGAAAAAGATGCAGCTTTAACTAGGCGTTTTCAAGTCGTAAAGGTTGATGAGCCTGCCCCTGAACTCGCGATCGAAATGTTACGAGGCTTACTTGATGTAATGGCACAACACCACGATGTTCATATCACTAACCAAGCTCTCAATGCAGCGGTCCAACTCTCAGCTCGATACATTAATGGTCGTCAACTGCCAGATAAAGCGGTTTCTGTTTTGGATACGGCCTGCTCACGAGTTGCGTTAAGTCAGTCATCTACACCGGGAGGCCTAGATGCGAAAAGAAATAAACTTAAAGCAAAGCAAGCTGAGTATGAGCATCTTAGCCAAGAGAATCGGCTAGGAGCATCTCTTGATGTGCAGCTGCAAAGTGTCCGAAAAGAGATTGATGCGCTATCTAATGACATTATTGAATTAGAAGGACTTTGGGAAAAAGAAAAAGAATGGGTAAGTGAAGCTAAGTCACTTAGAACCCAAATAATCCAGGAGGGTTCTGAGACTGCGAGAGACAAGTTACAAGAGCTTGAAAATAACCTCTCCGCTAACTCACAGCCCTTAGTTTTTTCGCATGTAAATGAAGCGCTAATCGCAGAAGTTATTTCGGATTGGACCGGTATACCGCTGGGTAAACTTCAGGATGATGAAATCCAAGCAGTATTGGGTTTGAAAGAAAGTTTGTGCAAGCGAGTTGTCGGGCAGGATCACGCTTTAGAGCTCATGTCTGAAGTGATAAAAACCGCGAGTGCGCAGCTCACGGATGAGACACGACCAAATGGTGTATTTCTCCTAACCGGACCAAGCGGAGTGGGTAAAACCGAATCGGCTTTGGCGATTGCAGAGAAAGTGTATGGTAGTGAAGAAAATGTCACGACTATCAATATGTCGGAATTTAAGGAAGAGCATAAAGTCTCATTGCTATTAGGTTCTCCTCCTGGTTATGTCGGTTATGGAGAAGGAGGTGTACTGACTGAAGCTGTTAGACGTAAACCTTATAGTGTAATTCTCCTCGATGAAATGGAAAAAGCGCACTCTGGTGTTCAAGATATTTTTTATCAGGTATTTGATAAAGGCTCAATTAAAGACGGTGAAGGTCGAGATATAGACTTTAAAAACACTATTATTATTATGACCGCGAACACAGGGACCGAAACGACGATGTCTTTGTATTCTGATCCTGATTTAGCGCCTGAGCCGTCAGCACTAAAAGATGCTTTACGCGATGATTTGTTGGTTGACTTTAAACCAGCATTTTTAGGGCGTGTGAATGTATTACCTTATTTGCCTCTATCAAGAAAAGTATTGATAGAAATAACAAAATTAAAGTTGGATAAAATTACGACTCGTATTCGTAAGCACTATAACGCTGACCTGTTTTTTGATGAGGAACTAATTAATGATATTGTAGACAATAGCAATGAGTCTGGGAGTGGTGCGCGTGTGGTACAAACAACCATAGAAAATACATTGCTTCCGAAGATTTCTCATGAAATATTGCATGCAATTCTTAATGATAAGACGTTTGATGAAATTATTGTTAAAGGTACAACTAGTGGACTTGATGTCTCAATAGTTTAACATCCTTTACACTCTCAATAATAATTGGGAGTTGGTTCATATTAACTATTATTTTTTATAAAAAACGCTTAAATTAAATCTTATTTAAAGATATAACAGGGCGTATTTAAAATGAAGTTTTTGATACATTAATCACTAATTATCACCAAACGTCAGATAATTAAATTATTACGATATATGTCAATTAATAATGCTATAGGAGATTAGCATGCAGTCTAATACGTATCTTAAATACGCAGATATTAAGGGTGAGGCAACAGCCGAGCAATACAAAGATTTGATTACACTACTATCTGTAGATTGGAGTGTAGGTCGTGAGATCTCATCATACACTGGTACAGCGATGGACCGTGAAGCGAGCGCTACTCGTCTATATGATTTGACTATCACTAAACTTCAAGACCGTTCTTCTCCTGACTTATTTAAAGAAGCGACGATTGGTAAAGGTAAACCAGCGGTTTTCCATATTACTAAGCAGGGTGAGAAGGTTGAAGAGATCATGAAGATCGAACTGACTGATGCGATGATTTCTAACTACTCAGTTTCTATCCAAGACGATCGTCCAGTTGAAACTATCACAATTTCTTACACAGAAATGATGATGACAGTGACTCCTACTGACGATAAGAACAACACTTCTGCTCCATTGGTATACGGCTACAGCGGTGTTAAAGGTCAACAAATGTAATTTTCATGCGGGGGAGTATTCCTCCGCATTTTTTTGAAAGAAGTATTTAATGAAAAGAGCAACTCAAGATAACAATTTCATCCGAATTTGTTCCCCATTCGGTAAAGATGCCATCATACTAAACTCGTTTGAGTATAGAGAAGAGATCTCAGAACTTTTTTCATTGCGTGCTAAAGCTTACTTTAATGATCAACGAAGTGAGTTAAACGAAATTATTGGTAAGGAAGTTACCATTACCCTTGAAAATAATGAGGATGTTTCTTCAAATCCTCGTTATATGCATGGTTATGTTTCTGCTGCAAGATTAGAAGGGAAAAGGGTTTCTAATACACATAAAGGCGAAAATTATAAAAACATAGAATTATTAATAGAGCCTAAATTACGTTTCGCTGAATATCGAAAAAATTGTAGAATATTTCAGCATAAAGATATAAAGGAAATTATCTCTGAAGTACTATCGGAGCATAGTGTTGCCTTTAGTTTTGAGTTAACCAAGTCCTATCCTAAATACACATACAAAGTACAATATGAAGAATCAGATCTTGAATTTGTTCGACGTCTGTTATCGGAGGAGGGGCTATCATTTTGTTTTACACATACTAAGTCTGCCCATACGCTCAATATTTTTGATGACATCAGTTTTTATAAGCCGGGTACTGAGTTTTTAGTCGATTTTGATACAGGTACGGCGAAATCTAGCCACATTTCTTCTTGGCATGAAACGCAAATTCTGACTACTAAAGCGAGTCAAAAGTCAGGCTATAACATGCTCAAGCCTTCTTCGAATCCTAAAAATACTGCAAAGGGTGAAAGTGATTTTTTTACAGTACCTGGAAGCGAGTATTTTGAATACATGGGTGAAATGGAGAGCAATGATCAATACGCACTGAGAAACACGCATGCAATAGAAGCACTACAGCAAAATGCATATTTGTGTCGTGGCGAGGCTACGTGCAGAACATTCAGCGTAGGTAAGTGCTTCAAGTTTAAAAAGCATGAAGATAAATCTCGAGTCGGCAAGGAATATGTACTGTCTTCTGTTTTTTTGTCAGCTGCTGTTTATAACCAGACTGGTCAAGGTGGCACCGGTGCGCAAGGTGTTAAAGTCTCGTTTAGTTGTGTTGACTCAAAGACAATCCTTCGTCCTTCAGTTAACTATCCGAAACCTCAGATGAAAGGTTTGCAAACTGCAATAGTTACGGGGAACAAAGATGGTGAAATTTACATAGACAAACATGGCCGTATCAAAGTTCAGTTTCACTGGGACCGTGTTGGTAAATACGATGTAAATAGTTCATGTTGGATTCGTGTTGCGCAAAATATCGCAGGTAACGGATGGGGGTCGGTGTTTCACCCTAGAGTCGGACAAGAGGTCATCGTCGAGTTTGTTAACGGAGACCCTGATCAACCAATCGTTACGGGGTCACTATATAACGGTAGTCAACTCCCTCCTTACGCTTTACCAGAGCAAAGTTCTCAGAGTGGTTATAAATCACGCTCTGTACAAAAAGGTACATCCAATTTTAATGAGTTGCGCTTCGATGATAAGCCTGGTGAAGAGCACATTTATCTTCATGCTGAAAAACTGTTCCAAATGCTAGTTGAAGACTGTGTTGATATCGCCGTTGAAAACAGTAAAACCGAAAAAGTGACCAATGATGTTAATCAAGAGGTTGGTCAGAACGCGAGCTTGAAAGTAGGTAAAAACTTTTCGAATGAAACGGGTGAAGTACTGTCTTTTAATGCAGGAAAGAGCGTCGAGATCAAAGTAGGTGGTGCTTCTATTCAGATGTCTAGCTCTGGAGAAATCAATATCAAAGGTAATAAAATATCCATTAACGGCTCAGCTATTGCTCTTAAAGCTGGGAAAATTTCATTGAACTAAGGTGATTTAAAGTGGGTAAACCAGCCGCAATTTTGGGCAGCTTTCATCTTTGCCCTAAAAAAACAGGAAAGATACCGCATGTCGGTGGTCCCGTCGTTGTTGGTTCACCAAACGTAACGATTGGCGGGATACCTGCGGCAAGACAAGGCGACAAGCTTATTTGTATCGGTCCTCCGGATAGTATCTCAGCAGGTTCTTCTAGCGTAACAATCAACGGTAAACCAGCCGCGAGAGTCGGCGATTCAACGTCTCATGGTGGCAAAATTCTATCTGGTATGCCTACGGTTTTAATCGGAGGCTAGATGCCACTCGCATTTCAAACGCATCTTCTATCCTTTAATGGCCGTTCACACACCGTTCGCGAGATAGCTGATGATTCTTTTAGATTGTCCGAGGAAATCCGACCCCCTGACTTTGCTCAATCAATAGATGAGCATATATTAAGCCTCGTGCGCTCTGAGCGCGAGAGTCTTGAGCAAGCTGATATCAAAGGGAATCTCTGTGTTTTTTTACCATCTTCGGTAGACAAAAGCTTGCTTAAAGCATTGATAAGCGAGCTTTCTATTTTCGTTGACCAAACTGTCAATACTGAAATTTACTTTTATCCTTATGGCCAAGCTGCATTTTTGATGGCACTAAATCGGATAAATCGTGAAGTTAATGAAACGCAAGCGACTTGGATACTGGCTATAGAGGTTACGAGTGATGTAGAAGGGCATGTCAAACCTCAAAGCTCAATCATTTTAACCAAGTGTTTTTTTCGACATTCAGGTCTTGTGCCTGATGTTGTTCGAATTGATTTAGATGCCAAACAACAACGCATCGCCGTGGACAAGGTGTTTAAGCAATTAGGAGTAAGTTGTGAACATCCACTCAGTCAATTGTATTTATCCGTTAATAAGAAAGAACCGCAATGGTTAAACTCAATGCAATTCTTGTCTCCGTGGGTGACCGATCAAACTCAGTATCAATTTGTTGATATCAAACTTGGCGGATTGGGTGCATGTGGCGGCGTTTTAAAAGCGTTAGTGATTGATGAGCTTCAAAGAAGCAGCCCCTGCCCAGACTTTCACGTGTTGCAAGCCGACATCGAGCCAGATGGCTATGCGGTAGGAGTAATATACAATTGGCGTAGTGAATAGGTCTGGCTATTGCTTTTCCTTCTAGTAGCTGAGGTTTTAGTGATGCAAATGTTATGGGGGATTGACTCGAAATTGGCCCTTTAATGATGTTTGGACAATGACTAGGCGCAGCTTGCTTTTCAAAATAGCTTTGCTCACCGCGTTTTTACAGTGTTCTTCTCGCTTTCTGATTAAATAGCCAGCCATAGAACACAAACCACATGAAAAGCTGTTCGACTCAAGATATCCTTACCGATATAAAATAACTTGAGTTTTTGGCTTGTTCGAGATCCCACCCGTGACGCATTTCTGTTTATAAACGGTACATGAACTCTGACAGAAGCAAGCCTGCTCATAGAATTGGCGGAAAGTGAATTCGAATGAAGTTTATCCACACCTCAGATTGGCATCTTGGTCGACAATTCCACAACGTGTCACTACTCGAAGATCAACAAGCAGTACTCGAACAACTGATTAACTATATTGAACACAACCCCGTCGATGCAGTTGTTGTGGCGGGAGATATCTATGACCGTTCGGTGCCACCAACGGTTGCAATAGAACTGTTAGATCGAGTCGTGAAACGCATTTGTACCGAGTTAGAAACACCAATGATATTGATATCTGGCAACCATGATGGTGCAGAAAGGCTAGGTTTCGGCTCAGAGCAAATGAAAAATGCAGGTCTCCATATTGTTAGCAACTTTGAAGATATGCTCACTCCCATCATCATAAAAACGGACTCTGCGGACGAGGTCGCGTTTTATGGTATGCCTTATAACGACCCTGAACAGGTCAGGTTTGCCTACAAAGCCTCGGTATCCACTCATGATGAGGCTCATCAATTGCTTGTTGAGCAAATTAAAGAGCGCTTTATCTCTAAGCAAAAGCGCGTGCTCGTGAGTCACTGTTTTGTTGATGGGGCCATCGAGTCAGACTCTGAACGACCATTATCTATTGGTGGTTCTGAACGCGTGAGTCATGAACACTTCTTAGATTTTGACTACGTCGCACTTGGTCATTTGCATCAGCCTCAAAAGAAAGGCGCAGAGCATATCCGTTACTCTGGCTCTCTCATGAAGTATAGCTTTGGTGAACAGAACCAGAGAAAAGGTTTCACGTTAGTTGAACTGGACAAGAAAGGATTCGTTTCTGCAAAGCATATTGATCTTACGGCTCCTCATGAAATGCGTATTGTAGAGGGCGAGCTGGATAAAGTTATTGAGCAAGGGAAAACAGACCCCAAGAATGAAGATTATTTGTTAGTTCGTTTGATGGATAAACATGCGATTTTAAACCCAATGGAAAAACTTCGTTCAGTGTATCCAAACGTTTTACACCTTGAGAAACCTGGCATGTTAATTGGGGTAGAGCAGGAAATGGCGCAAGCAAAGTTGGCGCGAAGCGAAATTGATATGTTCCGAGATTTTTTTATTGAGGCGCAAGATAGCCAGTTGTCTAAAGAGCAAGAGCAAGCTGTTACTGACATTATTAAGCAATTATCACAGCAATAGGGACCAAAGATGAAACCAATTAAACTAACCATGCAAGCCTTTGGTCCGTTTGCAAAAACTGAAATCATTCATTTTGAGAAGCTTGGCAGTAACCCTCTATTTTTGATTAATGGTCCTACAGGTTCCGGTAAAACGTCGATCTTAGATGCCATTTGCTTCGCCCTTTATGGTGAAACCACAGGTAATGAGCGACAAGGTATTCAGATGCGGTGTGACTTATCCGCGCAAGATTTACCAACCGAAGTAGTTCTCGAATTTTCGTTACACGGCAAACAATACCGAGTTGTTCGATCCCCTGAGCAGGAAGCGCCCAAGGCCCGTGGTGAAGGGATGACGATTAAAAAGCACACTGCGGCTCTTTATGAACTCGGTGAGACTGAAACGCTTATCACCAGCAAGACGACTCAGGTTAAAACTGAAGTTAGCAATATTATTGGCTTGAATGAAACTCAATTTCGTCAAGTTATGGTGTTGCCTCAAGGAAAATTCCGAGAACTGTTGCTTGCTAGCTCTAAAGAGCGTGAAGAAATTTTTGGCCAGCTCTTTCAAACTGACATATATAAAAAAATTGAGTACGCGCTCAAAGATAAAGCGAGTGCAATTAGTAAAGCGAAAGGCGAATTTGATAATCAAATTCGAGGTGCTTTACAAGTTGCAGAAGCGAGTTCTGAACAAGAACTATTACAACAACTGGAACAAGTAACTAAGAAATTAGAGTCTGATAAAAAGAATGAGCAAGCAGCGTTAGATAAGCTCAATACTGCTAAATCTGAATTGCAAAAAGCGGAAACCTTGAATGGAGAGTTTTCGAAACGAGAGCAAGCAGAAAGCGCACTCAAGCTGCATCTAGAACACTCAGATTCGATAAAAGCTCGTCAACAGAAATTAGAAAACGCTAAAAATGCCAATAAGATAGAGTTGCCCTACATCTCATTACAAAATGCAAAAGCTCAAACGCAAGAGCTTAGGCAAAAAATCGTAGCTTTGAAAGAGAGTCTCGAAAAAGCTCATGTCGTTGCGAGAGAACAAGAAAACTTGCAGCAAAGTGCAAAAGAGGCCGCGGCAAAGGTCCCGCAGTTAACGCAACTGCAGTATCAGCTTGAAAGTATGAAAAACAAGTTGGTCGAGAAAGACAATTTGGAAAGTAAAATAACGGCGGGTTATCAACAAAAACAACAATTTGAAGCAACGTTAAAACAGTACATAGAACTAAAAGATAAGTTAACGTTACAGGCCCAGCAGGGACAGAGGGAGCTAGAGAAAGCACGAGTTGATGTTGCGCTTATTGGCAGCATCGATGCGGAAATAAAACAAAAACAACGGCTGTTACAGGATCTACAAAAGCTGCATGATCTTACTTTAGAGCTCTCTAAACTCAATGCGCTAACTGTAGGCAAGCAGCAGTCACTACACGAAGCCAGTCAGCGCTATATGCAGCGTCAACAAGCCGCTGATACGATAGAGCTTAAGTGGCACAACGCTCAAGCGGCAGTATTAGCGCAGCGACTAAAAGCAGGTGAAGCATGCCCGGTGTGTGGTAGCGAAACGCATCCTAACCCCGCAACGTTTGTTGAAGAAGCCGTTACAAAAGAGCAAGTTCAGGCGGCTAGAGCGAAAGAGCGAGAAGCTCAAACCTTGTTGAACCAACTAAGCAATCAGCTAGAACAACATAACGTTGTCATTAGTCAGTATCAGAATCAGTGTAACCAGTTGAAAGAGGAGTTGGGTGAGTATGCTACATCTGAGATCTCGACGGTTCAAAATGATTTGCAAGCGCTTAATGCTCAACTCCTACGTCTACAAGCTATTGATATTGAAAAGCTAGAAAGGAACGTTGAACAGCTTAATCAACGCTGCGTCGTGGGTGAAAATAAAATTCATGAGCTGCAGAATCAAATGGCGGCAAATGAATCAACCGTTAAAGCGAACCAAGAACAATTGGCTCAATTACAAGCTTCTATTGACCCAAAATACAGTTCCGCTGACTTGCTTGAACGTGAAATTTTGCTGACAAAAGAGCAAATTCTGAGTTTGAACACAGGCTTAGAAAAGGCGCAAACCGCTTTGCAGCAAGCGATATTGGAGAAATCAAATGCGGAAAGTCACTTAGCGACGAACAAGCAGTGGTTATCTGAGTCAGAGCAAAAACTTAGCCAAGCAGAATTAGCGTGGAATGAGGCACTACAGGCGAGTAAATTTGAGGATGAAAGCCATTATCTAAGTAGTCGAGTGGGAGATGATGAACTTCAAGCCTGGCAGCAAGAAATAGACAGTTTCAAACAGGCACAAACCAAGCTTGAGCAAACACTACATGATTTAAATCATGCATTGAAAGATCTTGAAAGGCCTAATTTGGAGTCGTTTAACGACAGGTTAACCACTCTGCAGGCGCAATATATTGAAGTAAGGAATCAACTTGATACCACACGCTCAATATTTGAACGTCTTGAAAAGGTTCGTAAAGATATTGCCGTGTTGCATGAGAAAAATAGTAAGTTAGAAGAAGAATACAAAGTCTTTGGTACGTTGTACGACGTTGCTAGCGGTAAAACAGGCAGCAGGGTTAGCCTACATCGCTTTGTTCTTGGTGTACTGTTGGATGATGTGCTGATTCAGGCCTCTCAACGCTTAAGCCTTATGAGTAAAGGGCGCTATATTCTTGCTCGAAAAACAGAGGGCTTCAAAGGCGCAGCGGGTCGCGGCTTAGATTTAATGGTTGAAGATGGCTACACAGGAAAAACGCGTGATGTTGCGACACTTTCCGGCGGTGAATCATTTATGGCAGCGCTTGCTCTGGCACTTGGTTTGTCGGATGTTGTGCAATCCTATAGTGGCGGTATCCGTTTAGACACTTTATTTATTGATGAGGGCTTCGGTAGTTTAGACCCAGAGTCTTTAGATCTTGCTATTCAAACGCTAGTGGACTTGCAACAGACTGGGCGCATGATCGGTGTTATTTCTCACGTTTCTGAGCTGAAAGAGCAAATGGCGCAGAGGATTGATGTTGAACCATCAAGACTTGGTTCAACGGTGTCGATTAAATCTCAATGTCGCTTCGCTGTCTAATTCAGTGATTACTGTTAGATCAAAAAGCCCCTATTGTTAGGGGCTTTCTGACTAAGTCGCTACTGTTCGCAAAAGTGGCCTTCTTTTGGCGATTGGGTAATCGCATATTCGCCATCGAGGTTGCGATAAACAATCGTGTGCCAAACAGAGCCATCATCCAATTCAAACTCAATAGCATAGTTGACGCCGCTAACGATTTGCGCGTGAACATTCAGTATTTGTTTAAACGACGCTATTGTGTCCATTTTCTTTAAAACAAAGGCCATTGCCTTTTGTGCATCAGGGGTCGCGTTAAACTCATTCCACCCACCTGGCATGTTTCCTTGTGCATTACATACATCTGCCGAGGTCGTTAATTGTGTCGTTTCGCTCGGCTTTTCCTGCTGACAACCTGCAAGTAACACCAAAAGTGCACAAACTGACACTGTTTTTAATTTCATAACAATAACCTCTGTCTATAACGCAACGTATTATAGGAGGGTGATATGCCTACGAATGTCTATGTTGTGCAAAGTTTCTATATGCATAGGGTTAAATGCTGACAAAATGTACAAGCATGGTCAGCTTGTAAGTCAAAAATAGAGCAATCTTGTTATCGATTTGCTGAGATGACGAGGTTTCGGTGTTCAGCGCGCTATTGATGATGAAGAATTGTGATGTGTACCTATGAGGGCGATGGTGCGGCTTAGTGATCGATTTGTTATCTTCTAGAGTAAAATCAATCACTAATTAAAATTTAGGTGTTGTATGAAATCGATAAAAATATTTTTACTTTTGTCACTTGCAACTTTATTTGGTTGTACTTCGAAGCCGGATGGGGTGGAACCCGTCAATAATTTCGATTTAGAGCCATATCTAGGTAAGTGGTACGAAATTGCACGCCTAGACCATTCATTTGAGCGAGGCTTATCCAACGTTACCGCTGAGTATCAGGTTCGCGAGGATGGTGGGGTTAAGGTGATAAACCGTGGATATTCCGAAGAAGAGCGACAGTGGTCAGAAGCTGAAGGCAAAGCTTATTTTGTTGAAGATAAAACGGTTGGACACTTAAAGGTTTCCTTTTTTGGGCCAATATACTCTTCTTACATTGTTTTTGAGCTAGGTGAAAACTATGACTATGCGTTTGTTTCCGGTTACAACCACGACTATTTGTGGCTACTGTCTAGAACGCCTAACGTTGATGAGAAAGTAGTGGAGCGCTTTAAGTACGTAGCTAAAGAGAAAGGTTTCGCTATAGACGAGCTCATTTTTGTTGAACAAGAGAAACAAAGACAGCTTTAAGTTCATCAGCGTGGCTGAAAAAGCGGACAGAGGGGAAGCTTCCTAATTAAGAGCTCAGTTTGTCATTTCGCTTAACAGTAATTTGTTACCGCGTAACTTAATGTGGTCAAAATGGATATAGCCCCATCATTTGTGATTACTCGTGATGGGGCTTATATAAATTTGAGTGAGCGTCGAAAGGTTGATCTATCAACAAACGGTTATGGTTTACTTAATCAAACGAACGATCAGGGAACCTGGTGCTCGAATAGATTCAACATTGTGGCTAAGTACTGTGCCGCTTGTTGGGGCGGTGTAGCGTTTAATCTCAGCGCCAAAGCTGTCGTATTGAATCGCAAGAAGTTGGCCTTGCTCGACAAAATTCATCAAACTGACATGAGGCAGTACAAAGCCGCCGTGTGTCGCTTTCACACTGACGATTTCGTTTCCTTCCAAGCATGACGTAATAGGGTCCATATCACCTTCAACAATGTTATGCTTTTTCAGCACATTAAAAATGCCTGTTACAGTTCGACTGATAAGTTCTTGCTCGGTGTATCGCCCCATACCTACTTCAACAGTAATGCTTGGGACACCATGGTTATTCCAGACCGTTTCAAGGACGCCAGCATCTCCAGGATCATTTAAAATCGCATCAGGATTAATGAGGCGAGCCATTTCTAATGATTGCTCGATTCGGAAATCTGCAAACACGTAAAGTGGATAGGCCGCACCACTGGTTTGAGTGTGAAGGTCAATGGCTAAATCAGCATTTGGCTTGAGCAAATCATTCCACAATGCATATAAGTAACGTTGGGCCTCATTGCCGTTTTGGTCACCAGGAAAAAAGCGGTTTAAGTTTGCAGGAGACGCATCAGGGTCTGCGGAATAGAAATCGCGGCTGTGGTTTAGCATACCTGGCATGTTAATGGTTGGAACAATAGTGACAGTACCAGCGACTTCAGTGCCGATGAGCTCTCGAGCAGTTTTCTGCGCTGCTAACACACCATTGTACTCATCACCATGAACCCCTGCGGTAATCATGATCTTCTTGCCAGGTTTTTCACCTTTGAACACTAGCACAGGTAGGTGTTGCCACTGAGAGAGAGCATTCGTTGCGATGCGAAACCAAAACTTATGCTCGCCCGAATTTAGGTCTGCTACATTGAGAGATTGAATCACTTGATGACCCTGAATCACGTCATCGAGAAATTGTGTTGCCATTAAAGTTACCACTCCAAAACCATAAGCTAATCTAAAACCTTAGCGTCGTCATACCATGAATGTTAATAAGGCGAGAACATGTCTCGCCTTAATTACCAATTGGTTTCGTTTTACGCAAAACCCATAATATGAGCTGCGATAACGACGATACTTGATAGGGTAAAGAGTAATAGAATAAATCGCCAGCAGAATTTTGCCCAGTCACCCCAGTCGATACGGCAGACACCAAGCGTTGCCATGAGAGATGCCGAAGTAGGGACGATAACGTTAGTAAAGCCATCGCCTAGTTGGAATGACAAAACAGCCACTTGGCGCGTAACTCCTGCAATGTCTGCCAGAGGGGCCAGTAGAGGCATCGTTAGTGCCGCTTGTCCAGAGCCCGAAGTGACGAAGAAGTTGAAGATAGATTGGAATACATACATTAACCATGCCGCAGCCACGTCAGGAAGCCCACTGATCACGCCGCCAGCACTGTTTAGAATTGAATTCAGTACACTCGCTTCATCAGTTGTACCACCACCAAGGATCAACAATACACCTTTTGCACAGCCCACTAATAGGGCAGGTGCAAGCATAATAGCTGCACCTTCTTTAAATGCATCAGCTGCGCAGTTTAGCGTCATACCGTTCAGGCGAAAAATCGTACCGATGATCGCGACAACAAAGCCCATAGTGAAAAATTGAGACGCGATTTCTGGGATGTACCATGCGTTAGCGACTACGCCCCAAACGACCCACACCGTGGTCGCAATAACCGTAAGGATAACGAGTGTGTCACCTAGGTTCCAACGAGAATCTTGATTGCCAAGATCTTGCTGACGGAAATACTGGTCTGTGCGATGGCTGTAAGAAAGTTTAGGATTTGACTTCACACGAGCGGCGTAGATCATTGTGAAAGCGATACCGATTAACGTAAAGCCAGCCCATAACCCCATGCGCACTGTCATGCCGGATAAAACAGGTACACCAGCAATGCCTTGCGCAATAGCTACGGAAAAAGGGTTCATCCAAGAAGTAGCGAAGCCAATTTGAGTCGCAACATAGGTAACCATTACCGTAGTGATACCATCATAACCAAGGCGAACCATAAGCGGCGCGATAATAATCGCAAACGCTACGGCTTCCTCACCCATACCAAATACCGCACCGCCTAGCGAGAACAGCAAAAATAGCACTGGAATGAATAGCGCTTCGTTACCTTTGGTCTTATCGATAAGGCGCAGGATACCGTTATCGATTGTGCCTGTGCGCATTACAACGCCGAAAGCACCGCCGATAACCAACATGAACATAATCACGCCGATTGCGCTGCCCCATTTAGAGCCAGAAACTAGCCCTTCGAAAGGGAAGTTCATCAAACCAATGCCACCACCAGAAGCAAACAGGCCAACTTTGTTGTAAACCAATTCACCGTTTTCGTCGGTTGCATAAGAGAAAGAAGAAGGATCGATAACTGTGCGAGTTTTTTCTGCACCGTCGACCATGTAGGTCACCTGTTGGCTATCAAAATGACCAGCAGGAATTAAGTAGGTAAGAATCGCAGCAAGAATACCAACAATGAAGATCAAAATGAGGGTATCTGGCATCTGCCACGACTTAGGGGTAGCAACCGAGTCTGCTGGTTGCGCATGTGTGTGAGACATAACTTACTTCACGTCAAATTCAATAAAGCATGAAATATCGATAAAATAGAATAAAAAGTCAATATTAATGCTTATGTTGAACTATAAATTCATCAAATATTTGAAGTGAAGTTAATTTGATTGTTTTGTGGTCAAATGTTAGGTTAATGTTTCAATATGCGTTGAGTTTGGATGATTCACGAGCTTTCATAGTACATCTACAGGTGATCTAATCACTTGATTTCTGTCTGTTCTGCATAAAAAGCAGCGACATCACGAAGGTCTTCATCATTTAACATTTTTAACTGTGCTGCCATCATTTCTGCAAGTGGCCCTTTACGCTCACCGACTTGATAAGATTTCATTGCATTGTAAAGGTACTGAGCATTTTGACCAGCAAGGCTTGGATAGGTGTTGTTCGTTGCGATGCCTGTAACACCGTGACAATAGACACAGCTAGGTGATTTGATTTTACCTTTATCAGCATCACCAAACGGCTCGGCATGGATAGCGGAAGAGAAAATAAAAGAGATTAGAAGTACAAATCTGAGCATGGAGGTTATCTATTCGCTAAAAATCATGCCGATACAATAAAGCTTCCCCTTAGGGGAAGCTCAATGATCAAAATCAAATTAAAGTAGAGATTTTATACTTGATAAGAAAGTGTCGATGTCTTTCGCTGAAATATCTTTATGAGTTACAAAACGAATTGGATTTCCAGGGGTTATCGTGATGTTTTGTTCCTTTAGTTTCGCAGCGATACTTACTATGTCCACTTGAGGAGCAAGCTTCGCGAACACGATGTTCGTTTGAACAAATTCAGGGTTGACTGAAAAACCAGGCAGTTCTGCTAAACCTTCCGCTAAGGTTTTTGCGTTGATGTGATCTTGTTTTAGCTGTTCCACTTGTTCGGTAAGGGCAAGTTTGCCTGCTGCGGCAAGAATACCCGCTTGACGCATACCACCGCCGACCATCTTTCTTAAGCGACGTGCTTTTGCGATGTAGTCTTTGCTACCAAGCAGTAGCGAGCCAACAGGGGCAGCCAGACCTTTCGACAGACAGATCGTCATTGAATCAAAGTACTGACCGATCTCTTTTACCGGAACATCAAGTGCAACGGCTGCGTTAAAAACGCGAGCGCCATCTAGATGCATCTGCAAGTTATGTTTATTCACGAAGTCACGTGCTTCTGCTAAGTAAGACAGAGGTAGTACTTTACCATTGATTGTGTTTTCTAAGCTGAGAAGCTTAGTGCGAGCAAAGTGACAATCATCTGGTTTAATCGCAGCAGCCAGTTTATCAAATGGTAGCGTGCCATCTGGGTTATTTTCGACTGGTTGAGGTTGAATTGATCCCAAAACCGCCGCGCCACCAGCTTCGTATTTGTAGTTATGTGCTTGTTGCCCACATAGATATTCATCTCCCCGCTCGCAATGCGCCATTAAACCGAGCAGATTGGCTTGAGTGCCTGAAGTGGTAAACAAAGCTGCTTCGAAACCAGCAAGCTGCGCAGCAAATTTTTCAAGCTCATTGACCGTAGGGTCATCACCATAAACATCATCCCCAACGGGGGCCTTAAACATGGCTTCTCGCATGGCTTGGGTGGGCTGTGTAACGGTATCTGATCGAAAATCCATGAATGTCTCCTTGGTCAAAGTCCTAAATATATCCGCAAAGGCGCGCTTTGCTTAAGCAAGCGATCGTTTTGGCATCGGTGATCGAGCCATCGACAATCTTTTCCTCGAGTTGCTTGATTGACAAGGTGACGACCTCAATCACTTCGTCTTCATCGCACTCGTAACGGTTTGTTTTGTTGAGCTTTTCGGCAACAAATAGATACTGTATCTCATCACAAAATCCGGCAAGAGGGGTGACTTGGCCGAGAGACGTGAATTTCTCTGCACTAAACCCAGTTTCTTCCTCTAACTCTCTTTTGGCGCAGCAGAGTAGCTCTTCGTTGCCTTCTCTGGTACCAGCAGGAAGTTCCAATAGCCATTTATTAAGTGAAGGCCGAAATTGGTGGACAAGGACAATGTGACCCTCCGCTGTAATAGGGAGAATCACCGCAGCACCCGGATGATGGATTGTGGTGTGCGTAATTGCCTGTCCTGTAGGAAGCACAACGTCTTCTTCAATCAGAGAAATTTGCTTCCATTTATGAATTATCTTGCTCATGCAGTTATGAACCCTAGCTGTTACCGCATTTTTGACGTTTTTCGACATTAACCACAAATGGTGGGAAACAAAAGCAAAAAATACTGCAACACGACGAAAGCGTTTGCACTTTAAGTGAGCAATGTCTCATAAATGGAAACTTTGATTGCTTCGTCAAGAAGGGGAAAAGCATCTGCTATAAGGGGAATTCGACAAAATACATTTGTAACAAAGTTATAACAAGTGTATAAAAATGTTAACGCAATACCACTTCAGTAGCCGGAGAACGTATGACACAAACCTTATTTGCCTCAAATGCCGAAAAAGCGCTTCTCTCAGAACGCATCAATAAATTGGCGAAAGCGTTAACGGATGGCGTTTATGAGCGTGAACATACGATCAAGCTCTGCCTTCTTGCTGCACTTGCTGGTGAAAGTGTTTTTCTTTTAGGCCCCCCTGGTATTGCAAAAAGCTTAATTGCCAAACGACTCATCCAAGCGTTCGATAACAGCAGTTACTTCGAATACCTGATGACGCGCTTCTCAACCCCTGAAGAGGTGTTTGGGCCACTGAGTATCCAAGAGCTAAAAGACAACGGCCGTTATGTTCGCTTAACTAAAGGGTATTTGCCAACTGCACAAGTCGTATTTTTGGATGAAATCTGGAAGGCGGGGCCTGCAATTCTTAACACATTGCTGACAGTGGTTAATGAGAAAACATTCAAAAATGGCAGCGATATCGAGCGTGTGCCAATGCGCCTGTTGGTATCGGCTTCCAATGAATTACCCGATGAAGATAGTGGATTGGATGCCCTCTACGACCGCATGTTGGTGCGTGTGTTTGTGAATCGAATTCAGAATAAACAAAACTTTAAGTCGATGTTGACTGTGGGCACATCGCAAGAGGCACAAGTACCAGAAGGCCTAGCGATAACTGATGAAGAATATCATCAATGGCAACAACAGCTCGACAAATTGACGCTAACCGATAATGCATTCGAAAAGCTTTTCCAGCTTAAAACGATGTTAGAAAGCAAAGTTGAAGCTCAGTTTGGTGATGTGGCCAATACCGACATGTATGTCTCTGACCGCCGCTGGAAGAAAGCCGTGAAGTTGTTAAAAGCGAGCGCGTTTTTTAATGGTCGCGATGAAATCAATCCGCTTGACCTTCTACTGCTGCAAGATTGTTTATGGAACAGTCCTGAATCGCGAGATGTGGTACGTGAAGTGGTTCAAGAGTTCGCCTTAAAACATGCATTTGATCAACAAGACGCGGAGCAGGAAATCGAGTACTGCCGTGAGTCTTTGGTTGATGTTCAACATGAACTTGAAGATGCCTACCGCATGACGTTAACGTCTGAAGCGGCAACGGGTATTTTGCGCAAAGAAACCATGCGCTTTGATACCTCTAAAGCCAAGATGTACAAAGTTGGCGCAGCCGTTAACTTAGTTAAATTGGTGGTCTTGCAAAGCAACATGTCGGTTTCAGAATCAGAAAAAGGTGATAGCCGCTGGGTTTATGTACCCAAAGATGAGTTAGATCGAGTCATTAAAGAGGGAAGCGGTGATGTGTATGGTTACGTCAATCAAAACACCAACATGTGCCGTTTACGATTTGACGTTGACGCGGCGAATAACCTAGTTATCCGTGATATCGCGAACCGAGGCATTCTGGTTAGCCTAGTGACTCAAGAGGGCTTGGATGTAGAGCTTTACCAAAAGTGGTTAACGCAGAGCGAAAAAGCCGTAAATCAGCTTAGTGAGGCAGAACACCATATGCGTAAGGTGAAAGCGAACTTTCATGATGCGCTTCCGCATAGCTTTGTTGATCCTGAATTACCCCGCCTAATGGAGTCGAGTCTGCAACAGGTCAGTCAGAGACTTGAATCAATCCAAGCAGAAAGTGAAAAAGTTATCCAACGCTTTAAAAACTTAAATCAGTTTTTCTCATAAGGAGACGACATGCTAGGTGCAGACGGACTTAACCTCGCGCTGATGGTGGCCGACTCCGGCATCATCGATAGCGCAGTTAATGATTTGATGGCTCGTTCACAAGTCATGATGATGGCAGAAAACCGAGGTGTTAAATCTTCGGTCAAAGGTCACTTGTTAAAGTGGCGAGGCAGCGTTAAAAAACGGATCACCAAGGTATGTGAAACAGAGCGTTTCCAACAAGAGCTGTCTTTATATCAAGAGGTTATTCATTGGGATGAAGAGGCGTTTTTTGAAAACATCGAAGATGTGATTAAAAAGCTGGAATGGCACTCTGCGTTTTACATGCAAGCTCGCCGAATGATGGAAAAGAACAAAGGGATGAATAACCCTATGTTCCCACATTACTTTTGTGACCAATGGTACCAAAGCCTCACCGATGCAATAAAACAAGCGCAAGTAAGCGAGCTTGAAGCCAATAAAGAAAAGGTGCTGAATGACCTGTATCAACGTATGGAAACCATGCGTAATATGGATAAAGTCACGGAGTCGGGTGATGCTGAAAGTGTAGGGCGCCTGTGGGATATGGCATCTGCCAAGTTGAGTAAAACAGACTTAACGGTGATGAAACGCCATGCTGAGTTTCTGAAGAAGCACCAAGGCTTGCAAGAAATTGCGGAGCAACTCGGTCGTATGGCGGGGCAAGTAAATGATCCTGAACTAAATCGTGCGCCCACTGAAGAACTTCAATTGGTCGAAGAGAAAAGTGATGAGGCGACGGATGATATTGTCGGTATTCACGAAAGCGATGATCTAAATAAGCTACTTCCCAACGAAACGATGTTTTTGGCGTATCCTGAACTTGAAGTTGTGTTCTATAAACACTTAGTTGATAAACGGCTCATGAACTATCGTACACAAGGCAAATCGCGCACGTTACGTAAAGTTAAAGCTCACCGACCTGACCATAAAGCGGTAGATATCGAAAAAGGCCCCTTCATTGTTTGTGTGGACGCGTCCGGTTCCATGAGTGGCTTTCCTGAGCAATGCGCCAAAGCCATGGCTTATGCTCTGATGCAAATCGCACTAGCGGAGCAACGTGATTGCTATGTCATTATTTTTTCTACGGAACACATTACCTACGAACTAACCAAACAAGATGGTCTGCGCGAGGCGGCGGACTTTCTAACTTATAGCTTCCATGGTGGTACAGACTTAGAGCCAACTTTGATTAAATCTATCGACTTGATGAGCGGTGATAAATACAAAAACGCAGACATGGTAGTCATTTCCGACTTTATCGCGCCAAAACAACAAGACGAGTTACTGGCCAAAGTGGATGCGCTCAAAGCGAAGAAAAACCGTTTTCACGCAATTAGCTTATCGAAATACGGAAATCCTGCATTAATGTCGATGTTTGATCACACTTGGTCTTATCACCCTAATGTTGTGGGAAGATTGCTAAAAAGGGTCAGCAACTATTAAACGCCTTAATGTTTCATGGGACAAAACGAACTGAAAGCGAGATTTATATTGCTTCGTTTTAAGCCAATAAGATCGAACTTTGGTCGAATTGACTTAAAAGAAATCAAACGAACAGAAAATGAAATGTTTTTGTTTGACTATCTTCTCTCAATCCGTAAAGTAGCCACCAACGCAACGGGGTAGAGCCCTGAAGCGTAATAAAAAGGCGCCTTGGCAGAGTGGCTATGCAGCGGATTGCAAATCCGTGGACCTCGGTTCGACTCCGGGAGGCGCCTCCA